>NZ_JCAFRP010000001.1:0-936934 GCF_059368315.1 Stenotrophomonas sp. YJH_SMC_119 | reverse complement strand
GGACCAGCGCAATTCCGTGCTGACCCAATGGCTGCACCACTACAACTGGCACCGCCCTCACATGGGGATCGGTGGCCAGCCACCTATTTCCAGAGTCCTGCTGAACAACGTGGTGGGTTTACACAGTTAGTCGACTGCTCCAGGTTCAGGTCACGAAAATCCCGCGCTGCGCGCGAAAGTCGACTAACAGTCGACTCTACCCGGTCGCCGGGGCGGCTCAATATCCCGCTGCAGTGAACGCGTCCAGCACCGCGTCGCGCAGTGCATCGGGCAAGGCCTCGATGTCCATCGCGCGATCATCCAGATGCAGGCTCGGGTCCAGGATGCTCGCTCGGCCCTGGGCCAGCGCCTGCAGCCACAGCAGCACGCAGATCACGAACTCGCGCTCATGGCCCAGCCGCAGTTGGCTGGCGCCGCGTTCGATCACCTCGAACGGGTACCACTCCTGGGCGTCGTTGAACGTGCCGCCCTGCTGCAGCACTGCCTGCAGTTGATGCAGGTGACGCTGGGCATCGTCGCCGGCATCGCACAATGCGGCGATCCAGGTCAGTTCGGCCGGGCTGGCGGACAATGCCAGTGACCGGGCCGGTGAGGCGGATGCAACTGCAGCCAGACCTTCCATGTAGGGCCTCGTTCGGTGCGTACCGCTGCGGACTCCCCCGCAGCCAGAGCTTCGGTGCGCGACCGTAAGGCCGACGTGAATGCCGGGCCGTGCCCCCTTGTCAGCCCCGCCTGCCAGCGCCATATCCTGCATGCTGCCCGCCTGCCGGGCCCGTACCCTGGAGATCTGCCGTGACCGTTGCCAACCCCCTGCTCGATTTTTCCGGCCTGCCGCGCTTCGAGGCCATCCGCCCCGAGCACGTGGCGCCGGCGCTGGACGTGCTGCTGGCCGAGGCCGAAGCCGCCGTCAGCGCCGCCGAGCAGGTGCAGCCGGTCACCTGGCAGACCTTCGTTGCCCCGCTGGATGACGCCACCGAGCGCCTATGGCGCGCCTGGGGTCTGGTCGGCCACCTGCAGGGCGTGGTCAACACCCCGGAACTGCGTGAGGCCTACAACAGCAACCTGCCGCGGGTGACCCGCTTCGCCAGCGCGCTGGGCCAGAACCTGGCGTTGTACCGGCAGTACCAGACGCTGGCCGCCAGTGCCGAGGCGGCGCGCTTCGACGCGGCCCAGCGCAAGGTGCTGGACAACACCCTGCGCGATTTCCGCCTCGGTGGTGCCGAGCTGGCGCCGGAGGCGCAGCAGCGCTTCGCGGCGATCAAGGAAGAACTGTCGGCGCTGTCGGCGAAGTTCTCGCAGAACGTGCTCGACGCTACCGATGCCTGGTCGCTGATCATCGAGGACGAAGCGCGGCTGAAGGGCCTGCCGGAAGACGTGAAGGCCGCCGCACATGCCGCAGCACAGAAGGACGGCAAGGCCGGCTGGAAACTGACCCTGCAGATGCCGTGCTACCTGCCGGTGCAGACCTGGGGTGAGGACCGCGACCTGCGCGAGATCCTGTACCGCGCCAGCGCACAGCGTGCGTCCGAATTCGGCGATGAGTCCCTGGACAACAGCGGCAACATCGATCGGATCCTCGCCCTGCGCGCTGAACTGGCCGCGCTGCTCGGCTTCGATTCGTATGGCGATTATTCGGTAGCGACCAAGATGGCGCAGGACCCGGCCGAAGTGCTGGGTTTCCTGCGTGACCTGGCCGCGCGCGCCAAGCCGTTCGCGGCCAGGGACCGGGCCGACCTGGAGCAGTTCGCACGCGAGCAGCTGGGCATCGACAGCCTGCAGGCCTGGGACCTGGCGTTCGCCGCCGACCGCCTGAAGCAGGCCCGTTACAGCTATTCCGAACAGGAAGTGAAGCAGTACTTCACCGAACCGAAGGTGCTGGGCGGCCTGTTCTCGGTGATCGAGCAGCTGTACGGCCTGCGCGTGCAGGAGGACAGCGCACCGGTGTGGCATGACGACGTGCGCTTCTTCCGTCTGGTCGATGCACAGGGCGCGCTGGTCGGCCAGTTCTATCTGGACCTGTATGCGCGCGAGGGCAAGCGTGGCGGCGCGTGGATGGACGATTGCCGTAACCGTCGCGTGCGCGCGGACGGCAGCGTGCAGACGCCGCTGGTCTACCTGGTGTGCAACTTCGGCTGCGGTGCCAATGGCAAGCCGGCCACCTTCAGCCACAACGAAGTGACCACGCTGTTCCATGAGATGGGCCATGGCCTGCACCAGCTGCTGACCCGCATCGGTGAGCTGGGCGTGGCCGGCATCAATGGCGTGGAATGGGATGCAGTGGAACTGCCCAGCCAGTTCATGGAGAACTTCTGCTGGGAGTGGGAGCACCTGCAGGCCATGACCGCGCACGTGGACACGGGCGAACCGCTGCCGCGCGCGCTGTACGAGCGCATGCTGGCCGCGCGCAACTTCCACAGCGGCATGGCCACGGTGCGCCAGCTTGAGTTCGGCCTGTTCGACATGCTGTTGCACAGCCAGTTCGAACCGGCGCAGGACAGCGTGCTGGCGCTGCTCGATCGCGTGCGTGCGGAGGTGGCGGTGAACCATCCGCCGGCCTGGAACCGCTTCCCGCACCAGTTCAGCCATATCTTCGCAGGCGGTTACGCCGCCGGTTACTACAGCTACAAGTGGGCCGAAGTGCTCAGTGCCGACGCCTATGCGGCGTTCGAGGAAGCGCCGCAGGCACTGGCCGAGACCGGTGCACGCTTCCGCGATGAGATCCTGTCGCGCGGTGGCAGCCGCCCGGCGGCGGAGAACTTCAAGGCCTTCCGTGGGCGCGCGCCGCAGATCGACGCGCTGCTGCGCCACTCGGGCATGGCGTAAACCGTTGTGGTGGGTGCCAACCCTGGTTGGCACTTCACCGCCATCCACGCATGGCGTGGATCTACCGGAATGCCGGCCAGCGGCCGGCACCACCGAAGACCCGTCATTCGGCGTAGATCATCTTCCGGGTCATGCCGCCGTCGACGATGAAGTCCTGGCCGGTGCTGAAACCGGACAGCGACGACAGCAGGTACACCGCCAGTGCACCGATATCTTCAGGGCGGCCGACCCGGCCGACCGGATGCTGTGCGTGGTCGATGGCCGAGTACTCTGGTTCATGGCGCCGTGAGGGTGCCTGCCACGCAGTGGTACCGACCCAGCCGGGGCTGATGCTGTTCACCCGCACCGCCGGGCCGGCGCTGATCGCCAGCGCATGGGTGAAGGCCACCAGGCCACCCTTGGCCGCCGCATAGGCCTCGCTGTGCGCTTCGGATTGCCAGGCGCGGGTGGAGGCGATGTTGATGATCGCGCCCGCAGCACTGTCCGTCAGCGCCGGCAGCGCGTGCTTGCTGCACAGGAAGGCGCCATGCAGCGACGACAGCCGGCGTTGCCATTCGTGCCAGTCCATGTCCTGCAGCCGCGTGCCGTGCGGCCCGGCGATGCCGGCATTGTTGACCAGCCCGTCGATGTGGCCGAAACGCTGCAGCGCCTCGGCGATGAAGTCGCGCACGCTGGCTTCGTTGGTGATGTCCAAACGCTGGAACGCGGCATCCTCACCGCGCTGCCATTCGTCCAGGCAGGCCTGGCCGGCCTCCCTGTCGAGGTCGCCGATCAGCACGCGTCCGCCGGCACCGAGCACGGCCTGGGCAATACCGCGACCGATGCCGTTGGCGCCGCCGGTGACCAGCACCACCTTGCCCGACAGTGGCGCGGCCGGCCATGCGGCAATCGGCGGCACCGTGCTCACGTCAGGTCTTCGCCGCGCAGGCGACGACGCCAGCCGTCCACGCCGATGCGGTCCAGGGTCTGGATGTTGCGCTCGACGATCACGTCCGGGTCCGGATACACATCCACCGCGCGCGCCACGCTGTCTTCGCGCAGCAGGTGCAGGGTGGGGAAGGGCGCGCGGTTGGTGTAGTTGCTGGCGTCGTCGGCGGCCACGCCCTCGAACTGGTAATCCGGATGGAAGCTGGCCACCTGCAGGATCCCCTGCAGGTCCAGTGCCTCGATCGCCGCATCGGCGTTGTCGAGGAAGTCGTTGTAGTCGAGGAAATCGGTCAGCACCTGCGGATGCACGATCAGCGTCGTGTCGATCTGCTCGGCCGGCGTGTCGCGCAGCAGCACCAGCTCCTCGGCCAGCTGTTCAACCAGCGCTTCTGTCGTGGTCGCATCGCTGAGCACGATGCGGACCTGGTCCTTCACGTATACCGCCTTGGCGAACGGGCACAGGTTCAGGCCGATGACGATGCGCTCCAGCCACAGGCGGGTGGCGGCGATCGGGTCATCGGTGGACAGGTCGGAATCGGTCATGGCGGGCACGTCGGCTGGCGGGGCCGACATTGTAGGCGCGTCGCTGGCAACGCGCCGTCGTACCTGTCGGTGGCAGCGCCGGGCGATGCCCGGCAGGTGGCTCAGTCGCGGAAATTGTTGAACTGCAGCGGCAGCTCGAACTTGCCGGCCTTGAGCACGGCGATGGCGTCCTGCAGGTCATCGCGCTTCTTGCCCTGCACGCGCAGCTTGTCGCCGTTGATCTGGCTTTCCACCTTCAGCTTGGCGTCCTTCAGGGCCGCCGCGATCTTCTTGGCGATCTTCTGCTCGATGCCCTGCTTGACGGTGATCTTCTGCCGGGCCTGGGCCAGGTTGGTCTCGATGTCGCCGAACTCCAGGCTGAGCACGTCGATGCCGCGCGCGGCCAGGCGAGCACGCAGGATGTCGTTCATCTGCTTGAGCTGGAATTCGGTCGGCGCGAACTGATTGATGACATCGCCGTCGCGCTCGAACTTTGCGTCCACGCCCTTGAAGTCGAAGCGGGTGGCCAGTTCGCGGTTGGCCTGGTCGATGGCGTTGGTCAGCTCGTGGGTGTCGACTTCGGACACGACGTCGAAGGAAGGCATGGGCGATGCTCCGCAGGTTTCAGTGGCGATCATTCTATCGTGCCGGCCCGCGTGCCCGCTTTCTGTGGAGCCCGGCCCATGCTCGGCGGCCGCCCTACAATCCGGTGCGGTCGGCGATAATGGGCCATGAACGTGCAACGCTCCCCTTCGCGTGCGGTGGCCTGGATGGTCGCTGCGGTCGCCTGTTTCTCGCTGATGGACGCTGGCATGAAGCAGCTGTCGGCCAGCTATCCGACCCTGGAAGTGACTTTCCTGCGTGGTGCGGCCTCGTTGCCGTTCGTGCTGGTGTGGGTGCTGGTCAGTGCCGGCCCACGTTCGCTGGTGCCGCGGCGCTGGGGCCTGCACCTGCTGCGTGGCGCGTTGGGCATGGCGATGATCGGCTGCTTCGTGTTCGCCCTGCGCGACCTGCCGCTGTCCACCGCCTACACCATCTACTTCGTTGCCCCGCTGCTGATCGCCGCGCTGTCGGTGCCGTTGCTGGGCGAGCGGGTCGGGCCGCGGCGCTGGGTCGCCATCGGCATTGGCCTGGTGGGCGTGCTGGTGGTGCTGCGGCCGGGCGTGGATGGCTTCATTTCGGTGCCCGGCCTGATGGTGCTGGCGGCGGCAACGGCCTATGCCGTGGCGGCGATCACGGTCAGCCTGCTGACCCGCACCGATACCTCGCAGTCGATGGTGGTCTGGTTCCTGGTGATCATGGCCATCGGCGCCGGCCTGCTCGCCATTCCCGGCTGGGTACCGCTGCAGCTGGCACACGCGCCTTTGATTGCCGGCATGGGCCTGGCCGGGGCGCTGGGCCAGATTGCCCTGACCAAGGCCTTCCAGCTGGGCGAGGCCTCGATGATCGCGCCGCTGGAGTACAGCGGCCTGGTCTGGGTGATCGGCTGGGATCTGGCCTTCTGGGGCCAGCTGCCGGACGGCTATACCTGGGTGGGCGCGGCGATCATCGTCGCCTCGGGGCTGTACCTGCTGCATCGCGAGCGGGTAAACCGGCAGGAACCGCCGAAGCCGCTGGATCATCCCTGAGCCCGGGGGTAGTGCCGGCCGCTGGCCGGCAACCCCTTGCGCCGGAGGGACCGCTGCAGGTGCCGGCCAGCGGCCGGCACTACCGGGGACAGTTTCTTAGAACCAAAAGGAATAACATTCTGGGCCATGGCGCGGGCGCGCGACCGCCTGCGCTGGTAGGCTGCACGCCCCCTTCCGTCACCCAGCCGGTGAGCCACGCCCGTGATCGAGTTCCAGCGCCTGCACAAATCCTATGCCGTTGCCGGCCGCGAAGTCAGCGCGCTGCAACCGTTGGACCTGACCATCGAGGCCGGTGAGGTGTTCGGCATCATCGGCCATTCCGGCGCCGGCAAGTCGACACTTATCCGCATGATCAACCGCCTGGAAGAACCCAGTGGTGGCCGGCTGCTGATCGGCGGTGAGGATGTCACCGCGCTGGACGCGGACGGCCTGCGCGCGCTGCGCCGGCGCATCGGCATGATCTTCCAGCACTTCAACCTGCTGTCCTCGCGCACGGTGGCCGGCAATGTCGCCTTCCCACTGGAACTGGCCGGCACGCCGAAGACGGAGATCGACGCGCGCGTGGCCGAGCTGCTGCAGACTGTGGGCCTCGAAGCGCATGCGCAGAAGTATCCGGCGCAGCTGTCCGGTGGCCAGAAACAGCGCGTCGGCATCGCCCGCGCGCTGGCGACCCGCCCGCAGATCCTGCTGTGCGACGAGGCCACCAGTGCGCTCGACCCGCAGACCACCGCTTCGGTGCTGTCGCTGCTGTCGAAGATCAATCGCGAGCTGGGCCTGACCATCGTGCTGATCACCCACGAGATGGACGTGATCCGCCGTGTCTGCGACCGCGTTGCGGTGCTCGATGCCGGCCAGATGGTCGAAACCGGTCCGGTCACCCGGGTGTTCCTGCACCCGCAGCACCCGACCACGCGCCGTTTCGTCAGCGAATCGGAGCATGTGGACGAGGGCACGCTGCACCGCGATTTCGATGCCGTCGGTGGCCGCATCGTGCGCCTGACCTTCCTCGGTGGCGACACCTACGAACCCCTGCTCGGCCGCGTCGCGCGCGAGACCGGGGTTGACTACAACATCCTGTCCGGTCGCATCGACCGGATCAAGGACACCCCGTATGGCCAGCTGGTGGTCGCCCTGGTGGGCGGCGACCAGTCCGCCGCGCAGGCCGCATTCGTGGCCGCCGGCGTGCATGTTGAGGAGCTGCGTCGATGATCATCGCTACTGCCGGCGGATTCTTCCGCCACCTGGACGCGGGCAAGTGGGCCGACATCGGCCAGGCCACCATCGACACCCTGCTGATGCTGCTCGGTTCGCTGCCGCTGACCCTGGCCATCGGCCTGCCGCTGGGCGTGCTGCTGTACCTGTTCGGCGCACCGCAGATGAAGCGCCGGCCATTTGCGTACGGCGTGCTGGCGCTGGTGGTGAACCTGCTGCGTTCAGTGCCCTTCATCATCCTGATGATCGTGCTGATCCCGGTCACCCTGTTCCTGATGGGGACGTCGCTGGGTGTACGCGGTGCGATCGTGCCGCTGGTCATCGGTGCCGCGCCGTTCTACGCGCGCCTGGTCGAGACCGCACTGCGCGAAGTGGACCGTGGCGTGATCGAAGCGACCCAGGCGATGGGAGCCACCACCTGGCAGCTGGTCACCCGCGTGCTGCTGCCGGAAGCGCGCCCGGGCCTGATCGCTGGCGCAACGGTCACCACCGTCGCGCTGATCGGCTTCACCGCGATGGGCGGTGCGATCGGCTCCGGTGGCCTTGGCGACCTGGCCTTCCGCGACGGCTACCAGCGCTCGCACACCGACGTGGCGCTGGTCACCGTGGTCCTGCTGCTGATCCTGGTGCAGCTGCTGCAGATGCTTGGCGACCGCCTGGTCGCGCATTACAGCCGCAGATAACAGAATGCCGGGCGGCGCCCGGCATCTCGTTCGGGTAGTGCCGGCCGCTGGCCGGCAATCCCACGTGCGGTCAACGCACGTTCGGTACTTCGTAACCCAGCTTCCCGACCTGCTCCGGGTGCTGCGGCACGCGCTTGAGCTTGTCGGTGTTCACCCCGTACTCGTCACGCAGGCGTTCGGCCAGCTCCTTGTACAGGGCTTTGTCCATGTCCGGCGTACGCGAGAAGATCCAGGCCATCTCGCGGCCCGGGTAACCGATCAGTGCCCACGAGTAATCCGGTGCCACTTCCAGCACCCGCGAATGGGTAGGCACGACGCGGTAGAACCAGGTGCGCCAGCCGTGGTTGCCGCTGTCCGGGTCGACGCTGGCGCGGGCACGCACTTCCTGCAGCGGTTCGCCGAAGCCATCACGGTAGCGGTAGGTGATGCCGACCTTGTGCTCGTCGCGCAGTTCGTAGTCGTTGACGCTGGCCACATGGCCACGTTCGATGAAGTTCGGCACGCGGCCGATCACGTACCAAGTGCCCATGAAGCGCTTCAGGTCGATCGGCGCATCCGGGTCGGTCGCGCGCGGGGTGCTGGCGCGGGGCGATGGCGGCTCACTGGCGGCCACGGCGGGGCCCGCCAGGGACAGGGCCAACAGCATGGCGCAGAGCGGGCGGATCGAAGTCATGCGGGAGCGGGCTCAGAAGGGCTTTGCCTGAGCATGGTCGACTGAGCGTGCGCGATCCGTCAATGGTGTCGCAACCTGTGAGAAGGGCCTTGCCCAAGCTGTGTTGCATTGTCCACCGGAGAAGCCCCATGAACGCACGTTCCGTCCGCCGCCCTGCAACTGAACGCGTCATCATTGAACGCGCCGATCCGCGCCTGCTGCGCAGCGTGCAGCAGGTGGCCCTGGCCGGCCTGGCGCTGGTACTGGTCTGGCCAGCCGCGCGCGGCAGCAACGCCTGGCTGGGCTGGCTGCCGATGTGGCTGGTGGGCATGCCGCTGGTGGCCTGGTGGGCGCTGCTGCGCTTCCCTGTGCCGCGCCTGTCGTGGCTGCGGCTGGCCCGTCGCACCGGTGGACAGGCACATCGTCGCACCGCCGGGACGCCCCGCCGTCGCCGCCGCGCTACGGCCACGGCCTGACCTTCGACACGGGGGCGGCTGCAGCGATCCATGCTAGCGTTCCACGGCTTATGACTGCCTGGAGCTGCAATGTCTCGACTCGCTTCCGCCTGCCTGCTGGCTGGCATGATGACCGCTGCCTCGGTGGGGACCGCCGTGGCTGCTGAAGACACCGATCGCTACGCCTGGCTGGAGGACGTCACCGGCGACAAGCCGCTGTCCTGGGTCAAGGAACAGAACGCCAAGTCCGAGGCGCGCCTGGCGCAGACCCCGGCCTTCAGGCAGATGGAGACCAGCATCCGCGAGGTGCTCGACTCCGATGCCAAGATTCCCGCCGTGCAGAAGATCGGCGACTACTATTACAACTTCTGGAAGGACCAGCAGCACGAGCGTGGCCTGTGGCGCCGCACCACGCTGGCCGAGTACCGCAAGGCCTCGCCGCAGTGGGAGACCGTGCTTGACCTCGATGCCCTGAACAAGGCCGAGGGCGAGAACTGGGTCTGGCACGGCGCCGACTGCCTGCGCCCGGATTACAGCCGCTGCCTGATCGCGCTGTCGCGCGGTGGTGCCGACGCCGACGTGACCCGCGAGTTCGACCTGGCCAACAAGACCTGGATCAAGGACGGCTTCTTCCGTCCGGAGTCGAAGGGCGGCCTGAACTGGATCGATCGCGACACCGTATTCGTCTACACCGACTTCGGTGCCGGCTCGATGACCACCTCCGGCTACCCGCGCGTGGCCAAGCTGTGGAAGCGTGGTACGCCGATGGCCTCCGCCAGCGTAGTGTATGAAGGCAAGCCGGAAGACATGTACATCGCGGCGATGCACGATGACACCCCGGGCTTCGAGCGCAACCTGGTCAGCCGCACGCTGGCGTTCTACAACAACGAGATCTACCTGCGTGGCGACGATGGCACGCTGACCAAGATCGATGCGCCGAACTCGGCCGAGAAGGGCCTGCACAAGCAGTGGCTGACCCTGGAGCTGCGTGATCCGTGGACCGTGGGTGGCAAGACCTATGCGTCCGGTTCTCTGCTGGCGACCAGGCTGGATGACTTCCTGGCCGGCAAGCGTGAGTTCGACGTGCTGTTCACCCCGACCGCGACCACCTCGCTGGCCAGCGCCACCTGGACCAAGAGCCACCTGGTGCTGAACGTGCTGGATGACGTCAAGAACCGCCTGTCGGTGCTGACCCCGGGCGCCAATGGCTGGCAGACCAGCCGCTTCGTCGGCGCGCCGGCCTTCGGCACGCTGGGCGTGGCTGCGGTCGACAGCAACGACAGCGACGCGGTGTGGCTGACCGCCACCGACTACCTGACCCCGACCACCCTGGCGCTGGCCGAGATCGGGCAGGCCCCGGAAACGCTGAAGACCATGCCGGCCTTCTTCGATGCCAAGGGCAAGGTGATCGAGCAGCACTTCGCCACCAGCAAGGACGGCACCCGCGTGCCGTACTTCGTGGTGCACGACAAGGCGATGAAGCTGGACGGTTCCAACCCGACCCTGCTGTACGGTTACGGTGGTTTCGAGATCTCGCTGACCCCGGGCTACTCCGGTGGCATGGGCCGCGCCTGGCTGGAGAAGGGCGGCGTGTACGTGGTTGCCAACATCCGTGGCGGCGGCGAATACGGCCCACGCTGGCACCAGGCGGCGCTGAAGCAGAACCGCCACAAGGCCTATGAAGACATGGCCGCAGTGGCACGCGATCTGGTCAAGCGCAAGATCACCAGCGCCAGGCACCTGGGCGTGCAGGGCGGCAGCAACGGTGGCCTGCTGACCGGCAACATGCTGACCCAGTACCCGGAACTGTTCGGTGCGGTGGTGGTGCAGGTGCCGCTGCTGGACATGAAGCGCTACAGCCATCTGCTGGCCGGTGCCTCGTGGATGGCCGAGTACGGCAACCCGGATACCAGCGACTGGGCGTTCATCAAGACCTTCTCGCCGTACCACCTGTTCGACGCGAAGAAGAAGTACCCGCCGGTGCTGTTCACCACCTCCACCCGCGATGACCGCGTGCACCCGGGCCACGCCCGCAAGATGGCGGCGAAGATGATCGACGCCGGCAAGGACGTGACCTACTACGAGAACATCGAAGGTGGCCACGGCGGTGCAGCCAACAACGCGCAGGCCGCACACATGTCGGCGCTGGCCTACAGCTTCCTGTGGGAGCGGTTGGGCGGTAAGTAAGCAGACAGGCAGAACGGAAAACGCCGCCCCAGGGCGGCGTTTTTCTTTATCCGCTAGTGCCGGCCGCTGGCCGGCAACCGCATCATTCACGCATTCCCGGGTTGCCGGCCAGCGGCCGGCACTACCGTCAACGTGATCCCTGCCAGCGCTGCAACCCACGCGCGATCCGTGCCACCGCCTCCTGCAACCGCGGCACTTCCTGGGTATAGGCCAGGCGCACGTGCTGGTTGGCGCGATGGAAGCCGAAATCCAGCCCGGGCGTGAATGCCACGTGCTCGGTTTCCAGGAAGTGGGCGCAGAACGCCTGTGCGTCATCGGTGAATGCGCTGACATCGGCGTACAGGTAGAACGCACCCTGCGGCTCGACTTCGATGCGGAAGCCCAGCTCGCGCAGCGCGGGCAGCAGGAAGTCGCGGCGCTGGCGGAACGCTTCGCGACGCTGCTCGAAGATCGCCATCGACTCCGCGCTGAAGCAGGCGAGCGCGGCATGCTGGGCGATGCTCGACGCGCTGATGTACAGGTTCTGCGCGAGTTTCTCCAGGTCCGGCACGGCTGCTGGCGGTGCCACCAGCCAGCCCAGCCGCCAACCGGTCATGCCGAAGTATTTGGAAAAGCTGTTCAGCACGAATGCGCTGTCATCCACCTGCAGCACGCTGGGTGCATCCAGGCCATAGGTGAGGCCGTGGTAGATCTCGTCCACCACCAGGTGACCACCGCGCGCGTGCAGGGTCTTCGACAGGGCGGCCAGTTCGTCGGCGGAGAGCACGGTGCCGGTCGGGTTGGCCGGTGAGGCAACCAGCGCGCCGACGCTGTCGGCATTCCAATGCTGTTCCACCAGCGACGGTGTGAGCTGGTAGGCAGTGTCCGGGCCGACCGGCACCAGCTGTGCGCCGCCTTCAACGAGGCGCAGGAAGTGGCGGTTGCACGGATAACCAGGGTCGGCCAGCAGCCAGTGGCGGCCGGGATCGACCAGCAGGCTGCTGGCCAGCAGCAGCGCACCGGAGCCGCCGGGGGTGACCAGGATGCGTTCGGGGTCGACGTCCAGCCCGTAGTGGCTGCGATAGAAGCCGCTGATCGCCTGGCGCAGGGCGGGCAGGCCACGTGCGGCGGTGTAGCGGGTATGGCCGGCGGCCAATGCGGCCTGGCCGGCACGCACGATCGGTTCGGCGGTGGTGAAGTCCGGTTCGCCGATTTCCAGGTGGATCACGTCGTGGCCGGCCTGTTCCAGCGCCTGCGCGCGGGCCAGCAGGGACATCACGTGGAACGGAGCGATTTCATGGCTGCGCCGGCTGTAGCCCGGCGTATGGGGCAGGGTACTCATGCAGCCCATGGTACGCCGCGTACCGGGGTCACGCGCTCTGGCAGTGCCGGCCGCTGGCCGGCAACCGACCCACCCGCAGGCCGTGAGGGTGCCGGCCAGCGGCCGGCACTACCGGCAGGCATGGCCACCATGACGTTCCGCAGGGTTGCCCACCGTCCTTCCGCAACCCAGACTCGGGCGCAAGGACGCCATTGCATTGCCCCTCAAGGAGCCCTATCTCATGAAATCCACCCTCTGCCTGTTGCTTGCCAGCCTGATGACCACCACTGCCACCGCCGCCACTCCGCCCGTTCCGCCGGATGCCGCCAAGCATCCGCATGTGGTCAAGGCGCCGTTCGGCGCGACCCGCAACGATGACTATTACTGGCTGCGCGACGACAAGCGCGGGAACAAGGACATGCTGGCCTACCTGCAGGCCGAGAATGCCTATGCCGACCAGCTGCTGGCGCCGCTGAAGCCGCTGGAAGACACCCTGTACAAGGAGATCGTCGGCCGCATCAAGCAGGACGATTCCAGCGTGCCGGCGCGCGAGCGTGGCTACTGGTACTACAGCCGCTTCGAAACCGGCCAGGACTACCCGATCCACGCACGCCGCAAGGGCAGCATGGAGGCCGCCGAGGAAATCCTGCTGGACGTCAACGCGATGGCTGCCGGCAAGGGCTATTTCAGCGTCGGCTCGATGGAAGTCAGCCAGGACAACCAGCTGCTGGCCTGGGCCGATGATGATGTCGGCCGCCGCCAGTACACCATCCGCTTCAAGGACCTGGCCACCGGCAAGGTGCTGCCCGATGTGATCACCGGCAGCTCGGGCGACCTGGTCTGGGCCGACGACAACCGCACCGTGCTGTACGTCGAGAACGATCCGGAAACGTTGCTGACCGTGCGCGTGAAGAAGCACGTGCTGGGCACCCCGGCCAGCGCCGACACCGTCGTCTACGAAGAGAAGGACGACAGCTTCTACATGGGCATCGGCCGCACCCGCGACGATCGCTTCATCACCATCGGCGTGCACAGCACCGTGTCCTCGGAAGAGCGTTACGCGCCGGCCAGCGACCCGACCCACTTCACCGTGCTGGCGCCGCGCCAGCGCGATGTCGAGTACGACGCCGACCACTACGATGGCCGCTGGGTGATCCGTACCAATGACGGTGCGAAGAATTTCAAGCTGGTCACCGCACCGACCGATGCGACCTCGCGTGCGCAGTGGAAGGACTGGATCGCGCACGACGATGCGGTGTTCATCGAAGGCTTCGAACTGTTCGATGGCTACACCGCCATCGCCGAACGCTCCGAGGGCCTGGAACGCATCCGCCTGCTGTTCAAGGATGGCCGCAGCGACTACGTGAAGGCCGACGAGCCGGCGTACTCGATGGGCCTGGGCGACAACACCGAGGCTGATACGCCCTGGTTGCGCTACGTCTACACCTCGATGACCACCCCCACCACCGTGTTCGAACTGAACACCGCCACCGGTGAGCGCCGCCAGCTGAAGGTGCAGCCGGTGATCGGCTATGACGCGTCGAAGTACGAAACCGACCGCGTCTGGATCACCGCGCGCGATGGCGTGAAGGTGCCGGTGTCGCTGGTCTACCGCAAGGGCTACCAGAAGGATGGCAAGGGCGCGTTGTTCCAGTACGCCTATGGCAGCTACGGCATGTCGATGGATCCGTACTTCAACCAGACCGCGGTGAGCCTGCTCGACCGCGGCGTGGTGTATGCCATCGCCCACATCCGCGGTGGCCAGGAAATGGGCCGCGACTGGTACGAGAACGGCAAGCTGCTGCACAAGCAGAACACCTTCAACGACTTCATCGACGTCACCCGTGGCCTGGTGGCACAGGGCTGGGCGGCGAAGGATCGCGTGGCGGCATCCGGGGGCAGTGCCGGTGGCCTGCTGATGGGCGCGGTGGCCAACCAGGCGCCGCAGGACTACCGCGTGATGGTGGCCCAGGTGCCGTTCGTCGACGTGGTGACTACCATGCTCGACCCGACCATTCCGTTGACCACCAACGAGTACGACGAGTGGGGCAACCCGGAGCAGAAGCAGTTCTACGACTACATGCTGTCCTACTCGCCCTACGACAACGTCAGCAAGCAGGCCTATCCGGCGCTGTTCGTGGGCACCGGCCTGTGGGATTCGCAGGTGCAGTACTGGGAACCGGCCAAGTGGGTGGCCAAGCTGCGTGACGACAACACCGGCCACTACCCGATCCTGTTCCGCACCAACATGGAAGCCGGCCACGGCGGTAAGTCGGGGCGCTTCCAGCGTTACCGCGAGCTGTCCGAGTCGTACGCATTCGTGCTGCAGCAGCTGGGCATCGCCCAGCCGTGATCGCGACAGGGTGCCGGGCACTGCCTGGCACCCTGAACCGGTATCCTTGCGGCCATGAGCGCGCCAGATCCTTCCGTCCCTCGCGATGCCACCACGCCTCCGCGCGTGGTGCGTTTCCGCTGGGCGTGGTGGCTGCTGGCCTATGTCAGCCTCGGCACCGGCATCGTCGGCATCTTCGTGCCGGGCCTGCCGACCACCGTATTCATCCTGATTTCGGCCTGGGCCGCCTCGCGTGGCTCCGAACGCCTGCACAACTGGCTGCTGCAGCATCCACGCTTCGGCCCGGCCATCGCCAACTGGCAGGCACACGGGGCGGTCAGCCGCTACGGCAAGTGGATGGCCACGATCACCATGGCGGTATGCGCCGGCATCATGCTCTGGTGCGTGCCGATTGCCTGGGTGAAGTGGTTCTCGATCGGCAGCATGACCGTGGTGGCGATCTGGCTGTGGACCCGGCCACTGCCGCCCCCCGCGGATTGAGCACCTGCGGTAGTGCCGGCCGCTGGCCGGCAACCCGATCCCCTGCACCAACCGCTCAGCCGCCAATGGCTATACTCGGGGCATGAAGATCCCCCATCGAAACGCCATCCTGATTCCGCTGGCAGCTGCTTCGCTGCTGTTCCTCGCCGCCTGCGGCAACAAGGGCCCGCTGGTACTGCCGCAGAAGCCGGTGCCGGTGGAAGAAACCGTCGAACCTGTTGCCGAGCCCGCTACCGAAGCGACCCCGGCGCAGACCGAAGGCAGCGGCACCCCGGCCACGACCGTGGAGCCGGCTGCACCGACCACGCAACCGGCGCCTGCGCCTGCGAAGAAGGTGGGCGGCGGGAATGAGTAAGGCCGGTTCCAAGGCCCTGCGCTTCAGCAAGATGCATGGCGCGGGCAATGATTTCGTAGTGATCGACCTGCGTGACGGCACCGCGCCGCCCACGCCTGAACTGGCCGCGCAGCTGGCCGACCGCCACACCGGCGTCGGCTGCGATCAGATCCTGACCATCGAAGCGCCGCGTGCGGAAGGCTCGGTGGCGTCGTACCGCATCTGGAATGCCGACGGCTCCAATTCCGAACAGTGCGGCAATGGCGCGCGCTGCATCGCCGCCTGGCTGGTGCGCGAAGGCAGTGCGCAGGGCGACCGCTTCGTCATCGACAGCCCGCTGGCCAGCCATGAGGTGGAAGTGCTGGGCGATGGCCAGTTCGCGGTGACCATGGGCGTGCCGGCGTTCGAGCCGGCCAACGTGCCGCTGGTGGGTTTCGCCCACGCGCGCGAGGAATACCTGCTGCCGCTGCAGGGCGAAAGCGTGCGTTTCGCTGCGGTGTCGATGGGCAACCCGCATGCAGTGATCGAAGTGGGCCTGATCGATGCTGCACCGGTCGAGCGCGTCGGTGCGCTGCTGCAGCAGCATGCCTCGTTCCCGCGCTCGGTGAACGTGGGCTTCGCCCAGGTGATGGGCCCGGCGCATGCACGCCTGCGTGTGAATGAACGCGGCGTCGGCGAAACCCTGGCCTGCGGCAGTGGCGCCTGCGCCGCTGCGGTGACCCTGATGCAGCGCGGCCGCCTGCAGCGTGATGCACGCATCAGCCTGCCCGGCGGTGACCTGCGCATCCAGTGGCCGGGCGATGGCCAGCCTGTGGTGATGGCCGGCCCGACCGCATTCGTCTTCGAAGGGGAGTGGATGGCATGACCGAAACCGTCGACAAGCTCGGGGCCCACGAAGTCGCTGCCTGGTTGCGGCGACATCCCGGCTTCCTCAAGCAGTTCCCGGACCTGGCCCTGACCCTGGTGGTGCCGCGTGACGACGGCCCGACCGCGTCGCTGGCCAGCTACCAGCTGGAAGTGCTGCGCGAGAAGAACCGCGAGCTGGCACGACGGTTGGCCGACCTGGGCGCGACTGCCCAGGTCAACGAACGCCTGGCGGTGCGCACACACCAGCTGACCCTGGCGTTGATGAAGCAGGACAACGCCGCCGACACCCTGCGTGCGATGGCGGCCTCGCTGCAGGAAGATTTCGCCGGCGACCTGGTGCGATTGGTGGTGCACACGCCGGTGGCCGGGCTGGAACAGGCCGACTGGTTGCAGGTGATCGCCGCCGATGATCCGCAGCTCGGCCCGTTCCGCGACTGCCTGAAGGACGGCGAGCCGATCTGCGGCCGCCTGCAGCCGGAAAAGAATGCCGTGCTGTATGGCGTGCGCAGCGAGGAAGTGCAGACCACCGCGCTGCTGCCGTTGCCGGGCGTGGGCCTGATTGCGGTGGGCAGCCACGATCCGAACCGTTTCTATCCGGGCATGGGCACGCTGTTCCTGCGCATGATGGGCGACGCCCTGGTCGCCGGCCTGAAGCGCTTCCCGGGCTGAGCAGGACACGACGATGAGCGCGGTACAGGCCTTCCTGCAGCATCTGCAGGTAGAGCGGCGGATGTCGGCGCATACGCTCGATGCCTACCGCCGTGACCTGGACGCGCTGTCGGTCTGGGCCGAGCCGCGCGGTGTTGCGGTGGAGGCACTCGATGCCGACGCGCTGCGCCAGTTCGTCGCCGATGAGCACCGCCGTGGCCTGTCGGCCAAGAGCCTGCAGCGCCGCTTGTCCGCCTGCCGCAGCTTCTATGCCTGGCTGCTCAAGCACGGCCGCATCGAGGTCAGTCCTGCAGCAACGCTGAAGGCGCCGCGCGCGCCGCGCCGGTTGCCTCAGGTCCTCGACGCCGATGAGGCCGTGCAGCTGGTCGAGCTGGAGCCGGAAGGTGAACTTGGCCGCCGTGACCGCGCGCTGCTGGAACTTTTTTATTCTTCCGGCCTGCGCCTGAGCGAAGTCTGCGCGCTGACCTGGCGCGATCTGGATTTCGACAGCGGGCTGGTCAACGTGCTGGGCAAGGGCAATCGGCAGCGCCGCGTGCCGTTCGGCCGGCCGGCGCGCGAAGCGCTGCAGGCGTGGCGCGCCGAAAGTGGCGGTGGTCCGGCCTCGCCGGTATTTCCCGGCCGCCACGGACCGATCAGCCAACGCGCGGTGCAGATCCGCATCCGCCAGCTGGCGCAGCGCCAGGGCCTGTTCAAGCACGTGCACCCGCACATGCTGCGGCACAGTTTCGCCAGCCATATCCTGGAATCATCCGGTGATCTGCGCGGCGTGCAGGAGCTGCTGGGCCATGCCGACATCGCCACCACCCAGATCTACACCCATCTGGATTTCCAGCACCTGGCCAAGGTCTACGACGCGGCGCATCCGCGCGCGAAGCGTCGAAGCAGCAGCGAGGGCAGCGGAGAAAGCTGAACGTTGCCCGTGCGGCAGCCGGTCGCGGGTGGCTTGAAGGGCGCAGGGCAGTCCCCACCTCTGGTTCTGTCACCCCGGAGGCATCATGGACCCCAGTCAGAACCCCAACGTTTTCCACGCCACCACCATCGTCTGCGTCCGTCGCGGCGAGCACGTGGCCATTGCCGGCGACGGCCAGGTCACGCTGGGCCACACCGTGATGAAGGGCAATGCGCGCAAGGTGCGCCGCCTCGGTCGTGATGGCCAGGTGCTGGCCGGCTTTGCCGGTGCCGCCGCCGATGCCTTCACCCTGTTCGAGCTGTTCGAGGCCAAGCTGGAAAAGCACGGCCAGTTGCAGCGTGCTGCGGTCGAACTGGCCAAGGACTGGCGCACCGAGCGCCGCCTCGGAAAGCTTGAAGCCCTGTTGGCCGTGGCCGACAAGGAAACCTCGCTGATCATCAGCGGCACCGGCGATGTGATCGAACCGGAGGATGGCATCATCGCCATCGGCTCGGGTGGTTCCTATGCGCTGTCGGCTGCACGCGCGTTGATGGCACACACCGAACTGGATGCGCGCACCATCGCCAGCGAAGCGATCGGCATTGCCGGCGATATCTGCATCTACACCAACCGCAACGTGGTGGTCGAGGAACTCTGAGGGTCGCGCCGGCTGCTGGCCGGCAACCTCATGATCCCCCACACGCGTGCCTGGTTGCCGGCCAGCGGCCGGCACGACCGACAACGAATTCGTGAGCACATCCATGTCGAAGATCGAAGTTTCCTCCGCCACCATGACCCCGCGCGAGATCGTGCAGGAACTGGACCGGCATATCGTGGGCCAGCACGACGCCAAGCGCGCCGTGGCCATCGCCCTGCGCAACCGCTGGCGCCGCATGCAGCTGGTGCCTGAGCTGCGCAATGAAGTGATGCCGAAGAACATCCTGATGATCGGCCCGACCGGCGTCGGCAAGACCGAGATCGCGCGTCGCCTGGCCACGCTGGCCAACGCGCCGTTCGTGAAGGTCGAAGCCACCCGCTTCACCGAAGTCGGCTACGTCGGCAAGGACGTCGAGCAGATCATCCGCGACCTGGCCGATACCGCAGTGAAGCTGTACCGCGAACAGGCCAAGGTGCGCGTGCGTACCCAGGCCGAGGAACGCGCCGAAGACCGCATCCTCGATGCGCTGCTGCCGCGCCGCAGCGGTGGCATCGGCTTCGATCCGGAAGTCGCCCGCAACGAACCGTCGGCGCAGGACAACGAGACCCGCATCAAGTTCCGCAAGATGCTGCGCAACGGTGAGCTGGACGAGCGCGAGATCGAACTCGACCTGGCCGCCAATGTCAGCATGGACATCATGACCCCGCCGGGCATGGAGGAAATGGGCCAGCAGCTGAAGTCGATGTTCGCCAACCTTGGCGGCGGCGCGAAGGCGCACAAGCGCACGCTGACCATCAAGGCCGCGCGACCGCTGCTGATCGAAGAAGAGGCCGGCAAGCTGGTCAACGAGGACGATATCCGCACTGCGGCGATCGAGGCCTGCGAGCAGCACGGCATCGTCTTCATCGACGAGATCGACAAGGTCGCCAAGCGTGGCGATAACGTGGGCGGCGGCGATGTCTCCCGCGAAGGCGTGCAGCGCGACCTGCTGCCGCTGGTGGAAGGCTCCAACGTGTCCACCAAGTACGGCACGATCAAGACCGACCACATCCTGTTCATTGCATCCGGTGCGTTCCACCTGGCCAAGCCCAGCGATCTGATTCCGGAGCTGCAGGGTCGCTTCCCGATCCGCGTTGAACTGGGTGCGCTGAGCAAGGGTGATTTCGTGCGCATCCTGACCGAGCCGAAGGCCGCGCTGACCAAGCAGTACGAAGCGCTGCTGGCTACCGAGGGCGTCAAGGTCAGCTTCACCGCCGACGCCATCGAGCGCCTGGCCGAAATCGCGTTCCAGGTGAACGAACGCCAGGAGAACATCGGTGCCCGTCGCCTGCATACGGTGCTGGAGCGCCTGCTGGATTCGCTCAGCTACGAGGCACCGGACCGCGATGGCGAAAGCCTGGCGATCGACAGCGCCTACGTCGACAAGCACCTGGGTGAGCTGGTGCAGGACCCGGACCTGAGCCGCTACATCCTGTAATGCCCGTTGGAGTCGGATCCCTCGCCCCAGCGAGGGCTCTGACTCCGCCCGCTGCAACAGAAAGGGCCGCCGCAGGGCGGCCATTTTCTTGTGCGGTCAGCGCGACTGCCGGGTGCGGTAGTCCCGCAGCACCTGGTCGATCACCGCACTGGTGCGGGCGGCGCTGATGCCGCTCGAGGGCGAACGGCCGTTGCCGCGCAGTTCGTCCACGAGGTGCGCGATCAACGGCTGCTGGACCGATGGCGGGTTCGGGATGTCGAATGCCTGCATGCCCGCTTCGGTCTCCAGAACCACTGGAACGTCCTCGAAGGTGGCAAAGCGCAGCTGCCCGCGGTCGCCGGTGATCTCGACCTCATCCTGGCGCCGGAACGCGCAGAAGCTCCATTGCGCGATGCCGTGCGCCCCACTGCCGGTACGGAAGCACATCGAGACACTGTCCTCGGCGGCGTAGGCGCCGGTCAGCGAACTGGCCAGGCCACGCACGTCGCCCAGCGGCCCCAATAGATGGTCGAGCAGGTCCAGGGTATGCGAGCCCAGATCGACGAACAGCCCGCCGCCGGCGATCGACGGATTGGTCCGCCAGAAGTCGGGCGATGCGGCATTCGCCGAATGCGGCCGATGCAGGGTGGCGCGCACGCTGCGCGGCGTTCCGATCGCGCCGTTGTCCAGCAGCTGCTTCACCTGTGCGAAGCGGGGCAGGGCACGGCGGTAGTAGGCCACGAACACGGGCACGCCGCTGCGGGCGCTGGCCGCGATGATGCGCTGGCACTCGTCGTGGTCCATGGCCATCGGCTTTTCGATGTAGACCGGCTTGCCCGCGGCGATCGCCTGCAGCGCGTAATGCATGTGCGTCGAGGGCGGCGTTGACACGTAGACCGCGTTCACTTCGGGATCGGCGATGAGTGCGTCGGCGTCGGCGTACCAGCGCGGAATCGCGTGGCGCCGCGCATAATCCTCGGCCAATCCCGCATTGCGGCGCATGACCGCTGCCACCCGTGAGCCGGGTGTGCTGGCCAGGGCGGGGCCGCTCTTCTTCTCGGTGACGCTGCCACAGCCGATGAAGCCCCACACCACGTTGTCCAGGATCACGGGGCTGTCCTCAGATGGGCGCGGCGGTGGCGGCAGCAGCGCCACTCACGCTTCGGGCAGCGGCTCGGGCACAGTGCCCGGCACGAACACGCCGTCCTTCACGTAGGCGGCCAGGGTCATGTCCAGTGCGAGCATGCCGTCGCGCTTGAGATCCATCAGGTCCGGTTCGACCATCGCCCCGTGCAGCACGCCCAGCACGGTGGCATGCAGCATGCGCGCGGCGATCTTGGGGTCGGCGCCTTCGCGCAGCTGGCCCAGATCGCGGGCGCGGCGCAGGGCACGCTCCATCCGGTCCAGCGCATCGCGGAATCCGGCCTGCTGCATTTCGGTCAGCACCCTGGTGTCGGCCGAGGCATCGCTGCGCAGCATGATCTCCATGGTCTTGCGCAGGCGCTCGTCTTCGGACAGCTCGATGAAGGAGTGGATCATCACCGCGCGCAGGTCGTGCACGGGGGTGTCGCGCTGGTCGGTGGAGGTGCGCTCCAGTTCCTGCATGAAGGGCAGGTGCACCCGTTCGACGATCGCGGCCAGCACCTCGCTCTTGTTCTTGAAGTGCCAGTAGACCGCGCCACGGGTATAGCCGGCGCGGGCGCCGATCATCTCCAGCGTGGTACGGGCCACGCCGTGTTCATGGAAGCAGGCTTCGGCGGCGTCAAGGATGCCTTCCCGGGTTGCCTGGGTGTCCTCTTTGGTCTTGCGGGCCATGTAGGTACGAGTGCGGGTGAAACGTGGCTGAATTGTACCGGTTTACAAACAAACAAGCATGTATGTATATTTCGCTCCCATCATTCCCGTCGTGTGCGTGGCAGGCCGGTCCGGCTCCCGCTCCACCCGGGTGGGCGCTGTTCTCACGGTCTTCACCTTTACCGGTCGAAGGGTCCGCCGTATCAGCGCCGGCTGAGATCCTTTCCTTCAAGAGCCTTTCCGTCATGTTGCTGAGCCGAATCCGACCCTTTGCACTGTCGCTGGCCATCGCCGCAGCCGTGGCTGCCTGCGGCGGCCAACCCCAGGCCCCCGAGCAGGGCCCGGGTGACGTCACCGTGGTCACGCTGAAGTCCGAGACCGTGGGCCTGACCCGCGAACTGCCGGGCCGTACCAACGCCTTCCTGGTCGCCGAAGTGCGCCCGCAGGTCAACGGCATCGTTGCCAAGCGCCTGTTCACCGAAGGCGGCATGGTCAAGGCCGGCGAGCCGCTCTACCAGATCGAGGACGCCAGCTACCGCGCCCAGGCCAACAGCGCCCGCGCCCAGCTGGCCCGCGCCGAAGCCACGGCCAACGCCGCGCGCCTGAGCGCCAAGCGCATCAGCGAGCTGGCCAAGGTCGACGCGGTCAGCCAGCAGGATCTGGAAAACGCCGTGGCCGCGCAGAAGCAGGCCGAGGCCGATGTCGGTGCCGCCAGGGCCTCGCTGGATGCGGCCAACGTCACCCTCGGCTATGCCCGCATCACCGCGCCGATCAGCGGCCGCATCGGCAAGTCCAGCGTTACCCAGGGTGCGCTGGTCAGCGCCGGCCAGGCCAATGCACTGGCCACCGTGCAGCAGCTGGACCCGATCTACGTCGATCTGACCCAGTCCTCGGCCGAGCTGCTGCAGCTGCGCCGCGAACTGGCTGCCGGCCGCCTGCAGGACAACCAGACGCTGCCGGTCAGCATCCTGATGGAAGACGGCAGCACCTTCGAGCACAAGGGCACGCTGGAGTTCTCTGAAGTGAGCGTCGATCCAGCCACCGGCAGCTTCGGCCTGCGCGTGAAGGTGGACAACCCGGACGGCCTGCTGATGCCGGGCACCTACGTGCGCGCGGTGATCGGCGGCGGCGTGCGCAGCGATGCGGTGCTGGTACCGATGCAGGGCATCGCCCGCGATCCGAAGGGCGACACCACCGCGATGGTGGTCGGCAAGGACAACAAGGTCGAAGTGCGCCCGGTCAAGGTCAGCCGCACGGTCGGCGACAAGTGGCTGGTCGAGGACGGTCTGAAGGCCGGCGACAAGGTCATCGTCGAAGGCCTGCAGAAGATCGGCCCCGGCATGCCGGTCAAGGCCACCGAGAAGGGCGCTGCTCCGGCCAAGCCGGCAGCGGCCGCCCAGCCTGCCGCCCCGGCCGGCGACGCGAAGTAAGCGGAGAACCCCATGGCACGCTTTTTCATCGATCGACCCATCTTCGCGTGGGTGATCGCCATCATCATCATGCTCGCCGGCGGCCTGGCCCTGTTCAAGCTGCCGGTCTCGATGTACCCCAACGTCGCACCGCCGGCGGTGGAAATCAGCGCCACCTACCCGGGTGCATCGGCCAAGGTGGTCGAGGACTCGGTGACGCAGATCATCGAGCAGAACATGAAGGGCCTTGATGGCCTGATCTACTTCTCCTCCAACAGCTCGTCCAACGGCCAGGCCACCATCACCCTGACCTTCGAGAGCGGCACCAACCCGGACATCGCCCAGGTGCAGGTGCAGAACAAGCTGCAGCTGGCCATGCCGCTGCTGCCGCAGGAAGTGCAGCGGCAGGGCATCAACGTGGCCAAGTCCAGCTCGGGCTTCCTGAACGTCATCGCGTTCGTGTCCGAGAACGGCAGCATGGACGCCAACGACATCGCCGACTACGTCGGTTCCAATGTTGTCGATCGCCTGAGCCGCGTGCCAGGCGTGGGTAACATCCAGGTGTTCGGTGGCAAGTACGCCATGCGCATCTGGCTGGATCCGAACAAGCTGCATACCTATGGCCTGTCGGTTGCGGAAGTGACCGCAGCGATCAAGGCACAGAACGCGCAGGTGGCCATCGGCCAGCTTGGCGGTGCACCGTCGATCAAGGGCCAGCAGCTCAACGCCACCATCAACGCGCAGTCGCGCCTGCAGACCCCGGAACAGTTCCGCAACATCATCGTGCGCGGTGCGCAGGACGGTGCCGAGCTGCGCCTGGGGGATGTCGCCCGCGTCGAGCTGGGTGCCGAGTCCTACGACTTCGTCACCCGCTACAACGGCCAGCCGGCCAGCGGCCTGGCGGTGACCCTGGCCACCGGCGCCAACGCGCTGGATACCGCCGCCGGCGTGAATGCTGCGCTGGAAGACATGAAGAGCTTCTTCCCGGCCGGGCTGAAGGCCGAGGTTCCGTACGACACCACCCCGTTCGTGCGCGTGTCGATCAAGGGCGTGGTGCAGACCCTGATCGAAGCGATCGTGCTGGTGTTCGTGGTGATGTACCTGTTCCTGCAGAACTTCCGCGCCACCCTGATCCCGACCATCGCCGTGCCGGTGGTGCTGCTGGGTACCTTCGGCGTGCTGGCCATGCTCGGCTTCTCGGTGAACATGCTGACCATGTTCGCGATGGTGCTTGCGATCGGCCTGCTGGTGGACGATGCCATCGTGGTGGTGGAGAACGTCGAGCGCATCATGTCCGAGGAAGGACTGTCGCCGCTCGAGGCGACCCGCAAGTCGATGGGCCAGATCACCGGCGCGCTGGTGGGCATCGGCCTGGTGCTGTCGGCGGTGTTCGTGCCGATGGCCTTCATGAGTGGCTCCACCGGCGTGATCTACCGCCAGTTCTCGGCCACGATCGTCTCGGCGATGGCATTGTCGGTGCTGGTCGCGATCGTGCTGACCCCGGCGCTGTGCGCGACCATGCTCAAGCCGCTGAAGAAAGGTGAGCACCACGTCGCCCACCGCGGCCTGGCCGGTCGCTTCTTCAATGGCTTCAACCGTGGATTCGACCGCACCAGCGAAAGCTACCAGCGTGGCGTGCGCGGCATCATCCATCGCCCGTGGCGCTTCATGGGCATCGTGGCGGCGCTGTTCGTGCTGATGGGCGTGTTGTTCGTGCGCCTGCCCAGCTCATTCCTGCCCAACGAAGACCAGGGCGTGTTGATGGCGCTGGTGCAGGCGCCGGTGGGTGCCACCCAGGAACGTACGCTGGAATCGATCGCGGCGCTGGAAAACCACTTCCTGCAGAACGAGAAGGATGCGGTGGACTCGGTGTTCTCGGTGCAGGGCTTCAGCTTCGCCGGCATGGGCCAGAACGCCGGCATGGCATTCGTCAAGCTGAAGGACTGGAGCGAGCGTGACGCCAACAATGGTGTGATGCCGATCACCGGACGCGCGATGGCGGCCCTGGGCCAGATCAAGGATGCCTTCATCTTCGCCTTCCCGCCGCCGGCCATCCCGGAACTGGGCACTGCCTCGGGCTATACCTTCTTCCTGAAGGACAACAGCGGCCAGGGCCACGAGGCGCTGGTGGCCGCGCGCAACCAGCTGCTCGGCCTCGCCGCCGGCAGCAAGAAGCTGGCCAACGTGCGCCCGAACGGCCAGGAGGACACGCCGCAGTTCCGCATCGACATCGACGCGGCCAAGGCGACCTCGCTGGGGCTGTCGATCGACCAGATCAACGGCACGCTGGCCGCCGCGTGGGGCAGCTCGTACATCGACGACTTCGTCGATCGTGGCCGCGTCAAGCGTGTGTTCGTGCAGGCCGACCAGCCTTTCCGCATGGTGCCGGAGGACTTCGATCTCTGGTCCGTGAAGAACGACAAGGGTGAAATGGTGCCGTTCAGTGCCTTCGCTACCAAGCACTGGGATTACGGTTCGCCGCGCCTGGAACGCTACAACGGTGTGTCGGCCATGGAAATCCAGGGCGAACCGGCCCCGGGTGTCGCCTCCGGTGATGCCATGGCCGAGATCGAACAGCTGGCCAAGCAGCTGCCGGCGGGCTTCGGCATCGAATGGACGGCGATGTCGTACCAGGAGCGCCAGGCTGGCTCGCAGACGCCACTGCTGTACACGCTCTCGCTGATGATCGTATTCCTGTGCCTGGCCGCGATGTACGAAAGCTGGAGCGTGCCGACCGCAGTGCTGCTGGCGGCCCCGCTGGGCATCCTCGGCGCGGTGCTGGCCAATACCTTCAAGGGCCTGGAACGCGATATCTACTTCCAGGTGGCGATGCTGACCACGGTGGGCCTGACCAGCAAGAACGCGATCCTGATCGTGGAGTTCGCCAAGGAGAACCTGGAGAAGGGCGCAGGCCTGATCGAATCGATCATGCATGCCGTGCGCGACCGCCTGCGTCCGATCGTGATGACCTCGCTGGCCTTCGGCATGGGCGTGGTACCGCTGGCGATCTCCACCGGTGCCGGTTCCGGCGCCAAGCAGGCGATCGGCACCGGCGTGCTCGGCGGCATGATCGTCGGCACCGTGCTCGGTGTGTTCTTCGTGCCGCTGTTCTTCGTGGTGGTGCAGCGCGTGTTCAAGCGCAAATCCACGACGTGACCTGAAACGGTCATGCCGGCCTCAGGCTGGCGTTGTCGAAACGGTAGTGCCGGCCGCTGGCCGGCATGACCTCCTGCCATCCGGCAGTACCGATGGAAGTCATTCCCATGAAAAGTGCATCCCTGTTCCTTTCCATTGCCGCTGTGCTCGCGCTCGCCGGCTGCTCCACCCTGGTGCCGAAGAACACCGCTGTCGCCCCGGCGATCCCGGCGCAGTGGCCGGCCGAGGCCGCGCAGGGCGAGGTGGCCGATGTCGCCGCCGTCGGCTGGCGCGACTTCTTCACCGATGCGCGCCTGCAGCAGGTGATCGACCAGTCGCTGCAGAACAACCGCGATCTGCGCGTGGCCGTGCTCAACGTTGAGCGCGCGCGCGGCCAGTACCGTGTGCAGCGCGCTGATCGCGTGCCCGGCGTGGCCGTTACCGGCCAGATGCAGCGCCAGGGCACCGACGCCGGTGTCAACGAACAGTTCACCGCCGGTGTCGGCGTGGCCGAGTTCGAGCTGGATCTGTTCGGCCGCGTGCGCAATCTCAGTGAAGCCGCGCTGCAGCAGTACTTCGCCGTCGCCGCCAACCGCCGCAACGCGCAGTTGAGCCTGGTGGCCGAGACGGCGACCGCATGGCTGACCTACGGTGCCGATGCGCAGCGGCTGAAGATCGCCGATGCCACGCTGAAGACCTACGAGGATTCGCTGCGCCTGGCCGAGGCCCGCCACGAACGTGGTGGCAGTTCGGCGCTGGAGCTGACCCAGACCCGTACCCTGGTCGAGACCGCGCGTACGGACGCCGCACGCCTGCGTGGCCAGCTGGCCCAGGACCGCAACGCGCTGGCGCTGCTGGCCGGTGGCCAGCTGGATCCGGCGCTGCTGCCGGACAGCATCGAGCCGCAGCTGCTTGCACTGGCACCGCCGCCGGCCGGCCTGCCCAGCGACGTGCTGCTGCAGCGCCCGGACATCATGGCCGCCGAACACCAGCTGCTGGCGGCCAACGCCAATATCGGTGCGGCACGCGCGGCGTTCTTCCCGAGCATCTCGCTGACCGGCAGCATCGGCAGTGGTTCGAGCGAACTGTCCAACCTGTTCGACAGCGGTACGCGCGTGTGGAGCTTCCTGCCGAAGATCACGCTGCCGATCTTCCAGGGCGGCAAGCTGCGCGCCAACCTGGCCATCGCCAACGCAGATCGTGATATCGCTCTGGCGCAGTACGAGAAGTCGATCCAGGTGGGCTTCCGCGAAACCGCCGATGCGCTGGCGTTGAATGTCAGCCTGGACGAGCAGGTGAGTTCACAGCAGCGCCTGGTGGAAGCGGCCGAACAGGCCAACCGCCTGTCGCAGGCGCGCTACGACGCGGGCCTGGACAGCTTCGTGACCCTGCTGGATGCACGTCGTACCGCCTACAACGCACAACAGACCCACCTGCAGGCGCAGCTGGCGCAGCAGGCCAACCGCATCACCCTGTACAAGGTGCTGGGCGGTGGCTGGCACGAGCGCAGCTGAAGGGCAGCCGGCCAGCGACCGGCTCTACCCTGATGATCGATGGTAGTGCCGGCCGCTGGCCGGCATTGTCATTCCGGGGCCCGCTAAACCGCTTCATCGTCGCGCCGCGCTGCATGGCAGGCGCGAACGCGCGCGAGCGCATCGCCGGCTTCGCGCGCCATCTGCTCGTACTCGGCGCGGATCTCTTCCAGGCGCGCTTCGTCCAGTTCTTCCAGATCCAACAGTTCGTTGTTGGCTTCGGCCGTCGCCCGGATCAGCTCGTCCAGCTTGATCTGCATCGCGGCGGTGTCCGCGTTCTGCGTGTGCTGGATCAGGAACACCATCAGGAAGGTGATGATGGTGGTGCCGGTGTTGATCACCAGCTGCCAGGTGTCGTTGAAACCGAACACCGGGCCACTGATGCCCCAGATCACCACGATCGCTACTGCAGCCAGGAAGGTCCACGGCGAGCCGGTGGCGGCCGCGGCCTTCTTGGCGATCGTATTGAACAGGTTTCGTACTTTCATCGTCGTCGTCCCACTCAGGTGACGAGGATGATCGGCAGTGGCCCGTGCAGGCGCCGTGCAGCGGCGGTCAGGCGCGCATGCGCTGCAGCCGCGGTGCCTGCAGGCTGCGCACCGGACTGCTCTGGTAGACGTGCTGCCAGCAACGGTCGACGAATTCGCGGGCCTGGGCTTCACTCAGTCGCGGCATGATCTGCAGGGCGTACTGGGTCTGGAACATCTCGTCACGTTCGGCCTCGCTGGCGCGCGGCTGGGTGATCAGCGAATCGCAGGCAAACTTGATCCACGGCACGTACGAGCCGAACGAGTTGTGCGGCAGTGCGCCTTCGGCATGTTGGCGGCGCCAGTGATCCAGCTCGGCGTCAACGTTGATGACCGGAGGAATGGTGGGGACTTCAGCGTGCATGACAATCCAGTTCGGTTGAGTGGAAAGGGAGTGGGGGTTCATCGGAGTGTGGCGTATGTGGCGGTGCATGCCGCGTCAGCGCGATGTGGAGCTGGCGTTGGCATGTCCGATCAACTGCGCGTGCTCGACGGCACCGAGATCTTCGGCCAGGGTGGCCATCGCGTTGCACAGGCGCTCGTGGTCGAGCGGATGGCGACGGACCAGCTCCAGTTGCATGCGCTGGTAGGCGGTCCAGAACAACGCGCCGCGCCGGTGCAGTGCATATTGCCGCTGCAGGCGTTCGCGGATCGGGTCGAGGATCGAGTCTGGTGCAGGTCGTACGGCGTGCGCGCACATGGCTGGCTCCGCCGGGGAAAGAAGTCCCGGTAACCCCACCCTAGGCGCGGCAGCCGGGCGGGGTGTTATCGCAGCGTGTGCACGTTGCGCAGCTGACTGTGCACTGGTTCACGGCAATGGCCGCAAACGCTGCCGGCACTAGGGCGTGCCGGCACTGAAGCGTTCATTAAACGGGTTCAACAGGACACTGCGTGGTGATCATTCACCGATGTCTTCATTCCAGATCTCCGGGTGCTGCGCAATGAAGCCGCCCAGCAGGTCCACGCATTCCTGGCTGTCCAGGTCGACCACGTTGACGCCATTTTCCCGCAACCAGTCGATGCCGCCCTGGAAGGTGCGCGATTCGCCCACCACCACGGTGCCGATGTTGAACTGGCGCACCAGGCCCGAGCAGTACCAGCACGGTGCCAGAGTGGTGACCATGATCGTGTCCTGGTAACGGCGCTGGCGGCCGGCCTTGCGGAACGCATCGGTCTCGCCGTGCACCGACGGGTCGCCTTCCTGCACGCGGCGGTTGTGGCCGCAGCCAAGCAGGCGGCCGTCGTTGTGGTACAGGGCTGCGCCGATCGGCACGCCGCCCTCGGCCAGGCCCTGGCGGGCTTCGGCGATGGCGGTCTGCAGCAGGGCCTGGTAGTCGGGCGTGGTGATCATGCGGGGCTCCGGTAAGTCGTGGCCCGCCATGATACGGGCAGGGGGTGCCGCTGGCCCCCGGCGGTGCGATAATCGGGGCCATGAGCGAATCCCCCTACAAAGCCGGTACCACCCATTTCGGGTTCCGCGACGTCGCCGCCAAGGACAAGCAGAAGCTGGTCGGCCAGGTGTTCACCTCGGTCGCGCGCAACTACGACCTGATGAACGACCTGATGAGCCTGGGCGTGCACCGGGCGTGGAAGCGCTACTACGTGGCCACCGCGCAGGTGAAGCCGGGCGACCGCGTGCTCGATCTGGCGGGCGGCACCGGCGACATCGCCGCCCTGCTGAAGGAGCGCGTCGGCGCCGAGGGCTCGGTGGTGCTGGGCGACATCAACGCCGGCATGCTGTCGGTCGGCCGTGACCGCCTGACCAACCGCGGCCTGGTGCTGGGCCTGGACTACGTGCAGTGCAACGCCGAGGCCCTGCCGTTCCCGGACAACAGCTTCGACCTGGTCACCATCGCCTTCGGCCTGCGCAACGTGACCGACAAGGACGCTGGCCTGCGCGAGATGTACCGCGTGCTGAAGGTCGGCGGCCAGGCCCGCGTGCTGGAGTTCTCCGAAGTCACCGCGGACTGGTTCAAGCCGATCTACGACTTCCACTCGTTCAAGATCCTGCCGAAGCTGGGCAAGCTGTTCGCCAATGACTCGGACAGCTACCAGTACCTGGCCGAGAGCATCCGCAAGCACCCGCCGCAGGATGAACTGAAGGCGATGATGGGGCAGGCCGGGTTCGAGCGCTGCCACTACAAGAACCTGACCGGCGGCATCGTTTCGATCCACTCCGGCTACAAGCTGTAAACCCTGCTCTGGTGGGTGCCAACCTTGGTTGGTGCTCGCCCGCTGCGGTGATCCGCTCTGGTGGGTGCCGACCTTGGTCGGCACGGGCCTGCCGCATGCGTTGATGGGTCCGTGCCAACCAAGGTTGGTACCTGCCTGTAGATGCCGACATTGGTTGGCATGCGCCCGAGGCGCAGGATCGGCTTGCCTGCCATTACCCCGCACCGCGCAACGCCTGCCGGGCCGGAGGGAGGTACCATTGGGGTTTGATCCCCGTAACGGTCCCGATTCATGCGTAATCCGCTGATGCTCCTTCCGCTGGCCGTGGCCCTGGCCGCCGGCTGCTCCCAGGAGGCGGCCGCGCCCGCCGCCGCCCCGACTGCCGCAAAGGCCCCTGCCGCCCCCGTGAACGCCGAGAACCGCAGCCACGACGAAAGCTCGTACGCCGAGCCGGACAAGGTCGTCATCAAGGACATCGCGCTGGATCTGAAGCTCGACTTCGACCAGAAGCAGATTGGCGGCACCGCCACCTACACCCTGGAATGGAAGCAGAAGGACGCCAGGCAGCTGGTGCTCGACACCCGCGAGCTGACCGTGTCCAAGGTCGAGGCCGTCGCCGCCGATGGCGCGCGCAGCCCGCTGAAGTTCGAGCTGGCCGCCGCTGACAAGGTGTTCGGCAGCAAGCTGACCATCGAGGCCCCGGAACAGCCGGCCAAGGTGGAAGTGACCTACCACACCGCGCCGACCGCATCGGGCCTGCAGTGGCTGGCACCGTCGATGACCGAGGGCAAGAAGCTGCCCTTCATGTTCAGCCAGTCGCAGGCCATCCATGCCCGCTCCTGGGTGCCGCTGCAGGACACCCCGAGCGTGCGCTTCACCTACAGCGCGCACGTGGTCTCGCGCCCGGACGTGATGGTGCTGATGAGCGCCGACAACGATCCGAAGGCCGCGCGTGATGGTGACTACACCTTCAAGATGCCGCAGCCGATTCCGTCCTACCTGCTGGCCATCGCCGCCGGCGACCTGGTGTTCGAGCCGATCTCCGGCCGCTCCGGCGTCTGGGCCGAGCCGACCATGGTCAACAAGGCCGCCAAGGAATTCGAAGACACCGAGAAGATGATCGGTGCCGCCGAGAAGCTGTACGGCGAATACCGCTGGGGCCGCTACGACATGCTGGTGCTGCCGCCGTCGTTCCCGTTCGGCGGCATGGAAAACCCGCGCCTGACCTTCGCCACCCCGACCGTGATCGTCGGCGACAAGTCGCTGGTCTCGCTGGTCGCCCACGAACTGGCGCACAGCTGGTCGGGCAACCTGGTGACCAACGCCAGCTGGAAGGACATCTGGCTCAACGAAGGCTTCACCACCTACGTCCAGGGCCGCATCACCGAAGCCCTGTACGGCAAGGAGATGGCCGAGATGGAGAAGCAGATCGACCAGACCGACCTGCTGGCCGAAGTGAAGGACATGAGCCCGGCCGACCAGGCACTGGCGCTGCCGCCGCTGAACGAGCGTGACCCCGATGAAGCCCTCAGCCAGGTCGCCTACGTCAAGGGTTCGTGGTTCCTGGAGTTCCTGGAACAGCGCTTTGGCCGCGAGACCTTCGATCCGTTCCTGCGGGGCTGGTTCGATGACCACGCCTTCCAGAGCGCGAACACCGACCAGTTCGTCGAGTACCTGAAGAAGAACCTGCTGCCGAAGAATCCGTCGGCCGTGACCGAGGCCGAACTGAAGGCATGGCTGGACGAGCCGGGCATCCCGGCGTTCGCAGCCAAGGCGCAGTCGCGCAACTTCAGCAGCGTCGATACCGCGCGCATCGCCTTCGCCAGCGCCGGCACCGTGCCCAGCAGCCAGGTCATCGCCGACTGGAGCACCCAGGAGTGGGTGCGCTTCATCGACGGTCTGGGTGCGACCCAGCCGCTGGACAAGCTGGCCACGCTGGACAAGGCCTTCCACTTCACCGGCACCCCCAATGGCGAGATCGCCATGCGCTGGTACCCGCTGGCGATCCGCAGCGGCTACGAGCAGGCCAATGAAGGGGCGGCTGCATTCATCGAGCGCGTCGGCCGTCGCAAGCTGATCCTGCCGATCTACGCCGAACTGGTGAAGACCCCGAAGGGTCTGGAGCTGGCCAAGCAGGCCTTCGAAAAGGCCAAGCCGGGCTACCACCCGATCACCACCACCTCGGTCCAGGACATGCTGGCCAAGGCTGAAGCCAAGTAAGCGGTAGTGCCGGCCGCTGGCCGGCAACCGGTCACTGCTTCACCACCAACGGCGGGGAAACCCGCCGTTGGTGTATCCGCTTTTCGCTGCCGATAGAATCGGGATGCACTCGCATAGGACCTCCGCCATGAAACGACTGATCCTGCTCACCGCCTGCACCCTAGCCCTGGCCGCCTGCAGCAACCCGGAAGAGGAACGCAAGGCGCAGGAAGCCGCTGCGGCCGCCGCGCAGGCGCAGAAGGAGGCCAAGGCCGAAGACGTGGCCAAGCAGTACGACATGGCCGTGGCCGCGCAGGACTGGGAACGCGCGCGCCTGCATGGTGCCTCGCTGCTGGACCAGTACAAGGACACCGCCGCCGCCGAGCGCATCGCCGCAGGCTTCGACGAGGTCAAGGCCAAGGGCGACGCCGCGCGCGACCTGCGCCGCATGCAGGGGCTATGGCAGTACAACCAGATTCCGGTGGGCATCAAGGGCAACCAGGTCTCGGCGCAGATCTACAGCAAGGAACGGGTGGACGTGGATGGCAGCGGCGCCAAACCGGTGCAGCTGGTGTTCCGCGATCATCCGGAGTGGAAGCGGCATGCCTACCTGGTGCTGCAGGCCGGTGATTTCCGTTGCCCGCAATGCACGGTGAAAGTGACCGTGGATGACGGCAAGCCGGTACCAATGGCGGCCTGGCGCCCGAAGACCGATGAAGCCATCGCCCTGTTCATCACCGATCAGAAGGCACTGTGGAAGCTGGCGCGCAAGGGCAAGTCGATCAGCATCGAGTTCCCGGTCAAGGCCGGTGGCACGCGAACGGCCGTGTTCGAAACCGGCGGTGTCGACGCCAGCCGCATGCCGCAGTGGTGGCAGTGAAGGTTGCGACGGGCAGCGCAGTGCACGCGTTGTCCGCGATCCGGCACTGGGTGTTCGACATGGACGGCACGCTGACGGTGGCCGTGCATGATTTCGCCGCGATCCGCCGAGCGCTGGAGATCGCCGCGGAGGAAGACATCCTCGACCATATCGCGGCATTGCCCGACGCACCGGCGCAGGCCAAGCGCGCGTGGCTGCTGGATCACGAGCGCGCCCTGGCCGAGGACGCGCTGCCAGCGCCGGGGGCGGTGAAGCTGCTGCGCGCGCTGTCGGCGGCAGGTTGCCGGCTGGGCATCCTGACCCGCAACGACCATGCGCTGGCGAAGCTGACGCTGGAGGCGATCGGGGTCGGGGCGTTGTTCGACGACGCCGACATCATCGGCCGCGATGAAGCGGTGCCCAAGCCCTCGCCGGATGGCCTGCAGCAGCATCTTCGTCGCTGGGGCATCGGGGCTGCGCACGCGGTGATGGTCGGTGACCACGCCTACGACCTGGAGTGCGGGCGCGCCGCGGGCGCTCACACCGTGCTGGTCAATCTGCCGGAGAACCCATGGCCGGGCCGGGCCGACTGGCATTTCGCCGATTGCCGCGCCTTGCTGGCGGCCTGGCAGCAAAAGGGGTAGTGCTGGCCGCTGGCCGGCAGTGTCGACCAAGGTCGACACCTACCAGAACACCCGTGGCCAGGCTGGCGGCCTGGCAGCAGAAGGGGTAGTGCCGGCCGCTGGCCGGCAGTGTCGACCAAGGTCGACACCTACCAGAACACCCGTGGCCAGGCTGGCGGCCTGGCAGAAGGGGTAGTGCCGGCCGCTGGCCGGCAGTGTCGACCAAGGTCGACACCTACCAACAGCATTCCCAGCAGCGCATCGGGTGGAAAGCCCCCTTGTTGTTCAAGGGGGCGCGCCGAAGGCGCGGGGACAAGGTGGGATGCGCGGGCAGTTCGTTTACGCGCCCAGCGCGTAACCGAACTGCTGCTTGAACTGCTCGTTGAACTCATCGAAGGTGAAGCGCTGGTTCTGCGTGCCCGGGTGCTCGACCTTCAGCGCGCCCATCAGGTTGCCCATGCGGCCGATGGTCAGCCAGTCGTAGCCCTTCTGGATGCCGTAGATCAGGCCGGCGCGGAAGGCGTCACCACAGCCGGTCGGATCGACCACGCGGCGCTCGTGCGCCGGCGGGATGTCGTAGCTCTTTTCCGGGGTGTGGATGACCGCACCCTTCGGGCCACGGGTGGTGATGTAGGCCTTGACCCGGCTGACGATCTCCTTCTCGTCCCAGCCGGTGCGCTCCTGCAGCAGGTTCGACTCGTAGTCGTTGACCACCACGTAGTCGGCCTGATCGATGAAGGCGCGCAGCTCGGGGCCGTTGAACAGCGGCATGGCCTGGCCCGGGTCGAAGATGAACGGAATGCCGTCCTCGTGGAATTCCTGCGCGTTCTGGATCATGCCTTCGCGGCCGTCCGGGCCGACCAGGCCCAGGGTCACGCCCGGCACGCCGCGCACATGGTTCTCGTAGGAGCGCATCATCGCGCCCGGGTGGAAGGCGGTGATCTGGTTGTTGTCGTGGTCGGTGGTGATGAACGCCTGCGGGGTGAACAGCTCGTCGATCACGCGCACACGCGACAGATCGATGCCCAGGCCTTCGAAGTATTCGCGGTACGGGCCGAAATCCGAACCCACGGTGCCCATCGGGATCGGCTGGCCGCCCAGCAGGTGCAGGTTGTAGGCGATGTTGCCGGCGCAGCCGCCAAACTCGCGGCGCATGCGCGGCACGAGGAAGGACACGTTCAGGATGTGCACCTTGTCCGGCAGGATGTGATTCTTGAACTGGTCCGGGAACACCATGATGGTGTCGAAGGCAAGAGAACCACAGATCAGAGCGGACATCGATGTAAGCCTATGCGGTGAATTTTGGGGTGGGCCGGCCCGGTTCAGCGGGCAAGCAAACGGCGCCCTTGGGCGCCCGACGGCGCAAAGGTTACCCGCTGGTGCCGCTCAGGGCCAGAACCGGGTGATGCCCGATCAGGCCGAAAGCCTGTGAAGACGCGGGTTCAGCTAGTTTTTTCCTTGCTCGGCGGCAGGCGGGTTGCTAGGCTTGTCGGCCTCGATTTCTGCCCATTTTTTCGCCATCCCGCGGCGGGCACGACACCCCTCAGGACTCCTTCCTCAGATGTTCAAGAAACTCCGTGGCATGTTCTCCAACGACCTGTCCATCGACCTGGGCACGGCCAACACCCTCATCTACGTGCGCGGGCAGGGGATCGTGCTGAACGAGCCGTCGGTCGTGGCCGTGCGCCAGGACCGTGCCATCGGTGGCACCCGCTCGGTGGCAGCCGTTGGCGCCGAGGCCAAGCAGATGCTCGGCCGTACCCCGGGCCACATCACCACCATCCGCCCGATGAAGGACGGCGTCATCGCCGACTTCACCTACACCGAGGCGATGCTCAAGCACTTCATCAAGAAGGTGCACAAGTCGCGCGTGCTGCGCCCGAGCCCGCGCGTGCTGGTCTGCGTGCCGGCCGGTTCGACCCAGGTCGAGCGCCGCGCGATCAAGGAATCGGCCGAGGAAGCCGGTGCCCGTGACGTGTACCTGATCGAAGAGCCGATGGCTGCCGCGATCGGCGCCGGCATGCCGGTCACCGAAGCCCGTGGCTCGATGGTCATCGACATCGGCGGCGGCACCACCGAAGTGGCCGTGATCTCGCTCAACGGCATCGTCTATTCGGCCTCGGTCCGCATCGGCGGCGACCGCTTCGACGAATCCATCACAAACTACGTGCGCCGCAACCACGGCATGCTGATCGGTGAAGCCACCGCCGAGCGCATCAAGGTCGAGCTGGGTTGTGCCTACCCGCAGGCCGAGGTGCAGGAGCTGGAGATCTCCGGCCGCAACCTCGCCGAGGGCGTGCCGAAGATGATCAAGATCAGCTCCAACGAGGTGCTTGAAGCCCTGCACGAACCGCTGTCGGGCATCGTCAGCGCGGTCAAGCTGGCGCTGGAGCAGACCCCGCCGGAACTGTGTGCCGACGTTGCCGAGCGCGGCATCGTGCTGACCGGCGGCGGCGCCCTGCTGCGTGACCTGGACCGCCTGATCTCCGAGGAAACCGGCCTGCACGTGCAGGTGGCCGACGATCCGCTGACCTGCGTGGCCCGCGGTGGCGGTCGTGCGCTGGAACTGGTGGACATGCACGGCAACGAGTTCTTTGCGCCGGAATAAGCCGTCCCGGCCGTTCCTGCCCGCCGCGCCCTTCCGGGGTGCGGCCCGCCGCGATGGCGGGCCGGCACCGGCGGGGCGTCCGCGTGTTTCCCTTCCGCCTTCTGCCAGTTGAATCGTTGCCGTGCCGCCCTACGCCGGTCCTCCCGTTGCCTCCCGATCCGGTGATGCCGCCAGCCCCCTGCGGTTGCTGGCCTATCTTGCATTGGCCATCACACTGATCGTCCTTGACGATCAGGCGGGTTGGCTGGCGCGCCTGCGCGAGCAGGCCAACAGCCTGGTGCAGCCTGTGTGGGCACTGGCGGGTCTGCCCGGCAAGCTCGGCAACCAGGTCAAGGATTCCGCGGCCAGCCACACCCAGCTGGTCACCGAGAACCGTGAACTGCGCAACCAGCTGCTGCTGGCCAACGCGCGCCTGACCCGTCTGCAGACCGCGGCGCTGGACAACGCCCAGCTGCGTGAACTGCTGAACGTGGCCGAGCGCAGTGGCCTGGACGTGCAGCTGGCGCCGATCCTGGATATCGACCTGGACCCGGTGAAGCAGCGCCTGGTGCTCGACGCCGGCAGCCGCGAAGGCGTGCATGTCGGGCAGGCGGTGATCGATGCCGGTGGCCTGATGGGGCAGGTGATCAGCGTCACCGGCGGTACCTCCACCGTGCTGCTGCTGACCGACCCCGACCACGCGGTGCCGGTCACCGTGGCCCGCAACGGCGTACGCCTGATCGTCTACGGTCGCGGCGACACGCTGGAGCTGCGCGACATCCCGCTCAGCGCGGGTGTGGAAGTGGGCGATGAGATCGTCACCTCAGGCCTCGGTGGCCGCTTCCCGGCCGGCTTCCCGGTCGGCACCATCACCGGCCTGCGCCCGGACGACACCCATGCCTTCCTGGTCGGCGAACTGAAGCCAGCCGCCCAGCTGGATCGTGGCCGTGATGTGCTGCTGCTGCGCCCCGGTGCGGCGATCCGCATTCCGCCGGAACTGCGCCTGCAGCTGGAAGAAACCACTCCGGGTGGCCCGGCCACCGGCGCCACCGTGCCTGCGGGAGCCGCGCCAGCGACAACGACGCCAGCTCCGGTCAGCTCCCCGGTAGTGCCCGCCGCTGGCCGGCAACAGCCCTCGTCGCAAACGAGGACTGTTGCCCCCGCATCCTCGCTTGATCCTGCCGCTCCGGTAGTGCCGGCCGCTGGCCGGCAACAGCCCTCATCGCAAACGAGGACTGTTGCTCCCGCATCTTCGCTTGATCCTGCTGCTCCGGTAGTGCCGGCCGCTGGCCGGCAACCGACCACGCCGGAGGCCCAGCGATGAGCCGCCTGCGCGACAACCCGTGGGTATTGCCGGCCAGCCTGGTCGTAGCCCTGCTGCTGGGCCTGCTGCCGTTGCCGGCGCTGCTGCAGCCGCTGCGCCCGTACTGGCTGGCGCTGGTACTGGCGTACTGGGTGATCGAGACGCCCGAGCGCGTCGGCCTGGGCATCGCTTTCGCCAGCGGCGTGGTCGCCGACCTGCTGTACGGCGGCGTGCTCGGCGAACAGGCGCTGCGGCTGGTGATGCTGGCCTTCATCCTGCAGCGTTTCCGCGCCCGCATCCGCTTCTTCCCGATGTCGCAGCAGATGCTGGCCATCGGTGGCCTGTTGTTCAATGACCGCATCGTCAGCGCACTGGTGCACATCCTGGTGGGTGAACCGACCCTGCCGTGGTCGTACTGGTGGGCACCGCTGCTGGGCATGGGCCTGTGGCCGCTGGTGTTCGTGCTGCTGGATGCGGTGCGCTTCGGCAAGCGCGGGCGCTGAGCCATGATCCCGCGTCGCCAGGTCAAGAATCCGCACGCTGAAGCCGAACAGTTCCGCCGCCGCGCGGCGCTGGGTTTCCTGGGCGTGCTGGTCTGCCTGCTGGGCCTGGGCGGCTGGTACTTCAAGCTGCAGGTGCTGGACCACGACGTCTACGCCACGCGCTCGGAAGCCAACCGCATCAAGCCGCGGCCGGTGGTGCCCGGGCGCGGCATGATCTACGACCGCAACGGCCGCCTGCTGGCCGAGAACGTGCCAGCGTTCCGCCTGGACGTGACCCCGGACAAGGTCAAGGACATGGACGCCACCCTGGAAGGGCTGGCGAAGATCATCAGCATCAGCCCGGAAGAGCTGGAAGCGTTCAACAAGTCGCGCAAGGCGCGCCGCAAGTTCCTGCCGGTCACGCTGAAGCTGCGCATGAGCGACGAGGAGATGGCGCGCTTCGCCGTCGACCGTTGGCGCTTCCCTGGCGTCGAGCTTGAGCCCTACCTGACCCGGCGTTATCCGTACGGTGACCTGTTTGCGCACATCATCGGCTATGTCGGCCGCGTCGACGACAAGGATCTGGAGATCCTCGGCGAAGGCAATGCCGCGCTGACCCACATCGGCAAGTCCGGCCTGGAGCGCTATTACGAGCAGCAGTTGCGCGGCAAGGTCGGCTACGAGCAGGTCGAAACCAACGTGCAGGGCCGTGCCATCCGCACCATCGGCCGGGTGGCCGCGCAGTCCGGCGCCGACCTGCGGCTGTCGATCGACGCGGACCTGCAGCGTGCCATGGTGGCCGCCTTCGGCGACCAGGAAGGCTCGGCAGTGGCGATGGACCCGCGTACCGGCGAGGTGCTGGCGATGGTCAGCCTGCCGTCCTACGACCCCAACCTGTTCGTCAACGGCATTTCCCATGCCGACTTCAAGGCGCTGAACGAGAACCCGTCGCGGCCGCAGTTCAACCGCCTGGTGCTCGGCGGCGTCGCTCCCGGTTCCACGCTGAAGCCGCTGATCGGCCTGGCCGGCCTGGACTCGGGCGTGCGCCGCCCGGAAGACAAGGTGCTGTCCACCGGCATGTTCTACCTGCCCGGCACCAGCCGTGGCTGGGGTGATGCGCATCGTGGCGGCCATGGCTGGACCGATCTGCGCAAGTCCATCGCCGAGTCGGTCAACACCTACTACTACAAGCTGGCGCTGGACCTGGGCATCGAGCGCTTCGACCATTACATGGAGTACTACGGCTTCGGCCAGCCGACCGGTATCGACCTCACCGGCGAAATCGGCGGCATCCTGCCGTCGCCGGCCTACAAGCGGAAGACCCGCAAGGAAGCCTGGTACCCCGGCGATACGGTCAACATCAGCATCGGCCAGGGCGACTGGAAGGTCACCCCGCTGCAGTTGGCGCGCGGCGTCAGCGCGCTGGCCGACGGGCAGCTGCGCACCCCGCACCTGGTGATCCAGCAGCGCGACGGCTTCGACAGCGACTGGACCGCGACGCCGCCCGGCGAGAGCAAGCCGGTCAGCCCCAACCCCAACAACGTGCAGGCGGTGCGCGAGGGCATGATGGCGACCATGCGGCCGGGCGGCAGCGGCTGGCGCGTGGCGGTCGGTGCGCCGTACGTGATGGCCGGCAAGACCGGTACCGCGCAGGTCATCAGCCGCAAGGGCACCGCAGCGGTGAACCCGAAGAGCCTGCCCATGCACCTGCGCCACCGCGCGCTGTTCGTCGGCTTCGCGCCGGTCGAAAACCCGGTGATCGCGATCGCGGTGGCGGTGGAAGGCGGTGGCTATGGTGGTTCGGCTGCTGCGCCGATCGCCCGCAAGGTGTTCGATGCCTACCTGCTGGGCAAGATGCCCGAGGGCATGCAGCCGCTGGACAGCGAGCGTGGTACCACCGCCATCGGTGCCACCGCGTTCGACAACGAAGACGCCGGCGCACGCCAGGCCGGTGATCTCGCGGCCGCGCAGCTGGGCGAACACCTGGTGCAGGTGGGTGCCCCCGCCCCCGAACCGGCCCCTGCGCCGCAGCCGGGTACGCCGGCCGCTGCCGCACTGCCGGCCACGCCACGCCCGACGGTTGCGGAGCCCGCACGATGAAAGTGTTCCTGCGCTGGGCCGGCGACATGCTGCGCCGCTTCTTCAGCACGCTGGACTGGGTGTTGTGCCTGGTCCTGGGCGCGCTGATGGTGATCGGCCTGGCCACCTTGAAGAGTGCCGGTGGCGACGGCCTGGTGATGGCCCAGGGCGCGCGTTTCGCGGTGGGCATGGCTGCACTGTGGGGCATCTCGCGGGTGCCGATCCTGCGCATCCGCTCGGCCACGCCAATGATCTATGCGATCTCCATGATTCCGCTGCTGGCGGTGTTCGTGCTCGGCACCGGCAAGTACGGCCGGCAGTGGCTGGACCTGAAGTTCTTCTACCTGCAGCCGGCCGAGCTGCTGAAGGTCAGCCTGCCGATGATGGTGGCCTGGTACCTGCACAAGATGCCGCTGCCGCCGCGCTTCAACACCGTGCTCGTGGCCTTGATCATCATCGGCGTGCCGACCGGCCTGGTGATGTTGCAGCCCGACTTCGGTACCGGCGTGCTGATCGCCGCCAGCGGCGTGTTCGTACTGCTGCTGGCAGGCCTGCCGTGGTGGTGGGTCGGGCTGGGCGTGGGCGGCGTGGCTGCGGTCGCGCCGGTGGCCTGGTTCTGGCTGCTGCGGCCGTACCAGAAGGACCGCATCATGATGTTCCTGGACCCGGAGATGGATGCACTGGGGGCCGGTTGGAACATCATCCAGTCGAAGATCGCGATCGGCTCCGGCGGCTTCGATGGCAAGGGCTGGGGCGAGGGCTCGCAGTCGCACCTGAACTTCATTCCCGAACAGACCACCGACTTCGCGTTCTCGGTGCTGAGCGAGGAATTCGGCTGGATGGGTGTGGCCCTGGTGCTGACCCTGTACCTGGTGGTGATCGGGCGTTGCCTGTGGATCGCCAGCCAGTCGCGCGATTCCTATTCGCGCCTGTTGGCTGGCGCCACTGGCCTGGCGTTCTTCGTCTATGTACTGGTGAACGGCGGGATGATTTCCGGCCTGCTGCCGGTGGTGGGCGTGCCGATGCCGCTGATCAGCTACGGCGGTACCTCGGCAGTGTCACTGCTGGCCGGCTTCGGCCTGGTGATGGCCGTGCGCAGTCACAACCCGGTGCACGGCGGCTACGGCTAGCACCGGTTGCGCGCTTCGTCGCGCTTCCATCTGCTCGATTGCTTGCGCTGTTCTGTAGAGTCGAGCACGGCTTGACTCTACAAGCGCACGCGCACCCTGACAGCTTCACGCAAGCACGCATTGCTACCGTGCCCGCGTGGAATGGAAACGACTGCTTGGCGGTTGCCGTGAGGTGGCGCGCACGATCGATCTGCCATTGCTGATCGCGCTGCTGATCCTGATGGGCGCGGGCCTGGCGGTGCTGCACAGCGTGTCCGGTCCGGTGGCTGGGCAGGCGGCGCGTTTTGCCGGTGGCCTGGCGTCGATGTGGCTGCTGTCCCGCGTTTCGCTGCTGCGGCTGCGCGCGTGGACGCCTGCAATCTATGCGCTTTCGTTGCTGCCGCTGATGGCGGTGTATGTGATCGGTACAGGCAAGTACGGGCAGCGCTGGCTCAATCTCGGCGTGTTCTACCTGCAGCCGTCCGAACTGCTCAAGCTCAGCCTGCCGCTGATGATGGCCTGGTACCTGCATCGGCAACCGCTGCCACCGTCGCCGCGCACCGTACTGACCACCACCGTGCTGATCGGCGTACCCGCCGTGCTGATCCTGATGCAGCCCAACCTGGGCACCGCCACGCTGGTTACCGCCAGCGGCGTGTTCGCGCTGCTGTTGGCTGGATTGCACTGGGGCTGGGTGGCCACTGGCGCGACGGGCCTTGCCGTTGCCGCGCCGCTGGCCTGGTTCGGCCTGCTGCGGCAGTACCAGAAGGATCGCGTGCTGACCTTCCTTGATCCGTTGGCGGATCCGCTTGGCACCGGTTGGAACATCCTGCAGTCGCGCATCGCGATCGGCTCCGGTGGCTGGGACGGGCGCGGCTGGGGGCAGGGCACCCAGGCCACGCTGGACTTCCTGCCTGAGTACACCACCGACTTCGCGTTCTCGGTGCTGGCCGAAGAGTTCGGCTGGATCGGCGTGGCCACCGTGTTTGCGCTGTACCTGTTCGTGGTCGGCCGCTGCCTGTGGATCGCGGTGCACGCCCGCGACACGCACGCACGGTTGCTGGCCGGCAGCCTGGGCCTGGCGTTCTTCGTGTACGTACTGGTGAACGGCGGGATGATTTCCGGCCTGCTGCCGGTGGTGGGCATTCCGATGCCGTTGATCAGTTATGGCGGTACCTCGGCGGTGTCGCTGCTGGCGGGTATCGGGCTGGTGATGGCGGTGCGCGGGCACCGGCCCGTGCACGGGGGATAGGGTTTCCAGCCAACGGCGCAGCCCCTCGTGGGTGGTGTCTGGGTGGTCGCGGAAAGCAGAAGCCGCGGGTGGGCCGGTCGGGTTGGGTACGCGGGGGACGCCGTGAATCCGTCCCTGGAGGCTTGACAGCCGCATCCATGCGGCTGACACCCCCGCGTACCCAACCCGACCGCCCTCTGACAGATTTTGGCGGTCTGCCACCCACGGAGAAGAAAGAGAAAATCAAAAGCGGGTCGCGGCGCTGCGCTTGCTTGTGAGCCGAGCATGGCTCGGCTCCACACAAGGCAATGAAGCGACCCGCCAAGCCGCTTTTGCTTTTGATCTTCTCTTTCTTCTCCGTGGGTAGACGCGCACGGAACCTGTCCGTGGCCGGGTAGATGGGCTGCGCAGGGGCGTGAGCCGCATGGATGCGGCGACCGAGCTTACATGGACGTACTTGCAGCGGCCCCTGCGCAGCCCATCTACCTGGCCTCACCCGTTAACTGCTTTTCGCGACCACCCACGAGGGGCTGCGCCGTTGGCTGGAAACTTCCTGACTCTGCGCAACGCTCGCTGTGGAAGCGTTCTCATAACGATGCAGGACAGCACACTCGCTGACCAAAGTCCGCAAAAAACGTTAGCTGGTTCACACTTTTACGCCGCGTTGATCTTGATCAATGGACTTGTCGTAATCGGCCTGCACAATGGCGGCCCGTTCGGCACGGCGCGCCGTCTATCGTTGCAGCGCGAGGGGGCGTCGGGCGGGAAGCAGTACTGATCCAACGGATACAAGGAGCGCGGGGCACTGCCACTGGGGAGCGGCAGCCGCGCAGGTATCGACCGGATCCGGTCGCCGGTTGCGTCTGCGGGGATGGGGACGCAACCGGCAACCTCTATCTGAATGGGGAAGTGCGATCACGACGTCTTCACATTTCCCGCTGAACACGGGCAAATCGTTGTGATTCATGGTGTTAGGGGTTTTAATTCATCCATGACCTGCTAACCTGCGACGATGATTCGACGCACTCTGGCCTGCATGCTCACCCTCGGCCTGGTCGCCTGCGCGACCCAGCCGAAGTCCCCACCGTCTTCACCCCAGGCCAGCAGTACGCCGCGCCAGCCCGCCACCAAGGCCCATGGGCCGGCCGAGGCTGCACCCGAAGCAACTGCGGCTACCGCGCCGCCGGTCGATCTCACCCCGGTGCCGTTCGAGGTCGCGCGGGCCCGCTTCATTGCCGATACCGCCAAGCGCTATGGCCTGAAGCCGGAGCAGATCAGCAGCGTGCTCGACCAGGCGCAGGTGCGCCAGCCGATCATCGCCGCGATGTCGCGCCCGGCCGAGCGGGTCAAGCCGTGGAACGAATACCGGCCGATGTTCATCAGCAAGGCACGCATTGATGGCGGTCGCGCGTTCCTGGCCGAACACCGTGCCGAACTGGATCGCGTGCAGCAGCGCACCGGCGTGCCGGCCGAAGTGATCGTGGCGATCATCGGCGTGGAAACCAGTTACGGAAAGAATGCAGGCAGCCATCGCGTGCTCGATGCGCTGTACACGCTGGCGTTCTACTACCCACGCAGCGGCGCCCCGGCCAAGCTCGAACGCGAAGTGCGCCGCGAGCTGTTCTTCCGCGATGAGCTGGCCAAGCTGTTCGAGCTGGGCCGCGAAGAAAAACTGGACATCACCACGCTCAAGGGCAGTTATGCCGGTGCGATGGGCATGGGCCAGTTCATGCCGTCCAGTTACCTCGATTACGCGGTGGACGGCAACGGTGATGGTCGTCGCGACCTGTTCAACAGCTACGACGACGTGTTCTCCTCCATCGCCAACTACTTCGTGAAGAAGGGGGGCTGGGTGCGTGGTGGCCAGGTTGCGGTACCGGCCACGCTGGCCCCGGGTCGCGAGGAGTTCAACCCGACCGAATGGATGCCCACCTGGTCGCTGGCCGACCTCGCACAGCGCGGCTACCAGCCGAGCACGCCGGTGCAGCCGGGCGCCACCGCCACCCCGATCACCCTGGAAGGCAGCACCGGCAAGCAGTACTGGCTGGGCTTCCAGAACTACTACGCGATCACCCGCTACAACCTCTCGAAGATGTACGCGATGGCCGTGTTCCAGCTGTCCCAGGCCATCGCCGGACAGGAGTTGCCCCCGGCATGAACATCAGATGGCTGGTCCCGAGCTTGATCGTCTTCGCGCTGGCGGCCTGCAGCAGCGCGCCGAAGAAGCCGGCCACGGCCGGCCATGGTGGCAAGTCCAGCGGCACGCTGGTGCAGGGCCGTGGTTCGCGACCGGCGCACTGCCCGGAAGGTTCGCCGTATGCAGCGGCCAAGGAAGACCTCAGCACCCGCGGCAATTACACCGCTGGTGGCCTGTACAAACCAGGCGTGCGTGACAGCACGCCCGACTACATTCCCAACGTGGCCTGCATCCCCGAGCCGGAAGTGACCGCCGAGGAACGTTCGGCCATCGGCAACAAGTCGCCGTACGTGGTGCTGGGCAAGTCGTACAAAGTGCTCGACGACACCCATGACTACGTCGAGCGCGGCACCGCGTCGTACTACGGGGCCAAGTTCCACGGCCGCCTGACCTCCAACCGCGAGGTCTACGACATGTACCAGTTCACTGCCGCGCACAAGACGCTGCCGCTGCCCAGCTTCGCCCGCGTGACCAACCTGGACAACGGCGAGTCGGTGATCGTGCGTGTCAACGATCGTGGTCCGTTCCATGACGGCCGCGTGGTCGATCTCAGCTATGCCGCCGCCGTGCGCCTGGGCATCACCCAACGCGGTACCGGCAATGTCGAGGTGCGCGCGCTGCAACCGGGCGAGAGCAACCTGATGGCGCAGAAGCCGTCGCGTCGCGAGCGTCGCGCGGCTGAAGCGGCTGCCGCCACTGCAGTGGCCAGCGCGCGCCCGATGCCGGCGCCACGTGCTTCCACCGACAGTGATATCGATCGCCTGGTCAACCGCTTGCCGACCGATGGCGCCCCGGCGCGCGGCCAGCCGGCCACCACCCGGGGCGTGGCCAGCACCGCGCCGGATGTGGCGGTCAGCAGCCTGCCGCCAAGCGCGCCGGTGGTGCGCAACTCCGCGCCGGCTCCGGCCGTTGTCGCCAGCACGGCCCCGCGCGCGGTGGCACCGGCACCGGTGCGTGCCGCCGCGGCGGCGCCGAGCCTGTCGCAGCAGATGGTCGGCGCGGTGATGGTGCAGGTCGCCAGCTTCTCCAACCGCGACAACGCCAACCGCGCGATGGGCCAGCTCAGTGCCGCCGGCATCGTCGGCGCGACCATCAGCGACATCGCCGCCGGTGGCCGCACCCTGTTCCGCCTGCGTGTTCCGGCAAGCGACCATGCCAGTGCGGCGGAACTTGTCGGTCGCATCGCCGGTCTGGGCCTGGGTTCGCCGCAGATCGTCAAGGACTGATCCGCCCGGGCCGGTGCTGCCGGCCCATGCTCCCCCGGCCTTACAATGGCCGTTACGTTCCACCCTCCATTCCCGGCCGTCCCCTGGAGCCTGCTGTCCAATGAATTTCCGTTCCGCCGCCACCGCCCTGGCCACCACCCTGGTGGTGGGCCTGGCTTCCGCCCAGACGCCGCTGCCGACTCCGGCCACGCCGGCGCCCGCCGCCGCCGCCGCCCCGGCCACCGTCGCCACTCCGCCGGCCCCGGCGCCAAGCGTGTCCAAGGCCTGGGTGCTGATGGATTACGCCACCGGCCAGGTGCTGGCTGGTGAAAACATCCACGAGCAGCTGGCCCCGGCCAGCATCACCAAGGTGATGACGTCCTACGTGATCGCCGCCGAGGTCAAGAACGGCAAGGTCCGTGCGGATGACCAGGTGATGATGAGCGAGCGCGCCTGGCGCGAAGGTGGCGCCGGCACCGATGGCAGCTACAGCGGATTCCCGGTCAACCAGACCGCGCGCCTGGAAGACATGGAAAAGGGCATGGCGATCCAGTCCGGCAATGATGCCGCGATCGCCTTGGCCGAACATGTGGCTGGCAGCGAAGAGGCCTTTGCCTCGCTGATGAACAGCTACGCCGCCAAGATCGGCATGAAGGACTCGCACTTCGTCAACGCCCATGGCCTGACCGCGCAGGGCCACCACAGCACCGCCTACGATCTGGCGCTGCTGGGCCGCGCGATGGTCCGCGATTACCCGGAAACCTACGCGTACAACAAGATCAAGGAATTCCAGGTCGGCAACATCAAGCAGCCGAACCGCAACCTGCTGCTGTGGCGCGATGGCAGCGTGGACGGCATCAAGACCGGCCACACCTCCGAGGCGGGCTACTGCCTGATGAGCTCGGCCCAGCGTGGCGACCAGCGCCTGATCGCGGTGGTGCTGGGCGGTGCGTCGGAGAAGCAGCGTGCCGATGACAGCCTGGCCCTGCTGAACTGGGGCTTCCGCTTCTTCGAGACCCACCGCCTCTACGAGCCGGGCAAGGCCGTGGCCGAGCACAAGGTCTGGAAGGGCACCACCGACAAGGTGCAGCTGGGCGTGGCCCAGCCGATGCTGGTCAGCGTGCCGCGCGGCCGCTACAACGACCTGAAGCCGAGCATCGACGTGCCCAAGACCCTGGAAGCACCGTTCACCGCCGGCCAGCAGATCGGTACCGTGAAGGTCACCCTGGATGGCAAGGTCATCGCCGAGGCACCGCTGGTGGCCGTGGCCGCCGTCGAGCAGGCCGGCTTCTTCAAGCGCCTGTGGGACAGCTTCTGGATGTGGTGGGAATCGGAATGATCCACGCCCTGGCGTGGTGAAGGAAAAGGCCGGCGAATGCCGGCCTTTTCCGTTTCGGGATGCCGGCTCCGCATGATTCCCGCCGGATGTGGGTAGTGCCGGCCGCTGGCCGGCTCCCCATGAACCCATCCAGATGTGGGTAGTGCCGGCCGCTGGCCGGCTCCTCATGGACCCATCCGGATGTGGGTAGTGCCGGCCGCCGGCCGGCTCCCCATGAAGCCATCCGGATGTGGGTAGTGCCGGCCGCTGGCCGGCTCCCCATGAACCCATCCGGATGTGCCAACAGCCGGCCAGCGGCCGGCACTACCCTCAGCCCCTCGCTTACAGCGAGCGGCTGATGGTGAAGCTGCCGAACACCGGTGCTTCGCGCTGGCCGTTGAACTCGCGCGTGCTGTGGTAGCGCGCCGCGGCGAACTTCCAGCGTCCGTACATCACGGCCACGCCGTAGCCGCCGTAGGCCACCACATGGCGCTTGTCCACGCTGTGACTGTTGCGGAACGTGTTGCCATCCAGCGTGATGTCGCGGATCACCCAGGCCGCGTCCGAGGTCGCGAACAGGTGCCAGGACCAGCCATTGGGACGGCCGCTGCGGGTCGGCGCAGTGTTCTCACCGGCCGGGCGCAACGGCGTGCTGCCGAAGTCGTCCGGCAGCTTCCAGCCGAAGCGCACTTCACCGCCGAGGTTGGCCTTGGTTTCCAGGTTGCCGATCGACCCGCCGTAGTGGCTGATCGCGTCCCAACCCCAGCCGTCGGCATTGACGCTGGCATCGCCGGGCCAGCGGCGCATGCGCTCATGGGTGAGCATGAACAGCGGCTCGTTGTGCAGCTGGTTGTCCCAGCCCTTGAATTTCTCGTCGCCCAGCACTTCGTGCACGGCATTCTGCACCTGCTTGCCCTGTGCCCACGGGCCGACCACGCCCAGCGTCAGCTGGGTGGTCTGCAGGCGGTCGCCGCTGCGCGCATTGAAACCGAAGTTTGCGATCAGTACGCCGGCATAAGGACGGTCGTCCTCGATCAGGTCCCTGCGGCTGAAATCGGTCGGGGTGAAGATGCCCTGGCCGATGCTGAAGATCATGTTCTGCTGTTCGAACCTGCCCGGATGCAGCCCTTCCAGGTACTGGTTCACCCAGCGCGCCATGCGCGGCAGGCAGGGGTCGTCGGTGTAGTCGACCAGATTGGGCGAGACCAGGGTCAACAGTGCACCGTTGGTGTAGCCCTGGTCCTGGTGGCGGCCACCAAACAGGTCGTTGTCGACGCGGAAGTTGATCTGCGGCGGGTGGTCGCGCATCGCGTCCGGGCCACATTGTTCGGCCGCCTGGGCGGCAAGGGGGAGGGCAGAGGCCAGCAGGCCGGCCAGCCCGAGGGCTGCGACACTACGCATGGATGGAATGCTCATGGGGAAGGGGACGGTTTTCAGTCGTTATATGCAACGCTACGGTACTCGCGCCCGCGCGGCGGAACGAGCACGTTCGAATCACTTGTCTGTTCCGAAAACAACATTGTCCAGCGGACACAATTTGTTACCCGCGCAAGCGCCGCGGGTCTGGCGTGAAGGTGACCACTGGCCGCCATACGATGCCTGGGCCAGTGCGTGACAGCAGATTGCAGTCAGCTGCCGTTGGGCTTTCGCCCCGCGCCTCTGGGTGCCCTGCAACGCAGCAGGCCGCCGGTGCCGTCTTTGACGTTGATGAATACTCTTGGGTTTGTTGCCCTGCGGCCCGATAATGGGTCCATGGAAATCAAGTCCGACAACCCCGACCACGGCTTCCAGTTCCCCGGCCAGTTCGAGCTCAGCGCCATGGGCCCGGCCAACCGCGGCCTGGAACATGAGCTCCCCCGCCTGCTGCTGGCTGCCGGCATCGATGTCGTCAATGAACGCATCAGCTGGAAGCATTCCTCCAACGGCAAGTACGTGTCCGTCCGCATCGTGTTCAAGGCTGAGAGCCGCGAACAGTACGACCTGGCGCACCAGGCGCTGCGCGACCACCCGGAAGTGAAGTGGACGCTGTAGCCGACAGCTGCCCGGCTGAAGCCGCCCCCGAGGACCGCGCGCCGCGTCCGGCGCTGGTGCGTGACCTTGGCCGCCAGGCGTACGAGCCGGTGTGGCGCGCCATGCAGCGCTTCACCGACCAGCGCAGCGACACCGATGCCGACGAATTGTGGGTGGTCGAACACGACCCGGTGTTCACCCTGGGCCAGGCCGGCAAGGATGAGCATGTGCTGGCGCCGGGCGATATCCCGGTGCTGCATGTGGACCGTGGCGGCCAGGTGACCTATCACGGCCCCGGCCAGATCGTGGTCTACCCGCTGCTGCGCCTGCCGCGCCTGGGCATCGGTGTGCGCGATTACGTGTGCCGCATCGAGCAGGCCATCATCGATACGCTGGGCGAGTGGAACATCGGTGCCGAACGCCGCGAGGGCGCCCCGGGCGTCTATGTCGGCGGCGCCAAGATCGCTGCCCTCGGCATCCGCGTGCGTCGCGGCTGCACCTTCCACGGGCTGGCCTTCAATGTGGCCATGGACCTGGAACCCTTCCACCGCATCAATCCCTGTGGCTATCAGGGGTTGCAGGTGACCTCGGTGGTAGACTTGGGCGGTCCCTCCGGGATGGAGGCCGTCAAGCCGGTGCTGCTGGACCACCTGGCCCGCCAGTTCGGCCTGCTGCTGCAGCACACCCCCGAACTGCCCGATCTTTCTGCGGCCGCCTGACCGCCCCCGGAACTGCCATGACTGAAACCACCGCCCGTTCCATTCCCCTGCAGATCGTGCAGGGCGACTCCCCGTCCGCCGCGCCGTTGCAGGCCGGGGTCAAGCAGCTGGGCGGTGACAAGATCAACCGCTCGCCGGTGCAGTTCGCCGACGCGCCGGTGCTGCGCAAGCCGTCCTGGATCCGCGTGCGCATTCCTTCGGGCAATGCCGTGCAGAACCTGAAGGCCAAGCTGCGCGAAAACCGCCTGGTGACCGTGTGCGAGGAAGCCAGCTGCCCGAACATCCACGAGTGCTTCGGCCACGGCACCGCCACCTTCATGATCCTGGGCGAGGTCTGCACCCGCCGCTGCTCGTTCTGCGACGTGGCCCACGGCCGCCCGAAGCCGCCGGATGCCAACGAACCGGCCAGCCTCGGCCAGACCGTGGCCGACATGGGCCTGAAGTACGTGGTGGTGACCAGCGTCGACCGCGATGACCTGCGCGACGGTGGTGCCCAGCACTTCGTCGACTGCATCACCGCCATTCGCGAGAAGTCGCCGGGCACCCGCATCGAAGTGCTGACCCCGGACTTCCGTGGCAAGGGCCGCATGGAGCGCGCGTTGGAGATCCTGGCGCAGAACCCGCCGGATGTGTTCAACCACAACATCGAGACCGTGCCGGACCTGTACCGCAATGTGCGCCCGGGTGCGGACTACCAGTGGTCGCTGAACCTGCTGAAGAACTTCAAGGCGCAGCATCCGGACGTGCCGACCAAGAGCGGCATCATGCTGGGCCTGGGCGAGGACTTCGAACAGATCAAGGCCACCCTGCGCGACCTGCGCGCGCACGACGTGGACATGATCACCATCGGCCAGTACCTGCAGCCGACCGCACACCACCACCCGGTGCTGAAGTACTGGACCCCGGAAGACTACAAGGCGCTGGAGGACTACGGCTACGAGCTGGGCTTCAGCCATGTTGCCTCCGGCCCGATGGTGCGCTCGTCGTACCACGCCGACGTGCAGGCCAAGGGCGCCGGCGTCTCCTGAGGTGGGAGCGGACCGTTGGTCCGCACGCCTTCGCCAGCCATGGCCTGGCGCTGCCAATAGGTGTCACCACCCTCCTGGTGGGTGCGGACCGTTGGTCCGCACGCCTTCGCCTGCATTCACAATTTGCTACACCGGCCCGGCTAGGCTGGTTTTCCACCGAGCGCGGCCGGGTGACAAACCCGGCAACTTTCGGCACTGTCGTGGTGTCTTAACACCCCGCAGTCTTCCCCTTGGCAAGGCGCCTTCGAGCACGTCAATGAAATTCAAAGCCCCCGCATTCCTGATGGCCCTGGCGCTGGTCGCGCCACTGGCGTTGGCGGCCAAGGCCGACTCGCCCGCATTGCCCGCGGCGGCCACCGCCGACCAGGTGACCACCTCCAAACTGGTGTACGGCCTGCTGTCCGACAGCCGCTACGCCTACCGCCCGCGCGCGCTGGACGAGGCCACCTCCAAGGACGTGTTCAAGCGCTATCTCGAAACGCTTGACGGTGGCAAGCAGTACTTCACCCAGGCCGACGTGGCGCGCTTCGCACCGTTCGAGGCCAACATCGCCTCGGCCATCCGGGGCGGCGAGCTGGAGCCGGCGTTCCAGGTGTTCGCTGTCTACAAGCAGCGCGTCGGCGAGCGCGTGGCGTACGCGCGCAAGCTGCTCAAGCAGGAGCCGGACTTCACCACCGACGAGCGCTTCGAGTACGACCGCAAGAAGGTGCCGTGGGCGGCCAGCAGTGCCGAGCTCGATGAGCTGTGGCGCAAGTCGGTGAAGAACGATTGGCTGCGCCTGAAGCTGGCCGGCAAGAAGCCGGATGACATCCGCAAGACGCTGGACAAGCGCTACGCGACGCTGGAGAAGTCGGTCAATGAACTGAAGGGCGAAGACGTCTTCCAGTTCTTCATGAATTCGTACACCAGTGCCGTTGACCCGCACACGGATTACTTCACCCCACGCACCGCCGAGAACTTCAACCAGGCGATGTCGCTGTCGCTGGAAGGCATCGGTGCGCAGCTGCAGCGCCAGGACGATGTGGTGGTCATCCGCGAGATCATTGCCGGTGGCCCGGCCGCGGTGGATGGCACGCTGAAGCCGGGTGACCGCATCGTCGGCGTTGGCCAGGGCAAGTCCGGCCTGGTCGAGGACGTGATCGGCTGGCGCATCGACGATGTCGTGGCCAAGATCCGCGGCGCCAAGGACACCCAGGTCAAGCTGGAATTCATCCCGGCTGCCGAAGGCGCCGATGGCAAGCACCACACCCTGGTGCTGACCCGCCAGAAGGTGCGCCTGGCCGAACAGGCCGCCAAGGGGGAGACCATGACCATCCCGGCTGCCAACGGCGAGCCGGCACGCAGGATCGGTGTGATCAAGCTGCCGACCTTCTACCAGGACTTCGAAGGCCGTCGCCGCAATGCCGCCGACTACGCCTCGGCCACCCGCGACGTGGCCAAGCTGCTGGCCGGCTTCAAGAACGACAAGCTGGACGGCGTGGTGCTGGACCTGCGCAACAACGGCGGTGGTTCGCTGGATGAAGCGATCGAACTGACCGGCCTGTTCATCGAACAGGGGCCGGTTGTGCAGGTGCGCGAATCCGGTGGCCGCGTCACCGTCAACAGCGACCGCAACCAGGGCGTGGCGTGGGATGGCCCGCTGGCGGTGCTGATCAACCGTGGTTCGGCCTCGGCCTCGGAGATCTTCGCTGGCGCCATCCAGGACTACGGTCGCGGCCTGGTGATCGGTGAAACCAGCTTCGGCAAGGGCACCGTACAGAACATCGTCGACCTTGACCGCTGGCCGAGCGGCGAGACCCAGCGCTTCGGCCAGGTCAAGCTGACCATTGCCCAGTTCTTCCGCATCAGCGGCAGCAGCACCCAGCACAAGGGCGTGGTGCCGGACCTGGCCTTCCCGGCCAGCGTCGATGCCACCGAGTTCGGCGAGAGCACCTACGACAACGCACTGCCGTGGACCCGCATCGCCGCCGTGCCGCACACCCAGTACGGCAACTTCGCGCCGTTGCTGCCGAAGCTGGAAACCCGTCACGACGCGCGCATCGCCACCGACAAGGAGTTCCAGTGGTGGAACGAGGACGTGCAGCAGTTCCGCACCGAAGCGGCGAAGAAGTACATCTCGCTCAACGAGGCGACCCGTCGCGCTGAGCGCGAGCGCCAGGATACCCAGCGCAAGGAGCGCCAGGTGCAGCGCAAGGAGCTGGGCCTGGCCCTGGACCCGCTGGCCGATGACAGCAGCGATGACGGCCTGACCGGCAACGAGCGCGACATCGTCAAGGATGCCGCGCGCGAGAAGGCTGCCGAAAAGCGCCCGGACCCGCTGCTGCGCGAGTCAGCCTCGATCCTGGCCGACGCGGTGAACCTGCTGGCCAACGACCGCCCGCTGTCGGCGCAGGTGCTGCCGCAGTCCACCGGTGCCGGCCGCTGGGCGGACTGAGCCGGCGACGGCATGTGATACCCGAGGGGCCGGCATTGCCGGCCCTTCTCCGTTTGGGGGACCTCGTTCACGGTAGCGCCGTGCCATGCGTGGCGGGGCGAAGTGCCACAAACGACTTAATCCCCTCCGTCCCCTTTTCCGTGCATGAACCGGCAGCAACGGCGGGGGCTGGCGGGCGTACTTTCGACCTGCCGCACACGGCCGCAGGACTACCCTTGGCGGTACCGTCCTCGCAGGAGTACCCATGCGGGCCTCCCGTCTTTCCAGTGTTGCCGTGGCGCTCGCCAGCGCCCTGATCCTGTCGGCCTGTGGTGGCCGCGCTGCTGACAGTACGTTGCTTCGCGAATCCTTTGATTCCGGCGACACCTTCTCGCGCACCGTTGATGGCCGTCCCGGTGACGCCTGCGAGGCCGCACGGCGCACCCTGCTCAGCCAGGGCTATGCCATCGCCCGTTCCGACGCGGCGCAGGTGGAAGGCAACAAGAACTTCCAGCCGCGCGAGGACGATCACGAGCAGCTGGTGCTGCGTATTTCCTGTGCACCGCGCGGGAGCCAGACACTGGTATTCGTCAGTGCCGTGCAGGATCGCTATGCGTTGAAGAAGAGTCCGACCTCGGCCAGTGTTGGCGTCGGTGCGCTCGGATCTGTATCGCTGCCGTTCGGCAGCAATGACGACTCGCTGGTGAAAGTGGCCAGCAGCACGGTTACCGATGCTGAGTTCTATCGTCGCTTCTTCCAGCGCCTGCAACAGTACCTTCCGGCGGAGGCAGGCAAGCCCGTTCCGCCCGTGGTCACAACCCCGGAGCCCGCACCGGCGAGCACGGACCAGGATTGAACGTGCGCGGCAGATGGATGGGCGTGGCCCTGCTGCTGCCGGCGCTGGGCGCGGCAGCCACGCCGCTGGACTGTACCCAAGGCCTGCTGCAGCGCCTGGGGTGGCACTTCGAAACACGCGCGATCGGTACACCGCAGGTGCATGGTGGCCCTGTGTGCACGCGCGCGTCGCTGCCGGACGCTCAGGCGGCAGGCGATCTGCGCGTGCAATGGCCGGCGGACATGCCCGCTGCAGCGCGCAAGGCGTTGCTGCAGCAGGTGCTGGACGATCCGGCTACGGTTTGCGCCTACGCCTTCCAGCTGGGTGCAGCCACGCAACGTGCCGCTGCTGCACTGCAGGGCAATGCAGGATTCCGCTTCTCTGGCCTGCAGCTCGGTTGGATCGGCTTCGGCCTGCACGGAGCACACGCGCAAGGCTGGCAGCGCACGCGAAGCTTCGGCCGTGGTTTCGTGCCCATCAAGGGCAACAGCCAGGCGCTGCAGGCGTTCTACAGCGGCAATGTACGCGCCGAATGTGGAGTCGGTCGCCAGGTCGCACAACTGGCCACACAGCGCGAGCTGTATGGCGATGCGGCCTTCGACGCTGGATTCTCCGCAGAAGAACTGTCGATCGGTACGTTCCTCGCGCTGCACGATACCGACAGCATCCTGCTTGGCGCACACGCCGGTGACTACTTCGCCGATGGCAAGGCGGTGCGCACCTCGGCGATGGGCCGCCAGGCCTTCGTCGGTGTGCCTGGTTTCATCGAACATGTGTACGACAAGGGCATGCTGGACGACCTGAGCAACCAGGCCGAAAACTTCGTGGTGGTGTCGGTGGGCGAGGAGGCCGCGCAGGCGTTGGCCGCGCACGGCGGCCTTGCCTGGTACGACCAGCGCAATGCCGAGCTGTGGGCGCTGGCGCAGGACATCCCGCGTATCGGCCGGCGCTACTTCGAACGCCTGTTGTTCGAGCGCGACCCGGACCTTCGTGCACGGCTGGAACCGCGCTACCACGCCACGCTGGCACGCATGGACCGCCTGCTGGACGATCCGTTCTACCAGCAGTTCGTGATCTATGTGCATCCGCGCGGTATACGTCCCATCGGCTACCACATCGCCCGCCTGCTTGACCGCAACCCGCGAACCCCCTTTTCGATCGACCTGGCGGTGCACAATCTGCATACCACGCTCTACCGGCGTTGGCGCGAGGCGCAGCTGCGCCACTGCGCGGCTACCGGCAGGCCAGGCAGCCTGACCCTAGACCCCAACTGAAGGTGAAACAATGGATATTGCAATGATCGGCCTCGGCCGCATGGGCGCCAACATGGCCCAGCGCCTGCATCGCGGCGGCCACCGCGTCGTCGGCTACGACCCGGGCGAAGGTGCCCGCCAGCGCGCCGCCGAGGCCGGCCTGGAGGTGGTCGATTCGCTGGCCGCCGCGGTGGCCGCGCTGCCGGTGCCGCGCGTGGTGTGGCTGATGGTGCCGGCCGGCGAAACCGTCGACCAGACCCTGGGTCAGCTGACTCCGCACCTGGCCGAGGGTGACATCGTCATCGACGGCGGCAACTCCAACTACCAGGACTCGATCCGTCGCGCCAAGGCGCTGGCCGAAGACGACCTGGGCTACGTCGACTGCGGCACCAGCGGTGGCGTGTGGGGCCTGCAGGAAGGCTACAGCCTGATGGTCGGTGGTGAAGCGGCGGTGGTGGAGCAGATCGCACCGCTGCTGCGCACGCTGGCACCGGCCGAAGACCGTGGCTGGGGTCGTGTCGGCCCGTCCGGCGCTGGCCACTTCACCAAGATGGTCCACAACGGCATCGAGTACGGAATGATGCAGGCCTACGCGGAGGGCTTCGCGCTGATGGAGCGCAAGCAGGAAATGGAACTGGACCTGGCCCAGGTGGCCGAAGTCTGGCGCCACGGCAGCGTGGTGCGTTCGTGGCTGCTGGACCTGAGCACCGAAGCCCTCAAGCGCAATCCTTCGCTTGATGGCATTGCCCCGTACGTGGAGGATTCCGGTGAAGGCCGCTGGACCGTGGCCGAAGCGATCGCGCTCGATGTGCCGGCACCGGTGATCACCTTGTCGCTTCTGGAACGCCTGCGCTCGCGCGAATCCAATTCGTTCACCGACCGCCTGCTGTCGGCGATGCGCAACGAGTTCGGCGGCCACGCGATCAAGAAATCGTAAGCACGAAGCCGGGGTCGGATCCCTTTCCGCAGGAAAGGGCTCTGACCCCATGCAGGCAGTCGAGCATGGCTCGACTCTGCAAAAGCCGTCTCCGATGGCTTCCACGTCGATGTGTCGACCAAGGTCGACACCTACCGTCGGGCGCGGGACTCTGTCGAAGGCGGGGTGGGTCCGGCTCCCGCAACCGGACCCATCCTGCCATCTCACGGATTGCCGGTTTTTGCCGTTGCTGTTGAGGTTGCCGGCCAGCGGCCGGCACTACCACGGGTGCAGGGCGCAGCCCTGCCGATCACCCCAACGCGATCCGCCGCCCTTCGCGCGCACTGTCCATGCCTGCCTGCAGCAGCCGCATCAGCTGCAGCGCCTGCACCGGATCGACCGTGGCTTCGCCGTCGCCATGCATGGCCGCGGCGAACTGCGCATACAACCGACGGTAGTCACCGGGCAGATTGTCGACGGTGCTGCGCTGCACGTTGTCCTCGGCATCACAGCGCACCAGCTCGCCATGCCGCGGGTCGATGCCCCAGCCGGGCGCACCGGGCGCCACACCGCGGCGCAGCTGCGCTTCCTGTACATCCAGGCCGTGCTTGATCCAACTGGCCTTGCTGCCATGCACGCTGAAATGCGGCGTGGGAGCTGCCACCAGGGAACCGGAATGCACGATCGCGCGATGCCGCGGGTAGTGCAGCACGGCGTGGAAGTAATCGATGGCGCTGCCGCCATCGCGCTGCACGGCCAGATCAGCATCGATCGCTTCGGGCCAGCCGAACAGCACCAGCATCTGGTCCAGCAGGTGCGGGCCCAGGTCGTACCACAGGCCACTGCCGGGACCGTCCTGCTCGCGCCAGCGGTCACGCACCTGCGGGCGATAGCGATCGAAATGCACATGGCACTCGGCGATGTCGCCCAGTGTCCCGTCCGCAAGCAGCGCCTGCAGCGTGAGGAAGTCGGCATCGAAGCGCCGGTTCTGGAAGACGGTGGCGATGCGTCCGGCATCGCGTGCCGCAGCCAGAACGGCTTCGGCTTCAGCGACATCCAGCGCGAACGGCTTGTCGACCAGCACGTGCTTGCCGGCGGCCAGCGCTGCGATCGCCAGCGGCGCGTGCTGTTCATTGGGCGTGGCGATCACTACGGCATCCACCGCCGGGTCGTCGAACACCTCCTGCGGCGTGGCACGCACGTGCACGTCACTGAACGCGCGCAGCAACGTGTCTCGCTGCGAACTGACGATGCTGTGCAGCACCAGGCCGGGTGTGTGCTGGATCAGCGGTGCGTGGAAGACACGGCCGGCGAGGCCGTAGCCGATCAGGGCCAGTTGCAGGTCGGGGCGCATGACAGAGCTCCGGCAGTGGGGAAGGGCAGGGTAAACGACGCGGGCTCACGGGCCAAAGCTGAACGGTTGTCGTTGCAGATAGCCCGATTCACAGCGGCATGACCGCAACCCCACGCCTGCTCTACGCCGGGTTGTCCAGACTGGCAGCACATTCCGAAGGAGTACGACACGATGAGCAATACGACCCGCACGCTGATTGCCTCCGCCCTGACGCTGGGCCTGGCGCTGTCCTCCTCGGCCGCATTCGCCAAGGATCCGGCCGCGAAGAGCCCGCCGACCAGCGCGCACCCGGCGACCCATGCTGATCGCCACGATTCCAACGAGCCGGTGACCGATACCTGGATCACCACCAAGGTGAAGGCCGACCTGCTCGCCAGCAGCAACGTTCCGGGTACCGAAATCAAGGTGGAAACCGTGAACGGCGTGGTCAGCCTGAGCGGTGCCGTAGCGAGCCAGGCCGAGAAGGACAAGGCCGTCACCACCGCCAAGGGCATCAAGGGCGTGACCCGCGTTGATGCAGCCGCATTGAAGGTCAGCGCTGCCGCCAAGCGCTGAACCTGATGGGCGCCCCCTCGCGGGGCGCCCGTTGAGCTGTAGGGCCGCGGCCATGTTCGGCTGGAACTCCAAGGCAGCCGAGCATGGCCCGGCTCTACAGGTCTGAGGACTGCGAACCTGTTCAGCCAACCAGGGGGGAAACCCCTGCGTTGTGACCGCCTGCGCTATATTGCCGGTTCCGCCGCAGCCGGACAGGGTCCGGCCGACGCCCTGCGGCCGTGCTGAAGAGGAACTATGGCGCTGGTTTTCAGTGACGACATCTGGGACCGCTGGCGGTTGCCGGCCCTGGCGCTGGCGGCCGCAGCGATCATCGTGGTGCCGTGGTTGACCCTGCGCAAACTGCAGCAGGACAACGAGCAGGCAATGGCCTGGGTCAACCATACCCAGGCGGTGGGCGTGGCCCTGCAGCAGCTCCAGGCTGATGTGCGCGACGTCGAATCGGCCGCATTGACGCTGTCCAAGGGCGTGGACGCACCCGGGCTGCGTGAGCGCATGGCCGCAGCCAACGACATTCCCGGTCGCTTGGCCGAACTGGGGCGGATGACCCGCGACAACCCCGACCAGCTGATCCGCATCGGCCGTATCGAATCGATGCTGGAAGGACGGATGGCGCTTGCCCGCGAGCTGGCCAGATCTGAACCCAACAGCGATCAACGCGAGCTGGTGAAGGACCTGAGCACGCGCTATCCGATCCGTGGCCTGGTGGAAGAACTCCAGGCCAGCGAACAGCAACTGTTGACACTGCGGGCCGAGCAGGCGGCGCGCCAGCGCAAGCAGACCGAGCTGGTGTCTTGGAGTTCGCTGGTGATCCAGCTGGGACTGCTCGGCCTGGTGCTTTGGCTCCTGCAGCGGCAGATCGGGCGGCGCCTGCACGCCGAACGCCAATCGCTGCGCTCGGCGGCACGCGCGGCATCGGTGTTGCAGACCGTGCGCGAACCCATCGTGCTGCTCGACCGCGACCTGCGCGTGCAGTTGCATAACCCCGCCTTCGCCGAGCTGTACGGGCTGCAGGACGAACGCGCCGATGGCCTGCTGCTGGAAGGCGTCGGCGACGGTGCCTGGAAGGACGCCGTCGTGCGCCAACGCCTGTCCGACGTGCTGCTGCGCGGCCGCGAGCTGTGGGATTTCGAGCACGAACAGCGCACCGCCGACGGCATGGCGCGCTACATGCTGCTGAACGCACGGCGCATGCCGCTGCCCGATACCGATGATGAAGTGGTGCTGCTGACGGTCAGCGATGTCACCATGCAACGCGCAGTCCAGCTGCGCGTTGAAGAGCTCAACCGCCAGCTGGAAGGCAAGGTCGCGCAGGTGTCCGAGGTCAACAGGGAACTGGAAGCCTTCAGCTACTCGGTCTCGCACGACCTGCGCGCACCGCTGCGCCACGTCGCTGGATTCTCCGACAAGCTGTCGCGCCACCTGGGCGACGCTGCCGATGACAAGAGCCGTCATTACCTGGACGTGATCTCCAGTTCGGCCCGGCGCATGGCGGCGCTGATCGATGACCTGCTGGTCTACTCGCGCCTGGGCCGCGCGGCGATGCGCCAGCAGGCGGTGGACATGCAGTCGCTGGTGGCCGATACCCGCGCCATGCTCGATTCCAACCTGCAGGCCGAGGCGGAGAACAGTGGCCATGTGCATCAGGTGGAGTGGAGCATCGCGCCGCTGCCGATCGTGGTCGGCGATGAGAACATGATCCGCCAGGTCTGGCTGAACCTGCTCGGCAACGCGGTGAAGTACTCGGGCAACCGCGAACCGGCGAAGATTCGCGTGGACTACCAGCCGCAGCCTGACGGCGGTCATCAGTTCACGGTCAGCGACAATGGTGCAGGCTTTGACATGGCTTATGCCGGCAAACTGTTCGGCGTGTTCCAGCGCCTGCACAAGGCCAGCGACTACCCGGGTACCGGCATCGGCCTGGCCAGCGTGCGCCGCGTGCTCACCCGTCATGGCGGCCGTATCTGGGCCGAGGCTGAACCGGACGTCGGCGCCACCTTCCACTTCTACCTGCCTCCCGCGATCGATGCGGACAAACAAGGGCCTTCTGCATGACCACTTTGCGCACCATTCTTCTCGCCGAAGACAGCCCGGCCGACGCCGAAATGGCGATCGACGCCTTGGAAGAGGCGCGTCTGGCCAACCCCATCGTGCACGTCGAGGATGGCGTGGAAGTGATGGACTACCTGTTGCGCCGTGGTGCCTTCGCCAACCGCGAGGAAGGCCTGCCGGCGGTGCTGCTGCTGGACATCAAGATGCCGCGCATGGATGGCCTGGAAGTGCTGCGGCAGATCCGCGAACACGAAGAGCTCAAGCGCCTGCCGGTGGTGATCCTGTCGTCCTCGCGCGAGGAAAGCGATCTGGCCCGGAGCTGGGACATGGGCGTGAATGCCTATGTGGTCAAGCCAGTGGACGTGGACCAGTTCTTCGGCGCCGTACAGACGCTGGGCAAGTTCTGGGCGTTGATCAACCAGGCACCGGAACTCGAGTGAGCCCATGCCCTTGACCGGTCCCGCCCTGGGGGCGCTGCGCATCCTGCTGGTGGAGGACTCACCGGAAGATGCCGAGCTGATGTCCGAACAGATGCTCGATGCGGGCCTGGAGGCCCGCTTCGAGCGTGTCGAGAGCGAGGCCGAACTGCGCCAGGCACTGGCCGCGTTCCAGCCGGACATCGTGCTGTCCGACCTGAGCATGCCGGGGTTTTCCGGTGATGATGCGCTGCGCATCGTGCGCGAGACCTCGCCGGAAATACCCTTCATCTTCGTCTCCGGCACCATGGGTGAGGAGAATGCGGTGGCGGCGCTGCAGAAGGGCGCCAATGACTACATCATCAAGCACCAGCCGGCGCGCCTGCCGTCGGCGGTGGCACGTGCGATCCGCGATGCACGCAGCGCGATCGAGCGCGCACGGGTGGAAACCGAGCTGATGCGCGCACAGCGCCTGGAAAGCCTGTCGCTGCTCGCAGCCGGGCTCAGCCACGACCTGCGCAACATCCTGCAGCCGTTGCTGATCATGCCGGACCTGCTCAAGGCGCGTACCGACGATCCGCAGCTGCACCACCTGGCCGATGTCATCGCCGAGTGCGGCCGCCGTGGCCATGAGATGGCCGAATCGATGCTGTCGTTCGTGCGCGGTTCGCGCAAGCCGAGCGAGCGCATCGAGATCGATGGCCTGTTCGATGCGGTGGCACTGCTGTTGCGCAGCAACGTGCCTGATGCGGTGCGCCTGGAATTGCAGGTGCAGGACGAAGGCCTGGTGGTCGACGCCAACTACACCGAACTGCAGCAGGTGATGCTGAACCTGGCGCTCAACGCGATACAGGCGATGCCCAACGGTGGTCGCCTGAGCCTGACTGCCAGCCATGCCGGCCATCGCGATGGCGTGGACTGGATGCACATACGGGTCGCCGACGAAGGCATCGGCATGGATGCGGACACGCTGTCGCACCTGTTCAATCCGTTCTTCACCACCAAGGCCGACGGCACTGGCCTGGGGCTGATTTCCTGCAAGCGTATCGTCGAAGGTGCCGGCGGCAGCATTCACGTCAGCAGCCAGCCGGGGCAGGGCACCTGCTTCGAACTGCGCCTGCCGATGCACGAGGCCATCGATGGCAGCGAGCCGATCGAACAGCTGGTGGCCTTGGGCAGCGGCCAATCGATCCTGGTGGTCGATGGCGAAGCCACGCGCCTATCGCTGCTGGGCAATGCGCTGTCCAGCCAGGGCTACCAGCTGCAGTTGGCTTCCGATGGCCCGGCAGCGCTGCGCTGGATGCAGCAGGAGGCGATGCCCGCGCTGGTGATTGCCGATGCCGGCTCCAAGCTGCTGCCGGCCAGCCAGCTGCTGGGTGAGATGGCGACGTTGGGCTATCGCGGCCCGGCACTGGTACTGGAAGACCCGGCAGTGCCGGTCGCGGCCGATGCCTTCCCGGACGGCGTAGAGGTGCATGTGCTGCACAAGCCGCTGCAGATGCAGCAGGTCTTCCGCGCCGTGGCCGAAGCGCTGGGCTGATGCCAGGTAGTGCCGGCCGCTGGCCGGCATCCCAGTGTGGTGGAATCAATGCGGTTGCCGGCCAGCGGCCGGCACTACCGTTCGGCAGTTTCCCAGGGGAACCGCGGCAGGGCGTCCACCGCCTGTTCCAGCCGCTGCAGATGCAGCAGGTCTTCCGCGCCGTAGCCGAAGCGTAGGGCTGATGCCCCGGTAGTGCCGGCCGCTGGCCGGCATCCCTGTGGGGCGGGATCAATGCGGTTGCCGGCCAGCGGCCGGCACTACCGGTCCAGGGTCTCCCAGGGGAAGCGTGGCAGGGCGTCCACCGCCTGTTCCAGCCGCAGCAGATGCAGCTGGTCTTCCGCGCCGTAGCCGAAGCGCAGGGCTGATGCCAGGTAGTGCCGGCCGCTGGCCGGCATCCCAGTGTGGTGGAATCAACGCGGTTGCCGGCCAGCGGCCGGCACTACCGTTCGGCAGTTTCCCAGGGGAAGCGTGGCAGGGCGTCCACCGCCTGTTCCAGCCGCTGCAGATGCAGCAGGTCTTCCGCGCCGTGGCCGAAGCACTGGGTTGATGCCCCGGTAGTGCCGGCCGCTGGCCGGTATGCCTGTGTGGTGGAATCAACGCGGTTGCCGGCCAGCGGCCGGCACTACCGTTCGGCAGTTTCCCAGGGGAAGCGTGGCAGGGCGTCCACCGCCTGTTCCAGCCGCAGCAGATGCAGCTGGTCTTCCGCGCCGTAGCCGAAGCGCAGGGCTGATGCCCCGGTAGTGCCGGCCGCTGGCCGGCATCCCTGTGGGGCGGGATCAATGCGGTTGCCGGCCAGCGGCCGGCACTACCGGTCCAGGGTCTCCCAGGGGAAGCGTGGAAGGGCGTCCACCGCCTGTTCCAGCCGCTGCAGATGCAGCAGGTCTTCCGCGCGGTGGCCGAAGCGCTGGGCTGATGCCCCGGTAGTGCCGGCCGCTGGCCGGCATCCCCGTGTGGCGGGATCAATGCGGTTTCCGGCCAGCGGCCGGCACTACCGGTCCACGGTTTCCCAAGGGGAAGCATGGCAGGGCGTCCACCGCCTGTTCCAGCCGCTGCAGATGCAGCAGGTCTTCCGCGCGGGGGCCGAGGCGCTGGGCTGATGCCCCGGTAGTGCCGGCCGCTGGCCGGCATCCCAGTGTGGTGGAATCAATGCGGTTGCCGGCCAGCGGCCGGCACTACCGGTCCAGGGTCTCCCAGGGGAACCGCGGCAGGGCGTCCACCGCCTGTTCCAGGCGCCGTGACCAGTTCTGGTGGATGTCCGCATACAACGTTGAATCCGCGCCGAGCCGCAGCTGCTGTCCGATGCGCAGTTCACCGTCACGCAGCAGCGCCAGGTCGATCGGCAGGCCTACCGACAGATTGGAGCGAATGGTCGAATCCAGCGACACGATTGCCGTGCGCGCCGCGTCCTCCAGGCGTGTGGCCGGGCTGAGGATGCGGTCCAGGATGGGCTTGCCGTACTTGGACTCACCGATCTGAAGATAGGGCGTCTCCGGCGAAGCGGCGATGGCGTTGCCGAGCGGATAGATCATGTACAGCCCGGGCCGCTCGCCAGCGATCTGGCCACCGAAAATCAGCGTCGCCTGGGTGTTGACCCCGTCATGGCCGTGCTCGCTGTGGCTGCTGTGCACCTGGCTGTCCACCAGCAGCTGGCCGACGTACTCGGCAGCTTCGAACAGATGGGTCATGTCGCGCAGGTTGGGCGTGCGCCGTTCACCGGCGTCGCGCCCCAGGCGTGACACCAGCAGCTGGGTGGTGGCCAGGTTGCCAGCCGCCATCAGCACGTAGGCTGCCTGGCCGGGGTACTCGAACACGTGCAGCTTGCGGTGCACGCGCACATCGTCCAGCGAGGCATTGGTCCGGGTGTCGGCAGCGAAGACCAGGCCTTCGTCCACCTCGATTCCAACGCAATAGGTCATGTCGGTGCCCTATCATGTGCGTCCCGGATTGTAGGCAGGCCGCCGTGACGACGGCATGTCCACGCCCCCCAAGTGCCGTCACCTGAACCGCATGACCACCGTGCTCCTGAGCCTGGGCAGCAACGTCCAGCCCCGCCGCTACCTCCACGCCGCGGTGACGGCCCTGCGCGAGCGCTTTGGCGCACTGCAGGTGTCACCCGCCTACCGTACTGCCGCGGTCGGCTTCGATGGCCCGGCCTTCCTCAACAATGCGGTGGCGATCGAGACCGATCTGCCGCTGCAGGAACTGGACGACTGGCTGCATGCGCTGGAAGACGCGCATGGCCGCGATCGCAGTGGGCCGCGCTTCTCCGACCGGACCCTGGACATCGACGTGGTGTTCTACGGCGACCTGGTGGTGGAAGGCCCCGGCCACCTGCGCATTCCGCGCCCGGAACTGAAGCATGCCTTCGTGCTGAAGCCGCTGGCGGACATCGCGCCGGGCTTCATCGACCCGGTCAGCGGGCAGGACCTGGCCACGCTGTGGCGGGCGCACGCGCAGTTTGGCGAAGCGTTCGAGGTGGTGGACCTGGAATGACGGCGGTTGCCGGCCAGCGGCCGGCACTACCTCAACTGACCGTGCGCCCACCATCCACGCGCAGGGTGTGGCCGGTGACGAAGCTGGCTTCGGCCACCAGCCAGTAGACCGCTTCGGCGATCTCCTCGACCGTGCCGATCCGTGCCAGCGGCGTGCGCGCCAGCAACGCCTCGCGGGCGAAATCGTCCTTGCCCTGCTCCGGCCACAGGATCGCACCCGGGGCCACCGCATTCACACGCACCTTCGGCGCCAGCTCCAATGCCAGCGCGCGGGTGGCCATCTCCAGCGCAGCCTTGGCCATGGTGTAGGCGATGTGGTCGCGCATCGGGTCGGTGCCGTGCAGGTCGGTCAGGTTGACGATGCAGCCCTGCTGGCGGCGCAGGTAGGGCGCCGCCGCCTGTGACAGCAGCAGTGGCGCGCGCGCGTTGACCGCGTACAGCTCGTCCATCGCCTCGGCGGTGACCTGGCCGAGCGGGGTGGGGAAGAAGTTGGAGGCGTTGTTGACCAGCGCGTCCAGTCGGCCGAAGTGGGTGACGGCCTGTTCCACCAGGTCGGCCAGGGCGTCGGCGTCACGCAGGTCGGCCTGCAGGGCCAGCACGCTGCCCGGGCGCACATTGTCGAAATCGAACGCGGCCTGCTGCAGCTCGGCGCTGGAGGTATTGGCGTGCAGCACCACCGACCAGCCACAGGCGTGGAACTGGCGGGCGATGGCCGCACCGATCCGGCGCGCGCTGCCGGTGATCAGGACCACGGGGTGGGTATCGCTCATCGAGGGTCCTCCAAGGCTCGGCTATCCTGTGCACCATTGTCACCGCATTCGAAGACGCCATGCAGCCCACCTTCCCCCTGCCCGAAGCCGATGCCCTGGCCCATAGCGACCAGCTGGCGGCCGCCCTGCGCGCCGAGATCCTTGCGCAGGGCGGGGCGATGCCGTTCTCGCGCTTCATGGAGCTCTGCCTGTATACCCCCGGCTGGGGCTATTACAGCGCCGGCGCCAGCAAGTTCGGTGGCAGTGGCGACTTCACCACCGCGCCCGAGCTCGGCAGCCTGTTCGCCGGCAGCGTGGCCAATGCGCTGGCGCCGGTATTTGCACAGCTGGGGGCGCAGGCGCGGATGCTGGAACTGGGCGGCGGTACCGGCGCCTTTGCCGAGGCGGTGCTGCTGCGCCTGGCCGAGCTGGATGCGCTGCCGTCGCGCTACGCCATCCTGGAACCCAGTGCCGACCTGCGCGAGCGCCAGCAGCAGCGCCTGCAGCAGAACCTGCCGGCCGAGCTGGCCGCGCGCGTGGACTGGGTCGACCGCCCGTTCGAGGAGGACTGGGAAGGGGTGGTGTTCGCCAACGAGGTGATCGACGCGCTGCCGACCCCGCGCTTCCTGATCCGGGATGGCGAGGTCTACGAGGAAACCGTCGAGCTGGACGCCGAGGGCAACTTCATCCGTGGCGCGCAGCCGGCCGACATCCTGCTCAACGGTGCGGTGCGCCATATCGAGCGCTACCTGGAAAAGCCTTTCGCCGAGGGCTACCGTTCCGAAGTGCTGCCGCAGCTGCCGTACTGGCTGCAGGCGGTGGCCGGTGGCATGCAGCGTGGTGCGATGCTGTTTGTCGACTACGGCTACAGCCGCGGCGAGTTCTACCAGCACGACCGCGACGATGGCACCGTGCGTGCGTTCTACCGCCACCATGTGCACAACGACGTGCACCGCTGGCCGGGGTTGCAGGACATCACCGCGTCGGTGGATTTCACCGCGATGGCCGAGGCCGGCATGCACGGCGGATTCGAGCTGGCCGGCTACTGCAGCCAGGCCAGCTTCCTGCTCGGCAACGGCCTGGACCAGGTGCTGCTGCTGGCCGAGGAACGCACCGATGAGGTCGGCCGCATCCAGCTGCGCGACCAGGTGAAGAAGCTGACCCTGCCGACCGAGATGGGCGAGCGCTTCCAGGCCATCGGCCTGCAGCGTGGCGTCGACTTCGAACCGGCCTTCGAGCTGGGTGACCTGAGCTGGCGCCTGTGAGCGAGGTGTTGCCGGCGATCAAGCCGCTGCGGCGGCCGCGGTTGTGGGCCGGGCTGTGGGCGGCGGCAGTACTGCTGGTGATCGTGGTCTGCCTGATTCCACCGCCGCCGATTCCGTTGCCGGAAAACAGCGACAAGGGCGAGCACTTCCTCGCCTATTTCATCCTGGCCGGCAGCGCGGTGCAGCTGTTCCGTCGGGGCCGCCCGCTGCTGTGGGTGGGCGTGGGCCTGGTGCTGATGGGCATCGGCATCGAATTTGCCCAGGGTGCGCTGACCAGCAACCGCATGGCCGACCCGATGGATGCCATCGCCAACACGATCGGTGTGCTCGCCGGCATGACCACCGCGCTGACCCCGCTGCGCGACCTGCTGCTGCGCTGGCGCGGGTAAAGGCGTGCCAACCCAGGTTGGCACCTACCCGTAGATCCACGCCATGCGTGGATGCTCTGCCCGAGGTGCCGACCAAGGCCGGCACCCACCCGGACAGGCCTGCCGTCATTTCCCCAGGGTCACCTCATCCAGCACCCACATCGCCGGGCGCGTGTCGCCGGTGAAGTTGATGCACAGGTCACCGCTGCCCTGCGTGCCCTTCGGCAGCGTTGCCTTCAGCGTCACGAAGCCATCGGCATCCGGCTTGGCCGGCAACGGCACTTCCGCCAGCACCTTGCCGCTGCAGTCGCCACGACGCACCTGCATCTCGCCGTGCGCGCGCTTGGCCTTCTCGAAGCGACGCTTGGGTTCATCGTGGGCAAGCTGGAAGTAGTACGGAATACGCCCCGCGCGGACTTCCAGGCTGCCAATGCCGTCCAACTGCGCCTGCGGCCAGCGCCAGCACGGCTGGAAGATGTCCACGTTGAACACCGCACGGTTGCCTTCGCGTGGGCCATCGTCTTCCAGGCGCAGCACCAGGCCCTTCTTGCCCACGCAGCTGAGCAGCTCATCGCTGCGGCGGCTGAGCAGCGACTGTGCGGTGAAGGTGGCAATGGTCGGTTTCGCCGCCAGCATCTGGCCCTGGTAGAACGCGGCAGCCTGCACGGTGGTTGGCAGTTTTCCGGTCAGCGGCTGCTGGTACAGCGGTGACTGCGCGCTCACCGGCTGGCCATCGGTGCTGTAGCGCACTTCATAGCCCAGCGGATTGGCCAGCGACACCGTCACCGTGTTGTCCGCGCGATTGTCGGTGTAGTCCACGCCCACTTCGAACGGAGTCTGCGCATAGGCCAGGCCCCAGGCACGGTAGCGCTGCAGCTGGGACGGCAGGCGCGCGAGGAAATCGCGGAAATCGCGATGTTCCGGCGTGCTCCAGCCGGTCTCGGCCACGGCGGCCAGGCGTGGGAACAGGTTGTGCTGCAGGCGTGCGTAGCTGCGCGTGTGCTCGGTGAACATGTTGGCCTGCAGGCCGAGGATGTGCCCGCGCTTGTCAGCGGCCAGCTCGGCCGGCACCGGCTCGAAGTTGTACAGCTTGCCGAGGTTGACCTGGGTCGGGCGGCCGGGCGGTTCGTTCGGCGAGGCCGTCTGCAGGTAGTCCAGATAGAGGTAGCCGACCGGCGACATGATCACGTCATGGCCGGCGCTGGCCGCAGCCAGTCCGCCTTCGGTGCCCTGCCAGGACATCACCGTGGCCTGCGGTGGCAGCCCGCCTTCGAGGATCTCATCCCAGCCGATCAGGCGCCGGTCGTGCTCCTCCAGGAAGGTCTCCAGGCGCTTGATGATGTGGCTCTGCATGGCCATTTCATCCTTGATGCCCAGCGCACGCATGCGCTGCTGCACCTGCTTCGACGCTTCCCACTGGTCCTTCACTGCTTCGTCGCCACCGACGTGCACGTACTTGGCCGGGAACAGGTCGATCACTTCTTCCAGCACGTTCTCGAGGAAGGTGACGGTGCTGTCTTCAGTGTTGAACAGGTTGGGGAACACGCCCCATTCACTGATCGGTTTCAACGGCGTATCGATGGTGCCCAGCTCCGGATACGCAGCAATCGCGGCAGTCGCGTGGCCCGGCACATCGATTTCCGGAATCACCTGGATATGCAGCTTCGCCGCATAGGCAATCACTTCGCGGATCTGGTCCTGCGTGTAGAAGCCGCAATACGGATGCTCCTTGCCAGTGACCGGATCGATGCCACCGTCGCCGGCCGGCAGGCGGCAGCTGCCCACGTCGGTCAGCTTCGGGTAGCGCTTGATCTCCATGCGCCAGCCCTGGTCGTCGGTGAGGTGCCAGTGGAAGGTGTTGAGCTTGTGCGCGGCCATCGCGTCGAGCACGCGCTTGATCTCGTCCAGGCTCTGGAAGTGACGTGCGGAATCGAGCATGAAACCGCGCCAGCTGAAGCGCGGCGCGTCCTGGATCTGCACCGCCGGCAGCACGCCATTGCTGCCGCCGGTGGCGAGCTGGGCGAGGGTGGTCGCGCCGTAGAACAGGCCGGTTTCGTTGCCGGCCTGGATCAGCACGCCCTGCGCGGTGCTCTCCAGCGTGTAGCTTTCGCCGCTGTCGCGGAAGGTGGGCACGATCTGGAAGCGGATGCTGCTCGACGTGCCTGCCGCCTTGCCCCTGGCTGGTGCAAGGCGCGGACCACCGCTGCGGGCCAGCAGATCGGCGAACTGGCTGGCGACGCGCTGCGCGGCTTCGCCTTCGGCCTGCAGCACGGTGTCGGCGCGGACGGTGATGCCGCTGCCCTGGCCGCGCTGCACGCTGGCCGGGGCGGGAATCAGCATCAGGCTGTCGGCGCGCAGCAGGGGGCCGGGTGCTTCAGTGGCGGGTGTGGGGTCGGCGGCAAGTGCCGGCAGTGCCGGCAACAGGGCGAGCAGGCTGCCCAGCAGCACTGCGCTGCGCATCCGGGCGCGGGAAGGCTTGACCATCGGTACGACTCCTTGGAACGGTGCGATGAACGCTATACATGAAAAACGCCGGGCCCGGAATGACCCAGGCCCGGCGTGCGTGCACGACTCGGCGATGTTGCCGCCGCTGGATCAGTACTTGAAGCGGAAGTTGAGGTAGTACTGGCGACCGTTGCTGTAGAACGAGGTCGGGATGGCCGCGGTCTGGTAGTACTTGTAGGTCGGGTTGTTGAGGTTGAGCGCATCGAAGCTGATGCTCAGCCAGTCGGTGGCCTTGTAGCTCAGCGACGCCGACAGGGTGCCGAAGTCATCCTGGTAGTACGGGTTGGCGCCGGACAGGCCGATCAGGAACGACGAACGGCGGGTGTAGCTGACGCGTGCACCGAAGGTATCGTTCTCGAAGTAGGCACCGACGTTGTAGGTGTTCTTCGAAGTACCCAGCAGGTTGTCGCTGCCATCGGCCCAGGTGTGGTCGGTGCTGCCATCGGCGTAGGTGTAGTTGGCATTGACACCGAAGTACTCGCCGATCGGCTGCTCATAGGCCACTTCGATACCGCGCACCTTGCCGTCGGCATTGCGCGGGCGGGAGATGTTGTATTCCTCGAGACGGTTGGTCAGCTCGCTGAACAGCATTTCCTTCTCGGTGCTGAAGGCGACGTAGTCCTTCAGGCGCATCGAGTAGGCACCGATCGACAACATGCCGCGCGGCATGAAATACCACTCCAGGTTGGCGTCGAAGTTGGTCGACACCACCGGCTTCAACTTCGGATTGCCGCCACCGCCGGTCCGGTTCAGGTCCGAACCGTACGACGAGGCACCCAGTGCCGAGAAGTCCGGCAGGGTCTGGGTCTGCGATGCGGCCACGCGCAGCACCAGGTCGTCACGCAGGTCGTACTTGAAGTTGGCGCTCGGCAGCACACGGTTGTGCTTGTTCTCGAAAGCTTCGCGGGTCCACGCGCCGAACAGGCTGCTCACGTCCGGCACGGTCGAGCCGGTGGCGGCGGCGTAGGTATCGATATCCTGCTTGATGTTGACGTAGCGCAGGCCGACGTTGCCGCTCCAGCGGTCGCCGCTGAAGTTGCCCTGTACGTAGGCAGCAAAGTTCTTCTCGGACACCTTCCACTCGGCGCCGTAGTTGTGGCGGCCGGTCGGGCCGTCATTGCCGGACAGCCAGGTGGAGTTGTTGGTCACTGCTTCCTTCAGTGCGCCCGGGGTGAAGTACCACAGGTCACGCGGGAAGCTGCCACCGATGCCGTTGGCGAAGCCACCGGGGAAGTTGGCAGTGGCGCCGTTCTTCAGCGCATTCCAGATCGCGCCCGGGGTTGCGCCTTCCGGCGACTTGGCCTCGCGCTTGTGGTCGCCGAAGCGGGCGCCGAAATCAATCGAGTTCAGTACGCCAGCGTCGGCGAAGTACTGGTTGAAATCGAGCGTGGCCCACTTTTCCTTGTCGATCGCGGTGACCTGCTGGTTGCCCCAGGTGCCGAAGTCGGTCACGCCGCTCGGGCCGATGTTGCCCCCGACGTTCCAGTCGATCGGCGAGCCGTTGCCGTGGGTTGCCCAGGTGGCGCCGCCACCACGGGCCAGGTTGACTTCGGCGATGTACTGGCGCGGCGTTTCGCCGGTGCCCTTGGTGCTGCCAGCCTGGAATTTCATGCCCAGGTTGTCGCTGATCTGCCAGTCGGCATCGAAGGTGATGTAGTTGGTCTTGGCCTTCGACTCGCGGTAGATCATGTCGTACACCGCGTAGTCGCGGTCGGCCTGGCCGGCGAAGGTGGCGTTGGACAGCACGCCATCCTTGATGACGTAACCCGGATTCGGGGCCTGGCCCGGAATCAGGATCTTGTTGCCATTGGCATCTTCAACGGTGCGGTCATTGAGGATGCGGCCACCCCACAGCATGAAGTTGCGGTTGTAGTTGTTCGCCTTCAGTTCCGAGCTGAAGCCTTCCAGGCCCAGGGTCAGGTTGTCCATCGGCTTGAACTGCAGCGACACCAGGCCGCCCTTGCGCTCGCGGGTCTGTTCGAACAGGGTCGAGCCGAGCAGGCCCGGCGCGTATACGCCGGCCAGGTCCGGGTTGGACTTGGCCACGGTGCCATTCGGATCGATCTGGAAGAAACCGCCCGGGATTTCCTGCGCTTCGCGGCGCAGCTCGCGCTTCTGGCTGAAGGCCTGCACCATCACGCCGAAGTTGCCTTCGTCGTTCTTGTAGTTGAACAGTGCCGACAGCTGCGGGTCGTTGGACTTGGCCTGGTCCGAACGCACCATGCCGATGGAGCCTTCCGCAGTGAGCTGCTTGGAGAATTCCAGCGGCTTGCGGGTGAGGATGTTGACGGTACCGGTGGTGCCGCCGTCCTGCAGCTTGGCCTGCGAGGACTTGTTCACTTCCACCGAGCGCACCAGTTCCGACGGCAGCAACGAGTAGCTCACGCTGCGGCCGACGTTGTTGCCCTGGCTGAGCACGAACCAGTCGGCGGTGCCGACGGTGTGGCCGTTGATCAGGGTCTGGGTCAGGCTCGGGCTGGTACCACGCAGGCTGACGCGGTCGGCTTCGTCGAAGCCGCCTTCGTCGGCGCTGGACGAGCTGATGTTCACGCCCGGCAGGCGCTGCAGGGTGTCGGCGACGTTGTGCGCGGGCAGCTTGCCCACGTCTTCGGCGGTGACCACTTCCACGCGCGCATTGGCTTCGCGCTTGGTGTCCAGCGATTTTTCCATCGACCCACGGATGCCGGTGACCTGCACGGTATCCAGGTCGGTGGCGGTCTGGGCGGCCTGCTGCGCATGTGCACTGAAGGCGATGCAGCTGACGATGGCGGCCGAAAGCAGGGTCTTGCGGGTGTTCATGATGTCTCTCCTCATCACTCGATTGGATGCCGGCGGCGGTGTTCGATTACGGTTGCGATGACATGCGCGGGGCGGCGGCGAAGTCCCGTGCGTTGGCGTGCCACGTACTGCGTGCTGCGATTGCGTTGAAGCCTGTTGCGGTGTCAGGCGGCCGACTGCTGCTGCAGGTACCAGCTGGCAGCGCCGACCACGCCCAGCTGGCCGTGCTCGACGACCTTCACCGGGATGCGTGCCAGCGCTTCGCCCATCGGCCCCTTCTGCAGGTAGCGTTCGACGAAGGTGCTGGCGTGCAGGTATTCGCGGATCTGCGGCAGGATGCCGCCGGCCAGGTAGACGCCACCATGGGCGCCGTAGAACAGCGCCATGTCGCCGATGGTGCTGCCGAGCAGGCCGCAGAACACATCCAGCGCCTGGCGCGCATGTGCATCGCTGTCGGCCATGGCCGCAGCGGTGACCGCGTCGGGGCTGGCCAGGGTCGGCGCCTGGCCCTGCAGTGCGCACACCGCGCGGTACAGGTTCATCAGGCCCGGGCCGGAGATCGCATGTTCGATCGACACATGCGCGCGGTCGCGCTGCATGTGGCGGACGATGGCCATTTCCAGTTCGGTGCTGGCGGCCAGGGTCGGCTGGCCGGCTTCGGTCGGGAGCACCACCGGGCCGTGCGCGGTGGGGATCCACAGCGCGGCGCCGAGGCCGGTACCGGGGCCGACCACCAGGGTCGGGCCGCGGGCGGCGGTTTCCGGTCCGCACAGGTGCAGCACGCCACTGGCGTCAACCTGCGCAGCGGCATAGGCCACGGCTTCGAAGTCGTTGACGATGAATACCCGCTGCAGGCCGACGTCGGCTTCCACCTGGCGCGCCGACAGCGGCCACGGCAGGTTGGCGGTGATCACCGTGCCGTCCTCGCGGGCGTAGCCGGCACTGGCGACCACGCAGTGCGTGGGCCGCGGGCCTTCGCCGAGGAAGTCGGACAGGATCGCGCTGAGGCCTGCATGGTCGGCGTTGCGGTACTTGCGGTACTCCAGCACCTGCACCGGATGGGCGGCATCACCGCTGGCCTGGACCCGGGCCACGCGCACATGGGTGCCACCGACGTCGGCGGCCAGGAACGAGGGCGCGATTCGGGACAGGACATGGGCCGGGGCGGGGTGGCTGGCGGTCACGCGGGCTCCTGCTGCAGGTGGGGCCGTCCCCAAGGTTCGAGGGCGGCGATTGGGGCGGAGTCTGTAACCGCGCTGACAACGATGTCAACGAGTTCGTGATACTTTCGTTGCTGCGTCGCAACGAATGCGGCGTGCAGTAAACGTTTACATGGCGTGAGCATGGGTTTCACGCTGGAACCGTTGCTGCACGGGGCTCAAGGGCTGCGGCGCATTCAGCACGACCCGCTGCCATCGGGTTGCGCAGTGCAGCACGAGGTTCACGCGGCCTCGCGGGGAAGTTGACAAACCTCGGTTGTCCATCGAAAGAATGTGACAACGTTGTTCCCAGCCACTCTCCGACGCCGCGTGCTGCGGCCGTCGCCGCAGGAGCCCTTCCCGATGTCCGCCGTCTCCGCTGCAAGCGTGCGCCCGAACGTGGCCACCTCCATCGCCATCGTCGGCGTGCTGTTCTTCCTGATCGGCTTCTTCACCTGGCTCAACGGCCCGCTGATCACCTTCGTCAAGCTCGCCTTCGAACTCAGCGAGGTCGGCGCCTTCCTGGTGCTGATGGTGTTCTACCTGTCCTACTTCTTCCTGGCCCTGCCGTCATCGTGGATCCTGCGCCGCACCGGCATGAAGAAGGGCCTGAGCCTGAGCCTGCTGGTGATGGCCGGTGGTGCCGCGTTGTTCGGCGAATTCGCCACCCAGCGCTGGTATCCGGGCGCGCTCGGCGGCCTGTTCGTGATCGGCAGTGGCCTGGCCCTGCTGCAGACCGCGATCAACCCCTACATCTCCATCCTCGGCCCGATCGAGACGGCGGCACGCCGCATTGCGCTGATGGGCATCTGCAACAAGATCGCCGGCATGCTGGCGCCGGTGCTGATCGGCACGCTGGTGCTGCACGGCATCGGTGACCTCGATGCGCAGGTGCAGGCGGCAGATGCGGTCACAAAGGCCGCGCTGCTGAACGAGTTTGCCGCCAAGATCCACACCCCGTACCTGGCCATGGCCGGCCTGCTGGTGCTGCTGGCGGTGGCCGTGCTGTTCTCGCCGCTGCCGGAAATCAAGTCGTCCGAAGCCAATGCCACGCCGGTTGCGGCCGGTGCCGCCGAACGGCGCAGCATCTTCCAGTTTCCGCACCTGTGGCTGGGCGTGCTGTGCCTGTTCGTGTACGTGGGCGTGGAGGTGATGGCCGGCGATGCCATCGGTACCTACGGCCACGGCTTCGACCTGCCACTGGACCAGACCAAGATGTTCACCTCGCTTACCTTGGGCGCAATGCTGGTCGGTTACGTGGTCGGCCTGCTGCTGATCCCCAAGGTTGTCTCGCAGTCGCGCTACCTGACCATTTCGGCGGTGCTGGGCGTGGTGTTCTGTCTTGGCGCCTGGGCCACCCACGGCTACGTGTCGGTGGCTTTCGTGGCCCTGCTGGGTTTTGCCAACGCCATGATGTGGCCGGCGATCTTCCCGCTGGCGATCCGTGGCCTGGGCCGCTTCACCGAGACCGGTTCGGCGCTGCTGGTGATGGGCATTGCCGGTGGCGCGATCATTCCGCAGCTGTTCGCCGTGCTCAAGCAGCACATCGACTTCCAGCTGGTGTTCGTGCTGCTGATGGTGCCCTGCTACCTGTACATCCTGTTCTATTCGGTGGTCGGGCATCGCGCCGGCCTGCCGCAGGACAAGGCCTGATCGGCGATGATGGACGGCAGCCAACCCCAGGGAAAACCCATGCGCAGAGCGACCATCAAGGACGTTGCGGAGAAGGCCAAGGTCTCGCTGAAGACGGTCTCGCGGGTGATCAACAACGAGCCCTCGGTGATGCAGGCCACCCGTGCGCGGGTGCTGCGTGCCATCGCCGAACTCGATTACGAGCCCGATCCGTCCGCGCGCAACCTGCGCAGCGGCACCACCTTCGTGATCGGGCTGGTCTACGACAACCCGAACCCGTACCACATCATCGGTGTGCAGAACGGCGTGCTGGCCGCATGCCGCGAGACCGGTTTCGGCCTGCAGATCCATCCCTGCGACTCCAGCTCGCCGCTGTTGGCCGATGAGCTGGCCGACTGGGTGCAGCGTTCGCGGCTGGCCGGGCTGGTGCTGACCGCACCGATGTCCGAGCGCCGCGACCTGATCCAGGCGCTGACCGCGCGCGGCATCAAGCTGGTGCGCATCATCGCTGCCACCGAAGACCCGGCCGATGGCGCCTGCGTATTCGTCGACGATCGCGAAGCGGCCTATGAGATCACCGAGCACCTGATCCAGCTGGGTCACCAGCGCATCGGCTTCCTCTGGGGCGGCATCTCGCACCGCTCCTCTGGCGAACGCTATGCCGGTTACGAAGCCGCGCTGAAGGACTACGGCATGACCGTGGACAAGCATCTGGTGGTGCAGGGCGACTACACCTTCGATGACGGTTTCCGCGGTGCGCGCCGCCTGCTGGCGCTGCGCGAGCCACCTACCGCCATCTTCGGTTCCAACGACGAAATCGCCGCCGGCGTACTGGCCGCCGCCAAGTCGGCCGGCATGAACGTGCCCTACGACCTGTCCATTGCCGGGTTCGAGGACAGCCCGTTCTCGCGCCAGTCGTGGCCGCCGCTGACCACCGCCAAGCAGGCCACCGAGGACATCGCCCGCCACGCCGCGCGCCTGCTGATCGCGCAACTGCGCAGCGATGCCTACGACGATGCGCCGGCGCCGCTGCACAACCAGGGCTTCGTGCCGCAGCTGGTGGTGCGTGGTTCGACCGCGCCGATGCGCCCCGCCGGCGCACGCCCCCTTCCTTCCGATCCTGCCTGAGCCTGCCATGTCGCTGTCAGACCCCACGTCCACCCTGATGTTCGCCGAGGCCGCTGAAGCGGCCGACGTGGTCGCGCGCCAGTTCTCGCGCAACCACGCCACCATGGAAACCCTGGCCGCCAGCCTGCGTGCTGAACCGCCGCCGTTCGTGGTCACCTGTGCACGCGGCAGCTCCGACCACGCCGCCACCTATGGCAAGTATCTGCTGGAAACCCAGCTGGGCCTGGTGGTCGCGTCGGCCTCGCCATCGGTGGGGTCGGTCTACGCCGCACCATTGCAGCTGCGCGGCGCACTGTTCATCGTCATCTCGCAGTCGGGCAAGAGCCCGGACCTGCTGCGCAACGCCGAGGCCGCCAAGGCGGCCGGTGCGCGCGTGATCGCGCTGGTCAACGTCGAGGATTCACCGCTGGCGCAGCTGGCCGATACGGTCATTCCGCTCCACGCGGGTGCCGAAAAGAGCGTGGCGGCGACCAAGAGCTACCTGGCGTCGCTGGCCGCGCTGCTGCAGCTGGCCGCGTACTGGAAGCAGGACAGCAGCCTGCGCGCTGCGCTGGACCTGCTGCCCGACGCGTTGCGTGAGGCGTGGCAGTGCGACTGGAGCGCGGTGACCGAAGGCCTGGTCGAGGCCACCAACCTGTTCGTGCTCGGCCGTGGCCTGGGCCTGGGGGCGGCGCAGGAAGCGGCGCTGAAGTTCAAGGAAACCTGCAGCCTGCATGCCGAAGCCTACAGCTCGGCTGAAGTGAAGCACGGCCCGATGGCGCTGGTCGACCGCGGCTTCCCGGTGCTGGCCTTTGCCCAGCCGGATGAAACCGGCGCCGGCACCCGTGCCGTCGTCGAGGAATTCACCGCGCGTGGCGCACAGGTATGGATGGCCGGTGCTGGCGGCAACCTGCCGGTGGCTGCTGCGCCGCACCCGCTGTGCGCACCGCTGCTGACCGTGCAGAGCTTCTACCGCGCGATCAATGCGCTGGCGCTGCGTCGTGGCTTCAACCCGGACCTGCCGCCGCACCTGAACAAGGTGACGGAGACCGTGTAATGGCGACCGTCCTGCGCAATGCCCGCATCCTGGCGGGCGACGACTTCCGTGATGATCTGGCGCTGGTGATCGAGAACGGTCGCATCAGCGCGCTGTTGCCCGACGCCGCACCGCAGCTCGGCCATGCCGCCGAGCAGGTGGACCTGGGTGGCGGCTGGCTGCTGCCCGGCTTCATCGATGTGCAGGTCAATGGTGGCGGTGGTGCACTGTTCAACAACACGCCGGACGTGGCGGCACTGCGCACCATCGCGCAGGCGCACCGCCGTTTCGGCACCACGGCGATGCTGCCGACCCTGATCAGTGATGACGTGGCAGTGATGCGCGAAGCGATCGCTGCGATGCGCGAGGCGATCACGCAGGGTGTACCAGGCGTGATCGGCATCCACCTGGAAGGCCCGTACATCGCACCGGCGCGCAAGGGCACGCACGATGCCAGCAAGTTCCGCGTGCCGGACGAGGGAGAAATCGCGCTGGCGGCATCGCTGGACAACGGTGTGACCGTGCTGACGCTGGCGCCGGAGCGCGTGCCGCTGGAGACCATCCGTGCGCTGGTCGAGCGTGGCGTGATCGTTGCCGCCGGGCACACCGCAGGTACCTACGAAGAGATCCGTGCCGGCCTGGATGCCGGTGTGCGTGGCTTCACCCACCTGTACAACGCGATGTCGCCGCTGCAGGGCCGTGAGCCCGGTGCGGTGGGCGCCGCATTGGAGGACCGCGACAGCTGGATCGGCATCATCGTTGATGGCGTTCACGTGCACCCCGCCAGCCTGCGCGTGGCGCTGGCGGCCAAGCCGCGAGGCCGCCTGCTGCTGGTGACCGATGCGATGCCGCCGGTCGGTGCCGACGATCCCAGCTACGTGCTGTACGGCGAAACCATTACCGCCGTCGACGGCGTGGTGCGCAATGCTGCCGGTTCGCTGGCCGGCTCGGCGCTGGACATGGCCACCGCGGTGCGCAACACCGTGCAGCTGCTTGGCCAGCCGCTGGCCGAAGCGGCGCGCATGGCATCGACGTACCCAGCGCAGTTCCTCAATGTCGATGATCGCCTGGGCCACATCGCCGAGGGGTACCAGGCCGACCTGGTGCTGCTGGACGACGCCCTGCAGGTGCGTGGTACCTGGATTGCCGGACAGTACGAGGCCGCCTGATGAACAGTTCGCCGCCACGCCGGCTGGGCTCGATCGATGCCCTGCGCGGCATCACCGTGGCGGCGATGCTGCTGGTCAACAATCCGGGCGACTGGAGTGCGGTGTTCGCGCCGCTGCGTCACTCGGAATGGCATGGCTGCACGCCCACCGACCTGGTGTTCCCGTTCTTCCTGTTCCTGGTGGGCGTGTCGATGGCCTTCAGCGTGGCACCGCGCGCGCAGGATGCGGCGGCGCGACCCGCGTTGGCGCGCGGCGTGCTGGAGCGCGCGCTGCGCATCCTGATGGCCGGTGCGCTGCTGCACCTGCTGATCTGGTGGGCACTGGATACGCATCACTTCCGCATCTGGGGCGTGCTGCAACGCATCGCGGTGTGTGCGGCGTTGGTGGGCGTACTGGCGGTCTACGCGCGACCACGCGTGCAGGTGGGCGCTTTGATCGCGCTGCTGGTGGGGTACACCGTGTTGCTGCTGGGCATCGGCGACCTGGCGCCGTGGACCAACCCGGCCAGCCGCCTGGATACCGCGCTGTTCGCACCGTGGATCTACCAGTGGCATGCCGATACCGGACTGGGCCATGACCCGGAAGGATTGCTGAGCACGCTGGGGGCGCTGGCCAGTACCGTGCTCGGCCTGCTTGCCGGTGGCCTGCTGCGCAACGGGCGTTCGGCGGCATTGGCAGGGCTGGGCATGGCGACCGCTGTGCTGGGCCTGCTGCTGGCCGTGGTTCTGCCGTTGAACAAGCAGCTGTGGACGCCCAGCTACGTGCTGTGGACCGGCGGCCTGGCCGCGCTGGCGCTGTGGCTGGGCCACGTGCTGATCGACCAGAAGGGTTGGCCGGCACTCGGCCGGCGCTTCGGGGTCAATGCGATCACCGCGTACCTGGGGGCATCGGTGATGTCGGTGGTGCTGATGGCCACCGGGATCTGGGGGTGGATCTGGCAGCAGCTGGCCACCGCGATGCCGCAGGCGCTGGAGCTGGCGTCGATGCTGCAGGCGCTGGTGTTCGTCGCACTGTGGTGGGGCGTGGCGTGGTGGCTGGATAAGCGGAAGATCTACCTGAAGATCTGACCCCATCCGCCAACGGCATCCAGGCATGACGTAGATTTACCAGGTGCCATGAGCGAATCGATTGGCGATCCAGGATCAGTAGATCCACGCCATGCATGGATGCTTTGCGCGTGATTCCGGATGCCGGAAAAAATGAACGATTTCAGCCACATCACATCGGCGTGAGGGCTGGGCGATTTCACATCTGAACTGTGATTTCCCGCACGCAAGTTCACCTATCGAAATGGTTCACCACACGGCAGACTGCAAGCGCCGTGCCGCACATACGCAGTTCCTGATTGCCCGCCCAGGAGTGCCCCATGTACCGTGCCGTTCCGCGTGCGTTCCGTCCGCGCCGCCTTGCTGTTTCCGTGTTGCAGGCCCTCGCCGTTCCCTCCCTGCTTCTGACGACCGCCAGCGTTGCCTGGGCCGGCTGCAACAGCCCGGCACCGACTGCCGGCCAGACGGTCACCTGTGATACCAACGCGCCGAATCCGCAGACCACTCCCGTTACCGCAAATGGTGCGGCCGGCATCACCGTCAATGTCGCCGCCGGTGCACAGCTGCAGCAGAGTGGTGGTGGATCGGCCATCGCGCTGGTCGGCGCCGGTGGTCACCTGCTGTCAAACCAGGGCGCGATCAGTTCGGTCGGCGGTGTAACCGTGCAGCTTGGGGGTGGCAGCCGCGTCGACAACACCGGCAGCATCAGCACCGGCAACAACACCGCCCTGCAGTTCGTCGGTGCGGGCGACAGCGTGCTGGTCAATCGAGGAACGATCAGCGGGCGCACCGGCGTACAGTTCGATGCGGGCAATGATCGCCTCGAGATGCAGAGCGGCAGCATCAGCGGCGGCATCCTGCAGGGCGATGGAAACGATGTGCTGCTGCTCAGCGATGGCACGATCGACAGCGTCGACCAGGGCGGCGGCGATGACCAGATGACCGTCACCGGCGGCGCCGTCACCGGCGTGGTGGCGCAGGGCAGTGGCCGCGATGATTTCATCATGAGTGGCGGCACGATAGGCGCGCTGCAGCAGGGCGACAACATCGATACCTTCCGCATGAGCGGTGGCCGCATCATCGGCGCGTTCGAAGATGGCGACCAGGCCTGGATGACCGCTGGCCGCATCGGCCGCGTCAACATGAAGCTGGACAAGAACCTGTGGGACCAGTCTGGCGGTACGGTGGACGGCAACGTGGTGACCGGCTTCGACACCGATACCATCATCATCTCGGGCACGGCCTACATCGGCGGCAACATCAGTGTCAGTGGCGGCAACGACAGCGTGACCATCACCGACGGCACCGTGCGCGGGCAGGTGCTGCTCAGTACCGGCAGCGACACCTTCAACTGGAGTGGCGGTGGCATCGTCTACGGCGCGATCGACATGGGGCCGGACAACGACGTGGCCAACCTCAGCAGCCTCAACCAGGGCAACCTCGGTGCGGTGCCGCTGTTCGACGGCGGCAGTGGCATCGACCAGCTCAACTTCAACAACGTCAAGACCACGGGCGTGGGCCGCTTCCAGAACTGGGAGGCGATCAGCCTGGCCAACAGCACCGAGCTGACCTTTGATGGCGATCTGGTGCTGGGTGACAGCAGTACCGGCACCGGAACGCTCACGGTGGATGACACCAGCACCGTCTATGCAGGCAGTGGCGGCCATGCCATCCGTCCGTTCAACAGTGGTGCACTGGTGGAGATGGTCAATGCCGGGCGCATCGACCTGACCGGTACTGGCGCCGGCGACGTGTTCACCGTGCGTGGCAACTACCGCGGTGACGGTGGTGGTCTGTACCTGCGCACCGTTCTGGGGGCGGATAATTCAACCAGCGACCGCCTGGTGATCGATGGTGGTGCCGTCACCGGCACGACCGGCATCGGCGTGCTCAATGCCGGCGGCAGCGGCGCTGCCACGTTGGCCGATGGCATCCTGGTGGTGCAGGCCTTGAATGGTGGCCGCACCGCGCCGGGTGCGTTCTCGCTGTTCGCGCCGGTGGCGGCTGGCGCCTACGAGTACTTCCTGTTCAAGGGTGGTGTCAGTGCCGGTACCAGCGAGAACTGGTACCTGCGCTCGACCCTGGTGGCCGGCCCGGCACCAGCGCCAAACGGGAGCGGTATCAATGGCGTGCCGCCGCCGCCGACGCCACCTGTCGCACCACCGCCACCGATCACCCCGGCACCGCCGCCGCCGCCCGAAGGCGCCCCCGATCCAGACCTGACAGCCGGCGAGACCGCACCACCGCCGCCGCCACCGGAACCGGCGCCTGTGGCGCCGCCCAGTGATCCAGCGGTACCGGACGTGCCGGTGGCCGGCGGTGCGCTGCCCGGAACCGGTGCGCCGCCGACGCCGGGCGCACGCCCCGCCGAAGGCGCGGTGGTGCCGCTGTACCGCGTGGAGACTGCTGCCTATGCCGTGGTGCCGCCGCTGCTGCGCGAGACCTCGCTGGCCAGCCTGGGTACCTTCCACGAGCGGCAGGGCGAGCAGCGCCTGCTGTACAGCCAGGGTGCGTTCCGCACCGCCTGGGGCCGTCTGGTGGGGCAGAGCAGCGAGATCCACTGGAAGGGCGATTCGCAGCCCGGCTTCGATGGCGATGTGATGGGCCTGCAGGCCGGCCTCGACGTGTGGGCTGCTGCTTCTGACAACCACCGCAACCAGATCGGCGTGTTCGTCGGCCGCACCCGCGCGCAGGGCAAGACCACCGGCCTGGCACTGGGCTGGGAGAACGTGCAGGTAGGCCAGAACCGCCTGGACGACAAGCACGTGGGCCTGTACTGGACCTTCACCGACAGCAGTGGCGGCTACATCGACGCCGTGGCGATGCAGAGCCGCTACGACGGCCGCGTGCGTTCCTCGCGCGGGCTCGGCTTCGGGATCAAGGGTGATGGCACCAGCGTGTCGGTGGAGGCGGGCAAACCGCTGCTGCACTTCGGTCAGTCCGCATGGTGGCTGGAACCGCAGGTGCAGGTGATCTGGCAACGCACCTCGCTGGACGACCGCCGCGATGCGGTGTCGAGCGTACGCTTCGACAACGACAACGCCTGGACCGGCCGCGTCGGCCTGCGCCTTGCCGGCGACTATCAGCTGGCCGACAACGGCTGGCAGCCGTACTTCAAGCTCAACTACTGGCACGGCCGTTCCGGCGAAGACCGTATCCGCTTCGACGATGACGTGATCTTCAATTCGCAGCGCTCGCGTGCACTCGAAGCCGGTGTCGGCGCGGTAGGGCGCTTCAACCGCACCATCAGCGCGTACGCGGTGGCCGACTACACCCGTGAACTGGGTGGCGACCGCAACGAGAAGCGCCGCATCATCGAAGGCAACATCGGCCTGCGCGCGGACTGGTAGCGCGCGGTACGGGTGTCATGACCCGCTCTGGTGGGTGTCGGCCTTGGTCGACACAGGGCCAATCGACGCCATGATCCGCTCTGGTGGGTGCCGACCTTGGTCGGCACGATGCTTTCCACTGCCATGACCTGCTCTGGTAGGTGCCGACCTTGGTCGGCACGAATCCCACCGATGCCATGACCTCCGCGCAGCCCAGCAACGGCTCGGCTCTACAGCAGCGGTGCGCACGCATCCGTTTCCACCAGCGCGCCGGCATGATCGGCCAACACCACCATTGCATGCAGCAGGCCTTCCTCCACCTGCGGCGGACACTGCGCCTGCGCATCGTCCGTCTCGCGCGCAGACTGTGCAGCCAGCAGTACCCCGCCGCACGCAGACAACGCCGCCAGGCAACGCGTCGCCTCGGCCAGTTCCCGACCGCGCCCCTCGCTGAGTTGCCGCTCGCGCCACGCCTGGCCGTCGGCTGCGTGGCTGTGAGCGATGCCGCGCAACCGCGCGAAGAATGCGGAGGGCGGCGCCTGTTCGTTGGCTTCGGCGAGTGCATCTTCCAACGCTTCGGCGGCGGTAGTGGGCAGCTGCAGGCCGGGCAGTGCAGCGCCGAGCAATGCCTGCAGGCGTGGATAGGTGGGGTGGGGCGTGTTCATGGCGGCAACCTCACGAGGCAAGGCCACCTGCGGCGTGCAAGGTGGCGGGCGGTGCGGGTTGGCGTGCCGGTCAAAATCGAAACGAAAAAAAGCCGACGGATCACGAGGATCCCCACGCACCGCCCGCCATGGGCAAGCCGGTGCATTGTCGCGATTGCCGCTGAGGCGGCAACTCGATCGTTTCGATGTTTGATTCAGGACGCCAATCCCGGCCAGCGCAGGAGGCGCCGACGGAGGCAACCTTCTCGCGTTCTACGTGGCAATGACATGGGCAAAGTTGCAATTTACTGATCGCGTGCACGCTGTCTTGCTGCAACCCGCGGCGGGGCCAGATACGACAGTTCGCGCATGGCGAAAGCCATCACCTGCGGGCTATGCTGTGCGCCTGCCTCAACGACAAGGAAACGTCACATGCAGGTTCGCAAGGGAGTGCGTCGCATCGGCGCGCTGATGCTCGTGTTGCTGGCGACCGGCGCCATGGCCGATACGCCAGGCGCGGTCGAGGTGCCCTCGCCGGAGGCCCAGGCCGAGATCCTCAATCTGCTTGAACGCCAGGCGCTGTATCGCGATCGGGTGGACTGGGCCGCCACCCGCGTACGCCTGCAATCGGCGCAGGGCGACCCGGCGCAACGGCTGGCCGTTCTGCGCGAAGCCATTGCGGTCAGCACGGGCAATCATGGCGGATGGACGACGACCCAGCGCCAGAGCGAATCCCTTGCGCGCGCGCAGCAGGCCGGCGCCGCCGCCGTGGACCGGGCCAAGGCGGCCGATGCGGTGGATATGCGCATCGGCTGGGTGGTCATCGAGGGCTATGCCTCCACGCCGGGCGCGACGCCGCAGGAAAAGTTCCGCCAGGACATCCAGCGTGCCGCGCGGTGGCAGCAGGTCATCCGCAGCAAGGACGACGGCGCGCGCTGTGGCTGGATCGTCGACCTGCGTGACAACAGCGGTGGCAACATGTGGCCGATGCTGCTGGGCATGGCACCGCTGCTGCGCACCTCGGTAGTGAACAACGAAGATGTGGGGTCGTTCGAAACTGCACAGGGGCCGGAGCGCTGGACGTTGACCGCGACCGCCGTGCAGCGTGCAGGCAAGTCGGTGCTGGACTTCGGCCAGTCCGGCTATGTGCTGCGGCAGCCCGGCGCGCCGGTGGCGGTGCTGTTCGGGCCGCGCACCGGCAGTTCGGGCGAGGCCTCGGTGCTGGCGTGGCGTGGTCGTCCGCAGACGCGGAGTTTCGGTCAGCCCACTGCGGGTGTCTCCACTGGCAATGTCGTGCAGACGCTTGCCGATGGCAGTCGCCTGCTGCTGACCACCACCGTGATGCGCGACCGCAATGATCGTGGTGATGGCTTGAAGATCGAGCCCGACCAGCATATCGAGGGTGATGCCGCCACTTTGGCCGCCGCCGAAGCCTGGCTGCTGGCCCAACCCGCCTGCCAGGCCGCTGATCCATGATCCTGATCGGCCAGCAGGAGCGGGTGGTGGTGGTCGGCCCAACCGAAGCCCACCATTGCCTGCGCTGCCAGACGGAAACCGAGTTCGCCCCGCAACTGCGCTACAAAATGGCGCGCATCGACCTGCTGTTTGGCCTCACCTACCAGCGCCGCTACGAGCTGGCCTGCACCCGGTGCGGGCACGGCTGGGTGCTGGATACCGAGACCATGGACCAGCAGCTGGGCGGGGTGCCGATCCCGTGGCGGCACCGCTTCGGCCTGCCGTTGATGCTGGTCGGCGTGGCCGGGCTGGCCGCGCTGGGCTGGCTGTGGCGGCACGGATTCCTCGGTTGAGGAGCGGGCCTGTTAAAGTCTGCCCTGCAACCACGTACCGGAACCGACCATGGACCACGACACCCCGTTCGAACCCCTCAACGACCTCGAGGTGCGCCTTCTGCAGGCCCAGGACGGCACGCTGACCGCATCGCAGTTCCTCGATGGCCTGCTGACCTCGACGGCGTTCGTGCTGCTGGACAAGGCCATCGGCGAAGACGGTGCCTGGGACGAGAGCATCTCGCCGCTGGTGCTGACCAGCGAGAGCGGCGAGCCGATGTTCGCGGTGTTCACCGCGCCCGAGCGCGCGGGCCTGTGGCACGAGCAGCTGCCGCAGTTCGCGCATGCCATGCCGATCGCGGTGCACGCGCTGCTGGCCGGGATCGGCGACGGCGTCGGCCTGGTGCTGAACCCCGGCCTGGACGTGGGCATGGAGATGATTCCCGATGCCGTGGCCCAGCTGAAACAGCGGGCGGCGGCGATCACCCGCGGGATGGCGCATTGAAGCCAGCGATATAGGGTTGCCGGCCAGCGGCCGGCACTACCCATGGGAGTCGGTGCGCGGCCGCCACGGCGGTTGCGGATCAGCGGGCGGCGGCGATGGCTTTTACGCGCGCCTTGGCCAACGCTTCACCGATGGCCGGGCCCTTCAGATGGGTGGTATCCAGGTCCCGCGCCTGTACTGACAGCGCCGCCTGGTGCAGGCGCTTGAGCGTTTCGCCCTGCGGGTAGTCGGCGTCCTCGAAGCCGAGCCGGCCGCGTTTGTCAGCCTCGCAGCACAGTGCGATGCGGGCCACGCGCTCCGGCCGGCGCAGCGCATCACAGCGGCCCAGTAGTTCCAACACGGTGGCATCGCGGAGTTCGTCGATGCGGTGCACGTTCAAGTGCTCCCGGCAGACCGCTTCGGCCAGCTGCTGGTGCTCGGCGGGAATCTTCAACCGCGCGCACAGTGCCTTCAGGGGTTTGATGCCGCGCTGTTCGTGCATGATGTGGCGCGGCCACTCCTCCGGCGGGGTCAGGCCCTTGCCGAGATCGTGGGTAAGCGCGGCAAAGCCGACCAGGTCATCGCCGGGGGCCAGCTTCGCCGCCATGTCGCTGACCATTTCCTGGTGGATGCCGGTATCGACTTCCGGGTGGAATTCGGCACGCTGCGGCACGCCATACAGCGCTTCCAGCTCGGGCAGGATCGGGCCCAGTGCATGTGCATCGTGCAGCGTGCGCAGGAAGGCGGAGGGCCGCTCACTGACCAGCGCCTTGCGCAGTTCCTGCCAGACGCGTTCCGGCACCAGCGCGTCCAGTTCGCCACTGGCGGCGATCTCGCGCATCAGCGCCATGGTCTCTTCGGCGACGGTGAAGCCCAGCGGCGCGAAGCGCGCCATGAAGCGCGCCGCGCGCAGCACGCGCAACGGATCTTCCACGAACGCAGGGCCGACATGGCGCAGCACGCGCTGCTCGATATCACGCACGCCGCCGTAAGGATCGACCAGCGCCCCGCTGTCTTCGTCGCAGGCAATCGCATTGATGGTGAAGTCGCGGCGCTGCAGGTCTTCTTCCAGCGTCACTCCCGGGTCGGCATCGACCACAAAGCCGCGATAGCCGCGGCCGGATTTGCGTTCGGTGCGCGCCAGTGCGTACTCCTCACCGGTCTTTGGATGCAGGAATACCGGGAAATCGCGGCCGACCGCGGTGTAGCCCTGCGCTTCCATCTGCGCGGGCGTTGCGCCAACCACCACCCAGTCGTGGTCGCCGGCGGGACGCTGCAGCAGGCGGTCACGTACGGCGCCGCCGACAAGATAGATCTTCATGGCTGGAATCATCGCATGCCCGGCGCAGATGCACCGGTAGTGCCGGCCGCTGGCCGGCAACCGCAGTCACCCCGAAGCTGCCGGCCAGCGGCCGGCACTACCGATACAGCGGCCAGCCTGATCCAGGCCAGCAGGCTCATCGTTTCACTCCCCAGGGCGTGGATACCGGGGAATGCCGACCAGCGGCCGGCAGTACCGTGTTGCGATCAATCCCCGCCCTGCTCGGCGTTGGCGGCGCAGCTGAAGTTCTTGCGCTTGTCCACCAGGCGGCCCATCAGGCGGTCGCTCAGCGGCAGTGCATCACCATTGAGGCGCCAGTCGTAGATCACGCTGAAGGCCAGCACACGGGCGACGTACTCGCGGGTTTCCTTGTAGCTGATGGTCTCGATCCACAGGTCCGGGTCAAAGCCCGGGCGCTGGCTCTGCCAGCGCGCGGTCGGGGTCGGGCCGGCGTTGTAGGCGGCGATGGTCACGTACGGCAGGCCGTCGTACTTGTTCATCAGCTGGCGCAGGTAGGCGGTGCCGATGGCGATGTTGGTGTCCGGGTCGTAGAGGCTGTCGGCGCCGCCGTAGCCGGTCAGGCCGATCGACTTGGCCACACCGGCACCGGTGGCCGGCAGCACCTGCATCAGGCCCATGGCGTTTGCAGGCGAGCGCGCACGCGGGGTGAACGTGCTCTCGGCGCGGATTTCCGCCGCCACCCAGGCCGGATCGATCGCGTTGCGTGCCGATTCGCGGCGGATGGTGGCGTCGTGGTGCAGCGGGAAGCGCAGGTCGTACAGGCGCTGTTCCTGCGGCTGCTTGCCGAGCGCGAACACGGCGCGGTCGAACCAGCCGTTGTCCTGCGCGACGCGTACCGCGAGGCGGCGCTGGGTGTCATCGAAGCGCGACAGCGCGCTGTTCCATTCGGCCACGGCCCAGCCGGTGCGGTCGATCTGGTACAGCGCCATCGCGCGCTGGATGGCCGGGTCGCGCGCGATCACCGCCTGTGCCTGCGCGCTGTCGTTCGGCTTCCAAGGGCACAGGGTATAGCCCTGCTGCAGCTTGTCGGCAGCGAGGAAACCGTGGAAGGTCGGTGCGCGCGCCGCATCGCGGAACAACGGCTGCGCCTGCTGGGCCTGGCCGGTCTTCTCCAGCATGCGGCCTTCGAAGTAGCGCCAGCGCGGGTCGCTGCGCTGCTTGCTGGCCATCTTGCGGATCGCGGTCAGTGCCGCCGGCCAGTCACCGCGCGACATCGCTTCGCGCACGCGCCATTCGTGCAGGCGTTCGTCATACGCCGATTCCGGCACCGCGTTGAGGCGGCGTGCCGAATCGGGCAGATAGGAAGCCACCGTCCACAGCGCGATCTGGTACAGCACCTGGCCCTGCTGCTCGGCACTCAGGCCGAGCGCCTGGGCGTACTGCGGCAACTGCTGTTCGGTGGCGGCCGGGTCGGCCTTGGCCAGCTTGGCCAGGCCGTCGGTGGCGATGCGCCGGCTGCGCTCGTTGCGCGGCCAGTTCAATGCGCTGGCATTGGGCTTGTCGACAAAGGCGGCGTAATTGTTGGCCAGCGCCAGGTCGGTGGCAGGCAGGCCACGTGCGGCGCTGCGCATCACGGCCGGCTGCTGGGCGTCGGCGGCGGCATCGATGCGTTCCCAGCGCAATGCGTCACTCAGTCCGCCCTGTGCCTGCAGCACTGCGAATACCGCGTCGCAGCCGTCCGGCAGCGACTTGCCGTTCTTGCGCCACAGGTCCTGTGCCTCGCTGATCCACTGCGGATCGACCTTGCCCGTCACCTGGCGCGCGGTCAGCTGCGCACAGCGCAGGCCTGCGTTGTCGGTGGGCGCCCAGTTGGCGAGCAGGGTGGGCCAGTCCTGGCGGCGTGCGACCGAGGGCAACCACACGCTGCGGAACGTGTTGGCCACGGCCTGGCCGTCATAGCGCTTGAGGAAGGCCTGGGCCTGCGCGGTATCGACGGTGTCGATGTTGCGGCGCAGGTTGGCGTACTCCAGCCAGCCGTAAGCCGGATGGCGGCTGAGTGCGGCGGCCTGGCCGGGATCGAACTGGCCGCGTTCGGCGGCAGCGATCGCGGCCTTCAGCTGCGCGTTCTGGGTGTCGAGGGACTGGGCATTGGCGCAGCCGATCAGCAGCGAGGTGGCCAAGGGCAGCAGGGACAGGGCGGTCGAAGAGCGTCGGGTCATGGCGCCCAGCATAGCGGGGGCTGGCTGAATTCAGTTTCGCATTGCGTGCACGCCGGGCGTCGGCAACGACAGCTGAACGAACCCGTACAGGCACTGCCGCAGGTGACGGAAGGCGACGTACTGTCGGCCTTGGGCGAACGGCCCGGCTGCACGGAGCGGCACATGGCGTTCAGTAGCGCAGGAAGAAGCGGCCCGCTGGCGGACATCAATGTCACGCCACTGGTGGATGTGATGCTGGTGCTGTTGATCATCTTCATCGTGACCGCGCCGATCGTGGCCCGGCCGATTGCCGTGCAGCTGCCACAGGCCACCGATCGCACGATCGATCGCCCCGAACCGCCACCGCCGATCGAGCTGAGCCTGGACGCTGGCAACCAGCTCAGCTGGAATGGCCAGCCGATGGCCATTGGCGATCTGCAGGTGCGCCTGCAGGCACAGGTGGGCGAACATGCCGGCAACCTGCCGGAGCTGCGCATCGCCACCGATCCGGCGGCCGAGTACGAAGGCATGGCGCGGATTCTGGCCGCTGCCGAGGCCACCGGTATGGAGCGCATTGCGTTCGTGCGGTAGGGCTATCTAAACCGCCGCTCATGGGGAGATTGCGACATGAGCGGCGGATGTGGGTGTCAGTATTGCTGGCAGTAGACTGTGCGACCATCCCAACTGCACGAGATGCGGCTGCTGCTTCCGCGCTGGACGGGGACTCCATACATCTGTGCGGATCTGACCCAGTTGTCCAGGTCACGATGCTGGCCGAAATAGTATTGTCCGGCGTACGAAGGGGCGGAGATCGGGTCGGCGATGGAGTCGTCAGGAACCTTGTTGCCTGTGCTGTCGCGACTTTCGCCCTTCTGATACTTGGCTTCGGCCACGTTGTCGGGTGTTACTCGATAAAGCGTCTTTGACCCGTCACGCCATGTGATCATTATTGCTATGGATCCGCCACCTTTGAGACCTGCCCAGTTCAGGGCCGCTTGTTGAATCGAGAGCGCAATGCTGTTCCAGGTTGGGCTTCCCGTATTGGCTCCTGCCAGTTCTGTGGCTAGATACTGGCCAAGTCTGGTTCTCAGTGTGGCTGAGGCGACGATGTCGAAGGTATTGGAGGACTTGTAAGACTCGGGAAACCTCACTCCATTGGTGTTTCCGGGGTTGTCTGGATGCAGCACGACTACTGATCCGCCTCCTGCCATCGCGTGGGCGTCTTCAGGTGACGCTCGAAAGGCTGACGTCGCATCCAGAATTCGTAGGAAGGCCATTTGAATCTGTGCGGGAACCGGTGTCGAAAGTGCGCGCCACTTTCTGATCTCGCGATCATATTCAACTTCGAAGGCGCTCAGTCGGGCTTTTTCGAAGTCCATTACAACCGCCAACCCGGAGCCTGACATCAGGGCTGCATCCTTGGGAGATGCACAGTTGTTGCATTCAATCAGGCCCCCCGCTCTCGATTCGCTTGCCGGGGACAGAAGCAATGCCGTGACAATCGCGACATGGATCATGACGGTGATTGTTTTCACAATTGAGCCTCATGAGAATGACTGGGGTTCTCAGTCTCACCTTGGTCGGCCCCGAAAATCCGTTTGACGGGCAGTTTTCAAACTGTTCCTAAATGTTGTCTGAATTTGCTCCGTAGGTTCAAGCTAGTCGATGCATTTAGCTCTGTCATCGAGATGGCAGGATCCGAAAGAGCAGACATTGAGTGCCTCACGTTCGCACGGTGATCCCGGCGATCTGCAGTCCATCATTGCAAGAGCTCCTCCCTACGGGTTACTCACCATCTTGGTATGAGTTCCAGCTAGAAAGCGATCTGATCGAGACCGTCAACCGACGGCAACGGCGATCATCATGCTGCCGATGGCGAAGGCGCATTGTCGTTGGACGGATCGGCAAGAGCACTTGCCCAATTGCGGGAAAGCCGGGAAACGGCTGTCGCACCCGGCATTAACGACGTTCACAGCGAACAGTATCGTCCGGTCATAACCTGCAGCTATCTGACGTAATCGGCCTGCAATTGCGTCAATTCCGCGTGAAAGAGTGTCGATCATCACGCCGTGGCTTTTACTGTTTGTTTACAAAGGAGACGCTGCCGCCACGCAGGGGGGAGCGCGGCAGTCCATGTCCCGACATTCCTTTGGAGAGAGAGCGAATGATTCACCTGCATCACCGCCCGTTGGCGGTTGCCGTTGCGCTGTGCGTGACGGCCCTGGCACCGTTGGGTGCCGCTGCGCAGTCCACCACCAACCTTGATGCGGTGGAAGTGACCGGTACCCGCATCAAGCGCGCTGAAGTCGAAGGCCAGGTGCCGATCCAGACATTGACGCGCGGTGACATCGAACGCACCGGCCTGACCTCGATCGGCGAAGTGCTGCAGCAGCTCACCGGTTCCGGTTCGGCGCTCAACGCCAAGTTCAACTCGTCCGGCAACTTCGGTTTCCCGCCCGATGGCAGTGGCGTGGGTGCCGGCTCGGCGCAGGTCGATCTGCGCCATCTGGGGGCCAAGCGCGTGCTGGTGCTGGTCGATGGCATCCGCTGGGTCAATGAGTCGTCCGCCTCCGGCGTCGGCTCGGCCACCGATCTCAATACCATTCCGCTGGCCATCGTCGAGCGCATCGAGGTGCTGGAAGATGGCGCGTCGTCGCTGTACGGCTCCGATGCCATTGCCGGCGTGGTCAACATCATCACCCGCCGTGACTTCGATGGTGGGCAGGTGACGCTGAACTACGGCGAGTACAGCAAGGGCGACGGCACGCAGAAGGGCGTGGACCTGGCCTGGGGCAAGAGTGGCGACCGCTTCAGCCTGTTCCTGGGCGCCAGCTGGACCAAGCAGGATCCGGTATTCGCCAAGGACCGCGAGCAGTCGCGCTTCCCGATTCCCGGCACCGGCCTGGCGTTCGGCAGCGGTGGCATTCCGCAGGGCCGTTTCATGTTCACCGACCCGAACACCGGTGCGGTGCAGAACATCGTGCCCAATACCGGCGTGAGCAATCCGCGCTACGACGGCAGCGCCGGCTGCAGCCGCACGGATGACTACCACTGCTTCACCACCGCCGACCGCTTCAACTTCGCCGAATACAACATGGTGCTGACGCCGTCGGAGCGCAAAGGCCTGTTCGGTCAGTTCCGCTTCGACATCACCGACAACGTGCAGTGGTACGTCAAGGCACTGGGCAACCGTCGTGAGTCGACCAACCAGGCCGGCCCGGAGCCGCTGTTCTTCGGCCCCGATGGCGCGACCGGCAATCCGCTGGCCGACAACATCGTGGTCTCGCGCCTGAATCCGTACAACCCGTTCGGCTTCGATCTGGTTTCCGGTGACAACATGAGCCTGATCGGTCGTCGCCCGGTGGAAGGCGGTGCGCGCGTGTTCAAGCAGAAAGTGGACACCACTTACTTCGCCACCGGCCTGGTCGGTGACTTCCATGCCGCCGACCGCAGCTGGTACTGGGATGTCAACGGCATGTACAGCAAGAACAAGGCCGAACAGACCAACTACGGCAGCTATGACATCTACAAGGTGAACATGGCGCTGGGCGATCCGTCCATCTGTGCGGCCACGCCGGGCTGCGTGCCGCTGAACATCTTCGGCGGCGTCGGTTCGATCACCCCGGACATGCTGAAGTGGATCCAGCCGGTGGTGCGCGACCGCAGCCAGAACGAACTGAGCCTGTTCACCGCCAACCTGTCCAGCGAGCTGTTCTCGCTGCCGGCCGGTCCGGTATCGTTCGCCACCGGCTTCGAGTACCGCAAGTACAAGGGCTCCTACCAGCCCGATCCGCTGACGGTGATCGGCCACTACAACGGCGTACCGTCGCAGCCGACCTCCGGTTCCTACGACGTCAACGAGGCCTACCTGGAGTTGAGCGTGCCGATCTTCGCCGATTCCTCGTTCGGCAAGAAGCTGGACCTGAGCCTGGCCGGCCGCTATTCGGACTACTCCACCTTTGGTGGTGAATTCACGCCCAAGTACGGCCTGCGCTGGCAGGTGACCGATGACTTCGTGCTGCGCACCACCTACGCCGAGGGCTTCCGCGCACCGTCGATCGGTGAACTGTACGGCTCGGCGGCGCGTGCCGACCTGCAGCTGTTCGACCCGTGCTCGGTGGGTCTGGGCGGCACTCCGCCGCGTGGCAGCGCCGCCAACTGTGCCGCGCTGGGCGTGCCGGCCGGCTTCCAGCAGGCCAACTCGCAGATCTCGGTGACCACCGGCGGCAACCGTGAGCTGGAGCCGGAACGCTCGCGCAGCTTCAGCGCCGGCTTCGTGTGGAGCCCATGGTTCGGCAACAATGCGTCGTGGTCGGAGCGCTTCGACGTGGAAGTGACCTTCTACCGCCACGCCATCGATGGTGCGATCCAAGCGATCAACGCGCAGACCCAGCTGGACCTGTGCGTGGATACGCTGGACCCGGTCTACTGCGATGGCATCACCCGTGCCAGCACCGGTGCGGTCAGCAGCTTCAACAACCGCCTGACCAACCTGGGGTCGATCAAGACCGACGGCTGGGACGTGGATCTGTTCTGGACCCTGCCGCAGACCTCCATCGGCCAGTTCAAGCTGGCGTGGAAGAACACCTTCGTCGGCCGTTACGAGGCCACCGGCGCGGCCGGGCAGAAGCAGCCGCAGAAGCCGGGCGTGGAAGTGGCCGACAGCTCGATTCCGGAGTGGACCAGCAATGCCAGCATCGGCTGGACGATGGATCGCTGGAGCGCCAACTGGACGGTGCGGCACATCTCCGAGCTGACCGAGAACTGTGGCGATGCCGCGGCCTTCCCGGTGTGCAGCAACCAGGCAGCGGGCACCAACACGCTGTCGGCCACCACCTTCCACGACATGCAGGTGGGCTACAAGATCGACTGGATGAAGGGGTTGCAGCTGACCGCCGGCCTGAACAACGTGTTCGACAAGGATCCGCCGATCTGCCTGTCGTGCTCGTTGAACGGCTACGACGCTTCGACCTACGACATCCCGCGTGGCCGCTACTGGTACCTGCGCGCGGATCTGCGGTTCTGATGAGGGACCGGTGCCGGGCTGAGGGACCGGTGCCGGGCATGTCCCGGCACCGGTCATCGGGGATCAATCCGGAATGTCCTGTTCCGGGGCGTCCTGCTCAAGGGCCGCGCGGCGGAAGGCTGTGCGCGCCCAACCCAGCCCGACCACGATCATCATCGGCCCAGCCGCGAAGGCGGGCAGTGACGGGATGCGGAACTGCGATTGGTGCTCGATCAGCAGGTTGTAAAGGATCCAGACAACCAACAGCAGGCCGATGACCGCACACAACAGCCCGAACAGCACCTGCGGAACGCCCATTGCCAGGCCGAGCGCTCGCTCGGTACGGGTGGGGCTGGGGATGGCACGCAGTTCACGGCCCAGATCGAACCAGGACAGGATGGCGGCGGGCAGGCCGATCAGCAGAAGCAGGATGAAGTAGCCGTTGCCGGTGCCGATCATCAGCGGTAGCGACGAGAACAGGGCCATGAGCGAGACACCGAGTTTCGTGCGGGTGCGCATGGCCGGTCGTCCTTGAAGGGGGAGGCGCAAGGTGCCCGTATGGCACGGGTCGAAGCTGCAGGCCACCGTGTCCGCGACGCTACACCTGCCGGGGCGCCGCTGCAACGAGGGCGCTGAGCGCCCCCGTTGTAGAGTCGAGCCGTGCTCGACTGCCCTCTGTGACCGAGTCGGGCATGGCTCGACTCCACAGAAGCCGGTTACATCAGAACGACCAGGTGAACGTCAGCGAGCCGTTGCGGCCATCGCCATACGCACCGTAGCCGTTGATCTGCGACAGGTACTTCTTGGCCAGCAGGTTGTTGAGGTTGGCCTGCACGCTGAACTCCGGCGAGATGCGGTAGCGCACGAAGGCGCTGACCAGTGCATAGCCACTCTGCTCGATGCGGCCGTAGGCAGGCACCGCGTAGTAGATGCGGTTCTGCCAGTTGGCACCGCCACCGACGGTCAGTTCCTGCAGCGACTGCGGGGTGTAGCTGGTGAAAAGCTTCAGGGCGGTCTGCGGCAGGTTGGTGTTGATGTCGGCGTCGTTGATGTCCTTGGCCACGTAGCGCGAGGCGCCGAAGGTGGCATTCCAGCCCGGTGCCAGTTCACCGTTCACCTCGAACTCGAAGCCACGGCTGACGGTGCCGCGTGCGGCGATCGAGGCGAACTCACCCGGGCGGCCGAGGATCGGCTCGCTGGTGACCTGGGCGACGTTGTCCTGCTCGATGCGGAACACCGTCAGCGAGGCATTCAGGCGGTTGTCGAACCAAGCCCCCTTGACGCCCACCTCGTAGCTCTTGCCGTCGACCGGGTCGAGATAACGGTCGTTGCGGTCGCGGGCGGTCTGCGGCTGGAAGATCTCAGTGTAGCTGGCGTACGCGGAGTAGGTGTCGTTGATGTCATACACCAGGCCGGCGTACGGGGTGGTCACCTTGTGTTCGCGGTCGTCGTTCTCGCCTTCGCTCTTCCAGTCGGTGTAGCGGGCGCCGATGATCAGCTTCAACGGATCGGCCAGTGACAGGCGTGCGGCGGCGTAACCGGCCTTCTGGGTGATGGTGCCCTGGCTGGCCAGTGCCAGCGGGTTCCAGTTCGGCTCGCTGATGTTGCCGGTCCAGTGCAGGTAGCTGGTGAACGGGTCCCAGGTCTTGCCGGCGCCACCGACCTGGTAGTCGCCGTAGTTGGCATAGTCGCGCTTGTTGTAGCTCAGTCCGGCCATGAACTGGTGCTCGCGGCCGAACAGCTGGAACGGACCGTCAACGTAGCCATCAACACCGGTGACCTTGCGCTCAGTGTTGTAGAAACCCGCGGAAGGCGAGATGCCCGTGCCGTTGGTTCTGTCGAAGTTCGATGCGCCCGTGGTCCAGTCGTTGTATGCCGGGTAGAACAGCTTGTCGTCGGCCTTGGTCTCATCGTGCGTGGCACCGACCTTGAACTTCCAGCCATTGCTGAAGGCGTGCTGCAGGGTGGCGAACGCGCGCTTGCTGGTGGTGTCCCAGTAGGTCCAGTTCGGGCTGGCGTTGAACGATTCGTCATAGCCGGTGCGCGAGCCATCGGAGTACAGCATCGGGAAGCCGCCCCAGGTCGCGCCGTTGGCGCGCTTCTGCTGGTAGTCGTAGCCCACGCTCAGCTGGGTGTCCGGGGTCAGGTCGGCGTCGATGACCGCATAGCCCAGCGTCTTGCGCTGGTTGTAGCGATCCATCTGGCCGTCGGTGTCCAGGTAGCTGCCGATCACGCGGCCGCGCACGGTGCCGCTGGCGTTCAGTGCACTGCCCACGTCCACGGTGGTGCGGGTGCGGCCCCAGCTGCCGACGTTCACCGAGGCGCTGCCGGTCAGTTCGGCGCTGTCGGCATGCTTGCGGATCAGGTTCACCGACGCGGACGGATTGCCGGCACCACTGAGCAGGCCGGTGGCACCACGCACCACTTCCACGCGGTCGTACAGCGCCAGGTCCAGGCCGGAATCACCGTAGCTCCAGTTCTGCACCATCTGCGTCGGCAGGCCATCGAACTGGTAGGCATCGATGTAGAAACCGCGCGCGTAGAACTCGGTGCGTTCGCTGTCGGACTGGGTGCTGGTCACGCCGGTGGTGTTGGCCAGCACGTCGATGATGTCGTCGAGGTTCTGATCTTCGATGCGCTGGTGGCTGATGATGCTGATCGACTGCGGGATCTCGCGCGGGGCCAGGTCGAAGCGGGTACCGGCCGAGGTGCGGCGCACCGAATAGCCTTCGGCGCGTTCACCCTTCACCACCACCTTGTCGAGGTTGGTCGGATCGGCGGCGGTTTCGGCGAAGGCGGCCGGGGCCACGGCGCAGAGAACGGCGAGCACGGCAACGGACAGCCGTTGTGGCTGCGGCGTACGGAAGACGGAACGGGTCATGGGGGTCCTGGACGGGTGGGAAACGGACGGGCAGGCCGTCCTGGCACCACCGGAAACGAAAGAAATGGTAATACGAACTATTCCTATTTACAAATGATGAACAGATCGGTCTGCGGGTGTGCAGTGGCAGTCAGCGCAGCAATGGCAGCGGGTTTCGCGCGCCGTCGGTGCCGTAGACGCCCCAGTGCAGGTGCGGCGGCGTGCCCTTGGCGTTGCCGCTGTCGCCGACATGGCCGAGCAGATCGCCGGGTTGCACCACCTGGCCGCGTGCCAGGCCGTCGGCCCAGTCCTCCAGATGCGCGTAGTAGTAGCGTTCGCGCCCAGGCCCGATCACCCAGACCTGACGCCCGCCGAGCCCGCGTTCGCTGACATCCGCGACGACACCGGCCGTGGCGCTGCGCACTGGGGTGCCGCGTTTGGCGAAGATGTCGATGCCGGCGTGGGAGCGGTCACGGCCACGTGGCGCGCCGAAGGTATCGGCGATCTGGCGTGGCCGCACGCCGTCCACCGGCACCGGTAGTTGCGTGGCCGGCGGCATCCGCGAGAGCGCCCACAGCATCTTCGGTGCGGCCGCCCATGGGCTGTTCCACAGCGTCATCGCCGCGATGAGCGCAATGGCCAGCCACAGGCTACGCAGCAACCAGCGGCGCAGGCGTTGGGCGTGGGAGGACGGTGTATTCATGGCTCGACGCTACAGAACCGGTGCCAGCGGGACCTCGAAACTCCGCTTCAACGTGCCCAGTGCCACCGAGGTGCGGAAGCGCTCGATGTTGTCATCGCCGCCGAACAACCGCTCGGTGATGGCCTCGTACTCTTCCATCGACGCCGCCGAAAGCAGCAGCAGGAAATCGCCATCGCCGGTGATGGAGTAGCACTGCTGCACCGCAGGGTCGTCCTGCACGCGGCGCCTGAACGGCGCCACGCGGTCGCGCTGCTCGCTGACCACGCGCACCTCGACGATGATGGTCAGCGGCCGACCGATCTTGGCTGCGGCGACCACCGCCACGTTGGCCGCGATCACGCCACTGTCCTGCAGGCGCTTGATGCGCCGTTGCACGGCCGGGGTGGACAGGTGCACGGACTCGGCGATTTCGCGCTGCGGCAGGGTGTTGTCCCGCTGCAGGAGGTCGAGGATGGCGCGGTCGAAACTGTCGAGCACGGGAGCGATGGCCATGGCGAGCAGAAGTTGCACGAACAGGCTGTCAATTGAGCCAAGTGCTCGGCGCCGACGCAATAGACTTTGCGGATGCAGACCTCACGACTTGCGCCGATGTTGCCGGCGCTGGCGGTGCTCGGCTCGGTCACCTCGCTGGCCATCGGCACTTCCTACGCAAAACACCTGTTCCCGCTGATCGGTGCGCAGGGCACCAGCGCGCTGCGCGTGGGCTTTTCAGCGCTGTTGCTACTGCTGTTCTGGCGACCATGGCGCTGGAAGACCAGCCGCGTGGATGCAATCACCATCCTGCGCTACGGGCTCACCCTGGGGCTGATGAACCTGCTGTTCTACATGGCCCTGCGCACGATTCCCTTCGGCATCGCGGTGGCCATCGAGTTCACCGGGCCGCTGACGGTGGCGATGCTGTCATCACGACGCCCGATCGATTTCCTCTGGGTAGGCTGCGCGGCGGTGGGGCTGCTGTTGCTGCTGCCGATCGGCGGTGGCCCCGCGCTGGACCCGGCCGGCGTGCTGTACGCGATAGGCGCTGCGGCCTGCTGGGGCCTGTACATCGTGTTCGGCAAGCGTGCCGGTCATCTGCATGCCGGGCACTCGGTCTCGCTGGGGCTGCTGGCGGCGTCTCTGGTGGTGGTACCGGTGGGCGTGGTGCATGCCGGTGCGGCGCTGCTCGACCCGAAGATCCTGGCGGCGGGCCTGCTGGTGGCACTGGTGTCCAGCGCGATCCCGATGTCGCTGGAAATGATGGCGCTCAAGCGCCTGCCGAAGGAGACCTTCGGCATCCTGATCAGCATGGAGCCGGCGGTGGCCGCGCTGTGGGCGATGCTGTTGCTGCACGAGCACCTGCACGGGCTGCAGTGGCTGGCGATCGGCTGCACGGTGTTGGCCTCGGTGGGCAGCACGATGACCGCGCGGCGGTTGAAGGCACCCGTCACCGCCTGAAAAAGGGGACGGAGGGGATTAAGTCGTTTGTGCCCCGATTTAGGGGGCGCCGGGCGGCGCCCGGCGCAGAGCGTGCGGACCAACGGTCCGCACCTACCGTAACGGCGAGTCAGCGCAGGGCGTCGGCCGGGACGTCGATCTGCATCGCCAGGGCGAGGTGATCGGAGAACGCGGCCGGTACGGCTTCCACGGTGCGGGTCTGCAGGCCGCTGCTGACCAGGATGTGGTCGATGGCGCGGTCCGGGCGCCAGCTGGGGAAGGTCGGCACGATGCAGCCCGGGGGCTGCAGCCGGGTCTTCTGGTACAGCACCTGCATTTCCGGGCGCTCGGCCAGGCAGTTGAAGTCGCCCATCAGCACCGCGTTGGGGTGGTCGGACAACAGCTCGGCGATGAAGCCCAGCTGCGACATCCGCGATCCCGCGCCCAGCGACAGATGGGCCACAGCCACCGCCAGGCCATCGGCGCCATCGCCGAACTTGGCCAGCAGCACGCCGCGCCCGCCGATGCGGCCGGGCAGGGCGTGATCCTGCACTTCAACCGGTTCCAGCTTGCTCAACAGGCCGTTGGCGCTGGAGGCGACCCCACCCATGCGCCGGTTCGGCTGGTGGCTCCAGTAATTGAAGCCGGCGCGCTGGGCCAAATAGTGGGTCTGGTTGGTGAAGCCCGAGCGCAGGCTGCCCGGGTCGGCCTCCTGCAGGCCGACGATGTCATGGTCGCGCGCCAAGGTGGCGATCGCGTCAAGGCTGCTGCGCTTGCGACCCGCCGGCAGCGCATGTGACCAGCTGCGGGTCACATAGTCGCTGTAGCGGCGGGTACTTGAGCCGGCCTGGATGTTGGCCGTCAGCAAGCGCAGGGTCCGTGTACGGGGGGAATTCACGGCCGGGAAACGCTTCTCTTGGATCAGTGAGCCTGGGCCGCACCGCGTTCGCGGGCGATCAGGTGGTCGGCGATGCGCAGCATGTCCGGGAAGCTCTTGCCCTTCACCAGGTACTTGCCGTTGACGATGATCGATGGGGTGCCGCTGATCTGGCTGCGCTGCGCGAACTGCTTGGCCGAGTTGGTCTTGGCATTCACCGCGAAGCTGCCCATGGTGGCGGCGAACTGCTTCGGATCCACGCCGTAGGCACCGTAGAACTTGGCGATGTCTTCGACCGAATCACGGCCGCGCTCGCCCTTCAGGGTCTTCTGCGAGTGGATGGCGGCGTACAGCGCTTCGTGGGTCTTCTCCTGCACGCCCAGGGTCTGCGCGGCGTAGAAGGCACGGGCGTAGTCATCCCAGGTGCCGCCGAACATGGCCGGCACGTAGACGAAGTTCACGTCGCTCGGCAGGCCGGCCTTCCACGGGCCGACCAGCGGCTGGAATGCGGCGCAGGCCGGGCAGACGTAGCCGAAGATCTCGGTCACTTCGATCTTGCCGGTGGCCGGCTGGAACGGCTGGCCGTTCGGGATCACCTGGTAGTCGGCACCTTCCACCGGGGCCGGGCCGGTCAGTGCGGCGGTGGTCGGGGCCGGTGCGGTGGCCGGAGCAGTTTCGGCCGGGGCCTTCTCGCCTTCAGGGGCAGCCGGCGCGGCGCCTTCGCTGCCCGCCGCCGGCGCAGCAGCCGGTTCGGTGGTGGCTGCCGGTGCTGCAGCCGGTTCGGCCGGGGCCGCAGTGGTGTTGGTGCTGCCGTCATCAGCCTTGCAGGCAGCCAGGATCGGCAGCAGCGCTGCGAGGGCGAGGGCGTAACGGATCTTCATGGAAACGTCTCCAGCATCTGGAATGGTGGGGCCGGCGCCAGGCGCCGGCCAGAGGGAAATGATGACATGCGGCGGCGACAGCGCCGTGTCGGTGGTGTGTGTTGGTTCAGCGGCCGCGGGCAGCGCGGGCCTGGGCGATCAGCGCCGAGGCGATGCGCAGCTGGTCGTCGAAGCTGTTGCCACGCACCAGGTACTGGCCGTTGATGATCAGCGCCGGGGTCCCCGGGATCCTGGTGCGCTGGGCGAACGCGCGCGCGGCATCGACCTTCTTCTGTACGGCGTCGCCGCGCAGGGCCTGGAGGTAACGGTCCGGGGTCACGCCATACGCCTTGTAGAAGGTGGCTAGCTCATCGGCCGAGACGTTCTGCATCGGCAGCGATCCCTGCTCGTGCAGGGCCTTGAACACGGCAGCGTGGCTGCGCTTGGCCACGCCGACCTCGTCGGCGGCGTAGTAGGCCAGTGCCCAGGCATCCCAGGCGCCACCGAAGGCAGCCGGGACCGGGGTGAAGCGCACGTCGGCCGGCAGCTTGGCCGCCCAGGCTTCCAGCTGCGGTTCGAAGTGGGCGCAATGCGGGCAGGTGTAGCCGAAGACCTCGACCACCTCGATCTTGCCGGCCAGCGGCTGGAACGGGCCCGGCTGGGCGATGCGCTCGTAGTCTTTGCCCTCGACCAGCGGGGCATTGGCGGGGGTAGCGGCGCAGGCTGCCAGCGGCAGCAGCACCAGCACGGACAACAGCAGGCGGGAAATCAACCTCATCGACACGCATCTCCGTTGAAAAAAGCAACGCCGGCGCGGTCGCCGGCGTGAAGGAAACATACCGCAGGCGCGGGCCGTGGTGGCGGCCCGGGCCGACCAGTGGTGGTCAGGGGGCGGCAGCCGGTTGCGCCGACGGGGGGGCAGTGGCCACATCGTCGGCCTTGTTGTGCAGGCCCTGCAGGTAGCTCGACAGCGCCTGCACCTCCTGCTCGCTCAGCTTCTGCGCGACTGTCGCCATGATCTGGAAGTGGGCCTTGTCGGTCTCGTTGGTCTGGCCGGCCTGGTATTCCTGCAGGCGGCGCGCGACATAGCTGGCGTGCTGACCACCGATGTGCGGATAGGCCGGACCCGGATTACCGGCACCGCTGGGGCCGTGGCACGCCATGCAGGCCGGCAGGCCGCGCTTGGCGTCGCCGCCACGGTACAGCTGCTGGCCGATCTCGTAGAACTTCATGCCCTTGTACGGGCCGTCGGTGACTGCCGTGTCATCGGCGATGCCGGCGGTGGCCTTCTGCGTGGCGAAGAACGCGCCGATGTCGCGCATGTCCTGCGGGGTGAGATTCTGCACGAACGGCACCATCGCCACCGCCGCACCGGAGCTGCGCTGCCCATTGGCGATCAGGGCCATCTGCTGGGCGACGTAGCGTTCGCTCTGGCCGGCGATGGACGGGTACATCTCCACCGTGGAATTGCCGTCGGCGCCATGGCAGGCCGCGCAGGCCGAGGCCTTGGTCTGGCCGGCCTTGGCATCGCCCCAGTGGGTCTTGCTGAAATCCACCTCCAGCGAGGCGGTGTTGATCGGCCCGTTGTCGGGCAGCGGGGTCAACGTGGTCTGCGCGAACGCAGCAGCGGCAACGACTACAGCAGTGGCAAGGGCGGATACGGCAAGAACGCGAGCGTGGCGCATGCTGAAGCTCCGTATGGACCGGGCCGGGCGGTGGCCGCCGGCATCGCCCGGATTATCAACGCCGTTTCCGCGCACGGTCAACGCAGCAGTGCAGCAAAATGCCCGCAGGGGCCGCCGGCACGGGCGCGCGGCGCCGCAACATGCGATCCTAGGCACATGTCATTGCTCATCGAACGCGCCCGTTACCACCTTTCGGCCCACAACGTGCGGCAACTGCCGCCCGACGAAGGGGCCGAAGTGGCCTTCGCCGGCCGCTCCAACGCCGGCAAGTCCAGTGCGCTGAACGCGCTGACCCGCCAGAACGCCCTGGCCCGTGTCTCCAAGACCCCTGGCCGTACCCAGCAGCTGGTGTTCTTCCAGGTCACCCCGGAAGCGCATCTGGTCGACCTGCCAGGTTATGGCTATGCAAAGGTGCCGCTGGACCTGCAGGCGCACTGGCAGGCCTTCATCGACAAGTATTTCCGCACCCGCGAAGCCCTGAAGGGGCTGGTGGTGGTGATGGACATCCGCCATCCGCTGAAGGACTACGACCGGCAGATGCTGTCCTACGCCGTGCAGCGCGGCCTGCCGGCGCACGCCCTGCTGACCAAGGCCGACAAGCTCAGCCGCAGCCAGCAGATGCAGTCCCTGCAGAAGGTGCGCAAGGAACTGCAATCGGCCTACGGCGACAGCGTCAGCGTGCAGGTGTTCTCCGGCGAAGACCGTACCGGCGTGGACGAAGCCCGTGGCGTGATCGGCGGCTGGCTGGGGCTGGAGTAAGGCATTTCCGGTCGCCCGGCTGGCAGCCGGGCGCTACCCGATCGGTGGGTGCCGACCTTGGTCGGCACACCCTTACAACGGCGAATACTCCGCCGGCACCCACGCATAGGCCTTGCCCTCGCCACGCACATGGCCCAGGCCGGGGAAGGGCAGGTGCGCACCGGCTACCCACCAGCCGTTGGCGGTGGCCTGCTGCAGCAGCCCGCGACGGCTGGCGATGGCCGCTGTGCGGTCCGAATCGGCCTCGAATGCCGCCTCCGGGTGCGCGAACTGCACCGCATGGAAGTGCAGCACATCACCCCATACCAGCAGTGACTGGCCCTGGCTGTCGAACCGGTAAGAGACATGGCCGGGCGTATGGCCATGGGTGTCCATCGCCACCGCGCCGCCGGGCAGGGCGTCGCCGGGGCTGAAGGTGCGCAGGTGGCCGCTGGCCTGGTATGGCGCGACCGCATTGCGTGCCAGCGGGAAGGCGAAGCGCACGCCCTTTGGCGCGGTGCCCTCGCTGGCCGGGTTGAGCCAGTAATCGGCATCGGCCTTGGACAGCCACACCGTGGCATTGGGGTAGGCCGGCTTGCCCTGCGCGTCGAGTACGCCGCACAGGTGGTCCGGATGGGCGTGGGTCAGCAGCACCTCATCTACCTCGGCCGGGTCCACGCCGGAGGCGCGCAGATTGCCCAGCACCTGGCCCAGGCCGGGTCCGAAGCACTGCGCGGTGCCGGTGTCGACCAGGGTCAGGTGGTTGCCCTGGCGGATCAGGAACGCATTGATCGCGGTCTGCAGGCCCTTCTTGTCTTCCGGCACGTAACGGCCTTCCAGCAGGCGGCTGACCAGCGTCGGCGGCACGTCCACCACTTCCTGCCGGCCGAGCGCGACCACGCCGTCGAACAGGGCGGTGACCTGCAGCGCGCCGACGCGCTGGTGATAGACACCAGGCACCTGCTGGGTGGGGGCGGGCGAAGTGGCCTCGGCCAGCGCGGCCAGCGGCAGGGGCGACAGGGCCAGCAGCAGGGCGCCGCGCAGCGGCAGGTGACGCAGGGTCATGGCGGTTCTCGGTGGATGACGGGCGGTTCCGTTGTGCCCAGAGTGCCGTGGCCGGCGTGTGCGCGGCGCTCAAACCACTGCGCGGAATGCTCAGGGAAGGGGTGTTGTCTGCAGGGCTGCGCCCTGCACCCGCTACGAGCCAGGGCAACGGCCGAAGCAACAGCAACAGCGACAGCGGGCTATCCGTGGGATGGCGGGGTGGGTCCGGTTGCGGGAGACGCCGTAAACCCGTCCATGGGGGCTTGGCCGCGGCATCCATGCCGCGGACACTCCCGCAACCGGACCCACCCCGCCTTCGACAGTTTTCCGCGATCTGTCAGCTCGTGGGGTCAGATCCGTTTTCCGCAGGAAAACGGATCTGACCCCACAGTTTCATTCGATATCTGACAGATGTGTCGACCAAGGTCGACACCTACCAACAGTCGCGAAGATCTGTCAGAGGTGGGGCGGTGTGGGTGGGCAGGACCGTTGGCGCCATGGATGGCGCCATCGAGCCCCCATGGATGGGTTTACGGCGTGTCCTGCCCACCCACACCGCCCCGCCATCCCACGGAATGCCGCTCTGGCTCTGGCTCTGGCTTTGGCCGTTGCCGTTGCCGTTGCATTGAGCAGGTGCAGGGCTGCAAGCCCTGCCGAACCCCCTCAAATGTCTGTGGGAGCCAGTCCGTACTGCTCGGCGAAGCGCTTGCTGAAACTCGCCGCAGACCGGTAGCCCGCGCGCGCTGCCACGGTCTTCAACGGCAGGTCCGTGGTGTAGAGCAGCTGCATGCCATGCGCCAGCCGTGCCTCGGTGAGCAGCTGGCGCAGGCTGGTGTCTTCGGCGGCAAGACGGCGGCGCAGGGTCGCGCCGCTCAACGCGAACTGTTCTTCCACATCGCGCGATTGCCAGTCGCGTGCGGGTTCGGCGGCGATGCGGTCGCGGATCTGTTCGCCCAGGCTCGGTGCCTGCGGCAGCAGCAGGTTGCCGTGGCCCTGCCGGCACAAGGTCAGTACCAGCGAGGCCAGGGCCAGCCGCGCTTCGCTGTAACGACCGTCCTGCAGCGATTGCCGCCACTGGCGCAGCACCGCGCCATGATCGATCAACGGCAGCCGCGCCATCGCCTGGCCTGGCGCGGGAAGCTCCTCGCTCCACAGCGTGCGTGCGGCCGCCAGCACTTCGGCACACAGCGGCACGATGGCACTGAGGTAGCGGCCACTGCGTGGGTCGGGGGTGTTGACCACATCGATACGGCAGCGCTGGGTCAGCAGCAGGATGTCGCCGGGGATGAACTCCAGCGACTGGTGCGCGGTACGCACCTGCTTGCGGCCTTCCAGCAGGATCGCGAACTGCGGTTGCGGAATCTCCACCGAGCTGGCGCCATGTTCGCGCCGCGCGGTGATGCACGCATAACCTTCGGCGCGTGCGCAGCCGGCCAGACTGGCCATCTCGGCCAGCAGTGCGGTAACTGGCGGCAGCATGCCGGTCATGTCACCGGGGCGCCGAACAGGCGACCGACGCCTGCAGCGGCGGCCATTGCCAGTGCACCCCAGAACATCACCCGGATCGCGCCGCGTACCGGCGGGGCGCCGCCGGCCTGGGCTGCCACCGCGCCGGTCAGACACAGGCCGAGCAGGGTACTGGCCGTGGTCATCAGTGCGACCTTGTCGACCGGCGCCAGCAGGGCGGTCATCACTGGCAGCGCCGCACCGCAGGTGAACGCACCGGCCGAGGCCAGCGCTGCCTGCAGCGGACGGGCGCGCAGGGTATCGGTGATGCCCAGTTCGTCGCGGGCGTGGGCACCCAGCGCATCGTGGGCGGTGAGCTGTTCGGCCACCTGCCGCGCCAGCGCAGGCTCCAGGCCGCGGTGGCGGTAGATCGCGGCCAGCTCCTCCAGTTCGCTGTGCGGATCGTCGCGCAGCTCGCGCTTTTCCATTGCCAGGTCGGCCTCTTCGGTGTCGGCCTGGGTCTGCACCGAGACATATTCGCCCGCCGCCATCGACATCGCGCCGGCCACGGTACCTGCCACGCCGGTGGCCAGGATGGTCGCAGCCGAGGCGCCGCTGGCGGCCACGCCGACCACCAGGCCAGCCACCGAGACGATGCCATCGTTGGCGCCCAGCACGGCGGCTCGCAGCCAGCCGACGCGCTCGGAGCGATGCAGTTCGGGGTGTCGTGAATGGCGGCTCATGGCTCTGAGTGTACGAGGGTCAAGAGGGCGTCGGTAGGATGCTGAAACCCGTCACCGTCGCATGACGCAACGGGGTGCCACGCTATAGTGCGCCCTTGCGATGGAAGGCCGCGAGCCCCACATCCCCCGCCACCGTCCAGCGAGCCTTTCCCTTGTCGAGCCCCAGCCACGTCGCCGATACCCCCATTACCGACCGCTCGCAGCTGGTGGAGGTGATCGCCTCCGGCGAGAAGCCCCGCGCGCAGTGGCGCATCGGCACCGAGCACGAGAAGTTCGGGTTCCGCCTGGATGACCTGCGCCCGCCGACCTTCGAAGGCGAGCGCGGCATCGAAGCGCTGCTCAACGGCCTGGTCCGCTTCGGCTGGGAGCCGGTGCAGGAGAACGGCAACACGATCGCCCTGCTGCGCGATGGCGCCTCGGTGACGCTGGAGCCGGCCGGTCAGCTGGAACTGTCGGGCGCGGCGCTGGCGACCATCCACCAGACCTGCGTGGAGACCGGCACCCACCTCAACGAAGTGGCGCAGGTGGCCGGCGAACTGCAGCTGGGTTTCCTCGGCATGGGCTTCCAGCCGAAGTGGAAGCGCGACGAGATGCCCTGGATGCCCAAGGGCCGCTACAAGATCATGCGTGCGTACATGCCCAAGGTCGGTTCGCTCGGCCTGGACATGATGACGCGCACCTGCACGGTACAGGTGAACCTGGACTACGCCACCGAAGCGGACATGGTGAAGAAGTTCCGCGTATCGCTGGCGCTGCAGCCGATCGCCACCGCGCTGTTCGCCGATTCGCCGTTCACCGAAGGCAAGCCCAACGGCTACCTGAGCTACCGCTCGCACATCTGGACCGACACCGACGCTGACCGCACCGGCATGCTCGACTTCGTGTTCGAGGATGGCTTCGGTTACGAGCGCTATGTCGATTACCTGCTCGACGTGCCGATGTATTTCTCCTACCGCGATGGCATCTACCACGACGCCAGCGGGCAGAGCTTCCGCGATTTCATGCAGGCCAGGCTGCCGGTGCTGCCGGGCGCGCTGCCGACGCTGCGCGACTGGTCGGACCACATGACCACCGCGTTCCCGGAAGTGCGCCTGAAGAAGTACCTGGAAATGCGCGGTGCCGATGGTGGTCCGTGGAGCCGCCTGTGTGCGCTGCCGGCGTTCTGGGTCGGGCTGCTGTACGACGACGCTGCGCTGGACGCTGCGTGGGACCTGGTGCGTGACTTCACCCTGGCCGAGCGCCATGCACTGCGCGACGGCGTGCCGAAGCATGCGATGAACCTGCCGTTCCGCAATGGCACGGTGCGCGACCTGGCCCGCGAAGCCGTGAAGATTTCCGTCGAAGGCCTCAAGCGCCGCGCGGCGCGCAATGCCGACGGCCAGGACGAGAGCAAGTTCCTGGACGTGCTGCAGGAGATCGTCGAATCCGGGCTGACCCCGGCCGAGCGCAAGCTGGCGCTGTTCCATGGCCGCTGGCACGGCGACGTCGATCCGGTGTTCCGCGAATTCGCGTACTGAGTGGATTGCGGTAGTGCCGGCCGCTGGCCGGCAGCCAGGCGGGGGCGCCGGCCAGCGGCCGGCACTACCAGAAAAAAACCCCGGCATTGCCGGGGTTTTTCTTTTTCGCATCTGCCCTGGATCAGGCCGCGTCCTTCATCGTCGCCATGTCGATCACGAAGCGGTAGCGCACATCGTTCTTCGCCATGCGTTCCCAGGCTTCGTTGACGTTCTTGATGTCGATCATCTCCACATCGCTGACGATGCCGTGCTCGGCACAGAAGTCCATCATTTCCTGGGTTTCAGCCATGCCGCCAATCGCCGAGCCGGTCAGGTGCTTGCGGCCGAAGATCACGCTGCCACCGGTCAACGGCGGGTCCAGTTCGGTCAGCACGCCGACCAGGCACATGGTGGCTTCACGCTTGAGCAGGCCCATGTAGGGGTTGGTGTCATGGCCGACCGGGATGGTGTTGAGCAGGAAGTCGAAGCTGCCGGCGTGCGCCTTCATCTGCGCGGCATCGCGCGAGACCAGTACCTCATCGGCGCCCAGGCGCTTGGCGTCGGCACCCTTTTCCGGCGTGGTGGTGATCATCACCACGTGCGCGCCGAGTGCCTTGGCGAACTTCACGCCCATGTGGCCGAGGCCACCGAGGCCGATCACGCCGACCTTCTGGCCCGGGCCGACCTTCCAGTGGCGCAGCGGCGACCAGGTGGTGATGCCGGCGCACAGCAGCGGGGCGGCGGCCTTCAGGTCGAGGGTGTCGGACACCTTCACCACGAAGCGCTGTTCGACCACCACGTGGTCGGAATAGCCGCCGTAGGTCGGCGCGCCGCTTTCGCGTTCACGGCCGTTGTAGGTCCAGGTCGCGCCCTCTGCGCAGTACTGCTCCAGGTCGTGCTCGCAGGCATCGCAGTGGCGGCAGGAGTCGACCATGCAGCCGACGCCGGCGTGGTCGCCGACCTTGAAGCGGGTGACGTTGCTGCCGACCTCGGTCACGCGGCCGATGATCTCGTGGCCCGGCACCATCGGGTAGATCGAGCCACCCCAGTCGTCGCGGGCCTGGTGCAGGTCGGAGTGGCAGATGCCGCTGTAGAGAATCTCGATGCGCACATCGTCCGGGCCGACCGCGCGGCGTTCGAACTCGAAGGGCACCAGCGGGTCGGTATGGGAGTGGGCGGCGTAACCACGGGCGAGGGACATGGGGAATCCTTGGCAGGGTTTGTCGAAAGGCGTTTTACAATACGCCCCGTACCCAGCCGCAAGAAGCACGGATATCGGCATGATTCATCAAGTGAAACTGCACAATCATGGCCACTGACAATCTCACCCACCTGGCCGCGTTCGCGGCGGTCGCCCGTCACCGCAGCTTCCGCCGTGCCGGCGCCGAGCTGGCGCTGTCGACCTCGGCGGTGAGCTATGCGATCCGCGCGCTGGAGGAACGGTTGGGCGTGGGCCTGTTCCATCGCACCACCCGCAGCGTGGCCCTGACCGAGGCCGGGCAACGCCTGCTGGAACGCCTGCAGCCCGCGCTGGGCCAGGTGAATGACGCGCTGGAGGAGATGAACCAGTTCCGCGCCGCGCCGGCGGGCCTGCTGCGTATCAATGCTACCCGCGCCGCAGTGCCGACCCAGTTGGGGCCACGGCTGGCGCGCTTCCTGCACGCCCATCCCGACGTGCGGGTGGAGCTGACCGAGAACGATGGCCTGGTCGATATCGTTGCCGAAGGCTACGACGCCGGCGTGCGCCTGCACGAGTTCGTACCCGAGGACATGGTGGCGGTGCCGATGGGCCCACCGCTGCGTGGCTTGATTGTCGGCTCGCCGGACTACCTGCGGCGGCGCCCGGCGCCACAGCATCCGCGCGACCTGGCCACACACGAATGCATCCGCTTCCGCTTCGCCAGCGGGCATCTGTACAAGTGGCAGTTCGAGCGCGGTGGGCAGGCGCTGGAGATCGATGTGCCGGGGCGGCTGACGCTGTGCGAGCAGGGCACCGTGGTCAGAGCGGTACTCGATGGCATCGGCCTGGCCTATGTGCTGGAAGACACCGCCCGCCCGTACATCGAATCCGGCCAGATGGTGGCAGTGCTGGAAGACTGGAGCGAACCGTTCGCCGGCTTCGCGCTGTACTACCCGAAGCAGCGGCAGATGCCCGGTGCGTTGCGCGCGTTCGTGGATATGCTGCGCGAGTGAGTTGCGATGGATGATGTGGTGCCGACCAACGGTCGGCACCCACCGGGCAAGGCCATTGCCGACCAACGGTCGGCACCCACCGGGCAAGGCCATTGCCGACCAACGAATCGGGACCGGCCGGTAGATCCACGCCACGCGTGGATGGAGCAACCTTACGGCGCCTGCAACACCGGCGCCAAGAACGCCACGCAGTCGCGCAGGTGCACGTCCACCGGCGCATCCTCGGCCACCACACCGATCACGCGTTCGCGCAGCGGCTCGGCCACGGCCATCGCCAGCAGCAATCGCGCCATGCGAACAGGATCTCCCTCGCGTAGCAGCCCACGCTGTTGCTGGCGCGCCAGCCAGTCGGCCAGCAGCGCACGGCCGCGTTCGATGCCGTTGTCCAGATAGGCCTGCAGCAGCGCGTCCTTGCCGGGAAAGTCGGTGGCCAGCAGGCGGAACACCTGCACCGCCTGCGCCGACAGCGCCTGCGCGCACACCGCGTGCAGGATGTCCTGCAGCAACGGCACGACCTCTTGGGCATTGCGCGCATCGCGCTGCAGTTGTGGCGCGAAGCCGTCGGTCCACTCACGCACCGCCAACCCAACCAGTTCCTCGCGATTGCTGGCGTGGCGGTAGACGGTCTTCTTCGCCACCCCGGCGTGCGCCGCCACCGCTTCGATGGTGGTGGCCTCGTAGCCCTGCGCCAGCAGCAGTTCCAGCGTGGCCTGCAGCACGGCGTGGCGGACTTCGGCTTCCGGCCGCGCAGGGCGGCCGCGGCGGCGGGTTGGTGATGTGGGCTCGGGCACGGTGGTGCTGTTCATTGCGCCCATCTTACCGCATCCGGACAATTGCGAAACGAATGCCGTTTCCGTATTGTCGGGGCTCCCAACACCGCAGGAGACCCCGATGTATACCGCTGTGAACGCACGCGCCTGGCTGGACCACCACGATCTGCTGGACCCGGCGCCGATGCACCTGGAGACCGGCATCCAGCGCCGCGAAGACGGCACCCTGCTGGTGGCGGTGCGCACCGATCTGCACGGCTGCAAGGGCCGCATGCTGGACTGGTGGTTCACCTTCTTCGAGACCACCCAGCACATCCGCTGGTGGCATCCGGTCGATCATGTCGAGCATCGCGGCTGGGACGCGGCCTGGCAGCGCGGGCGCAGCTACCACGGCGCCAGCATCCATGCGGTGGAATCGCTGGCCGACATTCCGCCGGTGGCGGCGCGCCTGAAGTTCCATGACCCGCGCACGTTGCTGGTGCCCGAGCGCCTGCAGGCGGCACAGGATGCAGGCGATGTATCGGCGGTGATCGCCGCGCGCATCGGCTTCGGCGACCACGTCCGCCTGGATGCAAACGGTGATCCCTGCGACGGGCAGATGCTGCACGTGGCGCGCGATACGCCGTTTGGCTGTGTGCTGCGCAGCCGCTTCGTGCTCGGCCTGGACAGCACCGATCCGCACCGCGATGCCGGCGATGCGGTCGGCCTGGGCCTGCTCAAGCACTGCTACACGGAGTTCAGTTTCCTCTCGCGCCTGCTGCCGTCGCTGTACTACGGCGAGCGCGCCAACGGCGAAGCGGTGCCGTTGCCGTGGTGAGCGGTGCAGCGGTCATTCGACCAGTGCGTCGTAGCCTTCGCCACTGAACTGGATCAGGCAGAAGCCGTGGCCGAACGGATCGGCCAGCACGGCGATGCGTCCCCAGCGGCGCTCGCGCACGGATTGCTCGAGCGTCGCTCCGGCTGCGACTGCACGTACCAGCGCGGCTTCGATGTCATCCACCACCCAATCCAGGTGCAGCGGCGTCCAATGGCGCTCGTAGTCGCGCACGTCGCCGTCTTCGGTGGCGGCGCTGCCGGCGTCGTTGTGCAGCAGGTAGAGCGGCGTTGGCCCACCGAGCAGCTCCACGGCGCCCGGGCCGAGACGGCGGCCGATGCGCAGGCCGAAGGCCCGGATGTAGAAGTCTTCGGCGGCGGCCAGGTCGGGCACGTCGAGGTTGACGATGAAGCTGTGGGCAGTGGCGTTCATGGCAGCGATGGGCGGCATCCGGTGGTCGCAGTCTAGTCCTGCCGCGTGCTGCGACCCGTTCATCTCCTGCGCGGATTCGGGCAAGCTGGGCGGTCTCTATCGACAAGGACATCCATGAGCGCGCTATCCGGCATCGAACAGGCCACCGGCCAGTCCTTCCCGCCCCTGTTCAAGCAGCTGCACGCAGCGGATCGGTTGAGTTGGGGTGCCCCACATCCGGAATGGTCCGAGGTGGTATTCCCGACGCTGCAGGCGGATCCACCGGTGCTGCTGTATGCCCAGGACTATGAGCCCCTGGAGGACGATGAGCTGCTCGAGGCGTGGCAGGAGCTGACTGCGGAGGATCATTACAATCCCCTGCGCACTGACCTGCAGTTGCTGCCCTTTGCGCGGACCGGCGGCGGCGACAGCTACTGCTTCTGGAGCAACGCGCCCGGCTTTGCCGAGCCCCCCGTCGTGCTGGTGTGGCATGACGATGATCGTGCCGATGTGCTGGCCGCCAGCTATCAGGATTTCCTGTTCCGCAAGATGGTCGAAGCCGTTGCTGATTACCAGGGGCCGTACACGCTGCTGTCGCACGGCGAGCTGGCCAGCAACCTGCGGCGCTGGCTGCAGAGCCACCAGCCGTTCCTGCGCGATGACCAGTACGCAGCCCTGCAGCGGCTGTTCGCCCGCGTTGACGATATCGCTGAAGGAAACATCAGCGACGAGGATGCACAGGCCATCGTCGCTGAGGTGATCGGCTTCGAGCGGTTGGACGAGTCGTTCGCCTACGTGCGCGAGGACGCCTGAAGGCCGGGGTCGGATCCGCGCGCAGCGTGGCTCTGACTCCTTGTGCGCCGAACAGGGGTCAGAGCCCTTTCCGTTGGAAAGGGATCCGACCCCGTGGAGGCCCCGTGGGGGATCAGCCCGCGGCCGGGTAGTCGAGGTAGCCTGCTTCGCCGCCACCGTAATAGGTGCTGCGGTCGGGCGTGGCCAACGCGATGTTGCGCTGCAGGCGTTCGACCAGATCCGGGTTGGCGATGAACGGCTGGCCGAACGCGGCCAGGTCGATGGTGCCCGCTTCGACCAGCTGCAGGGTGCGTTCGCGGGTCATGCCACCTGCCAGGATGACGGTGCCACCGTAGGCCTGCCTGAACTGCCGCAGGAACGCCTCGCCCAGCACCGACTGGCCCGCCTGCACGTTGTCGTTGAGGTGCACGTAGGCCAGCCCACGCTTGCCCAGTTCCTCGGCCAGGTACAGATAGGTGGCTTCGTTGTCGGGGTAGAACGGCATGTCGAAGGTGAGGTTGTTCGGTGCCAGGCGCACGCCGATGCGATGCGCACCGATACGCTGCGCCATCGCATCGACGGTGTCCAGGATCAAGCGCGCACGATTGGGCAGCGAGCCGCCGTAGCGATCATCACGCTGGTTGATGAGCGGGTTGAGGAACTGCTCGAACAGGTAACCGTTGGCGGCATGCAGTTCGATGCCGTCGAAGCCGGCCGCAATGGCGTTGTCTGCGCCGCGCACGAAGTCGTCGACGATACCGGGGATCTCCGCAGTCTCCAGTGCACGTGCCGGAGTGGGATCGGCGTGGCCGCGGCTGCCATCGTCCAGGTACACGAACGAGGTGTTCTTCGGTGCGCTGGCCACCGGGCGGGTACCGGCGCTGACCGGTTGCCCACCGTCGGGCTGCAGCGAGGAATGCGACATGCGGCCGACGTGCCAGAGCTGGGCGAAGATCGTGCCCTGTGCGGCATGCACCGCCTCGGTGACACGCTTCCACCCGGCCACCTGCTCGGCCGACCAGATGCCCGGCACGTCGATGTAGCCCTGGCCCTGCGGCGAGACAGGCGTGCCTTCGCTGATGATCAGGCCGGCGCTGGCGCGCTGCCGGTAGTACTGCGCGGTGAGTTCGTTGGCGACCGCTCCGGGGTTGCGGGCACGGGTCATCGGCGCCATCGCGATGCGGTTGCGCAGGAAAGTGCCTGCAAGGTCGAAGGGGCGGAACAGGGCGGCGGTCATGTCGGTCATCTCGGTGCGGGGGAAGGCGCCAGCGGCGCGATGCACACAGGATGGAGTTGACATGCGGGCGCATAAAGCGCTTCGATCTCCCTGGGTGCGGGACTATTTGTCCCCAATGGAGCGCGAACGATGCTGCCGCTGGAATCGTTGAATGGCCTGGTCACGTTCGTCACCACGGCCCGCTCAGGCAGCTTCACCGAGGCCGCCGACGCGCTGGGCATCTCGCGCTCGGCGGTGGGCAAGGCCGTCGCCCGGCTGGAAGCGCGGCTGGGGGTGCGCCTGTTCCACCGCACCACGCGGCGCATCGCGCTGACCACCGATGGCGAGGCGTACTACGCATCGTGCGCGGCGGCGCTGGAAGAAATCTCCGCCGCCGAGGCCTGCCTGGGTTCGGCCGGCCTGCCCAGCGGGCGGCTGCGCATCGACATGCCATCCTCGTTCGGGCGCCTGGTGGTGCTGCCGGTGCTGTTGCGGCTGTGCCGGCAGTACCCGGACCTGCAGTTGACGATGACCTTCACCGATCATTTCGTCGATCCCATCGAGGAAGGCATCGACCTGCTGATCCGCTTCGGCGGGCTGCACCAGGCCGAGCATCTGGTGGCGCGGCGGCTGGGGAGCCAGCGACTGGTCACCTGCGCATCGCCAGAGTATCTGCAGGCGCACGGCGTGCCGCGCACGGTGGAGGAACTGGCGCAGCACCGCAGCATTGTTGGCTTCCGCCACGGGCAACCGGTGTGGTGGCGGATCGGTAGCGAGGAGGACGAAGGGACATTCATCCCGAATGCGCCGTATCAACTCAATGACGGCGACGCGGTGATCGAGGCGGCCATCGCCGGGCTTGGTATCTGCCAGATGCCGGTTTCACTGGTACGGCGTCACCTGGATTCCGGCGCGCTGCGGTCGGTGCTGGATGCGCACATGCAACGGCACATCGATATCCACGCGCTGTGGCCACCGACGCGCCACCTGCGGCCCAAGGTGCGCTACGTGGTGGATGAACTGACCCGGTTGGCGGGTGAGGGATTGTTTGATTGAGCCGGCCAGGATTGAGTTCGTGACTTCGGCTTGTATACTGTCCCCCAGTATAGTTCCGAGATGGCCCGCCATGCCGCACTCCCCCGAAGAAAAGAAAAAGGTCCTGGCCCGCGTGCGCCGCATCCGCGGCCAGTGCGATGCGCTGGACCGCGCGCTGGAAGCCGGCGCTGACTGCGGGCCGGTGCTGCAGCAGATCGCCGCCATCCGTGGCGCGGTCAACGGCCTGATGTCCGAGGTGATGGAGGCTCATCTGCGCGAGGAGTTCGGGCAACCCGCAGCCTCCGATGAACAACGCGCCGAACGCGTGCGCGACATGAGCGCGTTGATCCGCTCGTACCTGAAGTAAACGACGGCGCAACATGGCGCCGCCCATCCTGTCATTGCCTGTCTCTGGAGAGTCCACCCATGAAATCCCGTGCCGCCGTCGCCTTTGGTCCCGGCCAGCCGCTGCAGATCGTCGAGATCGACGTCGCCCCGCCGAAGGCAGGCGAAGTGCTGGTCAAGATCACCCACACCGGTGTCTGCCACACCGATGCGTTCACCCTGTCCGGCGATGACCCGGAAGGCCTGTTCCCGGTGGTGCTGGGCCATGAAGGCGCCGGCATCGTGGTCGAGGTCGGCGAGGGCGTGACCAGTGTCAAGCCCGGCGACCACGTGATTCCGCTGTACACCGCCGAGTGCGGCGAGTGCCTGTTCTGCAAGAGCGGCAAGACCAACCTGTGCGTGGCCGTGCGCGCCACCCAGGGCAAGGGTGTGATGCCCGATGGCACCAGCCGCTTCAGCTACAACGGTGAGCCGCTGTACCACTACATGGGCTGCTCGACCTTCAGCGAGTACACCGTCGTTGCCGAAGTCTCGCTGGCGAAGATCAACCCGGACGCCAACCCGGAACACGTCTGCCTGCTCGGCTGCGGCGTCACCACCGGCATCGGCGCGGTACACAACACCGCCAAGGTGCAGGAAGGCGACAGCGTGGCCGTGTTCGGCCTCGGTGGCATCGGCCTGGCGGTGATCCAGGGTGCGCGCCAGGCCAAGGCCGGCCGCATCATCGCGGTGGACACCAACCCGTCCAAGTTCGAACTGGCGCGCGAATTCGGTGCCACCGACTGCATCAATCCGAAGGATTTCGACAAGCCGATCCAGCAGGTCATCGTTGAAATGACCACCTGGGGCGTGGACCACAGCTTCGAGTGCATCGGCAACGTCAACGTGATGCGCGCGGCGCTGGAATGCGCGCACCGTGGCTGGGGCCAGAGCGTGGTGATCGGCGTGGCCGGTTCGGGCCAGGAGATCTCCACCCGTCCGTTCCAGCTGGTGACCGGGCGCAAGTGGATGGGCACCGCCTTCGGCGGCGTGAAGGGCCGCAGCCAGCTGCCGGGCATGGTCGAGGATGCGATGAAGGGCGATATCGAACTGGCCCCGTTCGTCACCCACACCATGGACCTGGACAAGATCAACGACGCCTTCGATCTGATGCATGAAGGCAAGTCGATCCGTTCGGTGGTCCACTACTGAGCCGCGTCATGGGCTGGTTCGATGCCCTGCGCCGGCCGCGTGCGGAAGACCCGCGCGCGGCCCTGGTAGCGCCGATCGAGCAGGCGTTGCGTGCGCTGGGCTGGGTCGACGGCGCGGTGGGGCCACCGCGTGCGGTGACTTCGGCCTTCGGCAGCGACGATGGCATGCCGTTCGAGCAGTGGCTTGCGCAGGTATTCCTGCCGCGACTGCACGAAGCCCGCGCCGACGGCCAGTGGCCACCACGCAGCGACGTGGCGGTGGCGGCGTATCGCAACCTGGACGGCCAGCCTGGCGTCGAATCGTTGCTGCGCCTGCTGGCACAGCTGGATGAACGGATCAACCAAGGCATCCACGCCGGGCGTGGATAACCCGACCAAGGTCGGCATCTACCAGAAGCACGCGTGCGCTGACGCGCCGCGCAGGAGAGCACCATGGAACGCATTGAACACCGCGCATGTTTTGGCGGCTGGCAGGACGTCTACCGCCATCATTCGACCACGCTGGGCTGCGACATGCAGTTCGCCGTGTACCTGCCACCGCAGGCGGAAACACAGAAGCTGCCGGTGCTGTACTGGCTGAGCGGCCTGACCTGCACCGAGCAGAATTTCATCACCAAGGCCGGCGCGCAGCGTTATGCGGCCGAGCACGGTGTGATCATCGTCGCGCCCGACACCAGCCCGCGCGGTGATGACGTAGCCGATGCCGAGGGCTACGACCTGGGCAAGGGGGCAGGGTTCTACCTCAATGCCACCCGCGCACCGTGGGCGAAGCACTACCGCATGCATGACTACGTGGCGCAGGAGCTGCCGGCGCTGATCGAGGCGAACTTCGCGGTGACCGACGCGCGCGCGATCAGTGGCCATTCGATGGGCGGCCATGGCGCGCTGGTGATCGCGCTGCGCAACCCCGGGCGCTATCGCAGCGTGTCGGCGTTTTCGCCGATCGTCGCGCCCAGCCACGTGCCGTGGGGGCAGAAGGCCTTCCATGCCTATCTGGGCGACAACCCGGCCGACTGGGCGCAATGGGATGCCTGCGAGCTGATCGCTATGGCTGACGAGCGCCTGCCGCTGCTGGTCGACCAGGGCGAGGCGGACGAATTCCTGCAGACCCAGCTGCAGCCGCAGCGCCTGCAGCAGGCCTGCGATGCCGCCGGCCATCCGCTGACCCTGCGCCTGCAGCTCGGCTACGACCACAGCTACTACTTCATCGCCAGCTTCATCGGCGAGCACATCGCCCACCACGCCCGCGCCCTGCAGGGCTGAGCGCTTTCCGGTAGCGCCGGCCGCTGGCCGGCAACCTGCAGCCCTGTGATTCATTGGGTTTGCCGGCCAGCGGCCGGCACTACCATCGCGGTGCACTCGGAGTGTCGTTTTGCCGCAGTGGATCACGCCGCTGTGGCGTGCCGGCGCGCTATCGTGCGCGTAGACGGCCTTGCGGATCGGGGGGATGCATGCCGGTAGTGCTGGCGCTGCTGTATGTGCTGTGCCATGGCCTGGTGCTGGCCCTGTGGCCTGGCCCCGCCGGGGTAGGCTCCTTCGTTTTCCTGACCGGCGCACCGCTGCTGGCGGCGGCCGCCTGCCTGTGGCGGGCCCGCCGCGACCGCGCGGCACTGGGGTGGCGCGCCACGGCATTGGCACTGCTGCTGTGGGCCGGCGGCATGGCGTTCAACATGATCGACGCCTTGGGCGCCGGGCGTGCTGATTTCACCCCGCGCGCAAGCCTGTTCCTTTACGTGCTGTATGGCGTGCCCCTGGTGTTCATCCTGGCCCGGGCACGCCGCGAGCGCCTGAGCATCAGCCTGATCGACGCGGCGATGGCGGCGCTGCTGGGTGTGCTGTTCTTCGTGCACACCGCATCGTTCGCCGCCCGTGTCGAGGTCGACGCCCATGCGATGTCCAACATGCAGCGCATGTTCGACATCCAGAACCTGTGTATCGCCGCGTTCGCCGTGGTGCGCTGGCTGGCCGGCGACGTGCCCGAACGGCGCAGGTTCTTCCGCGCACTGGCGCTGTACGCGATGGCCTATCTGCTGGTGGCCTACTACATCAACCATTACACATCCGACGATGCATTCGGTGCGTTCAACGATCTGCTGATCGACATACCTTTCCTGCTGATCGCCTGCCTGGCGCTGGACACGGTGCCGGACGCAGGCACAACGCCGCACCCGCGGCTGGCGAGGACGGTGCAGGCCGCCGGTCCGATCATCCTGCCATTGCTGCTGCTGGTGGTCGGCACGCTGGTGGTCGATCATGCGCGGCCGTTGGCCGTTGCCGGCTTCGTCGTAGCCACCCTTGGCTTCGGCCTGCGCAGCGTCCTGCTGCAGACCGATCTTCTGGAACGCCAGGCAGCACTGGATCAACTGGCGCGGCAGGATGGCCTGACCGGCGTGGCCAACCGCCGCGAGTTCGACGCACGGCTGACGTCCGAGTGGAATCGCGCACGGCGCAGCGGCACCGAGCTGGGCCTGCTGCTGGTGGATATCGACCACTTCAAGGCCTTCAACGACCAGCACGGCCATCCAGCCGGTGATCGTTGCCTGCAAGCGGTGGCCGGGGTGCTGAAGGCCATAGCCGGTCGCGGTGGTGACAGCGTTGCGCGTTATGGCGGTGAAGAGTTCGCCGTCATCGTGCCCGGAAGCCCGTTGTCGGGCGTGCTGGCGCTGGCCGAGCGGCTGCGCGAAGCGGTCGAAGCGCTGCCATTGCCGGAAGGCCCGGTCAGCATCAGCGTCGGCGTGGGTTACCTGCATCCGCCGGCTCTGGCCAGTGCCGATCAGTTGCTGGCAGACGCCGATGCCGGCCTGTATGCCGCCAAGCGGGCTGGCCGCAACCAGGTGATCCTGCATGCGCACGTGCTGGATGACGAGGGCAGCACGCACGGAACGATGGACTGCTGAGCAGCTCTCTGCATGCGATCACACGGGGGGCGCGACGGCTTATCGCTGCCGCAACCAGCCGGTCGGATCGAGCAGCCTCAGCCCGACCGGTGACAACGAGCGCTGCCGCAACGGCAGGTTTGCCGCCTGCACGGCCATCGCACAGCGTGCCAGTTGCCGGCGCAAGGGTGCCAGCGTGTCGTCTTCGCGGGGCCGCGCATGCCGCCATTGTGCGATGCGCAGCAGGCAGACCAGCAGGTCCAATTCGCTGGCGGCAATGAAGGGAGAGCCGGCCGGCAGCAGATCGATCGGAGCGGCGGGGGTGGCCAGCAGCGGCAGCAGGCCGATGAAGGCGTCGCATCCCTCCTGGCCAAGCCCGAGTCCGCTCAGCTGGGCAAGGCCATCGGCCTGCAGATCGGGGTCGCGCAACTGCCGTATCGCGCCCAGCAGCGCCTGTTCGCCCCGGCCGAACTGTCGACCGAAGGCGCGGTAGTTGACCCGGGTGGGAAACAACGGGGAACGGGAGGCCATGGTGGCTAGGGCTGTGGGTCGCGGGTTTCCACCAGCACCGGACAGGGCGCGTGGTCGATGGTCCATTGCCCGATCGAGGGTTCGAACAGGCGTTCCAGCCGGGACAGGTGGCGGTGGCCGATGACGATCAGGTCGCACTTCAGGCGCCGGGCCTGCTCGCTGATCACTTCGCCCGGGTCGCCGGAGGGAATCTGCGCGATGGCGTCGACGCCGCGTTCGCGCAGCTCGGCCAGGGCTTCGGCCAGCACCGCTTCGGCCCGCGAGCGTTGGCGGGCGGCTTCCGGGTACTCGATGCGGTCGGCTTCGCTGGCATCGGCCGCCAGCGCGAATTCGGGGTCGAGCACGCACAGCAGGTGCAGGCGGCTGTGGGGGCCGGCGATGGCGGCGGCCAGGTCCAGCACGCGCGCGTGCTGGGGGCCACCATCCAGGGCGACCAGCAGGGTATTGAACATGGATGTCTCCTTGGCAGGCCGGGGATGGTCGCCGATGTCACCGCGCGCACCCATGCCGTGCCCGTCAGTCAATGAATGCGTCGAACGCAATCCACCGTGGTTGCAAGTGCCGTAAAGTCATCTGATTTACTGGAGACTGTCATGCCCCTGCCGGACCTGAACCTGTTGCTGGCACTGGACGTGCTGATTGACGAATGCAGCGTGGCCGCCGCCGCGCGCCGGATGAACCTGAGCGCGCCGGCGATGAGCCGTACCCTGGGCCGGATCCGCACCGCGCTGGGCGACCCGGTGCTGGTGCGTGCCGGCCGCGGTCTGGCGCCCACGCCCCGCGCCCTGCAGCTGCGCGAGCAGGTCCGCGATGTGATCGAGCAGGCCCACCGCGTCTTCAACGCCGGTCGCGAGGTAGACATGCGCGTGCTCGAGCGAACCTTCAGCGTGCGTGCCAATGATGTGTTCGTCGGTGGTTTCGGCGGACGCCTGCGCGAGCTGTTCCGCCAGCAGGCGCCGCGCGCAGTGCTGCGCTTCGTGCCCGAGGGCGATACCGACGACGATGCGATGGCGCAGGGCCGGATCGACCTGTACATCAGCACCGCCGGCAAGCATGCGCCCGATACCAAGGTGCAGAACCTGTTCAGTACCTCGTTCATGGGCGCCGCGCGCGAAGATCATCCCTTGTTCGATGAGGAGATCAGCGCCGAGCGTTTTGCCGCCTGCGACCACATCGCGGTGTCGCGCCGCGGCTTGCCGCGTGGTCCGATCGATGATGATCTGGCCGCGCTGGGCCTGCAGCGGCGGGTGGCGCTGATCAGCCCGACCTTCCACGGCGCGATCTTCGCGGCGGCCGAATCGGACCTGATCCTGCCGCAGATGCCGAGCGTGATGCTGGAGCGGATCGTCAGCATGCGCCTGCCGCTGCGCCTGTTCCCGCTGCCGATCCCGGTGCGGACCGCCGCCATCGTGCAGGCCTGGCATCCACGACTGGACAACGACGCCGCCCACCAGTGGCTGCGGCGGTCGATCAAGACCATGTGCGAAAGCGCAGGGGAGGCCCCGCGCTGATATCTGCATGCGTGCGCCTGGCGCACGCCTGGGATGCGGGTTGCGCCATTTTTCGCAGGGTACCGGCTCCCTAGACTGCGCTCCCCGGAGTTTCACTGAGCGCATTCCAATGACCCCCAATATGCCGTGCACTGCACGGATAGGTGCCCGGCGATGAGTACGCCGGCCGCCGCTGTCCCGGCCGCCGCAGCGCCCCGTCCTGCCGCCGCCCCCGGGCTCGATCGCCGCATTCTGGTCGGCCTGTGTGGCGTGCTGCTGGCGGTGCTGGTGTCGGGCTTCAACGAGAACATCACCAAGGTCGCCCTGGCCGACATCCGTGGCGCGATGGGTTTCAGCGTCGACGACGGCAGCTGGATCGTCGCCCTCTACAGCGCGATGTCGGTCAGCGCGATGGCCTTCGCACCGTGGTGTGCCGCCACCTTCTCGCTGCGCCGCTTCGCATTGGCGATGATCGGTGGCTTCATGGTGCTGGGCGTGCTCTGCCCGCTTGCCCCGAACCTGCAGGTGTTCCTGCTGTTGCGCGCGCTGCAGGGTCTGTGCGGTGGCGCGCTGCCGCCGCTGCTGATGAGCGTGGCGCTGCGCTTCCTGCCCCCGGGCATCAAGCTGTATGGCCTGGCCGGCTACGCGCTGACGGCGACGTTCGGCCCGAGCATGGGCACGCCGCTGGCCGCGTTCTGGGTCGAGCAGGTGGGCTGGCACTGGGCGTTCTGGCAGATCGTGCCGTACTGCCTGGCCGCCATGGCGATGGTCGGCTGGGGCCTGCCGCAGGACCCGCTGCGGCTGGAACGCTTCGCCCAGTTCGATGGCGTCGGCCTGCTGCTGGGCCTGCCGGCGCTGGTGCTGCTGGTGCTGGGCCTGGTGCAGGGCCCGCGGCTGAACTGGTTCGACTCGCCGATGATCACGCTGATGATCGGTGGCGGTGCCGGCCTGATGGTGCTGTTCATGATCAATGAATGGTTCCACCCCTTGCCGTTCTTCAAGCTGCAGCTGCTGGCCAACCGCAATCTCAGCTACTCGCTGGTGACGCTGGGCGGCGTGCTGTTCGTGCTGCTGGCGGTGATCTCGATCCCGTCCGGGTTCCTGGCCAGCGTGCAGGGCTACCGGCCGCTGCAGACCGCACCGATGCTGCTGTGGGTGGCGCTGCCGCAGGTGATCGCGCTGCCGCTGGTGGCGGCGCTGCTGAACATCCGCGCGGTGGACTGCCGCTGGGTGCAGGCCACGGGCCTGGCGATGCTGGCGCTGGCCTGCTGGCTGGGCTCGCACCTGGACGTGGCCTGGATCCGCGACAACTTCCTGTGGGTGCAGCTGCTGCAGGTGTTCGCGCAACCGATGGCGGTGCTGCCGCTGCTGATGCTGGCCACCGGCGGCCTGGCGCCGCAGGACGGCCCGTTCGCCTCGGCCTGGTTCAACACGGTCAAGGGCTTCGCTGCCGTGCTCGCCGGCGGCGTGCTGGATGCCGTCGCCCAGGGCCGCCGTCATTTCCATTCCACCGTGCTGGTCGATCGCCTTGGCGAGCAACCGTGGCTGGCCGATGGCCCGCAGCTGGGCGCGCGCCTGCATGCACAGGTACAGGCGCTGACTTCGGCCGACCTGTACTGGGTGGTCGCACTGGTGGCGCTGGCCTTCATTCCCCTCATTGCCTGGATGCCCACCCGCATCCATCCGCCACGTGCCGTGGCCTGAACCTTTCGCAGGAACCCCCTCATGACGATCAATCGAACCACCCTCAACACCGGCCTGGGCCTGGGCGTGCTGGCCCTGGCCGTCGGCGCGTGGCTGCTGCTGCGCGATGGCGGCCACCAGACCACCAACAATGCGTACGTGGTGGCCGACTACACCCTGGTAGCGCCGAAGATTCCCGGCTTCGTCAGTGCCGTGGAAGTCGAGGACAACCAGTCGGTGAAGGCCGGTGATGTGCTGGCCCGCATCGACGACCGCGACTACCAGGTCGCCCTGCAGGCGGCCCGTGCCGACCTCGCCAATGCCCGTGCACAGCTGGCCAATGCGCAGGCCGCACTGGCCCAGCAGGACTCGTTGATCGCGCAGGCCAGGGCCAGTGTCGATGTCAGCCGTTCCGAACTGACCCTGGCCAGTGCCGACCAGCAGCGTTACCGCGAACTGGCCCGTGACGGCGCCGGTACCGTGCAGAACGCGCAGCAGGCGCAGTCGAAGCAGGCCGTGGCCAGTGCGCATCTGCAGCAGGGCCAGGCCGCGCTGTCGACCGCACGCCAGCGCACCGACATCCTCAGCGCGGGCGTGCAGGCTGCACAGGCGGCGGTGCAGCGTGCGGAAGCGGCGCAGGCACGCGCCGAACTGGATCTGTCGCACACCGTGCTGCGCGCACCGATCGATGGCATGGTCGGTCGCCGCGCGGTGCGCGTGGGTGCCTACCTGACGCCGGGTACGCCGGTGGCCGCGGTGGTGCCGCTGAAGCGCGCCTTCGTGGTCGCCAACTTCCAGGAAACGCAGATGACCCGCATGCAGGCCGGCCAGCAGGTCGAACTGAAGGTGGACGTATTCCCGGGCAAGCCGCTGCGCGGGCACATCGACAGCATTGCACCAGCCACCGGCGTCACCTTTGCTGCCGTCGCACCAGAGAACGCCACCGGCAACTTCACCAAGGTGGTGCAGCGCATTCCGGTGAAGATCGTGCTGGAGCCGGGCCAGCCGCTGCTGGACCAGCTGCGTGCCGGCATGTCGGTGGAAGCCAGCGTTGACCTGGGCAGCCGCGCGCGCGCGCAGAGCGTGCAGCACAGTCCGGGCCACAAGAGCGGGGAGGGCGCATGAGCGCAGTCACCGTGTTCCGCACCTTCGTTGCGGCCAGCCTGTGCACGGCCCTGGCTGCCTGCACGATGGGTCCGGACTTCGTACGTCCGCAGGCGGAACTGCCCAGCCACTGGCAGAGTGAGGCCGTCGCCGGCAACGCCATCGACCAGGACGCGGCCTGGTGGGCCGGTTTCGACGATCCGCTGCTGGGGCAGCTGGCCAACCAGGTGCTGGCGGCCAACCTGGACCTGCAGCTGGCGGCCAACCGCGTGCAGCAGAGCCGTGCTGCACGCGGCATCACCGCCGCCGATCGCCTGCCCAGCGTCAGCGCGAGCGCCAGTGGCGTGCGTGCACGCAACAGCGAGGTGGGCCTGAATGATCCGTCCGGCAACGGCGGCCGTGATGACTACGGGCTGTTCCAGGCCGGTATCGGCCTGAGCTGGGAACTGGACCTGTGGGGCCGCGTGCGGCGGCAGGTGGAAGCGGCCGACGCGCGCGTGCAGATGGCCGAGGAGGATGCACATGCAGTGCGCATCGCGCTGCTGGCGGAAACCGCGCGTGATTACCTGCAGCTGCGCGCGACGCGGCAGCTGCTGGCGATCACCGAGGACAACCTCAGCATCGCCCACGACATCAAACGCCTGACCGAAGCACGCCAACGCCAGGGTGTGGCCAGCACGCTGCAGGTGTCCAGCGCGGCCGCGCAGGTGGCATCGCTGCAGGCACGCATCGCGCCGTTGCGGCATCGCGAATCGCAGCTGCGCAATGCGCTGGCGTTCCTGCTGGCGCAGCCGCCGCAGGCGCTGGACGCGCAGCTGCAGGATGCACGCCGTGACTGGCCGGCGTTGCCGGCCGTAGCGGTGGGGCTGCCCAGTGAACTGGCCGAGCGTCGCCCTGACATCCGTCGTGCCGAAGCGGCACTGCATGCGGCAACGGCAGGCATCGGCGTGGCCAAGGCCAGTTTCCTGCCGCGCATCACCTTGAATGGCGACGCCGGCTTCCAGGCCAAGCAGCTCGATGATCTGGATGGCTGGAACGCGCACCGTTTCAGCATCGGTCCGTCGATCAGCCTGCCGATCTTCCAGGGCGGACGGCTGAAGGCCAATCTCGCGCTGAGCAGGCTGCAGCAGCAACAGTCGGCCCTGCAGTTCCGCCGTACCGTGCTGCAGGCATGGCACGAAGTGGATGACGCCATGGATGGCTACAGTGCCGAGCAGCAGCGCACGGTGCAGCTGCACGTGGCAGTGGATGAGAGCGAGACGGCACTGGGGGCGGCGCGCCGGCAGTATCAGGCCGGCGTGGTCGACATGCTGGACGTGCTGACCACCCAGCGCATCGCACTGGACAACCAGGCCGCGCTGGCCAACAGCCAGGCCACCGCCGCGATCGCGCGTGTAGAGCTGTACCGCGCGCTGGGCGGCGGCTGGTAACGATATGGAAACGCCGGGCCATGCCCGGCGCCTCTACCAGCGCACGGCTTTGGCTGGCGGCTGGTAGGGAATCGTCGGGGTAGTGCCGGCCGCTGGCCGGCACCTTCGTGGCTGTTGCGGTTGCCGGCCAGCGGCCGGCACTACCAGATCCAGGCCTCAACGCACGTCGCGCAGTTCCCAGTGGTGGCCGGCCAGCAGGCGCAGGCGCTGCTTGAACACGTCGCTGTCGATGCGGGTGGTGGCGACCAGGTTGATGCGCAGGTCCTTCTGCTCGCCGGTCACGGTGGCGTCCGGATCGGTCACGCCCCACTGCGGTTCCACCGCGTCCGGGTCGGGCTGCTTGGCCTTCCAGCGCTCGAACAGCGTGCCGCTGCGCAGGGCATCCTGCAGCTCTTCGGCGAAACCGGCGGCGCCCTGCGAGTGGAAGGACAGGTCAGGGTCATTGCCACGGGCCTTGGACGGGTCGGGCAGGCTGATGTGGTACTGCGCAGGCATGGAGTTCTCCTTGAAGTGCGGCAAGACTGGCACAACCGCAGTGGAATCGATGTGCAGATTCCGGCCGTGGCCAGCGCTCATTCGAACCGATGCGGCCCATCGGCGAAGCCTACGGTGACCGCGCCCTTGCCGACGTTGACCATGCCGGTCAGGCTCATCACCGATTCGTACACGGTCACGCCATGGGTGGCGCAGACCTCTTTCAACTGTGCGTAGCCGGGCAGGGCACGCAGCTCGTCCAGTTCTCCGCCGTAGCTGACGCACACCGTCGGCGTCATCAGTCCGGCACGTACGCGCTGGCCGACCACCGCGAACAGCTTCTGCACGGCATTGTCGAAGCCCTTGATCTTGGCTACCGGCCCGGTTTCGCCGCGGTAGCCGTGCAGCACCGGCTTGATGTCCAGCGCGCTGCCCAGCGCCGCACTGAGCAGGCCGACACTGCGGTCGCCCTTGTGCCGTGCGCGCGCACGCATGTAGTACAGGTCACGGGTGACCATGTAGCCGTGCACGTTGCCGGCCAGTTCCTCCAGCCGCTCGCGGATCTGCTGCACGCTGGCGTTGCTCTCGCGCAGGCGCACGGCTTCCACCGCCGTAGCCGCCTGCGCGGCGAACAGGTTCTGGGTATCGAGCACGCGCAGCGCGAACGGTGAGTTGTAGCCTGCCGCCTGGCGCACCGGCTTGTAGTCGTTGAGGATGGCGAAGCTGGCCTGCAGCGCGTTGTCGTGGATCGGGCTGCGGGTCTTGGTGATGGTCATGCAGAACACGTGGTCGTAATCGATCACCAGCTGCTGCAGGAACAGGTCGCGGATCTGGTTGACACTGAAGGGAATGGTTTCCGCCTCGGCGCCGTGTTCGGCCACGTGCGCGTGCAGGAAGCTCAGGGTGGCCTGCTCATCGCGGTGATCGGCCAGCACGGCTTCGCCGATGCGGACGGTGATCGGCAGCAGCACGATGTTGTGCTCGGCAATGAAGTCCTGCGGCAGGTCGCAGGCCGAGTCGACGACGATTCCGATGCGCATCCGCGGCTCCCCCTCCAGGGCGGTTGTAGGTTCGGAAACGTGAAATCTATCTCAAAACCAGAGCCCGCGCCCGAGGGAAAGGCGCCACCCCTGTTCAGCGATCGCGCTGTACCGCCACCGGCAGGCTGTCCAGGCGTTGCCATTCGGGCTGCTGCAGCAGGGCAGGATCGGCCAGCACGGCCGCCATCAGCGGATGGGCGTCGTTGCCCCAGAACAGTTCCTGGTCGATGGCCAGGGTCGGGACCCCGAACACCCCGGCGCCGATTGCGGCCTCGGTGTTGCGCCGCAACTGTTCCTTGACCGCCGGGGCGGCGATGGCGCTGGCGACATCCTCGATGCCCAGCTGCGCACCCGGTTCGCGCAGGGCTTCGGCGCTGTCACCGGCATGGCCGTCGCGCCAGATCCAGTCGAACAGCACGTCCACCGCCTGTGCGCTGGCTCCGGCGGCCAGGCACAGGCGCAGCGCCGACAACGGATTGAACGGATGGCCGGGCGGGAAGCGCATCGGCGTGCCCTCGGCCTGCGCGGTCCATTGCAGCTGGCGGTACATGAAACGGCGCTTGGCCGGGATCTCGGCCGGCCCGAGATTGCCCAGGTGATGCAGCACCGCGCCGAAGGCGATCGGCACGGTCTGGATCTGCGCGAACTGCGGCAACTGTTTCAGCTTCTGCCAGTGCAGGTAGGAGTAGGGCGAGACGAAGTCGAAGTACCAGCGCAGGGTGGCCATGGTGGTGTCCTTCAATGCGGTCAGGGCTGCGCATTGCGCTGCAGGTAGCGATCACGCAGGTCGGTCTGGCGCGAGCGCATCGGCATCGCACGCCCGCCCAGCCAGACCTGTTCGGCATAGTGCGCCACGTCCAGCGGGTCGCCTTCCCACAGCACCAGGTCGGCGCGCTTGCCGGGCTCGATGCTGCCGATCTGGTCGGCCACGCCGAACGCCTGTGCGGGTACCCGGGTCAGCCCGGCCAGACCGTCAGCCCAGGGCAGGCCGTTGGCCACTGCATTGCCAGCCAGCTGGCGCATCTTGCGCGCATTGTGGGTGGCGTCGCCGCGCTGCACGAACGACACCGGCACGCCTGCACGCTGCAGGCGCGCGGCGTTTTCCAGGGTGGCACCGATCTGGTCGAAGCTGGCTGGCAGGTTGGCCAGCACGTCGACGAATACCGGCACGTGCGCAGCGGCCAGCTCCGGCGCGACCTGCCAGGCTTCGCTGGCACCGGCAATGGCGATCTTCACCTTCTCGCGTGTGGCCCAGCGCAGCAGCTGGCGGATGTCCGAGGCACGATCCACCTCCACCACGATGCGGCCCTGGCCGGCCAGGTAGCGACTGAGTGTGCGGCGCCCGGCCGGGGTCAACAGCGCGTGCGGCGAATCCACAGCAACCTGGCCGCGTGCTTCGTCGACCATCTGTTGCAGCAGCATCCATTGCGCGGCGCGCGAATGGCCGGTCAGTTCGGAGGCGGCCGCGCCGATGCGCAGGAACAGGGCACGCGGGCCGATCGGGTCGGCGCTGCCGTCCAGCCGCATTACGCCGCCCTGGCCGGCCACGAAACCACCACCAGTGGCTGCCCCCAATGCAGTGAAGCCGATGCCTTCCAGGCGCGTGACCGGAATCAGCACCGAGGCCGGGTTGTAGGCGAGGGTGACGTCGAATTCCGGGCGCAGCGGCTGCTCACCGAGCTTCAACGAACTGTCCACCGTGCTCGATTCACCCGAGACCTCTTCGATGCCGGTTTCGGTGATGCCACCGAACAGGGCCGGGGTCAGCGGTCTGCCACTGGCTTCGACCACGGTCGCCCCGGCCGGCGCGGACAAGCCGGGGCCGACCGCGCGGATGATGCCACCCTGGACCAGCACATCGGCGTTGTGCAGGCTGCCGCGTGCGCTGGCCGTGTGCACCGTTGCGTTGCGCACCAGCAGGTCCTGTGCCTGTGCGGATGCGGAGATGCAGGCCAGCACCATGACAGTAGCGCCGAACCATGCTCGGCTGCCCTTCGCGGCAGACTGCGTCAACTGCTTGAGCACCATCATCAACGCACCTCCTGGCCGAGCTGGAAATCAGAACGCGGCGTCGCTGCCGGTGCACTGCGGTCGTACAACCTGCGGCCATCAATGAAGACCTGCTCGGCCAGCGCATACGAACTGAAGGGGTTGCCGTTCCAGACCACCACGTCGGCCATCTTGCCGGCCTCCAGGGTGCCGGTCTGGCCTTCAATGCCCAGCGCCTTGGCGGCGTTGGCGGTCATCCAGGTGATGGCGTGTTCGGGCGTGATCTCCGGCATGCGCGCGCGGCGCGCGGACGCCATCACCTTGGCTGCTTCCTGGTTCAGGCGCTGGATGCCCTCGGGTGAATCGGAGTGGACGATGGCGCAGCTGTTCTTCGGCCGGTCGACCAGCGCGATGTTCTCCGGAATGCCGTCGAAGGCTTCCATCTTGAAGCCCCACCAGTCGGCCCACAGCGCACCGCAGACGCCGTCGGCGGCCAGCCTGTCGGCCAGCTTGTAGGCCTCCACGCCGTGGTGGAAGGCGGCTACCTTGAAGCCGAATTCCTTGGCCAGATCGAGCATGGTGGCCATCTCGTCGGCGCGGTAGCAGTGGATGTGCACGCGGATGTCGCCTTCGATCGCGCCGGCCAGCGTGTCCAGCTTGAGATCGCGCTTGCCGCCGGCATCACCGGCGCTGTCGCCCTTGTCGCTGCCGAACCAGCTCTTGCGCTTTGCCGGCTTGGGCTTGTTCTTGGCGATGTAGTCGGCGGCATCGATGAAGGCGGCACGATAGCCGGCCACGTTGCCCATGCGCGTGGCCGGGGTCACGCCCTTGCCCTCGCCATAGACCCGCTTGGGGTTCTCGCCGCAGGCCATTTTCAGGCCCCACGGCGCACCGGGGAACTTCATCGCCTGGTAGGTGATGGCCGGGACGTTCTTCAGCGTCACGCCGCGGCCACCGACAAGGTTGGCCGAGCCCGGCAGCACCTGCATGCTGGTCACGCCGCCGGCCAGCGCGGTGGCGAAGCCCGGGTCCTGCGGCCACACCGAGTGTTCGGCCCAGACGTTGGCGGTGACCGGTGCGGTCATCTCGTTGCCGTCGCTGTGCGCACCGACACCCGGGCTGGGATACACGCCCAGGTGCGAATGCACGTCGATCAGGCCCGGAGTGACCCACTTGCCCTGTGCATCAATGCGGGTGACGCCCGCATCGGCCTGCAGCTGGCGGCCGACGGCAACGATGCGGCCGTCGCGCAGCAGCACATCGGCGTTGTCCAGGCGCTGGCCGGTACCGGTCAGCACGGTGGCGTTCTGGATCAGTACCGGCGCATCGGGATGGGCCTGGTAGGTGCTGGGGTAGGGATCGGCGACAAAGCGCGAGGCGCCCACCGCCGGAGCCGTACTCAATGAAAGCAGCGCCAGGACCACCCCGGCGCGCAACAACGTCGATGCCATGCAGTTCCCCTTGCAACCTGGTCCAACCGCCGACGCTAGCCCGGTGGTGGCGGGCTTGCCAAGTGACCTTCTTCACAGGACGGTCGACGGCGGCTCGACTGCACCGGCCGGGTGGCCGAAAATACCCGGTCCCCCGCCGTACCGGACCGCCCATGAAAAGCAAGCAGGAAATCGTCGACAACTGGCTGCCCCGGTATACCGGGGTGCCTCTGGACCAGTTCGGCCAGCACATCCTGCTGACCAACTTCGGCGGCTACCTGCATACCTTTTCCGAGCTGACCGGTGCGCCGGTCATCGGCCTGGACCGGCCGATGGCAAGCGCCACGATCGACGGCATCACCATGATCAACTTCGGCATGGGCAGCCCCAATGCCGCGATCATCATGGACCTGCTGTCGGCGGTGATGCCCAAGGCGGTGCTGTTCCTGGGCAAGTGCGGCGGCCTCAAGCGCAAGAACCAGCTGGGCGACCTGGTGCTGCCGATCGCTGCGATCCGTGGCGAGGGTACCTCGGGTGACTACCTGCCGCCGGAAGTGCCGGCGTTGCCGGCGTTCGCGCTGCAGCGTGCGGTCTCGACCATGATCCGCGACCTCGGCCACGACTACTGGACCGGTACCGTCTACACCACCAACCGCCGGGTCTGGGAGCACGACGAGGCCTTCAAGGAGCGGCTGCGGGCGATGCGCTGCATGGCCATCGACATGGAAACCGCCACCGTGTTCGCCGCCGGCTTCGCCAACCACATCCCCAGCGGTGCGCTGCTGCTGGTGTCGGACCAGCCGATGATCCCCGATGGGGTCAAGACCGAAGCCTCCGATGCCAAGGTCAGCTCCCAGTTCGTGGAAAACCATATCCAGATCGGTATCGAGGCGCTTAAGCTTATCCGGCGCAACGGCAAGTCGGTCCGCCACCTGCGCTTCGACGAATGATGATGATGGCCTGGCGCGGCGCGCCGGCCTTGGGGAGTAGGTGATGGACGTTGCCGCGCAAGTGGTGGAATTCTGGAAGGAGGCGGGCCCTGCGAAGTGGTTCGCCCGCGACGACGCGTTCGACGCGCAGTTCCGCCAGTTGTTTCTGGATGAGCATTTCGCCGCCGCTTCGCGCGCGCGCGAACATTGGCTGGGCAGTGCCGAAGGGGCGCTGGCCCTGATGCTGCTGCTCGACCAGTTCCCGCGCAACTGCTTCCGGGGTACTGCCCATTCCTACGCCACCGATGGCCTGGCCCGGCATTACGCCATGCGCGCCATCGAGGAAGGCCTGGATCTGCAGCTGGTGCCGAAGCTGCGCGCCTTCATCTACCTGCCGTTCGAGCACTCCGAGGATCCGCTGGACCAGGACCGCTCGGTGGCGATGTTCGACGTGCTGGGTGACAAGGAATACCTGCAGTACGCCGAACTGCACCGCGACATCATCCGCCGCTTCGGTCGTTTCCCGCATCGCAATGCCGTGCTCGGTCGCTTCCCCACGGCGGAAGAACTGGATTACCTGGCCGAAGGCGGGTTCGCCGGCTAAGAAAAAGGGGACGGAGGGGATTAAGTCGTTTGTGCCATAAACGACTTAATCCCCTCCGTCCCCTTTTTCAGGGCCGATCAGTACTTCGGCACGCCGTTGTCCACCTCTTCCGACCAGGCGTTGATGCCGCCGGTGACGTTGAACACCTTGGTGAAGCCCAGTGCACGGAACTGCTCGGCAGCCTGTGCGCTGCGGCCGCCGTGGTGGCACATGAAGGCCAGTGCGGTGTCCTTGGGCAGGGCCTCCAGCTCCGCACGGCCGTTGCCGTCGAAACTCTTGAACGGCACGCCCACAGCAGCGATCTCGCGCTCCTCGGCCGGGCGCACGTCCACCAGGGTGATGTTGCCGGCACGCACCAGGTCATCGGCATCACGCACGCTGATTTCCTGCACCGGCTTGGGTGCGTTCGGATTGTCGATGGCCAGGCCCTTGCCGCGGATGTCGTCCACCCAGTCGATGGTGATGCCGTTGGCGCGACGCGCGCTGGCCAGGTCGAACTGCACGCGCAGGCCGTTGGACTCGGCAGCGATCGCGCCTTCGTCGTGCGGAGCCAGCTGGAAGTTCGGCTGGAAGCCGGCGTCGATGCTCAGCTGCAGGGCAGCGCCCGGAGCGTCGGCCAGCGCGCCCTTGAGCATTTCCACGGCGGCCGGGGTGACGGTGATGCTCGGCGGGGTGCGGTCCGGTGCGGCCAGGCCCAGCACGCTGCTCAGCTCGCCGCTGGCGGCCATCTGCAGCACGATGTCGCTGCCACCGACCAGTTCGCCGTCGATGTACAGCTGCGGGATGGTCGGCCAGTCGCCGTAGACCTTGATACCTTCACGGATTTCCTGGTCGGCCAGCACGTTGACGTGGGCGAACTCGACGCCGAGATCCTGCAGGGCGCCCACGGCCTTGGCCGAGAAACCGCACTGCGGCATCGACGGCTGGCCCTTCATGAACAGCACGACGCGGTTGGCGTTGAGGATGGATTCGATGCGCGAACGCAGGGCGGGATCGAGGGACATGGACGTCGGGTTTCCGGGAATTCGAATCATCAATTCTACCCCTCATGGCATCATGGGGGATGAGCAACGCAGGAACATTGCATCGCATCCCGACCCGGCCCTGGCGCTGGCTGCCCTGGCTGGTGGCGTCGCAGTTGGCCGTGATCCTGGTATGGGTACTGGCAGGCTGGCACTGGGGCCTGCCGCTGATGGTGGCCAGCCACGCGCTGTTCATGGTGCCGATATTCCTGCCCAACAGCCGCTTCTACGCACCGGTGCTGAGCCGGTTGCCAGAGGCCGGCAACAGCGTCTGGCTGACGATCGATGACGGCCCCGGCCCGGAAACCCGCGCCGTGCTCGACCTGCTGGACCGCCACCAGGCGCGCGCCACCTTCTTCCTGGTGGGGGAACGTGCGCTGGCACAGCCGGAACTGGTGCAGGAGATCCTGCGCCGCGGCCACGACCTGGGCAACCACAGCCACAGCCACCCACAGGCGCGCTTCTGGCGTCTGGGCCCGGCGGCGATGCGGGCGGAGATCGAGGGCTGCCAGCATGCACTGCAGGCCCTGAGCGGGCATCCGGTGCGCTGGTACCGCTCGGTGGTGGGCATGACCAATCCGTTCGTGGCACCGGTGTTGAAGGCGCTGGGCCTGGTGCGCGTGGGCTGGAGTGCCCGGGGCTACGACGGCGTCGGCTGCACGCCGGAGGGCGTGCTGTCGCGGCTGCTGCCTGACCTGCAACCCGGCGCCATCGTGCTGCTGCATGAGGGCGCCGCCCACGGTCACAATCGGGTGATCATCGAACGCGTTCTGCAGGCGCTGGACGAGCGGGGGCTGAAGGCGCGGCTGCCGGTCCTGTAAACCAGGCTTCTGGCCGCTTGGGGCAGCCGGGCGTGGGCTCGCCCCTACAGGAATGGTCGCGAGACCATCCACGCATGGCGTGGATCTACCGCAACAGCACAGCCGAGCGTGGGTTCGGCCCTACAACGCGGGGCGTTTGGCCACCAGCAGCCAGCTGTTGAAGGGGGTACGCCCGTGCAGCGGGCGGGGTGCGGTCACCTGCAATCCAGCTTCGGCAAGCGTTGTCTGCAATACCTGCGGATCGGGGTAGTGGCGCGGTCGCGTGCCCATCCAGCCGATCAGCCAGGCCAGCCGGTCCGCCACCCGCGTGGTGCGGTCGCGGCCATCGCCGGTGGCCAGCGGCGTGCGCAGCAGCAGGCAGCCGCCGCGGGCCACCTGCGCGCTGGCCGCGCGCAGGAGTGCCTGCTGTGGGCCCGCGTCCAGGTACTGCAGCACGTCCAGCAGCAGGACGTGCCCGGCCTGCGCCGGCAGCGGCGCCTGCACATCCACGCAATCGAAGCGCACGTCATGCAGGTCGGCGGCAGCACGCTGCGCGCGGGTGATCTTGCCGGCATCCACGTCCACGCCAAGGTAGCGCTGGGTACCGCCGCGCTGGCGCAGTACATGGGCGAACAGGCCCAGCCCGCAGCCCAGGTCCAGCACCGGCTGCCCATCGTCAGGCAGATGCTGCAGCACGCCGTCGTACAGCGGATCGCTGCCGAGCTTGCCACGGGTGTAGTAGTAGTCGCGGCGGCTGCCCCAGGCCTGCGCCGGGCGGAAGGCCTCGGCAATCAAGCGGGCCTGCGGGGCCGTCAGGGGAGTGCAGGGCAGGGGCGGGCCGTTCCGTGGCGTGCCGTCCATCGCCTCAGTCCGTGCCGCCGAGCAGGTGCGCGGCCACCGGAAGGGCGCGTGCGCTCCACAGCGCGTACATCCGCGCCGAAGGGTGCAGGCCATCCTCGGCGATCATCGTCGGGTCTTCGCCCTGTGCGCGGCTGATATCGGTGATGTCGACGAAGGCCACGCCCTGCTGGGTGCTGATCACCTCGGCTGCCGCGTTGAACTCGTCGGTCTCGATCTCGATCCCGGCCAGGTCGCGGCCACTGCCTGCGCCGAACGGGGTCGCGCCCCAATCGGGGAAGGACAGCACCAGCACGCGTCTGGCATCACCGCCAGCGAAGCCGATCGCCCGCTGCAGAAGCGCCTGGAACTGGCTGCGGTATTCGTCCAGCGGACGCCCGCGGTACTGGTTGTTGACGCCGATCAGCAGGCTGACGAAATCGAACGGGCCCTGCGGCGCAGCCGCATCGATGCCCGCATCGAGTTCGTCGGTGGTCCAGCCGGTGGTCGCAATGGTCTGCGGATCGGACAGCTCAATGCCCTGCGCACGCAGCGTGGCGGCCAGCTGGTGCGGCCAGCGGCCTTCGACTGCAACCGCTTCACCGATGGTGTACGAATCGCCCAGCGCCAGGTAGGACAGCGCCACGCTCAGGCCACCGAACGGCGCGGCTTCAGCGGCACGACCTTGGTCGCGTCCTCGGCACGTCGCGCCAGCACGCGGTCGATGCGCGCGAACACATCGCGCATCACCGAGGCCTCCGGCATCAGGGTCACGCGGAAATGATGGCGGTAGGGCACGTTGAAGCTCGAGCCCGGCACCACCAGCACGCCTTCGTTGTTCATCAGGTCCAGCGCGAAGTTGTGGTCGTCGAAGCCCTTCGCAGCGGCGCCGACCACGGCCGGGAACGCGTACAGCGCGCCGGCCGGTGCGACCAGCGACAGATGTTCGCTGGCTTCGCAGGCCTCGATGACCGCGCGGCGGGTTTCATACAGGCGGCCGCCCGGCGTGCACAGCTCGGAAATGGTGTCCGGACCGTTCACCGCGGCCTCGATGGCGTACTGGCCCGGCACGTTGGCGCACAGGCGCAGCGCGCCCAACAGGTCCAGTGCCGCGCGGAAGTCACCCAGGCGGGCATCGTCGCCGCTGAGGTGGGCCCAGCCCACGCGCCAGCCGCAGGCGCGGTGCACCTTGCTCAGGCCGCTGAAGGTCAGGCACGGATGATCACCGGCCAGCGGCGCGACCGGCTGGAACACCGCGTCGTCGTACAGGATCTGGTCGTAGATCTCGTCGACCAGCAGCAACAGGTTGTGGCGGCGTGCGATCTCGACCACGCGCTCCAGCAGTTCGCGCGGGTAGCTGGCGCCGCTGGGGTTGTTCGGATTGATCAGCACGATGGCGCGGGTGCGCGAGGACACCAGCGTCTCGATCTCGCTCGGGTCCGGCTGGAAGCCGTTCTCCGGTGCGCAGCGGTAGTACACCGGACGGCCATCGTTGAGGATGGTCGAGGCCGACCACAGCGGGTAGTCGGGCGAGGGCACCAGCACTTCATCGCCCGGGTTGAGCAGCGCACGCAGCGACAGGTCGATCAGCTCGCTGACGCCATTGCCGAGGAAGACACGGTCAGGGTGCGCATCGGGCGCGCCACGACGGGCGTAGTAGCTGGCGATGGCTTCGCGCGCCACCGGCAGGCCCTGCTGGTGCGTGTACGGGTCGGTGCGGCCCATGTCGTCAGCGATCGCACGCTGCAGGTGCTCCGGCGCGCGGAAGCCGAAAGCGCCCGGATTGCCGATGTTGAGCTTGATCAGCTTGCGGCCCTGCGCCTCCAGCTCCCGGGCTCGCCGCGCCAGTTCTCCGCGGATTTCGTAGCGCACTTCGGAAAGGCGCTCGCGGATGGCCAGGGGCTTGGGCGAGTTGGTGGACATGGGAGCTGGGCCGTCAAAAGGCATGGGGCTTCCATCCTACCGGAATTGCTGCAATGCATGGCAAGGGCGCCGGGCCCGTCATTGCTGGGCTGGCAGGGCGCCGGCACAGGTAGAATGGCGGCGATGACCCAGACCCCCGATTTCATCGCCCTGCAGACCATTGGCTGGCCCTGGCCGGGCCCGGCGCAGCAGGCCGACTGGCAGGCCGCAATGGCCGCACATCCGCAGGCCCGCCCGGCACGGGTGATCGAACAGCACCGCACCCACTACGTGGTGGCCGATGGCCCGGATGCGTCGATCAAGGCCGAGTCGCTGCCGGAATGGCAGCGCCCGCGCTTCCCCAGCCATGAACGGCCGGCGGTGGGTGACTGGGTGCTGCTCGATGGCATCCGCATCGTCGCCCTGCTGCCACGCCGCACCGCGATCAAGCGAGGCGCCGCCGGCGAGCACTACCACCAGCAGGTGATCGCGGCCAACATCGACACGGTGTTCATCGTCTGCGGCCTGGATGCCGACTTCAATCCGCGCCGCATCGAGCGCTACCTGCTGCTGGTCGGCGGTGGCGGTGCCGAACCGGTGGTAGTGCTGACCAAGGCTGACCAGACCGAGTACAGCGAAGACGCGCTGGCGGTGCTGGAAGAGCTGGAGATGCAGGGTATCGCGCTGCATGCGATCAATGGCCTGGATGCCGACAGCGTGGCGGTGCTGCAACCGTGGCTGGGCCCGGGCCGCACGGTGGTGCTGGTGGGCTCGTCCGGTGCCGGCAAATCGACGCTGACCAACACCCTGCTGGGCGAGCAGCGGATGAAGACCAACGCGGTGCGCGCCAACGATTCGCGCGGACGCCACACCACCACGCACCGCGCACTGATGCCGCTGCCGACCGGCGCCTGCCTGATCGACACCCCCGGCATGCGCGAGCTGAAGCCGACCGGTGAAGAGACGCTGTCCGAAGGCGGCTTCGCCGATATCGAAGCGCTGGCCGCACAGTGCCGTTTCAACGACTGCAAGCACCAGCAGGAACCGGGCTGTGCCGTACGCGCAGCGATCGACGCAGGTGAGATCGAAGAGAGCCGGCTGCTCAACTACTTCAAGCTGAAGGAAGAAGTGGCCGCCGCCGCCGCCAAGCTGGCGGTCCGCCAGGCCGAGACCGCGCAGGAGCGTGGCGGCAAGAAGGGCAAGGGCCAGCAGTTCCGCCCGGCCGGCAAGCCGCGTAGGCGTTGATCGGTACCGCGGGGTCGGATCCCATTGCACCGCAATGGGCGCTGACCCCTGCAATGAACCCGCCTCTGTCTGCTTCGGGCGGATGCCAACTGCCCGCTCCTGGTAGGTGCCAACCCTGGTTGGCACGGGTGTGTCCGAAGCCCGCCGTCGGCGGATGCCAACCAACGTTGGCACCTACCAAAGCAAGGGCAGGGCGCTATAGTCCGCGCATGGAACCGACTGCGACGCTGGACCGTGACGTGGCCCACCATGCAGCGCTCGATGCGCGCCTGGTCGAGGCCGTGGGAGGCATCCGCCTGCTGGGCCTGACCAGTTGGCCGGCAACGGTGCAGGCACCGTTCCTGGACAGCGTGGCACGTGGTCAGCCGGTGCTGCCGAAGGTGGATTACCCACGGCTGGACTTCAGCGAAGAACGTCGCGCGCTGGCCGCGATCGCCGCCGACTGCGACGACAGCCACCCACTGGGCCACTACGTGCGGCAATCGGCGCAGAGCTGGGACCTGGCCGCGCAGCTGCTGGAAGGGCTGGGCACCGCCGCCGTCGATACCTGTTCGGTGCAGCTGTTCGGCGCGCCGGAGCAGCCGCTGCCGGGCAATGGCCCGAGCACGCGCGAAGCGGCGCGCCACTTCATCCAGATTGCCGCCGAACTGGACCACGAACTGCTGGCGCCGGAAGAGCAGGTGCCAGTGTCGGCCATCGCCCTGCAGCTGCAGCTGCAGAACGACCTGGATGCCTTCTTCGAATCGCGCATCATCCAGGTACAGCTCGACCCGGAACTGGTGTCCAAAGCAGCTGCCGGCCCGACCCGCATCCGCCTGCGCACCAGTGCGCGCTTCAGTGCCTACGACCGCGCGCAGCTGTTCCACCACGAAGCGCTGGTGCATTCGCTGACCGCATTGAATGGCCGCGAACAGCCGGTGCTGCCGAGCCTGGCATTGTCTTCGCCGCGGGTGACCGCGACACAGGAAGGCCTGGCCACGTTCGCCGAGCAGATCACTGGCAGCATCGACATCGAGCGCCTGAAGCGCATCAGCCTGCGTACCGAAGCGATTGCGATGGCACGCGAAGGCGCCGATTTCATCGAAGTGTTCCGCTATTTCTGCGACGCCGGGCAGAATGCGGAGGAGAGCTTCGCCTCGGCACAGCGCGTGTTCCGCGGCGTGCCGCCGAATGGCGGCCTGGCCTTCACCAAGGACACGGTGTACCTGCGCGGCCTGGTGTCGGTGCACACCTTCTTCCGCCACATGCTGGCCGAGGACCGCCTGCAGGTCTGCCGCTGGTTGTTCGCCGGCAAGATGAGCCTGACCGATGCGATCGCGTTCGCGCCGTTGTTCGAGGCGGGGGTGCTGAAGCCGCCGCGCTGGCTGCCGCACTGGGTGAGCCGGGCGAACGGCCTGGCCGGGATGCTGGCGTTCTCGCTGTTTGCCAACCGGATACGGATGGACCAGCTGGCGCCGGAATGAAATGCGTTGGCGGGATGATGCGCTGGCGCCTCGATTGATGTCGCTGGGCGGCGGTGGGGCACCCTGGCCAGGACACGCCGTAAACCCATCCATGGGGGCTCGATCGGCGCATCCATGCGCCTCACGGTCCTGGCCAGGGTGCCCCACCGCCGCCAGACAGTTTCCCGCGCGGGCGGCAGCACATCATCGCGCCGAAGGGATTGCGCTTGAAAAGCAAAGAGCCGGGCAATGCCCGGCTCTTTGCTTCTGCTCTTCTTTGCCTTCCGCACCGTGGCGCGGGAAGCCGTCGAGCAGGGTCGGATGGGCCGGCGCAGGACCGTTGGCGCCATGGATGGCGCCATCGAGCCCCCATGGATGGGTTTACGGCGTGTCCTGCGCCGGCCCATCCGGCTCTGCCCCGCGATGATAATCAAGACGCTGCGGAGCAACGCTTTCGACTTAGAACTCCGCCGCCACCGTCATGAACAACTGACGCGGTGCGCTCGCATGGATCGCATAGCGCGTGCCCTTCGGATCGGTCGGCGCGAACGAGCTCAGTTGGCCGGCATAGCGCTTGTTGGTCAGGTTGGTCGCGTTCAACGACACCCGCACGTTGCGCAGGCCCAGGCCCGGGCCGAAATCGTAGCCCGCACCGGCGTCGAAGGTGGTCACGCCCGGCACCGACTGGTCGTTGGTGTAGGTGTAGTAGCGCTTGCCGGTGTACTTGGCACGCAGGCTGGCGAAGAAGCCATCGCGGTTCCAGCTGATCTCACTGGAGGCCATGCGCTGCGGCGTATCCACCGTGATCTTGCCGGCCACCGGAACGATGGCGCCGCCCGAGGTGTAGTCATCCTCGTAGGTGGTCTTGTTCCAGGACAGCGCGTTGTACCACTGCAGGCCGTCGATCGGCTTGAGGATGAAGGTCAGTTCCGCGCCGTAGCTCTTCACCGAACCGACGTTGATGAAGCGCGTCACGCACTCCGGACGCGTGCCGACTTCGATGCTCGAGCACGGGTTCAACGACAGCAGGCGGTTGTCGAACTTGACGTTGTATGCGGCGATCGAGGCCTGGTACTTCTCGCCGAAGGTACGGAAGCCGGCTTCCAGGCTCTTGGACTTCTCCGGCTCCAGGCCAGCGCTGGCCGCGAACGATTCCGGCGACACCTGCAGCGGGCCGCCGCTGCCACCGCCGACGAAGGCGGCGATGTTTTCGGCGTACGAGGCGAACAGCTCGTTGTTGGCATTGAGCTTGAAGCCCAGGCCCACCTGCGGCAGCACCGATTCCTTGGCGGTCAGCGTGCCCGAGGCGATGCTGGTTTCCACGCCCGGCTGGGCGGTGGCACGCATGCGGGTGTTCGGGCTCTTGATGCCCACGTCCACGGTCAGGCGCTGGTCCAGGAAGCGCATGCGGTCCTGCACGTAGAACTGGCGCGTGCGGATGTCGAAGTCCTGGTTGAACAGCAGGCGATCAGGGTTCTTCAGGTACAGGTCGTCCAGGAACGGGCCACTGATGTAGTAGAAGTTGCGCGACACGTTGTGGTCGTTCTGCTCGTACCACAGGCCGGCTTCCAGTTCGTGGATGCCCACCGTCCACGACAGCGCGGCGGTCAGGCCGTCGCGGTTGATCGTGTAGTTGGTGCTGCGGATCGAGATCGGCAGCATCCTGTCGGTGCCCGGGTAGGACGGCTGGCCCGGTGCCCACCAGTGGCCCTGGCCACGGTTGTCGTGGTGATAGGCCAGCAGCTTCAGGCGGCCCTGCTCGCCCAGGCGCAGGTCGGCATCGACCGAATAGAGATTGTCGTCACGCAGTGCGCGGCTCTGGTAGTAGGCATCGTCGATGCTGCGGACATTGCCGCTGTACTTGCACTTCGAAGCATTGAAGGTGCCCGGCGCGCAGTACGCAGCGGCCACGGCGCGATCCCAGTCCGGCGCGTAGATGTTCCAATCCCAGCCCAGGCCACGCGCCAGCATGTCCTTGGACAGGTAGGCGTAGTTGGCCTGGCTGGCGCGCGAGGTGGCCACGAACGCACCGAAGCGGTGGTCGCCGACATTCCACACTGCCTTGGCGTTGAACTGGCGGGTGGTCTGGTTCTGGTAGGGCGCGGCCCACATGTCCTGGTCCTGGTGCACGCCGGACACATAGGCCGAGAAGCCGTTGATGTCACCGGTATCCACGCGCAGGTAGCCACGGCGCTGGCTGTTGTCGCCGACGGTGACGCTGGCGCGGCCACCGAACTCGGTGGACGGGTCCATCGAGAAGTACTGGATGGTGCCGCCCAGGTTGCTGGTCGAGGCCACGCCCAGCGAACCGATGCCCTGCGACAGCTCGGCACCGGCCAGGTTCTCGGCGATGATGGCGCGGGCGATGCTCAGGCCGTTGTAGTTGCCGTAGCTGTTGTCGCCCAGCGGGATGCCGTCCAGCGTGTAGCCGAGGCGGCTCTTGTCGAAGCCGCGCAGGCTGATGGTCTGCGATTCTTCGTTGGCGCCGAAGGCATCGTTGGACTGCACCGACACGCCCGGCAGGCGGTCGAGGATCTTCTGGCCGCTGGTGCCCGGCGGCAGCACCTGCTTGTCGACGGTGGTGATGCGCTGCACCTGGCGGGTCTCGCCCTGGCCGATCACGGAGACGGTATCCAGCGTCTGCGCGCTCAGCGCGGCATCGGTGCTGGCGCCGGTATCGGCGGCGGTGGCGGCATGGGCGCTGGTGGCGGCGGAGAGGGCGATCGCCACGGCGATCGTCAGGTGTCGGGTCTGCATGGTGGTCCGTTGCATTGGGGGTGGTCACCGGCACGCGTGCGCGGTGCATGGCCACTATGCGAACGGAACATGAAACCTTCTTTACGAAAAACCAACGAACGATGCAGGGCAGTGGTGCGTGCTCTGCAACATGTTCGTCATGGTGGTAGGCCGGTGGGAATCAGAAGCGCTCCCCAGGCCAGCTCAATTTGAGCTGGTCCATGCAGTCACGGTCATGCTCGGAGAATGAGAACCCGATCTGGATGCCGTTCACTACTGTGCCGAACACCGTCGACTCGTCCAGGCTATGCCCTGACGGCACGGAAAGGACATTGAAGTCGGGGTAGCGACGACCCATCTGCTTTCGCGAGATGCAGGCGCCGCTCAGCCGCAGCGTAATGCCTTTGATGATTCGCCCCGACGCGTCGGTGTAGATCTGGCCAGAGGGCCCCTTGATCCTCCCAGCGACCGCGAATGGCGCCAGATCGATGGTGGCGCTGTCGCCCCGGCCCATTCTTGCTTCCGAACGCGAGCCGGCCGGAGCCAGGGGTGATAGCTGCGCGACAAGGTCAGAGCGTGACAGCTGCAAGGACCAGCGCTCCACGAGCCGCCAGGTTGCATCCGCCTCTTCCGCAGTGGCAGCGGACGTGGCTGCTGTTGCAGAACCGGCAACCAACAGGCTCAGGATCAGAAGAAGTTCAGGGACGGGCTGCGATCGCTTCATCGTAGATTCTTCCGTAGAAGTCGTTGTAGTTCTCGCCGGTGGTTGAAGTTACGTTGTTGTCGCAGAACAGCTTACCTACCTGCCGGTCCAGGTCTTCACCGCCGGCATCGGCCTGTGCGATGAGGCCAGGACCGTTGGACGCAGCTACGCCGATGTCGTAGTACCCCAGGCTGGTCACCAGAAGCTCACTGCGCGCGGTGAGGTTGTTGAGTACCGCTTTCCCCTCCATGGTGCAGAAGTGCTGGATGAACGCACCTCGGGTGCTCAAGGCGATACCTTCGAAATACAGTGCGTGTCCCACTTCATGGGCAATGGCTGCGATCCGGAAGTAATAGCCTGCAATGTCGGAGGAATCGCAGTCGAAGGACTGGATGTAGATCCGGATGGGATCGCGATTGGTATAGGACGCGGGAGCCCAGGCGAAGGTCCACTCCGGATGGCCGGTGATCTGCGCGTCGAGCGTGGGCGCGCCTGGGATCAGCCAGTCGGGGCAGCCCAGGCCCGTGATCACCCGCATAGGCGGGGGCTCCGCGCGGGTCGGTGTCGCCAGCAGCGTAGTGGCGACCACGAGAAGCGCAATCAGCAATGCACGCATGCCAACCTCCTTGATCCGCGATTCCAGCCGTTCATCCATCGGGCTCGGCGAGCGCTGGCAGGTATAGCAGCGGTTCTGCCGATGTATCGGGAAGTGCGTCTCAGAAATGCAGAAACAAAAGGGGCCGGATCACCTTCACAACTGAAGGTGATCCGGCCCCCGCGCACTCCGTGGGGGAGGGCTCAACCCATGTACAGACCACCGTTGACCGCGTAGTCGGCACCGGTCACATACGAGGCTTCATCCGACGCCAGCCACGCGCACAGGCCGGCCACTTCCTCGGGGCGGCCCAGGCGGCGCACTGGTACCGAGGCAGCCAGCCGGTCCAGCACATCCGGCGGGAAGCTGCTGATCGCCTGGCTGGCGATGTAGCCCGGCGACAGCGTGTTGACGGTGACCCCGCGCGACGCAACTTCGGCAGCCAGCGCACGGCTGAAGCCATGCATCGCGGCCTTGGCGGTGGCGTAGTTCACCTGGCCGATCTGTCCCTTGTGGGCACTGACCGAACCGATGTTGATGATGCGGCCCCAGCCCCGCGTGGCCATGCCGTCCACCACCTGCTTGGTCAGGTTGAACAGCGCGTTGAGGTTGGAGGCGATCACCGCGTTCCAGTCCTCCACCGTCATCTGCCGGAACAGCAGGTCGCGGCTGCCGCCGGAATTGTTGACCAGTACATCCACCTCGCCGACTTCGGCGCGGACCTTGGCGAACGCCGCGCTGGTCGAGGCCCAGTCCGTCGCGTTGCCTTCGGAGGCGATGAAGTCGAAGCCCTGTTCGCGCTGCTCGCGCAGCCAGTTGGCCTTGCGCGGCGAGTTCGGCGCGCAGCCGGCAACCACGGTGTGGCCGCTGCGGGCCAGGCTCTGGCAGATGGCAGTGCCGACACTGCCCATTCCACTGGTGACGTAAGCGATTCGAAGCGTCATTGCAGAAGGCTCCTTGGCAAAGGGTCAGGCGGCGAGGGGATACAGGCCGAACAGCAGGCTGCCGACCATCAGCAGCATCGAGATGGCGATGGCCCACTTCAGGGTGAACTTCTGGTGGTCGGCGAATTCGACCTTGGCCAGGCCCACCAGCAGGTAGGTGGACGGCACCAGCGGGCTGAGCAGGTGCACCGGCTGGCCGGCCAGCGAGGCGCGTGCCATTTCCACCGGGGTGATGCCGTAGTTGCCAGCGGCCTCGGACAGGATCGGCAGCACGCCGAAGTAGAACGCGTCGTTGGACATGAAGAAGGTGAACGGCATCGACGCCACCGCCGTGATCACCGCCAGGTACGGGCCCCACGATTCCGGAATCACCGCCAGGAAGCTGTGTGACATCGCTTCGACCATGCCGGTGTTGTTGAGGATGCCGGTGAAGATGCCCGCGGCGAAGATCAGCGACACCACCGACAGCACGTTGCCGGCATGGTTGACCACGCGGCGGCGCTGCTCGGCCAGGTTCGGATAGTTGATCACCAGGGCGATGGCGAAGCCGACCATGAACAGCACCGGCATCGGCAGCACGCCGATGATCAGCGCGGTCATCAGTGCCACGGTCAGGGCCAGGTTCACCCACAGCAGCTTCGGGCGCTTGATGTCTTCGGCGTCTTCCACGGTCGGCAGCGGGTTGCTGTCATCGGACACGCTGTTGTCCATCCAGCTGCCGCCCTTGGGCAGGGTGACCACGCCGAGGCGACGGCGTTCCTTCAGGCCCAGGTACCAGGCCAGCAGCAGCACGCCGGCACAGGCGATCACCATCGACGGGATCAGCGGCACGAACACGTCGGCCGGGTCCACGTGCAGCGCTGTGGCCGCGCGTGCGGTCGGGCCGCCCCACGGGGTCAGGTTCATCACGCCGCCGGCGAGGATGGTCACGCACGTCATGTTCAGCGCGTTCATGCCCAGCCGCTGGTACAGCGGCAGCATCGCCGAGACGGTGATCATGTAGGTGGTCGAGCCATCGCCGTCGAGCGAGATCAGCATCGCCAGCACCGCGGTGCCAAGCACGATCTTCATCGGATCGCCCTTGACGAAACGCAGGATCACCCGCACCAGCGGATCGAACAGGCCGGCGTCGATCATCACCCCGAAGTAGAGGATGGCGAACATCAGCATCACGCCGGTCGGCGCGATCTTCTTGATGCCCTCCAGCATCATCTCGTCGATGCCGGCACCGAAGCCACCGATCAGCGCGAACAGGATGGGAATGGTGATCAGGGCGACGAGCGGCGACAGGCGCTTGCTCATGATCAAGTACATGAACGTAATGACCATGCCAAAGCCGAGGATGCTCAGCATCATCTGCGGACTCCTTGCGAAAACAGGACGTGGGGAGTGGAAGGGGCCCGGGCGGAATGCCCGGAATGTCGGGCCTAGAAGTCGTACTGCAGGCGGCCGGTGACCGCGCGCGTGCGGTCCACCGTCACCCCGGCCAGGCGATCACGGTTACGGCTTTCGATCACGTTGAGCATGAAGCGCAGGTTGTCGCGCAGGTACCAGTTGCCACCCAGCGTCCAGGCTTCGGTACTGCCGCGACGCAGGTCCGGCGCACCGTCGAGATGCTGCGCGCCCCACATCTGGTCGTAGCGCAGCGCCACTTCGAAGGCACCGGCCTTGTGCCGGATGTCCTTCACCCGCGCGAATCGACCGGTCTTGCGGTCGTAGGCACGACTTTCGCCGGTGACGAACCAGCTGAGCATGCCGTAGGCCGCCATTACATCGCCGCGCTGCGCGCCGTCGTCGAAGGTTGCGCCACTGAACTCGCCCTGCCACGACAGCGGGCCGCGCACCTGCGCGTATTCCAGCGACCACTTGTTGACGTCGGTATCGCGGCCGGCGGAGAAGTCGACCAGGGTCAGGCGGCTGTTGTCGGACAGATGGCCGGCCGGGCGCGGGCGGATGCGCAGGCCGGGCACGCCGTTGGCGCCGGGGTTGTCGTAGGCCTCGCGGGCCAGCGACAGGCCCAGGTGCAGCACGTCGCCATCGCTGGGCGAGGGCGCCCAGGTGACGCGGCCACCGGCAGCGCGACCCTTCACCTGCCAGGCGTCGATGCTCTCCAGGCTGTAGAGGCTGGCCGCCCAGGTGAAGTCACCGGGGTTGGCCTGCCAGGACGCACCCAGGCGGTACAGCGGCGCCAGCGTGGTGCCGGCGTTGCCGCGCTCCAGGAAGCTGCCGTAGTTGGAGCTGGTACGGTCATCCAGCGAGAAGTACTGCTTGAACTGGCCGACGGTCAGCTTGCCGGCCTTACCGAAGCTGCGTGCCAGGTACACGTCCTTGGCCTCGACGCGGTCGCCGGAGAAATCGGCTTCCAGCTTGTAGTCGACCACGAAGAACTTGCCGGACACGTCAACCCACGCACGGCGGATTTCGGTGTCGTCCTTGTTCGGGGTGCCCCGGTTGTCGTTGTCGAAGGTGGCGAAGTCCAGGTGCAGGCGACCACCGAGGGTGGCGGTGACCGGACGGTCGTCTTCGGCGGCAATGGCCGGCGCCGACAGGGCAGCCAGCGCCATCATGGCGGCAGGGCGCCGCCAGGCAAACGTGAATTCCACAAACCCTCCCAGGTGCGCGCCAGGCGCGCGGCAATCGTGGGCACCGGACGGTGCGCGGCCGCAGTCTGGGTCGGGCAAGCTGTCATCGTCCTGTCAACGGATTGTGCGGTGCAGCGTAAAGCGGCCCGCTGCTGCCTCCGGGCGGGGCCCGGCGAGCGCGGCAGCGGCATGCGGTAGCATTCGTTTCCCCTCCCATCCCCGTGCCCATGCGCCTGCTGCTGGTCGAAGACAACCCGGACCTGGCCGATGCGATCATCCGCCGCATGCGCCGCAGTGGGCATGCCGTGGACTGGCAGGCCGATGGCCTGGCGGCGGCCAGCGTACTGCGCTACCAGAGCTTCGACCTGGTGGTGCTGGATATCGGCCTGCCCAAGCTCGATGGCCTGCGCGTGCTGGCCGGCATGCGCGAGCGCGGCGACAGCACGCCGGTACTGATGTTGACCGCGCGCGATGGCATCGAAGACCGCGTGCAGGCGCTGGATGTCGGCGCCGACGACTACCTGGGCAAACCGTTCGATTTCCGCGAGTTCGAAGCACGCTGCCGCGTGCTGCTGCGGCGTGCGCGTGGCCAGGCCAGCGAAGTGGTGCAGATCGGCGGCTTCCAGTTCGATAACGCCGCGCACCGGGTCAGCCTCAACGGTGAACCGATCGAACTGCCCAACCGCGAATATCGGTTGCTGGAAATCCTGGTCGGGCGCATTGGCCAGGTGGTCGGCAAGGACGAAATCGGCAACGGCCTGTTCGGCTTCGACGACGAAGCCGGTCCGAATGCCATCGAACTGTATGTGGGTCGCCTGAGAAAGAAGCTGGCAGGCGCACCGCTGCGCATCACCACGGTGCGCGGCGTTGGCTACCTGCTGGAAGCCAGTGACGGCAGCGCCGACGCCGATGGCTGACGCGCGTACCGCGAATGCCGCACCGGGCTCGCTGCGGCGCACGCTGCTGGTCTACCTTGGCGCGTTGCTGGCGGTGTTCGCGGTGGCCCTGCTGTTTGCGGCGCGCGGCTATGGCCAGCGCGCCGCCAACCGTTCCTACGATCACCTTCTGGTGTCCTCGGCGTTGTCCATCGCCGATTCGGTGGCCCTGGTCGATGGCCAGTGGCAGGTCGATCTTCCCTATGCCGCGCTGGACCTGCTGGCGATGGCCCCGGAAGACCGTGTGTTCTATCGGGTCGCCGACAGTCGCGGCAACCTGATCACCGGCTACGGCGACCTGCCGGCGCCGCCGCGCCGGCCCGGCACGCAACCGCAGCTGTTTGATGCGGCGTACAGCGGCGAGACCGTGCGCTTCGTGGTGGTCGGCCGCAGTTTCGCCGCCGCGTCGGCGCAGGGCGAGGTGCAGGTGCAGGTCGGCCAGACCCGGCGTGCACGTGAAGCGGTTGCGCAGGACATGGTCAACCGTGCATTGCTGGCGATCGGTGTGCTGTCCGGGCTGCTGCTGGCGCTGGTGGCCTTTGGCGTGCATCGCGCGTTCCGGCCATTGGTGCGGGTGGAACGCGAGCTGTCGCGCCGCGAGCCATCCGACCTGAAGCCGCTGGATGCGCGCGTGCCGCGTGAGATGGACCAGATGGTGGCGGCGTTGAACCGCTTCATGGAACGACTGTCCAGCAGCAACGAGACCTTGCGCGCGTTCATGGCCGAGGCCGCGCACCAGATGCGTACGCCGTTGGCTGCCCTGCGCGCGCAGGCACAGCTGGCGCTGGATGACGACGACCCCGAGGACATGCGGCGCAGCCTGCAGGCGATCGAACGCAATGCCACCCACATGAGTCGGTTGCTGAACCAGCTGCTCAGCGATGCCAGCGTGATCCATCGCTCGCATCTGCAGCGCTTTGCAGCGGTGGACCTGGCCGAGACCGTGCACCAGGCCCTGCATGAAGCACTGCCGCAGGCCGGCCCGGCACCGCGCGTACAACTGGCGATGACCGCCGAGCCGGTACAGGTACATGGCGATGCGCTGCTGTTGCGCGAGGCGATCAAGAACCTGGTCGACAACGCGTTGAAGTACGGTGGTGATGGGCCGTTGCAGATCGCATTGACCGTGGAAGGCGGGCAGGCCGTGCTGACCATCGCCGACCACGGTGCCGGCATTGCCGCCGCCGATGCCGAACGCGTGTTCGAGCGCTTCGCCCGTGGCGAAGGCGCGCCGTCCGGCGGCGCCGGGCTTGGCCTGGCCATCGTCAAGCGCGTGGTCGACAGCCATGGCGGTCGCATCGACCTCAGCAACCGTCCGCAGGGCGGGCTGGTCGCCACCATCCGCCTGCCCCGGAGCACTCCATGATCCGCCTGTTCGCTGCTGCCGTTGCCTTGCTGCTGGCCCTGCCGGTGCTTGCGGCACCGGGCGACGTGCGCCGCTTCCCGGCCCAGGCAAAGGCCACTGCGCAGCTGCGCATCCACGGCACCACCGACATCGAAGTGTTCGCGGTAGTGATTGCCGACTACCAGCGGCTGCACCCCGGCACTGAGGTGGTGTACGAGGACATCATCACCCAGGACCTGTACGCGCGGTACCTGCACGACCGCGGCGGACCGGCATCGCCGGACCTGCTGATCTCCAGCGGCATGGACCTGCAGACCAAGCTGGTCAACGACGGCCACGCGCTGCCGCATCGTTCGGCGCAGACCGCTGCGCTGCCGGCCTGGGCGCAGTGGCGCAACGAGGCCTTCGGCATCAGCTACGAGCCGGTGGTGATGGTCTACAACACCCGCGCACTGCCGGCTGCGAAGGTGCCGCACACGCGTCGGCAACTGCTGGACCGGTTGCGCGCGGAGGGGGCACCGCTGCGCGGCAGGGTCGGTACCTATGACATCGAGCGCAGCAGTGTCGGCTACCTGTTGTCTACCCAGGATGCGCAGCGTGGCAGCATCGCCGGCGCGTTGCTGGGCGCGCTGGGCGACAACGACGTGGTGCGCGAGGAGCGCACCGGCGTGCTGCTGGACAAGGTCGCCAGCGGACAGCTGTCGCTGGTCTACAACGTGCTCGGCTCCTACGCGCAGGCGCGCATCGACGCGGGTGCGCCGCTGGCGATCGTGGAGCCCGAGGACTACACGCTGGTGGTGCTGCGTACCGCGGTGATTCCACGTACCGGCCCACACCCGGAAGAAGCCCGGCGCTTCCTCGACTACCTGTTGTCACCACGTGGCCAGCAGGTGCTGTCGCGCGAGGCACGGCTGATGCCGATCGTGACCGGCAACGCAGGTGGCGACGATGCGCCCGGCCGCAGCCGCCGCCCGATCCAGCTCGGCCCGGGCCTGCTGGTGTACCTGGACGCGCTCAAGCGCCGCCAGTTCCTGGATGCCTGGCGCAGCAGCGTGGAGCCGGCAGGGCGCTGAGGCTCCGGCCTGCCCGTACAATGGCGGCATGAGCGAATACACCATCCTGATCGCCGATGACCACCCGCTGCTGCGTTCGGCGGTGGTGCAGTCATTGCGGCAGAGCCTGCCGCTGGCGCAGGTGCGCGAGGTCGCCAGCGCCGAGGCATTGGCCGAAGCACTCGACGCGTACCCGGACGTGGACCTGGTGCTGCTGGACCTGACCATGCCCGGCGCGCACGGTTTCTCCGCGCTGCTGCACGTGCGCGGCTCGCATCCGGACATCCCGGTGGTGATCCTCTCGTCCAACGACCACCCACGGGTGATCCGCCGTGCCCAGCAGTTCGGCGCGGCCGGCTTCATTCCGAAGTCGGCCCCGGCCGAGACCATCGGCGAGGCCGTGCAGGCGGTGCTCGATGGTGGCCTGTGGTTCCCGGCGATGGCCGCCGAGCGTTCGGAGGCCGATGCACTGCTGGCCAGCCGCCTGGCCCAGCTGACCCCGCAGCAGTTCCGCGTGCTGCTGTGCCTGGCCGATGGCCTGCTCAACAAGCAGATTGCCTATACGCTGGGGTTGGCCGAGAACACGGTGAAGGTGCATGTCACCGCGATCCTGAAGAAGCTCGAATGCCATAGCCGCACGCAGGCAGCGGTGCTGGTGAAGGCGCTGGAGCCTGAGGGCGACGCCGGCATCGGGTTGTAGTTTCCAGCCAACGGCGCAGCCCCTCGTGGGTGGGTTTGGGTTGGTCGCTGAAAGCAGAAGCTGCGAGCGGGCCAGTCGGGTTGGGTGCGCGGGGGACGCCGTGAATCCGCCCCTGGAGGCTTGGCAGCCGCTTGCTCGTGTGCGCTGTCCTGCGCACACGGCAAGACCCGGGTTGGGCGTCCTGCCCAACCCGCCCGAGGCATGCCTCGGGCCCATGCGGCTGACACCCCCGCGCACCCAACCCGACCGACCTCTGACAGATTTCGGTGGCCTGTCACCCACGGAAGAGAAAAGAAGATCAAAAGCAAAGGCAGCCTGGCAGGCCATTTTTCGTAGAGCCGAGCCCACGCTCGGCTGCTTTCCGGCCCGTCCGTGAGGCCGAGCATGGGCTCGGCTCTACACGAGCAAGCGCAGCGCGCGACCCGCTTTTGATCTTTTTTCTTCTCCGAGGGTGGACGCGCACGGAACGTGTCCGTGGCCGGGCAGATGGGCTGCACAGGGGCGTGAGCCGCATGGATGCGGCGACCGAGCTTACAGGGACGTACTTGCAGCGGCCCCTGTGCAGCCCATCTGCCCGGTCCCACCGATGAACTGCTTTGTGCGACCACCCACGAGGGGCTGCGCCATTGGCTGGAAACTACCCGCGATGCCGGATCAACAACTGGCTCATCAACGCCCGCAGCGCCGGCGGCTTCACCGGCTTGGCCATCATTCCCCAACCGCGCTCGCCGGCCATCTCACGCAATCCCGCATCGCGCTCGGCGGTGACCAGCACCACCGGCGGGCGCGCTTGCCACAACTCGGCCAGCGTCTCGTACAGCACCGGCCCGTGGTGATCGCCCATGCGCACATCCAGCAGCACCAGCTCCGGCACCGCGCCTGTTGCCGCCAGCTGCAGCGCCGCCTGCGGGCCGTCGGCCAGCGCCACCTCGCAGCCCCAGCGCTCCAGCAGCGCGCGGCTGGCGGCGCAGACGTGCGGATCGTCGTCGATCACCCACACCCGGCGACCGCGCAGCGGATTGTCCGCGGCCGGTTCCTGCACCAGCACCGGCACAGGAGCAGTAGCGGGAATCGCGCTGGCTTCGCCGAACGGCACGCCCACCGCGAACACGCTGCCCTGGCCCAGCTGCGAGCGCAGGCGGATCGGGTGGCCGAGCAGCCGACCGATGCGGTCGACGATTGCCAGGCCAAGGCCGGCGCCGCGCTGCTGGCCGTCGTGCAGGCGGCGGAACTCCTCGAAGATCTCGCCCTGCAGTGCATCGGGAATGCCGGGGCCTTGGTCGTGAACTTCGATCCACAGCAGGCCTTCGCGGCGACGGCAGCCGAGCAGCACGCGGCCACGTTCGCTGTAGCGCAATGCGTTGGACAGGAAGTTCTGCAGGATGCGGCGCAGCAGCGCTTCATCGCTGACCACCACCGCAGCGGTATCGACCCAGTCGACCACCAGCCCGCGTGACTGCGCGGCGATGCCGAACTCGCGTGCCAGCGTCTGCAGCAAAGGCCCGAGCCGGAACGCCTGTACGCGCGTGGGCAGGCTGCCCGATTCCAGGCGCGCGATATCCAGCAGGCTGTTGAGGATCGCATCCTGCGCGGCCAATGCAGCATCGATGTGGTCGCTGGTCTGTTGCTGCGCCGGGTCACTCAGCTTGCCGCGCAGCACCGAGACGAACATGCGCGCCGCGTTGAGGGGCTGCAGCAGGTCGTGCACGGCCGAGGCAACGAAACGGGTCTTGTAGCGGTTGGCCTGCTCGGCTTCGCGGCGTGCTTCTTCCAGATCATGGGTGCGCTCGGCGATGCGGTGCTCCAGCGCATCGGCCAGCGAGCGCAGTTCGCGCGCGGCGTTCTTGTAGCTGGTGATGTCGGCATAGCTGGTGACGAAGCCGCCGTCAGGCAGCGGATTGCCACGGATCTCCAGCACCGTGCCGTCGTCCTTCTCGCTCTCGCGCATGTGCGGGCGGCCGCTGCGCAGGTGGTTCAGGCGACGCTCGATTGCTTCATCGACCGGGCCCGGACCGAGCAGGCCACGGCGTGCGTTGAAGCGGAACAGTTCCTCGATCGGCCGGCCGACGCGAACCAGGTCCTGTGGGAAACGGAACAGTTCCAGGTAGCGCGAGTTCCACGCGACCAGGCGCAGTTCGCGGTCGATCACCACCACGCCCTGCGGCAGGTGTTCGAGGCTGCGGCTGAGTCCGCTGTCGGCGTCGGTGGCCGCCTGCAGCAGGCCATCCTGTGCGGTGCGCAGTTCCTGTGCGTGCTGCTTGAGCAGGGTTTCCAGTTCGCGGCGGCTGCGCAGGCGATGCTTGGCCAGGCGTCGGCGCTGCTGCACGAACAGCACCAGGAAGCCCAGCGCCAGCCACGCGGCACCGCCGGTGAGGGCGGCCGCGCGACCGGCGGCGGTGGCGGCGCTGGCGTCGTGCAGCAGATGCAGGTTCCAGCCTTCGGCGGGCAGCGGCAGGCTTTGCCACAGCATCGGCTGCGGCAGTGCGGGATCGAGCAGGCGCACCATGCGGCCACCATCGGCAAGCACGTCTTCAGTACGCGCGCGCAATGGCTGCAACGCGCGGTCGGCGTATTGGCGGGCGTCCAGCATTTCGCGGCGCTCATCGGCGCCCAGCGGGCGCAGCAGGCGGTAGCGCCAGCTGTCACGGTTGGCCAGGAACACCACGTCATGGTCGTCGCTGGCCAGCACCACGTCCGGGCTGCTCAACCATTCCTGTTCCAGCGCCGACAGCTCGACCTTGATCACCACCACGCCGAGCCGCTTGCCGTCTTCCTCGATGGCCTGCGACAGGTAGTAGCCGGGTACGCCGGTGGTCATGCCGATGCCGTAGAAGCGGCCGCGGCCCTGCGCCAGTGCCTGCCGGTAGTAGGGGCGGTAGCTGTAGTTCTCGCCGACGTTGCTGGTCGGCTGGTCCCAGTTGCTGGCCGCCACTGCCACCCCGTCGTGGCCGACCAGGGTCAGGGTCGAGGCACGGGTGACTTCATTGGCGCGTTGCAGCTTGAGGTTCAGCCGCTGCTGTTCGGTGGGCGAGGGCGGCACACGCAGGGCGTGCAGCAGATCCGGATCCAGCGCCAGTACCTGCGGCAACGTGCCGAAGCGGTCGATGCGCTGCTGCAGGCCCTGGCCGTACAGCTGCAGCTGGCGTTGCACCTGGCTGCTTTCCTCGCCGAGGGCGCGCCGCCAGGCGTAGTGGCCGGCGGCGACCGCACAAAGCACGGTGCCACCGACCATCACCAGGATGGTCAGCAACAGCATCCGATGGCGGCTGAGCCAGTACATGGCGGCAGTCTACGCAGGGCCGGCGGGCGTGGCGTGCACGCCCGCCGGAATCTGACGTGGAAGGGGTCAGAAGTGCATCTGCGCGCGCAGCTCGAAGATCTCCGGCGTGCTGTGCACACCACGACGGCTGGCGTCGACCTTCACGTAGTTTGCCTGGAACTTGAAGTGGCTGGTCAGGTACCAGTTCGCGCCCAGGGTCAGGTCGTGCTGGCGGCCACCCAGGATGCTGCCATCGTCCAGGTCCATGCGGCTGTAACGGGCCACCAGTTCCACCGCGCCGTAGTCGTGCGCCGGCTTGATGTTGGCCACGGCACCTGCGTTGTACGGGCGCGACTCGCCGGTCAGCACCCAGCTGGCCATCGCGTACTGGCCGCTGCCGGTGTAGTCGGGCTTGCCGTCATGGCGGGTGACCGTGGCGCGCAGGGCTTCGGCCTGCAGCGAGAACGGGCCGCGGATCCAGATGCCTTCCAGGCCGGTGCGGCGGATCTGGTCGGCGGTGACCAGGGCGCCGGAATCGACGTAGCGGATGTCGGTCAGGCCGGCTTCCGGGCGCGCGCGAAGGCGCGCGCTGGCCTCGTGGTGCACGTCACGGCCATCGCTGTAACCGCGCGGATTTTCCTGCGAGTAGGCCAGGCCCAGGTGGATCACGTCACCCGGCGCCTTCACCGGGGTCCACACCGCACGTACTGCCTGGGTGGTGCCGGGGTTGTCACCCTGCAGGTCCTTGCCGCCATAGGCGCCGGCCTGCAGCAGGTACTGCGGGCGCTCCAGCACCCATTCCACGCCGGTGCGGCGGCCTTCGTAGAAGGCCTGCACGGGCAGTGCGGTTTCCAGGAAGCTGCCGGCGCGCGAAGAGGTGTTCGCATCCAGGCCGACCGGGGTCTTCATATAGCCGAAGCGGAAGCGACCGATGTCGCGACCGAAGAAGGCCTTGCTCTCGAAGCGCACGAACACGTCCAGCCAGGTATCGGACTGGAAGTCGTAGTAGACCATCGCGTCGTAGACGCCCTTCTTCTTCAGCGTCGCACCGAACTCCTTGCGGCGCACGGCGTCGTCGTCCTCCAGGCCGCTGCCCGAGGAGAAATCGTTGTAGTCGTAGGCGATGTTGGCGGTAGCGGCCAACTCGGTGCCGTCGCCGAAGGCGTACTTGGTCGGCCAGTTGTCGAAATCGGCAGCCGAAGCGAAGGCGGGAAGCGCGGCCAGCGACAGGGCCAGCAAGGTGGGAATCGGGCGCATGTTGGGTGCGGCTCTCTCAGATTGCGTGTGGACAGGACAACAACGGCCGCAGGGGCCGAAACTTTCGCAATGACGCGCCCGGCCGTTCAGCACGGGCCACCGGCCTCCCCAGGATCGGGCGGTGCGGCGCCAGTGTAGGCATCGCCGCCACCTGAACCGGGGGGCTAGTACCAATAGGTTATCTGCGCCGGCGTGCCCGGCGCGTACAAAGGCGTCCATTGGTCGCACCTCCTGCGCATGCAGCACAGGGCCTGCGATCAGTTTCCACGGTAACGGTTCCCGTGCTGTCCCGGGGCCGTACGTGCCTGAAAACGCCCCTTCCGGAGTCCGCCATGCACATCCCGACCGCAGCCCCGGCGCCTGCAAAGCCGTTGCCGATCTATCGCCAGCTGTATTTCCAGGTGATCGTGGCGATCGTCTTGGGCGCCATCCTCGGCCACTACGAACCGCTGATCGGCGAGAAGATGAAGCCGCTCGGCGATGCCTTCATCAACCTGGTGAAGATGATCATCGCGCCGGTGATCTTCCTCACCATCGTCACCGGCATCGCCAGCATGACCCACCTGCGCACGGTGGGCCGGGTGTTCGCCAAGGCGATGGCGTACTTCCTGTTCTTCTCCACGCTGGCACTGATCGTGGGCATGATCGTGGCGCACGTGGTACAGCCCGGCGCCGGCATGAACATCAACCCGGCCGAGCTGGACCAGACCGCGGTGCACAGCTACGTCGAGAAGTCGCACGACCTGACCCTGGTCGGTTTCCTGATGGACATCATTCCGAAGACGCTGGTGAGCGCCTTCGTCGACGGCAACATCCTGCAGGTGCTGTTCATCGCGGTGCTGTTCGGCATCGCGCTGGCCTCGGTGGGCGAGAAGGGCAAGCCGATCCTGAACTTCCTGGAGGCGCTGGTCGCCCCGGTGTTCAAGCTGGTGCACATCCTGATGAAGGCCGCCCCGATCGGTGCCTTCGGCGCCATCGCCTTCACCATCGGCAAGTACGGCGTCGGTTCGCTGGTCAACCTGGCGTGGCTGGTGGGCTCGTTCTACCTCACCGCGTTCCTGTTCGTGGCAGTGATCCTCGGTGTGGTCTGCCGACTGTGCGGCTTCTCGGTGTTCAAGCTGGCGCGCTACCTGAAGGCCGAGCTGCTGCTGGTGCTGGGCACTTCCTCGTCGGAGTCGGCGCTGCCGTCGCTGATGGAGAAGATGGAACGCGCCGGTTGCAGCAAGTCGGTGGTGGGCCTGGTGGTCCCGACCGGCTACTCGTTCAACCTGGACGGCACCAACATCTACATGACCCTGGCGGCACTGTTCATTGCCCAGGCCACCAACACCGAACTGACCCTGGGCCACCAGATCGCCCTGCTGCTGGTTGCCATGCTCAGCTCCAAGGGTGCGGCCGGCGTCACCGGTGCCGGCTTCATCACCCTGGCCGCCACCCTTGCCGTGGTGCCGGAGGTACCGGTGGCCGGCATGGCGCTGATCCTGGGCGTGGACCGTTTCATGAGCGAATGCCGCTCGCTGACCAACTTCATCGGCAATGCGGTGGCCACCGTGGTGGTTTCGCGCTGGGAAGGCGCGCTGGACCGCAACCGCCTGCAGCTGGCGCTGGATGGCCGCGAAAGCGAGCTGCCGCCGCCGGTGGACGCACTGCCCGAGGCGCTGCCGGCCAAGGGCTGACCCAGGTGTGTGGTACCGCGGGGCCGATCACGACAGTGGTACGGCCCCGCGGCGTTTCAGCGCGTCCCATGGCTGTCATCGGGGGCGCCGATGCTTGGCATCCCGGTACCGTCGCATACGGCACGGAATTGTGCAGTCGCAGCATGCCTGCGACAGGATAGCGACAGGTCCAGACGCTCCAACGGGGGTATCATCCCCTGTCCCTTCTGCCCATTCATGTAACCCACATCGATGTCCAACGAAGATTTCAAACAGGCCGCCCTCGATTACCACCGGATGTCCCCGCCGGGAAAGATCAAGGTTTCCGCTACCAAGCCCATGCTGACCCAGCGCGACCTGTCGCTGGCGTATTCGCCGGGCGTGGCGTACGCCTGTGAAGCGATCAAGGCCGACCCGCAGCAGGCCAGCGAGCTGACCGCCCGCGGCAACCTGGTGGCGGTGATCTCCAACGGCACCGCGGTGCTGGGCCTGGGCAACATCGGCGCGCTGGCCGGCAAGCCGGTGATGGAAGGCAAGGGCGTGCTGTTCCAGAAGTTCGCCGGCATCGATGTGTTCGACATCGAAGTGGATGAAACCGACCCGGACAAGCTGGTCGACATCATCGCCTCGCTGGAGCCGACCTTCGGCGGCATCAACCTGGAAGACATCAAGGCGCCGGAGTGCTTCGTGGTCGAGCGCAAGCTGCGCGAGCGCATGAAGATTCCGGTGTTCCATGACGACCAGCACGGCACGGCGATCATCGTCGGTGCGGCCGTGCTCAACGCCATGGCGATCACCGGCAAGAAGATCGAGGACGTGAAGCTGGCGACCACGGGCATGGGCGCGGCCGGCATTTCCTGCGTGAACATGCTGGTGCAGCTGGGCCTGAAGCCGGAAAACATCCTGGCCTTCGACCGCGAGGGCGTGATCCACACCGGTCGTACCGACCTGGATCCGGAAAAGCAGCGCTATGCGCGCGACACCGACAAGCGCACCCTGGCCGAGATCGTCGACGGCGCGGACATCTTCCTGGGCCTGTCGGCACCGGGCATCCTGACTGCCGACATGGTTAAGACCATGGCGCCGGACCCTGTGATCTTCGCGCTGGCCAACCCGACCCCGGAAATCATGCCGGAGGTGGCGCGCGCCGCGCGTCCGGACGCGATCATCGGCACCGGCCGTTCGGACTACCCGAACCAGGTCAACAACGTGCTGTGCTTCCCGTACCTGTTCCGCGGTGCGCTGGACGTGGGCGCCACCGCGATCAACGAGGAAATGAAGATCGCCTGCGTGCGTGCCATCGCCGCGCTGGCCCGTCGTGCGGCCACCGACATGGGCTCGGCCTACGGTGGCGAGACGCCGAGCTTCGGCCGTGAATACCTGATCCCGCGCCCGTTCGACCGCCGCCTGCTGGTGGAGCTGTCGGCCGCCGTGGCCCAGGCCGCGATGGACTCGGGCGTGGCCTCGCGCCCGATCGAGGACATGGGCGCCTACCGTGACAAGCTGGCCCAGTTCGTCTACCGCACCAGCCTGATGATGAAGCCGGTCTACGACCGCGCGCGCAGCGACAAGCAGCGCGTGGTGTACGCCGAAGGCGAAGAGGAAGTGGTGCTGCAGGCGGTGCAGAACGTGGTCGACGACGGCCTGGCACACCCGATCCTGATCGGCCGCCCGGAAGTGATCGAATCGCGCATCGAACGCCTCGGCCTGCGCCTGAAGATCGGCGAGAACGTTGAAGTCACCAACATCAACGACGACCCGCGCTTCAACGAATACTGGCAGTACTACCACGGCCTGACCGGCCGTCGTGGCGTGACCGTGGCCGCGGCGAAGAACCTGATGCGTTCGCGCCCGACCCTGATCGCGGCGGTGATGGTGGCCCGTGGCGAAGCCGATGCGATGCTGACCGGCATCGTCGGCCGCTTCCACAAGAAGCTGGGCTACGTGCGCAGCGTGCTGCCGCTGGAGCCGAAGGTCACCTCGACCTCTGCGATGACAGGCGTGATCAACCAGCAGGGCGTGTTCTTCTTCGTCGATACCCACGTGCAGGAAGACCCGACCGCCGAGCAGCTGTGCGAAGCGACCCTGCAGGCGGCCTACCGCATGAAGCTGTTCGGCATCGAGCCGAAGGTGGCGCTGCTGTCGCACTCCAACTTCGGCAGCCACGATTCCAAGGACGCGCTGAAGATGCGCCAGGTGCGCGAGCTGCTGCTCAAGCGCAACCCGCGTCTGAACGTGGACGGTGAAATGCAGGGCGACACCGCATGGGATGAAGCGCTGCGCCAGAAGCTGCTGCCGGGCTCGACCCTGCAGGGCCGCGCCAACCTGTTCGTGCTGCCGAACCTGGAAGCGGCCAACATCGCCTACAACCTGGTGCGTGTGTTCACCGACGGCGTGGCGATCGGCCCGATCCTGATGGGCGTGAACAAGCCGGTGCACATCCTGACCACCAGCGCGACCTCGCGCAGGATCCTGAACATGACCGCGATTGCAGCGGTGGATGCGCAGATTCGCAAGCAGCTGGAAGCGGAAAAGAAGGCGTAAGCCTTCTTTTCAGCGACAGCTGCAGAAACGCGCCCCACGGGGCGCGTTTCTGTTTCCGCAAAGCGGAAACGGGTAGTGCCGGCCGCTGGCCGGCAGTGATGTCCGGGCGCACGACGTCAGCCGGCCAGCGGCCGGCTCTACCCCGGTCTGTGCCACACGCGCTACGCAACCCGGTCATGTCCCTGCAACGCCGTTGCGGCTCAATACGTCCACGCGGCCCGGCCGTGGGAAGGGACCGGACCGGCCTTCCCACCCTGGGCCCGACCAACTTTCCATGGGCGAGGGTGTCATGCGCAATCGAGTGACGCGGCGGTACTTCCAGCAGCTGTTCGCGCTGTACGCCGGCTTCGTGCAGTCGCGCTGAGGCGTAGAAGGCAGCGAGGTAGAGTCGACCGTTGGTCGACTATCGCGCGAAGCGCGGGGTTTTCGGGGGCTGTACGAAAGGCAGTCGACTAACAGTCGCCTCTACCCAGCCGGCTCTACCCAGCGGCCGCAATACCCAGTTGATCGCCCAGTCAGCGCCGCTTGCCGCGGCGCGCTGGTGCCGGCGGCGGTGCATCCGAACGCGGCTTGGCGTACTGCGTCCACAGCGCCGGCAGTGCCTTGCCGGTGTGCTTCTGCCACAGCGCCGGCGTATAGCGGCCGTCGCGCAGGGCCTTGTCCAGCGCCAGCACCAGGCCGGGATACTCGGCCTCGGCCCATTTCAGGAACGCACCGGTCACCCGGTAGCCGCTGTCGAAATTCTGCCCCTTCTCGACCTTGCCCGGCAGTACCCAGCCTGCGGCGGCATTGTCCATGCCGTAGCGGTCGCGTGCGTAGTCGGCGATGCCTTCCACCAGCCAGCCCGGCACCCGTGCATCGCCGTAACCTGGATAGCCCTGCACGATGTGCATCGCCTCATGGGTGACCAGATCGATGTCGTTCGGGTGCTGCGCCAACCAGCCTGGGTTGATGGTGATCGTCGCTGCCTGGTCCTTGTCGCCGACGAAGGCGATGCCGGTGTAGGCCGGATCGATCACGATGCGCACCATCGCCGGCGCGGCCGGGTGGAAGTCCGCGCGTTCGCGCAGGTAGGCGAAGAAGAACGTATCGATTACCCGCTTGCGCTGCGGCGCGGCCAGGGCGCCACGGGCGTCCTGGTAGTTCAGCGTCACGCCGTCGCGGGTCAGCTGCGTATCGAACGCCTGGGTCTGGCCGAAACTTGAGAAGGACAGGGCAACAAGGGCCAGAGGCAGAAGACGGTAGCGCATGCCGCTCATTGTACGGTGCCGGCCGCCAGCAGTTCGATCTCCGCCAGTGGCAGCCGTGCCGGTGCCGCCAGGCGCAGGCGGTATTCGCTGTAGCGGCCGGGTCTGGCGATGCGGAACGGACGGGTCTGGCGGGCGGATTCGAAGTCTTCGCCGCTGCGCTGGTCGAGCACGGTCCAGCTGCCGCCGCCGTTGCGCGCCTCCAGCGTCCACTCACCGCCCTGGATGCGGCCGTCGCCGCTGGTGAGCGTGTACATCGTCGGCGTGCCGTCGCTCAGTCCGGTCAGCGCGATGGTTGCGCCGCCGCCCAGGCCCACGGTGGTGCTCGCATCGTCATCGACCAGTGCGGGCAGGGCGCGGCCATCGGCCAGCGTCGCCTTCGCGCCGCTGCCGAGCAGGTCGTGCAGCAGCTGCGGGCGCTGGCCGCGCGCGGTCAACGAGCGCGGCACATCGTCCACGCCGCTGCCCCAGCGCGAGGGACGGGGTCCCATCACGAAGTCGAGGGTCGCGCCCTTGGCGATCAGGTCGTGTGGCACCCAGGTCTTCGTCCACGGCTTGCCGTTGATCTTCAGCGACTGCACGTAGACGTTCTCGCGCGAGTTGTTGGCCGCGTTCACGGTCAGCACCGCGCCACCCTGCAGCTCCACGCGTGCATGCTCGAAGGCCGGCGAGCCGATCACGTACTCCGGGGCGCCCATGCGCAGCGGGTACAGGCCCAGCGAGGCCAGCACGTACCATGCCGAAGTTTCGCCGTTGTCCTCATCGCCCGGATAGCCCTGGCCGATCTCGCTGCCGACGTACAGCCGCGACAGGATTTCGCGCACGTGCTGCTGGGTCTTCCACGGCTGCCCGGCATACAGGTACATCCACGGGATGTGGTGCGCCGGCTGGTTGCTGTGCGCGTACATGCCCATGCGTACGTCGCGCGCTTCGGTCATCTCGTGGATGGTGCCGCCGTAGGAGCCGGCCAGTGCCGGGTCTGCGGTTTCCGGCGTGGCGAAGAAGGTATCCAGCTTCGCCGCCAGCTTGTCGCGGCCACCGTACAGCGCGGCCAAGCCTTCGCCGTCATGGGCGGCAGTGAAGGCGAAGGTCCAGCCGTTGGATTCGGTGTAATCGTGGCCCCACACGCGCGGGTCGTAGTCCTTGGCGTCCACGCGCCAGCGGCCATCGGCCCTGCGGCCCTGGAAGAAGCCGGCGGCAGGGTCGAACATCGTCGCGTAGCTGGCAGCGCGGTGGCGGAAGTAGTCGGCTTCGGTGCTGTAGCGCTCGCGTGCGGCGGGTGCGGTCGCGCGCTTGGCCAGCGCATCGGCCATGTTGGCGATGCCGAAGTCATTGAGTGCGCCTTCCATCGTCCACGACATGCCCTCATGCACGTCGGCGCTGGCGTAGCCCCGGAAGGTCGAACGGTCCATGCCCTTGCGGCCGACATGGCGGTCGGGTGGTACCACGGTCGCGTTCTTCAGCGCGGCGGCGTAGGCCTCGCCCGGATCGAAGCCGCCGACGCCCTTCAGCCACGCATCGGCGAAGGCCACGTCCGAGCTGGTGCCGACCATCAGGTCCGCGTAGCCCGGCGATGACCAGCGCGCGATCCAGCCGCCAGCGCGGTACTGCTCGATGAAACCCTGCACCATCTGCCCGGCATCGTCGGGCGTGAACAGCGCGTAGGCCGGCCAGGTGGTGCGGAAGGTGTCCCAGAAGCCATTGTTGACGAACACCTTGCCATCGCGCACGGCGGCAAAGGTGCGGGTCGCGCTGCCATCGGTGTTGTCATCGCTGGCGCTGGCCTGGTTGGCGTAGCGCCACTCCGGTGCGGCGGTGCTGCCCACGTTTTCATGGCCGGAATTCGGGTACAGGAACAGCCGGTACAGGCTGGAATACAGCGTGGTCTTCTGGTCGTCGCTGGCATCGCCGATGTCGAAGCGGGCCAGGCGTGCGTCCCATGCATCCTGCGCACGGCCGGCCACGCTCTCCAGCGTATCGGTGGCGGCGATTTCCAGCGCCAGGTTGTGTCGTGCCTGCTCCACCGAGATCAGCGAAGTGGCGATGCGCATGGTCACCCGTCGTTCGCTGCCGGCATCGAACTTGATGTAGCCGGTCGGTCGGCCGGTGTCGAGGCGCCCACTGCTGCGCCACGGCTTGTCGAAGCGGGCCACCACGTACATGCGGCTGGCGCCGTTGGACAGGCCGCTGCGCGTGTCGGTGTAGCCGGACAGCGTCTGCGTGGCGGCGTCCAGAGTCAGGCCACCGCGTGCATCGACATTGTCGAACAGCAGGTTGGCGTCGCCGTCCTCCGGGAAGTCAAAGCGGAACAGCGCGGCATGGTCGGTCGGCGCGATCGATGCCGCGACGCCGTTGTCGAAGCGCACGTCGTAGCGGTAAGGGCGGGCGCTTTCATGGCTGCGGTCGAACGACAGGGCACGCTTGCGGCGGTCAGCCTCCGGCACGCCACGACTGGCCGATGGCATCACCTGGAAGGTCTGGCGGTCGCCCATCCACGGGCTGGGTTGGTGGCTCAGCGCAAGCGCCTGCAGCTGAGGACGGTTCTGCGCGTCGTTCTGCTCGTTCCAGCGGTACAGCCAGTTCAGCGCACCGGCATCGGTGACCGGGGTCCAGAAGTTGAACCCGTGCGGCACCGCCGTGGCCGGGAAATTGTTGCCACGCGAGAAGGTGCCGTTGGCCTGGGTACCGCGGGTGGTCAGTACCCAGTCGGAGACGCGCGCTGGCTGCTGCCGTGGCACGGTGTCCAGGCGAACGTCATCAATCCAGCCGGAGACCGGTGCGCCGTCGGCACTGGCCACCTCCAGTTCGATCGCCACCACGCGGCGGCCCTTCAGCGCGGGCACATCGCCCAGCCGCACCGCCTTGCGCGCCCATTGCTGCGGGTACAGCGTCTTCGAGTCGCCCTGCGCGCGGGCGCCGAGGGCCACCCCATGCTGGTCACGCGCAGCGCCGGCCGAAACCCGACTGCCATCGTCCAGCAGCAGGTCCAGAGACACATAGGTCGAAGCCACGGTGTCCTTGCCGACGATCTCCGGCAGCACCAACCACGACAGGGTGGTATCGGCCTCGATGGTCACGTCCGCCTTGAACAGTTCGCGCCGCGCATTGCCACCTCCACTGCTGTAGCGCAGTGCGTGCAGGCCGCTGTAGCCGACATTGCGCTTGGCGGCGTAGGGCGCCGCGGGGCCATTGCCGATCGTGACCTGCAATGCGCCTGCGGCCGGTTCCGGAGCCGGCTGGCCCGGCTCGAACGAGCTCTGCAGTCCCTGTGCCAGCACCGGCATCGCGGTAGTCGCACAGGCCAGGGCCAGGGCGAGCGGAAGCAGGGCGCGGCGTGGATCGGACAGGGTCATGCAGGGGTCTCCCGGAAGGGCTGGCGGCGGGCAGAACCCGCATCGGCGGACACCACGGACAGCATCGCTCCGCCCGCCGCGATGGCAGTGGAAGAGGCGATGCCGGTCCGGTGGGGGCGGGCCATGCGATCGGGTCGGATTGGGATAGGCCGGTTCACGACCTGGCCCGATCCTGCAACAGCCGTGGCAACCTGACAAGTGCCATTTAGTTCGATCCAAATGCGGTAAATATCGTTGTCGGTGGTTTCCCGGGGTGGATCTGCAGGATCGGCCGGGAATTCCCACCGGCACCTCATCCCGAAGTGGCATGCAAGGTCGCAGGGAATCGGCCCGGTACGCGCAAACACCCGTTGCGGCGCAATGTCGGGGCGGCCTGGATGCTAGAATCACAGGCCTCGCAACCCGTTCATCGACATCCGCCATGAGCCATACCGCCACTGCGCCCGCCAACGCCGAGAAGCGCTACACCGTGCACCGCAGCGATCTGCCGCTGAGCTGCCCGACCCCGGAAATGGCGCTGTGGAACTCGCATCCGCGCGTGTACCTGCCGATCGAAGACGAGCCCAATGGCGAAGCGCAGTGCCCGTACTGCGGTTCCGTGTTCGTGCTGGCCGACTAAGCGGCCGCCCCTTCGATGCGCCGATTGACCGTGGTGCAGTTGCTGCCGGCGCTGCACTCCGGCGGCGTCGAGCGCTCGACCCTGGAAATCGCTGCGGCCCTGGTCGCCGCCGGCCATCGCGCGCTGGTGGTTTCCGCCGGTGGCCGCCTGGTGCAGCCGCTGCTCGACAGCGGTGCCGAGCACCTCACCCTGGACATCGGCCGCAAGTCGCTGCTGACCCTGCGCCACTTGCCGACCCTGCGCCGCTTGTTTGCCGAGATTGGTGCGGACATCGTGCATGCCCGCTCGCGGCTGCCGGCCTGGCTGGGTCTGTATGCAATCCGTGCCCTGCCTGCCGCGCAACGCCCGCACTGGGTGACCACCGTGCATGGGCTGAATTCGCCCAGCCGCTACAGCGCGGTGATGACCAGCGGCGAACGCGTGATCTGCGTGTCCAACACCGTGCGCGATTACGTGCAGCGGCACTACCCGACCGTGCCCGAACAGGCATTGCAGGTGATTCCGCGTGGCGTCGATGTGGCCCAGTTCCCGCGCGTGGCGCGTGCCGATCGCCGTCCGCGGATGGCGCTTGCGGCAGAGTACCCATGGCTGGCGCAGGTTGAAGGCCCCTTGCTGCTGTTGCCGGGGCGTGGCACCCGCCTGAAGGGCCACGCACACGCATTGCAGCTGCTGGCGGATGTGCGCGCCGCCGGCGTGCCGGCACAGTTGTGGATGCTGGGCACCGATGAGCCCGGCCGTGAAGCCTACGTGGCCGACCTGCGCCGGCAGGCGGCCGCGCTCGGCGTGGCCGAGGCCGTGCACATCAGCACGCCGACCGCACGCATCGCCCAGGCCTACGCGGCCAGCGACCTGGTACTGCAGCTGTCGGACAAGCCCGAAGCGTTCGGCCGCACCGTGGTCGAGGCGTTGTCGGTGGGCCGGCCGGTGCTGGGTTGGGACCATGGCGGCGTCGGTGAGCTGCTTCGGCAGCTGCAACCCGCAGGTGCCGTGCCGCTCGGCGATGCGCGGGCATTGGGTGAACGTGCGCTGGCCCTGCTGGCCCAGCCCCCGTCCTTGCCGACCCGCATCCCGTTTACCCTGCAGGCCATGCAGCGCGATACCCTCCGCCTCTATGCCGACCTCGCCGGCTGACCCCGCCGTCATCGTGCGCGACGACCGCGCCGGGCGCTGGGCGCCCTGGTGGGTGCTGGCGTACGTGGCGATGTGGCCGTTGCCAGGCATCGCCGAAACCGTGTTGGGCCTGGGCGCGCTGTACGCGGCGGCGCGCATGGTGACGCGACGCCTGCAGCGCCGCCCGCATCTGTTGAGCACGGCGGCCTGGGCACTGACTTCGATCCTGTTCCTTGGTTACTGGCTGCCGCAGGCATTCTCCGCATTCGATGCGATCGATCCGGCGGCCTCGTGGACCAAGGCTGCTGCGGGCCTGCGCTATCTGCCCTTCATGTGGCTGGTGGCGATCGCAGTGGCTACGCCGGAGCGGCGGCGGCAGACCTTCGCGGGGCTGGCACTGATCACCGGCGCATGGACGCTGGATGCGCTGGTGCAGGCGGTGGCCGGCACCAGCCCATGGTTCTGGTCGCTGGAACACCTGAAGCTGGCGGTCAGTGGCCACGCACTGTGCCCGGCCGACGAGGCCGCACTGGCAGATCGCCTCAGTGGCGCACTGGGACCGTGCAACCTGAAGTTCGGCCAGGTGCTGGCCAGCCTGTCGCCGTTCCTGCTGCTGCCCGCCGCGCGGCGCTTTGGCAATACGGGCTGGCTGCTGGCTGCTGCAGCGCTGGGCAGTGTGCTGCTGTTGGCCGGTTCGCGCGCCTCGTGGATCACCTTCGCGCTGGTGCTGGCCTACAGCGGCGTGCGCCAGTTCGGCTGGAAACGGCTGGCCGCGCTGGCGCTGGTGGCGGTGCTCGGCGCCGGTGCGCTGACCGCCAGCGTGCCGCAGCTGCGCGAGCGCTTCGCGCGTACGGCCATGGCCCTGGATGGGGGCGAGCGTGGTGTCGACGAGGCCCTGTCAGGGCGCGCGCGGATCTGGGAAGCCGCCGCCTGCATGATTGAAGAGCACCCGATCAATGGCGTGGGTGCACGTGGTTTCCGCGATGCCTATCCCGCTTGCGTGGCGGAGGAAGGGCCGGCCGTGTGGGGCAATGCCCCGGCGCTTCATGCCCATCAGATCGTGCTGGAAATCCTCGCAGAGACTGGAGTGATTGGTCTGTTGCTGTGGCTGGCGGCGGTGGCCCAGGCCTGGCGCGCATGGCGCTACGCGCCGGCAATGGCCCGCGAACGCGCGCGTCCGGCGATGCTGGCGCTGGCGGTGACCGTGTTCCCGCTGAACACCCATCTGGCGTTCTATTCGGCCTTCTGGGGTGGCCTGACCGTATTGCTGGCCGCGCTGTTCGCCGGCAGCCTGCTGGCGCGCGACGCGGACGACACGCCGACGGCGGTGTGATCGTCCATCCAGCCTGGCGTGGCTCTACTGCGCGTACCGAACGGAGATTGCAGTGGTGGATCCACGCCATGCGTGGATGGAGCTTTCCCGACGCAAACACAGGTAACCCACCCCTACCGGTGTTTCCATGGGTATCGCACGCTCGAGGCATGGCCAAGCCCAAGACTCCGCTACGGTCGATATTCCCGATCCGGCAACGTGTACTCATTGACCACGGCAACCCTTGGCCGTGAACCGTTGTTCGCCGATGCGGCGAACATGGCGATCCTGATCGACACCCTGCGCTTCGTCGAGCGTAGGGGCTTCAGCCACAGTCTCGCCTGGGTGGTGATGCCCGACCATCTGCACTGGCTGATGGAACTGCGCAGTGGCAGCGCGGCTATCACGACCATGCAGTGCGGACCGACGAATCACTTCACGAGAAGGCGATGTACATCCTGGCCAATCCGGTCCGTGCGGGCTTGGCGTGCGTGGTGGGGGAGTACCCGTACGCCTGGTGCCGCTGGCCGTTGTGAATCCCGGCACGGAATCGAAAAGCATCCACGCATGGCGTGGATCTACTTGTAGAAATCGCTCCGCCCGCCTGGCTGGCGCTTGAAGCGGCGGTGGATCCACAGGTACTGGTCGGGCGCCTCGCGCACCATCTCTTCGATGGCCTGGTTGACCCGCGTGGTATCGGCTTCCACGTCGTCGCTGGGGAAATTCTCCAGTGGCGCGCCGATCTTCAGGAAGTACGTCCCGCCTTCGCGGCGATGGAAATACGGGATCACCGCACAGCCGGTCATCCGCGCCAGCTGGTGGGTGGCGGTGATGGTCGAAGCGGTGTGGCCGAAGAACGGCACGAACACGGTGTCCTTGCCGCGCATGTCCTGGTCGGGCGCGTACCAGAGGAAGCCGCCCTTCTTCAGGTGGCGCACGGTGGCGCGGATGTCCTCATTGGCGAACATGGCCTTGGCGTAGCGCAGGCGGCCGAACTTCACCGCCCACTCGTACACCGGGTTCTTGTGCTTGCGGTACATGCCTGAAAGATCAACGTAGTCGCACAGCAGGCGCCCGCACATTTCCAGGGTCATGAAATGGCCGGACACCAGCAGCACGCCACGACCTTCCGCCTGCATCTGCCGCAGATGTTCCAGTCCTTCGATCTGCACCTGCGGGCGGATGCTGTCGATGCTGCCCCACCAGGCGCGGATGCACTCGAACACGCCCACACCCAGGGCATCGAAGCTGTCGCGCACCAGGCGCTGGCGCCAGGCCTCGTCCTTCTCGGGGAAGCACAGCTGCAGGTTGACCTCGGCGGCGCGGCGACGGCTGCCCAGCAGGCGCCAGGTGATCCAGCCGACGCCCCGGCCCAGCGCACGCTGCAGCATCCACGGCAGGCGGGCGATGGCGAAGGCGCCCAGCATGGCGGCGAACATCGGCCAGTTGCGGGGATCGCGCAGCGACGGGCGGACGGCGGTGGTGGCATCGGACATTGGCCCATTCTACCAAGGCGGCCGCGTGTCTTTCCCGGGGGGCTCCCGTATCCTTGCCGCATGCGTAAAGACCCTGTCGAATGGATCCTGCGCGGCCTGTACTCGGTCGTGCTCTACATCCTGCTGCCGATCACCGTGTACCACCTGGTCTGGCGCGGCTTCCGGGTCCGTGAATACTTCCGGCGCTGGGATGAGCGCTATGCCTCCTATCCCCAGCCCACCGGCCAACCGCGGGTCTGGCTGCACGCGGTCTCGGTGGGCGAAGTCAATGCCGCTGCGCCGCTGGTGAACGCGCTGCGCAAGGAGCGCCCGGACATCCGCTGGGTCATCACCACCATCACCCCGACCGGCTCCGAGCGCGTGCGTGCGCTGTGGGGCGACGCCCTGGACCACGTCTACCTGCCGTATGACGTGCCCGGCAGCGTCAACCGCTTCCTCGGCCACTTCCAGCCCAGCCTGGCGCTGATCCTGGAAACCGAACTGTGGCCGAACATGCTGTTCGGCTGCCGTGACCGTGGCATTCCGGTCTACATCCTCAACGCGCGCCTCTCGGCACGTTCGCTGCGGGGCTACCGGCTGCTGGCGGCGTTGATCCGCCGCGCGCTCCGCACGGTCACCTGCGTGGCCGCGCAGTCGCAGGACGATGCCGAGCGTTTCGTGCAGCTGGGTGCCGCGCCGGAGCAGGTGCAGGCGCTGGGCAACCTGAAGTTCGACATCACTACGCCGGACGTGCAGGGCTTCGTCGAGCAGTTCCATGCCCGCGTGCCGGCCCGGCGGCCGGTGTGGATCGCCGCCAGTACCCATGATGGTGAAGAACAGGCGGTGATCGATCTGCATCGGCGCCTGCGCCGGCAGCACCCCGACCTGTTGCTGCTGTGGGCGCCCCGGCATCCCGAGCGCTTCCCGAAGGTGGAGGCGCTGGCGCGGGAGCAGGGCTGGAACGTGGCAACCCGGCGCGCGAAGCAGTGGCCGGAGGTTGGAACCGATGTGTTCGTCATCGATACCCTGGGCGAGCTGATGCCGTTCTATGCCTGCGCGCAGGTGGCGTTTGTCGGTGGAAGCCTGCAGCCGATCGGTGGCCACAACCTGCTGGAGCCGGCGGCGATGGGCACCGCTGCGGTGACGGGCCCGCACCTGCACAACTTCTCGGAGATTTCCCGTCGGATGCGCGAGGCGGGCGCGCTGTTGATCGGCGAAGACGTGCAGGCGGTCGGCGAACTGCTGCAGCACCTGCTCGAAGATCCACAGGCACGCGAGGACATGGCGCGGGCAGGCTGCACGCTGATCAGCAACGGACGCGGTGCCCTGCAGCGTACGCTGGCGCTGGTCGGACCGCACCTGCCGCCGCCTTGCCGCTGAGTCCGAAGGGCCGGCGCACGCGACGTGACTGTCGTGAAAGACCGCGTCAATTCTGCTTAGCGACCTGGAATCTGTCGTAGCGGGACCGGGAGCTTCCTTGCCAACGTGCCTGCCGTCACATCGTGATGCGCATGGCGCGTATTCCGATACCGCCTCCCGGCACAGGCTGTCAGTCTGCTGTCGACCGCGCTTGGGCGGATATCAAGGGAACTTGCGATGGACAGCGACAGCAGCCCCGGCATCGATGAGCCCGGGTACGGCGATCGCCTTGTGGTGGTGGCACTGACCTTGCTGCTGGGAGGCGGCGTGGTCGCGCTGGTCGGCCAGCACACCGCAGGCCAGGCAGGCCCGGCCATCGTCCTGAGCCTGCTGCTGGCCGCGCTGGGCACAGGGCCGCTGCTGTACTGCCTGCACGTTCTGAACCAGCAAAGGCCCGCTGCCGATGGCCTGCATGGCGTGGTGCGGGACTGCTGGGGAGGCGTGCCGGCCGTTCTGCTCGGTGGCGCGCTGCTGCTGGAACTGGTGGTGACTGCCGCTGGCGTTGCGCAGTCCGTCGCCAACCATCTGCATGTACTGCTGGCTGGTTGTGGAATCGAGGCCAGCAACGGGATGCCGGGTCAACTGGTGGCTGCTGCCAGCCTGCTGTTGCTTGCAGTGGTCGGATTGCTGCGGCCACACCGTGTGGTGCTGGTTGCCTGCGTGCTGCTGACGGTGAAGATCGGCGCCGGCCTGCTGTTGCTGGTGCTGGCAGCCCGCCATGTGCACTACGCGAACTGGATTCCATGGCTGCCGCCGGCAACGGCACCCTATCGCTTCGGGATCGGCGGTGTACTGGCGGCGAGCGTGCCGCTGTACGGTGTGTTCGCCACCGTTGGCCTGGCGCTGGGATTTCCTGGCATCGGCAGGCAGGCGAGGGCACGGCCGCCGCTGCTGCCGGCGTGCGTGCTGCTGGCCATGGTGCTGCTGATCGTACTGGCCGCGTTGCAGGCGGGCCTGGTCGAATTTCCGGCCCTGGCCAGCACGCGGCCTTTGTCGGTCGCCCTGCAGCATCACCCGCAGTTGTACTGGGTGATGCCCTTGCTGCCGCTGGCGGGAGTGGCAGGGTTGGTGGCGCTCATCCTGGTGCTGCTGATGTTGGCTGCGCAGGTGGCGATGCAGCTGTGGCCGACGGCAGGTGACCGATCCCTGGAGTTCCGGGAGAGACTGGTGCCGGTTGCCGTCGTCCTGCCGGCGGCATTGCTGGCGTTGTGGGCGCCCATGGGCAGCCTGCCGGTACTGCCTGGTCCGGCAACCCTGTTGGTGATGGGGGCCGTGTGCGTGGCCGTGCTGCGCGGACGGGCACAGCGGTCACGCGCCCTGCCGGTGCTGGCTCCCGTCGCCATCGCACTGTGTCTGCTGGCCGCAGTCGAACGGATGCGGGTCTGGCCCGGCTGACGGTCGGTGGGTGCATGCCTCCGTCCGCGCGACCAACAAAAAAGCCACCCTCGCGGGTGGCTTCTTCGTGACCGGCAGGCTGACGACTTAGTGCGTGGTGGTTGCCGGGTTGCCCGCGTCCTGGGTCAGCAGGCGGTTGACGTCCTGCAGCTCGGCCACGTCCAGCGCACCCAGCGACTGGCTCAGCAGCAGGCGGTTCTGCAGGAAGGTGTAACGGGCCTGGGCGTAGTCCAGCTGCGCCGAGAACAGGATGCGCTGGTTCTGGATCACGTCCAGCACGGTACGGGTACCGACTTCCAGGCCGACCTGCGAGGCGTCATAGGCGCTCTGTGCCGAGACCACCGCCAGGCGGCGGGCTTCCACTTCGCTGATGCCCTGTACCAGGGTCTGGTAGGCATTGCGGGTGTTGCGGTCCAGGGCACGCTTCTGCTGCTCGTAGCCGTCCTGGGCAATGTCACGCTGGGCCAGCGCCTGGCGCACGCCGGACTGGGTAGCGCCGCCGGCGAAGATCGGCACGTTCAGGGTCAGGCCGATGCTGTTGGTGCGGGCGTCGGGGGACAGCGAGCCGGAGCCGGTGCTGTCGCCCCAGGTCGCGGTCTTGCCCCAGCTGCCGCCCAGCGACAGGGTCGGGTAGTGGCCACCACGCGCGGCCTGCACGCCGGCTTCGGCGGCGCTCACCTTCAGTTCCTGCGCCTTCAGCGCCGGATTCTGGGTGGTGGCCTGGTGCACCAGCTCATCGATGTTGCCACGGTTGGCCGGCACTTCCGGACGGAAGTCGGCCGGCAGCCCACGCAGGTTGGTCACCGGCTGGCCGGTCAGTTCGGTCAGGGCCTGGTAGTTATCGGCCAGGGTGTTCTGCGCAACGATGGTGTTGGCACGCGCCTGGTCGTACTGGGCGCGTGCTTCGTGCACGTCGGTGATCGGCGCCAGGCCCACTTCCAGGCGCTTGTCGGCGAAGTCGAACTGCTTCTTCGCAGCCGCTTCATTGGTCTGTGCGGCGTTCAGCGATTCGATCGCCACCAGCACGTTGAAGTAGGCCGCCGAGGTGCGCACGATCAGGCTGTCGTTGGCGGATTCGAGGGTGAAGTCCGCCGCCTTGCTCAGCTCACGCTGCGAACGCAGGTTGTTGATCTGGGTCCAGTTGAACAGCGTCTGGCTGCCATCGATCGTGTAATTGCGGCGCTTGTTGGTGAACGAGCCGGAGTTGATGTCGGCGTTCGGCTCGCTGCGCGTGCGGTTCAGCGTGGCCTGGCCGTTGATCTGCGGCAGCAGGGCGGCGCGTGCCTGCACGGCGCCTTCCTTGTCGACCAGCCGGGTCGATTCGGCGGCAGACAGCTGCGGATCGCCGTTGCGCGCCATTTCGTAGACCTGCAGCAGGTCGGCGGCATGGGCAGACAACGGCAGCAGGGCAGTGGCCAGCGCAACAGCGAGGGATCGGCGGATCATTGCGGCTTCCTTGGACTCAGAGGTGGAACTGGGGTGCCGGGGCGGCACCACGCAGGTAATCGATATCGGTCTCGAACAGGGACTCGGTGCTGCCGTCGGCCTTGACCAGCAGGGCCTCCATCGCCGGCGAGCGGCCGTGGATCACGAACAGGCGACCACCCGGACGCAGCCACGAGGCGAACTGTGACGGCACCACGTCGACCGCACCAGTGACACAGATCACGTCAAAGCGGCGTTCGGTCTGCCAGGACAGGGCGTCAGCCACTTCCACGCGGACGTTGGTGCCCAGGCCGGAGGCGTCCAGGTGGGCACGCGCGGCGGCGGCCAGCTCCGGGTCGATCTCCAGGCTCAGCACGTCGCGCGCCAGCGCGCCGATGCAGGCGGACAGGAAGCCGCTGCCGGTGCCGATTTCCAGCACTTCGTCACCCGGCTGCAGATCCAGTGCCTGCAGGGTACGGCCCTCGATGACCGGCTTCATCATCTTCTGGCCGTGGCCGATCGGCAGTTCGACATCGGCGTAGGCCAGTGCCCGGTGTGCATCGGCGACAAAAGCCTCGCGCGGCAGGCGGGCCAGGACGTCGAGCACCTTGATGTCCAGCACGTCCCAGGGACGGATCTGCTGTTCCACCATCAGTTCGCGGGCGTGGGCGTAATCAATCGTCATGAGGTTCAAATCCAGCGCAGTGGGCCGGCCATTTTACCGGTGCCGGAGGCCGGCGGCGCGCCCAGAGCATCAGCTGCCGGGTGGCCGGGGTCGCAGTGCCGGAAGTCATCGCGACCTCCGGTTCGTTCAGTTTTGGTTATTCAGCCGTCTCGGCCCCTCGCGGCGCATAGGCGCGCAGGAAGAAGTCGATGCTGGCGGTCACGTGGGCAAGAGGGTCGCACTCCACCGGTGACAGTGGCATGCCGCACATCATATGCATGTGCACTTCGCCCTTGACCAGGGTCAGGAACTGCTCGCCAGCCAGCGAATAGTCGGTGATTTCCAGCTCGCCGCGCTCGGCGCGTGCCCGCAGGAAGTCAGCCAGGGCCTCGCAGGTACGTTCCGGTCCTGCCTTCCAGAACAGCTCGCGCAGGCGTTCGTCGGTCTCCGGCGCCATCATCATGCGCTGGATCGAGATCGCCGCATCGGAAGTGATCAGTTCGAAGAAGGCCAGGCCGATGCCGATCAGCTGGTCGCGCAGCGGGCCGTCCGCGTCGGCCACGAACAGGGCATCGGGCAGCATTTCAATGCACTTTGACTGCACGGCCTCGGAGAACAGGGTCTCCTTGTCGCCGAAGTGGCTGTACACGGTCAGCTTCGAGACGCCGGCCTGGGCGGCAATGGCGTCCATGCTCACGCCGGTATACCCCTGTTCGATGAACAGTACCTTGGCTGCTTCAAGGATCGCCGCGCGCTTGCCCAGATCCTTGGGGCGCCCGGGTCCGGCGGCCTTGGCAGCGGGCTTGGCCGACGGCTTGCGGGAAGTGGAAGAACTCATCGCAACAATACTAGACCAAGCGGTTCGATATTTATACTATACCGGCCGGTTTATTAAATTGGGCCGGCAGTCGCGGCTCCCCCTTGTTGCAACCCTGCGTTTTCAGGACGTTGACCGATGAAGATCGTGCGCTGGATGGGCGGTATGGTGTGGGTGGCTGCGCTGGCAGCCTGTTCGGGACAGGAACAGGCGCCGCAGGCGGCCGTGCCGGTACTGGTGGTTCACCCCGGCGAACAGGCCGGACAGGCGCCGGCGGCATTCCCGGGCACGGTGCGTGCCCGTCAGGAAAGCCCGCTGTCGTTCCGCGTCGGAGGCAACCTGGTCAAGCGCCACGTCGATGCCGGCCAGCGGGTGAAGAAGAGCGACGTGCTGGCCGAACTGGACGTGGCTGACTTCGCGCTGCAGGCCCGTGCCTCGCAGGCGCAGCTGGCTGCGGCCGAGGCCGACCTGGTGCGTGCCCGCGATGACCTGAAGCGCTACCAGGTGCTGGCCGACCAGCAACTGGTCAGCCGCTCGCAGCTGGACCAGCAGTCCGCGGCGTTCAAGGCCGCGCAGGGCCAGGCCAATGCGGCCCGCGCCAACCTCGATGTGCTGCGCAACCAGGCTGACTACGCGCAGCTGCGAGCGCCGGCCGATGGCGTGATCGCCAGCCGCGAGGCCGAAGCCGGGCAGGTGGTGTCCGCCGGCCAGACCATCTTCAACCTGGCCGCCGATGGCGGCCGCGAAGTGCTGATCGACCTGCCCGAGGCGACCATCCGCGACTACGCGGTCGGCCAGCCGGTCGAGGTGGAACTGTGGAACCGCCCGGGCCAGCGCCTGCCCGGTACGATCCGCGAGATCGCCGCCGCCGCCGATCCGCAGGCACGCACCTATGCCACCCGCGTCAGCCTGGCCGCCAATGCGCTGGCCGATGTCGAACTGGGCCAGAGCGCACGCGTCTACAGCAGCGCCGGTCGCCACGGCACCCTGCAGCTGCCGCTGGGCGCGCTGCAGCGCGGCGCCAACGGTGCCGCCAGCGTGTGGGTGGTCGATCCGGCCAACAGCACGCTGAAGGCCGCCTCGGTCACCACCGGTGCGTTTGGCAGCGAGACCGTGCCGGTGCTGTCCGGCGTGAACGCGGGTGACTGGGTGGTTGCCGCCGGTGGCCACCTGCTGCGAGCGGGCCAGCCGGTGATCGCCGTGGACCGGCAGAACCGCCCGGTGCTGAAGCCGGCCGCGCCGGCCGCTGCCGCCAAGGCCAAGGAGTAAGCCGGTGCGCCGCTTCAATCTTTCCGAGTGGGCGCTGGCCAACCGCCCGCTGGTGCTGTTCGCGATGCTGGCCTTCGCGCTGATCGGCGCGTGGTCGTACAAGCACCTGGGCCAGTCCGAGGATCCACCATTCACCTTCAAGGCGATGGTGGTGCGCACGCTGTGGCCGGGCGCCACCGCCGAACAGGTCTCGCGGCAGGTGACCGAGCCGATCGAGAAGGCGCTGATGAACACCGGCGAGTACGAGTTCATCCGCTCCTATTCGCGCCCCGGCGAATCGCAGGTCATCTTCATGGCCCGCGACAGCCTGCGTTCCAGGCAGATCCCGGACCTGTGGTACCAGGTGCGCAAGCGCGTGGGCGACATCCGTGCGACGCTGCCGCGCGAGATCGTCGGTCCGTTCTTCAACGATGAGTTCGGCGACACCTACGGCAACATCTATGCGTTGACCGGCAAGGGCTTCGACTACGCGGTGATGCGCGACTACGCCGACCGCATCCAGCTGGAACTGCAGCGCGTGCCCGATGTCGGCAAGATCGACCTGGTCGGCCTGCAGGACGAGAAGGTGTGGATCGAGCTGTCCAACACCCGCCTGGCCACGCTCGGTGTGTCGATGCAGCAGGTACAGCAGGCGCTGGCCGACCAGAATGCGGTCACCGGCACCAGCTTCTTCGAGACCGCCACCGACCGCGTGCAGCTGCGCGTGACCGGCCAGTTCAACGACATCGAAGCGATCCGCCAGTTCCCGATCCGCGCCGGTGACCGCACCGTGCACCTGGGCGACATCGCCGAGGTCAAGCGTGGCTTCGCCGATCCGGCGTCGCCGAAGATGCGCTTCATGGGTGAAGAGGCCATCGGCCTGGCAGTGGCGATGAAGGATGGCGGTGACATCCTCAAGCTCGGCGCCAATCTCGATGCCGAGTTCGAGCGCCTGCAGAAGACCCTGCCGGCGGGCATGCAGCTGCGCAAGGTGTCCGACCAGCCGCAGTCGGTGGAAGAGTCGGTCGGCGAGTTCGTGCAGGTGCTGACCGAAGCGGTGGTGATCGTGCTGCTGGTCAGCTTCTTCTCGCTGGGCCTGCGCACCGGCCTGGTGGTGGGCGTGACCATTCCGCTGGTGCTGGCGATGACCTTCTTCGTCATGCACTACTTCGACATCGGCCTGCACAAGATCTCGCTGGGCGCGCTGGTGCTGGCGCTGGGCCTGCTGGTGGACGATGCGATCATCGCGGTGGAGATGATGGCCACCAAGATGGAGCAGGGTTACGACCGCCTGCGCGCGGCCAGTTTCGCCTGGGAGTCGACCGCGTTCCCGATGCTGACCGGTACGCTGATCACCGCGGCCGGCTTCCTGCCGATCGCTACCGCGGCATCGAGCACCGGTGAGTACACCCGCTCGCTGTTCCAGGTGGTGACCATCGCGCTGGTGGTGTCGTGGATCGCGGCGGTGCTGTTCATCCCGTACCTGGGCGACAAGATGCTGCCGGACCTGTTCAATCCGCAGCCGCCGAAGCCGGGCAGCCTGTCCGCGCGCTGGCACGCCAAGCGCCAGCAGTGGGCCGACCGCTATCCGGCGCTGGCCAACCTGATCGCGCCGCCGCAGCATGGGCACGACCATGATCCGTACCAGCGCCCGTTCTATCGCAGCTTCCGCCGCTTCCTCGATGGCTGCCTGCGTCACCGCTGGTGGGTGATCGCTGCGACCATCGCCCTGTTCGTGTTCTCGCTGATGATGTTCCGCTTTGTACCGCAGCAGTTCTTCCCGGATTCGACCCGGCCGGAACTGATGGTGGACATCGAACTGGCCGAGGGCGCGTCGCTGCGTTCGACCCAGGCCCAGGCCGAGAAGCTGGAGAAGCTGCTGTCCAGCCGCGAGGGCATCGCCAACTACGTGTCCTACGTGGGCACCGGTTCGCCGCGCTTCTACCTGCCGTTGGACCAGCAGCTGCCGGCCACCAACTTCGCCCAGTTCGTGGTGTTGGCCAAGGACATCAAATCGCGCGAAAGCACCCGTGACTGGCTGCTGCACGAGGTGATTCCGAAGTTCCCGGACGTGCAGATGCGCGTGACCCGCCTGGAGAACGGCCCGCCGGTCGGCTATCCGGTGCAGATGCGTATTTCCGGCGAGCACATCGAGAAGGTGCAGGCGATCGCGCGCCAGGTCGAAGCCAAGGTGCGTGAGAACCCGCACGTGATGAACGTCAACCTGGACTGGAGCGAGCCGAGCAAGGTAGTGCGGCTGGTGATCGACCAGGAGCGTGCCCGCGCGCTGGGCGTGAGCAGTGCCCAGGTCAGCCAGTTCCTGTCCAGTTCACTGGCCGGGCAGTCGGTGAGCGTGTACCGCGAAGGCAATCGCCAGATCGAGATGCTGCTGCGCGGGCCGGCCGATGAGCGCAACCAGCTGGAGCTGCTGTCCAGCCTGTCGATGCCGACCGCCAACGGTGGCAGCATCACGCTGTCGCAGGTGGCGACGATGGAGTACGGCTTCGAGGACGGCATCATCTGGCACCGCAATCGCCTGCCGACGGTGACCGTGCGTGCCGACATCAGCGATGGCATGCAGCCGCTGGACGTGGTGCACCAGATCCTGCCGACGCTGGACGGCATCCGTGCCGAGCTGCCGAATGGCTACCTGCTGGAAACAGGCGGTACCGTGGAGGATTCGGCACGTGGCCAGAACTCGATCAAGGCCGGCATGCCGCTGTTCCTGGTGGTGGTGGCCACGCTGCTGATGCTGCAGCTGCGCAGCTTCTCGCGTGCGGCGATGGTGCTGGTGACCGCGCCGCTGGGCATCATCGGCGCGACGTTGTTCCTGCTGCTGTTCCGCGCGCCGTTCGGCTTCGTGGCACTGCTGGGCACGATCGCGCTGGCCGGCATGATCATGCGCAACTCGGTGATCCTGATCGACCAGATCCAGCAGGACATCGATGCCGGGCATGACCGCTGGCATTCGATCATCGATGCGACGGTGCGCCGCTTCCGCCCGATCGTACTGACCGCGCTGGCGGCCGTGCTGGCGATGATTCCGCTGTCGCGCAGCGCGTTCTATGGCTCGATGGCGATCTCGATCATGGGCGGCCTGATCGTGGGCACGGTGCTGACCCTGGTGTTCCTGCCGGCGTTGTACGCGGCATGGTTCCGGGTGAAGCCGGACGAATCCGGGGCGTAATGCCCCGGGTTCTGCGGCCGGGGTCGGATCCCTTTCCCGCTGGGAATGGGCTCTGACCCCATCCACCTTGTGCACATCCACGCATGGCGTGGATCTACTGTAGCTGCAGGCCGCTCCGTAGCACCGGCAGCAGCCATTCGATGAACACCTGCACGCGTTGCGCGCGGTGCTGCCGGTGCGGCTGCAGCAGGGTCACCGGTAACGGCTGCGCCACATGCTGCGGCATCACTTCCACCAGCGCACCGGATTGCAGTTCGGCCTGCACGTCGTAGCGCGGAATCTGCAGCAGCCCCAGCCCCGCCACGCAGCACGCGATCGACGCTTCTGCACTGTTGACCCGCACCCAGCCGGGCATCGGCAATGTGCGTAGCTGCGTACCCTCCTGCCACTCCCACGGTTCCACCCGCGCCGTGGTCGGCGACGCGTAGTTCACCGCCCGGTGCTGCTGCAGGTCGGCAGGTTGCTGCGGCACACCGTACTCGCGCAGGTAGGCTGGCGCGGCAACGTTGACGAAGTCGAGCTGGCCCAGCGTGCGCGCGACCAGGCTGGAATCGCCCAGCTGCCCGACCCGCAGCACGGCATCGCAGCCGTCTTCGATCAGGTTCACCGCGCGGTCGGTCATGCCCAGGTCGACTTCCACCTGCGGATGGCGCGCGAAGAAGTCGGGCAGCGCCGGGGCGATGATGCGGCGGCCGATGCGACTGGGCACGTCGATCTTCAGCAGACCCACCGGCTGCGCATCGTCCTGCCGGAACAGCGATTCGGCGTCTTCAACCTCGGCGATCAGGCGCAGGCAGCGGGCATGGAACACGTCGCCGTCGTGGGTGGTCGACACCCTGCGGGTCGAACGCTGCAGCAGGCGGGTACCGAGCCGCTGCTCCAGCTCCGCAATGGCTGCCGAGACGGTGGAGCGGGGCAGGCCGAGCTGGTCGGCGGCGCGGGTGAAGCTGGCGCACTCCACCACCCGGGTGAAGATGCGGAAGCGATCGATCCGATCCATTGTTCGCTGGCTCTGGAAGGTTAAGTCAATGCGGCGGGCTTTATCCGCATTTTCTGCACGATATCGTCGTCAGGACAGGGTTGCCACCCCGGGCAGCCCACTTCCGAGACCGAGGCCATGACCGACCATTCCCTCAAGGGCAAGACCGTGCTGATCGCCGGTGGCGCCAAGAACCTGGGCGGACTGATCGCCCGCGACTTCGCCAGCCAGGGCGCCAAAGCCATCGTCATCCACTACAACAGCGCCGCCACCCAGGCCGATGCAGAGGCGACCGTCGCCGCCGTGCAGGCCGCTGGCAGCAAGGCGGTTGCCCTGCAGGGCGACCTGACGTCGGCGGCAGCGATGGAGCGCTTGTTCGCCGATGCCGTGGCCGCAGTCGGCCGTCCCGACATCGCCATCAATACGGTCGGCAAGGTGCTGAAGAAGCCGCTGCTGGAGATCAGCGAAGCCGAGTACGACGAGATGAGCGCGGTCAACGCCAAGGCCGCGTTCTTCTTCCTCAAGGAGGCGGGACGTCACGTCAACGACGGCGGCCGGATCTGCACCCTGGTCACCTCGCTGCTGGGTGCGTTCACGCCGTTCTACTCCAGCTACGCCGGCACCAAGGCGCCGGTCGAGCATTTCACCCGTGCGGCGTCGAAGGAGTTCGGTGAGCGCGGCATCTCGGTCACGGCGATCGGCCCCGGTCCAATGGACACGCCGTTCTTCTATCCGGCCGAGAGTGCCGATGCGCAGGCGTACCACAAGACCGCGGCCGCGCTCTCGGCGTTCACCCGTACCGGACTGACCGACATCGCCGACATCGTGCCGTGGATCCGCTTCCTGGTCACCGATGGCTGGTGGATGACCGGGCAGACCATCCTGGTCAATGGTGGGTACACCACCAAGTAAAGCAGCCACGCATGGCGTGGCTCTACAGTAGAGCCACCCCATGGGTGGCTGCCCGCACTGTGCGAAGGGAGAGGCGCCACGCGTGGCGTGGCGCTATCGGATCAGTTGAGTTTGGCCAGCACCGCGTCGGTGGCGGCTGCCGTGCTCACCGCCTGGCCCTTGGCGGCCAGATCGGCGGTGAACACGCCGTCATCCAGCACGGCATGCACGGCGGCTTCCACCGCAGCGGCTTCCGTTTCCAACCCCAGCGAATGGCGCAGCAGCATCGCGGCGCTGAAGATCGTCGCGTACGGATTGGCGATGCCCTTGCCAGCGATGTCCGGGGCCGAACCATGGATGGGCTCGTAGATGCCGACTGCACCGGGTTCGCCCAGCGAGGCCGACGGCAGCAGGCCGAGCGAGCCGGCCAGCATCGAGGCCTCATCGGTGAGGATGTCGCCGAACATGTTCTCGGTCACGATCACGTCGTACTCGCGCGGCTTGGCCAGCAGGTGCATGGCCATGGAATCGACCAGCTGGTGCTCCAGTGCAACGTCCGGGAATTCCTCGCGGCCGATGCGCGCGGCCACGTCACGCCACAGGCGCGAGGTCTCCAGAACGTTGGCCTTGTCCACCGAGGTGACCTTGCCGCGGCGCTGCCGGGCCAGGCGGAAGGCACTGCGCAGCACGCGTTCGATCTCGGCCACGGTGTAGCGGCACAGGTCGCTGGCGCTGTCGGCGTCGCGGGTCTTGTCGCCGAAGTAGATGCCGCCGGTCAGCTCGCGTACCACCACGAAGTCCACGCCCTGCAGCAGCTCGGCCTTGATCGGCGAGGCGTGCAGCGCGGCCTCATGGGTACGCACCGGGCGCAGGTTGGCATACAGGCCCAGCGCCTTGCGGATCGCCAGCAGGCCCTGTTCCGGGCGCACCTTGGCGTTGGGATCGGACCACTTCGGGCCGCCGACCGCACCCAGCAGCACCGCGTTGGCGGCCTGGCAGGCAGTCAACGTAGAGGCCGGCAGCGGCTCGCCGTGGCGGTCGATGGCGATGCCACCGATGTCGTGCTCGCTGAAGGTGAAGGTGTGGTTGAAGCGCGTGGCGACAGACTTCAGGACGGCGACTGCCGCGGCGGCCACTTCCGGGCCGATGCCATCACCGGGCAGGACAACAATTTCAGCGTGCATGCTCACTCTCGTAACGTTCGATTTCAGGGACACGGCCCAACAGGTACCCCAACTGGTCGACACCTTCCAGCAGGCAGGTCTGCGAGAAGCCATCCAGCGGGAAGGAATAGACGCGGCCGTCAGGCGTGCGCAGCTCGCGCGCGGCCACGTCGATGGTCAGCTCGTCGTCAGGGCGCTGCATCAGCGCCTGCACGTCGGCTTCGTCCAGCACGATCGGCAGCAGGCCGTTCTTCAGCGAGTTGCCGCGGAAGATATCGGCGATCTCGCTGCTGACGATGGCACGCAGGCCGAGGTCGGTCAGTGCCCACGGTGCATGCTCGCGCGATGAGCCGCAGCCGAAGTTGCGGCCCGCCAGCAGGATGCTGCGGCCGGCGTTGTGCGGCTGGTTGAAGGCGAAGTCGGCCACCGGCGAACCGTCGGCCTGCCAGCGCCAGTCATTGAACGCGTTGCGGCCCAGGCCGGCGCGTTCGGTGGTGGACAGGAACCGCGCCGGAATGATCTGGTCGGTGTCGATGTTGGTCTGGCGCAGCACCACGCTGGCCGAGGTCAGGGTACGGAAACCGGCCATCACGCCACCTCCTGTGCGAACAGTTCGCGGGTATCGGCGACGTGCCCGTTCACCGCGGCCCACGCCGCGCTCATCGGTGAGGCCAGCAGCGTGCGCGAACCAGGGCCCTGGCGGCCTTCGAAATTGCGGTTGCTGGTGCTGACGGCCAGCTGCCCGGGCGCGACCAGATCGCCGTTCATGGCGATGCACATCGAGCAGCCCGGCTCGCGCCACTCGGCACCGGCCGCGCGCACGATCTCGTGGATGCCTTCGGCCTCGGCCTCGCGCTTGACGATCTCCGAGCCCGGCACCACCAGCATGCGCACCCGATCGGCGACACGACGGCCCCGCAGCACCTGCGCCACTTCGCGCATGTCGCTCAGCCGACCGTTGGTGCACGAACCGACGAACACCACGTCCACCGGCGTTCCGGCCAGCGCCTTGCCGGCCTGGAAATGCATGTAGTCCAGGCCCTTCTGTGCGGCGGCATCGTTGGCGGCGGGAATCGGTGCATCCACCGCGATCGCGGTGCCCGGATGCGTGCCCCAGGTCAGGGTCGGGCGGATGTCGGCGGCGTCAATGTGCACTTCGCTGTCGAAACGCGCGCCCTCATCGCTGCGCAGCTGCTGCCAGCGCGCCACGGCGGCGTCGAAATCGGCGCCCTTCGGCCCGCGCGGCGTAGCGGCGACGAAGTCGAAGGTAACCTGGTCCGGCGCCACCATGCCGGCACGCGCACCCGCTTCGATCGACATGTTGCACAGGGTCATGCGCTGTTCCATGTCCATCGCTTCGATGGTGCTGCCACGGAATTCGATCACGTGGCCGGTGCCGCCGTTGACGCCGATCACGCCGATGATGTGCAGGACCACGTCCTTGGCGCCAACGCCGGGCGCCAGCGGGCCATCGACGGTGATGGCCAGGGTCTTGGCCTTTCGCTGCAGCAGGCACTGCGTGGCCAGCACGTGGCCGACTTCGCTGGTGCCGATGCCGAACGCCAGCGAACCGAAGGCCCCGTGGGTGGAGGTATGGCTGTCGCCGCAGACGATGGTCATGCCCGGCTGGGTGAAGCCCTGTTCCGGCGCGATCACGTGGACGATGCCGCGATTGTCCGAGGCCATGTCGAACAGTTCGATACCGTGCTCGGCGCAGTTGCGCGCCAGCGTGGCGACCTGCGCTTCGGAGGCGGCGCTGGCGTAGGGCAGCGTGCCGTCAGCAGCGGCCGGCAGGGTCGGTGTGGAGTGGTCCATCGTCGCCTTGGTGCGGTCCGGGCGGCGCGGCGACAGGCCACGCTCGCGCAGTTCGGTGAACGCCTGCGGCGAGGTCACCTCGTGGATCAGGTGCAGGTCTATGTACAGCACGGCGGGGGCGCTGTCGGTTCCGGGAACCACCACGTGGGCGTCCCACAGTTTGTCGTACAGGGTGCGGGGTGCGGAAGTCATGCGTATGCCTGGCAGAAGTACGAAATAGCGAACATCAGTAAAGAAAACGGAACGGTCAAGTCAGCGACGGCGGGCGAGCACGCGCAGGCGCACGTAGTCGGCCAGCGGCTGGCCGGCGGCATTGCGCGGCAGCTCGGCCAGCAACGCGGTGGCGGCCTCGCGCACGGTAGCGCGGGCCTCGGCCGGCAGGTCGTCCAGCAGTGGTGCGGCGAAGACCCGCAGCCAGCCGGCCACGCCGGTCGGCAGTGCGGTCGGGCGCGGCGTGCACTCGATCAGTTGCACCTGGAAGCCATGCTGGCGCAGGCGGTCGGCGTAGGCATCGGCGGTCGGGAAATACCACTGGAAGGTGCTGGCGCCATGGCCGTGGGCCACGCGCGCGGCCTGTACCGCCGCGATGATCGTGGCCACGTTGCCGTGGCCACCGAATTCGGCGACAAAGCGGCCGCCGGGGCGCAGGGCGCGGCGCACGCCTTCCAGCACGCGGTCCGGAGTCGTCATCCAATGCAGTGCGGCATTGCTGAACACTGCATCGAACTCGCTGTCGAACGACAGCGCGTGGCCGTCCATCACCTGCGCGTCGACACCGCGTGCGCGGGCGGCGACCACCAGTTCCGGCGAAGCATCCACGCCGTGGATGCGTGCGCCGCTCAGCGCCAGCTCGGTGCTGAGTACGCCATCGCCACAGCCCAGGTCGAGGATGCGCTCACCGGCGCGCGGCTCGAGCAGGCGCGATACCACACCGCCGAGCAGCGGCACGAAGCCGGCGTCGATCGCATAGTCCTGGGCGTTCCACTGCTGGCCAGCGGCGCTGGCCGGGGTGGGGGTGTCGAAGGCGCTCATGGCGGGTTCCTCAGGCGGTGGCAGGGGTGGGAACGTCGGTGCTGTTGTGGGCGGTGGCCTGGCGCTGGCGCAGCAGGCGGTTGGCCACATCCAGCCAGGCCAGCGCGGAGGCTTCGATGATGTCCTTGCTGGTGCCGGTGCCGTCGTACTCCACGCCTTCGTGGCGCACGCTCAGGTTGGCCTCACCGCGCGCATCGGCGCCGATGCCGACGCTGTGCACGTGGTAGCTGTCCAGCATCAGCTGCACGCCGGTGGCGGCCGACAGTGCGCCGAACAGCGCATCGACCGGGCCGTCGCCCTGCGCGGTCTCGGCCACGCGGTTGCCATCCGGATCGGACAGTTCGACCAGTGCGTTGGCGCGGCTGCCGACATCGCTGATGGTCATCGAGGCCAAGCGGTAGCCCTGTGCGTTGGAACCGCCCTGCATCAGCGTCTGCAGATCGGCATCGGTGACCACGCGCTGCTGTTCGCACAGGCCCTTGAACTGCTCGAACACCAGCTTCAGTTCGTCTTCGTCCAGCCAGAAGCCCAGCGCACGCAGGCGCGCTTCAACGGCGGCACGGCCACTGTGGCGGCCCAGCACCATCTGCGAATCCTCCCAGCCCACGTCTTCCGGGCGCATGATTTCGTAGGTGCCGCGATGGCGCAGCATGCCGTGCTGGTGGATGCCCGATTCGTGGGCGAACGCATTGGCGCCGACGATGGCCTTGTTGCGCTGTACCGGCATGCCGACCAGGCGCTGCAGCAACTGCGAGGTGCCGACGATGCGCGGGGTGTTGATCGAACTGTCCTGCTCGTAGAAGGCCTGGCGCACCTTCAGCACCATCGCGATCTCTTCCAGCGAACAGTTGCCGGCGCGCTCGCCGATGCCGTTGACGGTGCACTCGACCTGGCGCGCGCCGCCTTCGATGGCGGCCAGCGAGTTGGCCACGGCCAGGCCCAGATCATTGTGGCAGTGCGCGCTGAAGATCACATTGGCGGCGTTCGGAACGTCGGCGACGCCGGCGATGACCTGCTGGAACATCGCGCGGATTTCTTCCGGCGTGGTGAAGCCGACGGTGTCGGGCAGGTTGATGGTGGTGGCACCGGCGGCGATCGCCACGCGCGCGACTTCGATCAGGTAATCCAGCTCGGTACGGGTGGCATCCTCGGCCGAGAATTCGACATCGTCGATGTAGGAGCGGGCCAGCGATACATGCTTGCGTACCGACTCCAGGACCTGCTCGCGGGTCATGCGCAGCTTGTGCTCGCGGTGCAGCGGGCTGGTGGACAGGAACACGTGCAGGCGCGGGTTGGCCGCGGCTTCCAGTGCGCGTGCCGAGGTTTCGATATCGGCCTGCAGGCAGCGCGACAGCACCGCCAGGCTCAGGCTCGGGCGGCGCAGTTCGCGGCCGATCAGTGCCATCGCTTCGCGGTCGGACTGCGAGCTGGCCGGGAAGCCGGTCTCGATGATGTCCACGCCCAGTTCGTCCAGCGCACGCGCCATCACCAGCTTCTGCGGCGGGCTCATGCTGCAGCCAGGGGACTGCTCGCCGTCACGCAGGGTGGTGTCGAAGATGCGGATGCGCGGGGTGGTAATTCGTTCGATGGTGGTCACAGGGAAATCTCCTCGACAGCGGGCGTTGCGGCTTGCAGGTGGGAAGGGGAAGGCATGGGGGAGGGCGGCGCGCTGGCCTTGGCGGGCGAGCGGGGTGTTTCGCTGCGCCGTCGCCGTGGCTTGCGCGGCGGGCGCGGTCGGATGTCGGTTAGCAGGCCGGCCAGCACACCGGCATCGATGTTCCCGCCGGAGACCACCGCGCACTTGCGGCGGCCCGCGACGCGGCGGCCAGCGGCCAGCGCCAGCGCGCCGGCACCCTCGGCAATGATGTGTTCTTCCAGTGCCAGCCGGACCAGGGTTTCGCGCAGTTCGGCTTCGCGCACGATCACCACATCGTCCAGCAGCGAGGTGCACAGGCGACGGGTCAGGAAGCCGGGGATCTTCACCCGCACGCCGTCGGCCAGCGAGGCGACGGGTGCGATCTCGCGCACGTCGCCGCGGATCGCGCGTGCCATCGAATCAACGCCTTCCACCTGCGCGCCGACCACGCGCACGCCCTGTGATTTCAGCGCCAGGGCCACGCCGGAAGCCAGGCCACCGCCACCGATCGGCACGATCACCACGTCCGGGGCATGCGCGGCCAGCTCGATGCCGACCGTGCCCTGGCCGGCGATCACGTCGGCATCGTCGAACGCGGACAGGAAGCGGTAGCCGTGGCGTTGTGCCAGTTCGACCGCGAAGGCGTAGGCTTCGTCATAGCTGTTGCCGTGCTGGCGCACGGTCGCGCCCCAGTGGGCGACGCCGGCGATCTTGGTGGCGGGTGCACCATGCGGCATCACAGTGATGGCCGGCACATCCAGGCGATAGGCGGCCCAGGCCACGCCCTGGGCGTGGTTGCCGGCCGAGGCGCAGATCACCGGCCGGGTGTCGCCGCGTTCGCGGCCGGCCAGCAGTGCATTCAATGCGCCGCGCACCTTGTAGGAACCGGTGCGCTGCAGGTTCTCCAGCTTCAGCCAGGTACCGAAGCGTTCGGCGTGGTGCAGCGGGGTGGGCGGCAGGAAGCGGCGCAGGCGGGCCTGCGCTGCCAGGACGTCGGCGACGCTTACGTCGCCGACATCGCTTTCCTGGCTGGTGTCAGCGGCCGGCATGGGCCACCAGCGCGGTGCGGAAGACCGCCGCATGCGGGCACGGGCGGCGAAGAAGACGCCTCCGTACCGGCACCGTGGTCGCTACGGTACGGGTGTTCATGGCGACACTCCTTCCACGGCGGTGACCTGCACGGACACGCAGTCGTAGATCTTCTCGATCTGCCGGCACAGCGTTTCCGCCGGGCGCTGGCCATCGACGACCAGCTGCAGGTGCCAGCGGCCATCGTCGGCGGCCACCGGCGCACCGCTGATCGCACGCGGCGCAAAGCCGCGGCGTTCGGCCATGCCGATCACGCGCAGCAGCGCGCCTTCGGCCGGGTGCAGCACCAGGTCAAGCCGGTATTGCATTGGGGGTCTCCTGGCGGGCGTGGGCGGGATTGCTTTCCAGCATCGTGCTGTTGGCGGTGTTCGGCGGCACCAGCGGCCACACGTTGGCGCGTGCATCGATGGCCACGTGCAGCAGCGCCGGGCCGGGCTCGGCCAGCAGCGCGGCCAGGCCGCCTTCCACGTCGTCGCGGTTGTCGATGCGGGTGGCGGCAATGCCGAACACCTGCGACAGGGCTACGAAGTCCGGGTTGTCGGACAGGTCGATCTCGCTGTAACGCTCGGCGAAGAACAGTTCCTGCCACTGCCGCACCATGCCCAGCGAACTGTTGTCCAGCAGCACGATCTTCACCGGCAGGCGGCAGCGGGCGATGGTCGCCAGCTCCTGCACGTTCATCATGAAGCTGCCGTCGCCGGACACCAGTACCACGGTGCGCTCGGGGCAGGCGAACTGCGCACCCATCGCCGCTGGCAGGCCGAAGCCCATCGTGCCCAGTGCGCCACTGGTCAGGTGGTTGCGGGGATGGTTGAAGCGGCAGTGCTGGGCCACCCACATCTGGTGCTGGCCGACATCGCAGGCGATCACCGCATCGGCCGGGGCCAGCTCGCTCAGTCGCTTCAGCAGCGCCGGGGCGTAGATGTGCTGGCCCGGTGCGTCGTAGCGGGCGGCGAAGCGATCGCGGTGCTGCGCACAGCGCTTGCGCCATGCATCCTGGTGGGCCTTGGGGGAGGGGAAGGCCGCACGCAGGGCGCGGATGGCGTGACCGACATTGCCAGGCACGGCGACGTCGGCACTGCGCAGCTTGGAGATCTCGTAGGCGTCCGCATCGATGTGGACGACGCGGGCAAATGGCGCGAACTCGGCCAGCTTGCCGGTCGCGCGGTCGTCGAAGCGCGCGCCCAGCACCAGCAACAGGTCGCTTTCCTGCACCGCCATGTTGGCCGCGCGGGTGCCGTGCATGCCCAGCATGCCCAGCGACTGCGGATGGTGGGCCGGCAGTGCACCGAGGCCGCGCAGGGTCATCACGGTGGGGATGGCACTGGCCTCGACGAAGTCGCGCAGGTCCTGCACGGCATCACCCAGGGCGATGCCGCCACCTGCGTAGACCACCGGCTTTTCGGCCGCCGCCAGCGCGGCGATGGCCTCGGCGATGGCGGCCTCGGCCGGCGCCGGCGGCGGTTCGACGCTGCTGGGCACATGCGCCGGCAGATGGCTGGCATCGGCCAGCTGCACATCCTTGGGCAGGTCGATCAGCACCGGGCCGGGGCGACCCTCACGGGCAATGCGGAACGCATCGGCCACCACACGCGGCAGGTCATCGACGCTGCGCACCAGCCAGCTGTGCTTGACGATCGGCATCGTCAGGCCGAACACATCCAGTTCCTGGAAGGCGTCGGTGCCCAGCAGCGGCGTGCCGACCTGGCCGGTGATGCAGACCATCGGTACCGAATCCAGCATCGCATCGGCAATGCCGGTCACCAGGTTCGAGGCGCCCGGGCCGGAGGTGGCCACGCAGACGCCCACCTGGTTGCTGGCGCGGGCGAAGCCGTTGGCGGCCAGCGCCGCGCCCTGCTCATGGCGTACCAGGATGTGCTTCAGCGACGAATCCACCAGCGCGTCGTAGAACGGCATGATGGTGCCACCGGGATAGCCGAACAGCGTGCGGACGCCTTCGGCCTCCAGCGCCTGGGTCAGCCAGCGCGCGCCGTTGGGCGGCGCGCTGCGATGTGTCGAAGAGTTCATGGGGGAACCTTGCAAAGCGGGTGGGGGAGGGCCGCGTGGTTACGCGGCCTGTCCTTGCAACCAGACCATCTTGGCGCGCAGTTCCTTGCCCACCTTCTCGATCGGGTGCTCCAGGTCGGCCTGCTTGAACCTGTTGTAGTTCGGCAGGCCCGCTTCGTACTCGGCCACCCAGTTCTTGGTGAAGGTGCCGTCCTGGATGTCCTTCAGCACCTCCTTCATGCGTTCCTTGGTGCCGGCATCGATCACGCGCGGGCCGCTGACGTAGTCGCCGTACTGCGCGGTCTCGGAGATGAACTCCAACATGCGCGAGATACCGCCTTCATAGAACAGGTCCACGATCAGCTTCAGTTCGTGCAGCACTTCGTAATAGGCGATCTCCGGCTGGTAGCCGGCTTCGACCAGGGTCTCGAAACCGGCCTGCACCAGCGCTGAGGCACCGCCGCACAGCACCGCCTGCTCACCGAACAGATCGGTCTCGGTCTCTTCCTTGAAGGTGGTCTGGATCAGGTTGGCGCGCGCACCGCCGAGGCCGGCCGCATAGGCCTGCGCATGCTGCGCGGCCTTGCCGCTGATGTCCTGGTAGACCGCCCAGATGCACGGCACGCCACGGCCGATCTCGTACTCACGGCGCACCAGCGCGCCGGGGCCCTTCGGCGCGACCAGCACCACGTCCAGGTCGGCACGCGGCTCGATCATCCCGTAATGCACGTTCAGGCCATGCGCGAACAGCAGGCATGCACCCTGTTTCATGTTCGGCGCCAGCACGTCGTTGTAGAGCTTCTTCTGCACCATGTCCGGGGTCAGCACGGCAACCAGGTCGGCGTCCTTCACGGCCTCGGCGGGCGCGATCACGGTGAAGCCATCGGCCTGCGCCTTGGCTTCGGTCGGCCCGCCCGGACGCAGGCCTACCACCACGTCGAAGCCGGATTCGCGCAGGTTCAGTGCGTGGGCGCGGCCCTGGCTGCCGTAGCCGATGACGGCGATCTTGGTCTGGGGCAGGTCGTTGGTGCTCATGGGGGAGGTTCCTTGCGGTGGGAAGAAAAAAGAACGGCCGGTCGTCGAGGTGACGTGCCGGCCGGTCAGGGGAAAGCGGTGGAGGAGGCGCCGCGCATCGCACAGGCGCAGCCACCACGAGGCGTGGTGGTGCAGGTCCGGGTTGTGCGATGAGCGTTGGTCATGGTGGTTGCGTCTGAAACCAGGTTCTGAAATGAAAAAACCCGCACCGGGGCGGGTGCGGGTTTTTGAAGAGTTCCGGTGTGTGTGTTGCTTACACGCTGGCTCGTCCCGCACCTGTTGGTTGGGTAATAAGTACGAGCACAAGAATCGAATGCAGCGAGGCGGCGCCGGTGTCGGCGGCTTCGATGTGGGTTCGCGGTGGCGTGTTGTGATGCAACATGTGATCGAGAGAAACACAGCCATTTCGGCGGTGTCAACCCTCGCGACGGATTTTCTATCGGTTTCCGCTGCACCCAGCGCAATCGCTTGCGGCACAAGGATGGTTGCTGCTGAAAGTGTTTCGGTGAACCCGAATTCACTCCTTTCGGGGCGGTTTTTGCGCGGAATCCGGTGGATTTTTCCGCCCAAGGATCAACGTCCATGACGTCTGTCCGATACCGCGTGAAGGCCGCAGCGGCGAAGATCGGGGAACCACCCGTCCATCGGAACCCGACCGTGTCCCGACGCCTTGCCCGTTCCCTGCTCGCCGCCGCCGTACTGGCTGCCGTACCCGCGCTGTCCTTCGGCGCCGACCGCATCACCGGCCAGACCTTCGCCACCCGTTCGGAGGTGATCGCCCCGCATGCGATGGCCGCGACCTCGCAACCACTGGCCACCCAGATCGCGCTGGACGTGATGAAGGGCGGCGGTTCGGCAGTGGACGCGGCGATTGCCGCCAACGCCGCGCTCGGCCTGATGGAGCCGACCGGCAACGGCATCGGCGGCGACCTTTTCGCCATCGTGTGGGACCCGAAGACGCAGAAGCTCTACGGCTACAACGGCTCGGGCCGCTCGCCGAAATCGCTCACCCTGGCCGAATTCCAGCGCCGTGGCCTGAAGGACATCCCGGCCACCGGTCCACTGCCGGTGTCGGTGCCGGGTGCCGTCGACGGCTGGTTCGCGCTGCACGACCGCTTCGGTCGCAAGCCGATGGCCGACAACCTGGCGCCGGCCATCCGCTACGCCCGCGAGGGTCACCCGGTGGCCGAGGTGATCGCCTACTACTGGGACCGCTCGGTGCCCAAGTTGTCGCAGTACCCGGGCTTCAAGGAGCAGTTCACGATCAACGGCCACGCTCCGCGCAAGGGCGAGATGTGGAAGAACCCGAACCTGGCCAGCACCCTGCAGAAGATCGCCGACGGTGGCCGCGACGCCTTCTACAAGGGCGAGATCGCCCACACCATCGGCGACTACTTCAAGGCCAACGGTGGCTACCTGAGCTACCAGGACATGGCTGACCATCATGGCGAGTGGGTCGAACCGGTCAGCAGCAACTACCGCGGCTACGACGTCTGGGAACTGCCGCCGAACAGCCAGGGCATCGCCGCGCTGCAGATCCTCAATGTGCTGGAAGGCTACGACTTCTCGAAGATCCCGTTCGGTTCACCGGAACACGTGCACCTGTTTGTCGAAGCGAAGAAGCTGGCCTTCGCCGACCGTGCGCGTTTCTACGCCGACATGGCGTTCCAGCCGGCACCGGTGCAGAAGCTCATCTCCAAGGAGTACGCCGCGCAGCGTCGTGCGCTGATCTCGATGGACAAGGCGTTGAAGGAAGTGCAGCCGGGCACGCCGAAGCAGCTGGAGGAGGGCGACACGATCTACATGACCGTGGCCGACGCCGACGGCATGATGGTTTCGCTGATCCAGTCCAACTACCGTGGCATGGGCAGCGGCATGGCACCGCCCGGTCTGGGTTTCATCCTGCAGGACCGTGGCGAGATGTTCGTGCTGCAGAAGAACCATCCCAACGGCTACGCGCCGGGCAAGCGTCCATTCCAGACCATCATTCCGGGGTTCATCACCAAGGGCGGCAAGCCGTATGCCAGCTTCGGCGTGATGGGCGGCGCGATGCAGCCGCAGGGCCATGCGCAGATCGTGATGAACCTGGTGGATTTCGGGATGAACCTGCAGGAAGCCGGTGATGCGCCGCGCATCCAGCACGAAGGCTCGACTGAACCGACGGGTCAGGCCACGGCGATGACCGATGGCGGCGAAGTGAATCTGGAAACCGGCTTCCCGTACGAGACGGTGCGTGCGCTGATGCGCAAGGGGCATCGCATCGTGTTCGCCGATGGGCCTTATGGCGGGTACCAGGCGATCATGCGTGATCCTGATACCGGGGTGTATTACGGTGCGTCGGAGAGCCGCAAGGATGGGCAGGCGGCGGGGTATTGAGGTTTCCCGGCCACCGGGCTGAGCCCCCTCTGCGGTGGTGGTTCGTGGAAGCGGGATCATGTGATTGGGCCGGGCGGGTGGGCTGTTCGGGGGACGCCGTGAATCCGTCCCTGGAGGCTTGGCAGCCGCATCCATGCGGCTGACACCCCCGCCCAGCCCACCCGCCCGGCCCCTGACAGTTTCCGTGGCCGCCACCGCAGGAAGAGAAAGAAGAAGATCAAAAGCAAAGACAACAGCAACAGCAACAGCCGCGCGCTGTGGGTTGGGGTCAGATCCGTTTTCCTTCGGAAAACGGATCTGACCCTTTCTTGTTTTCTGATACACCTCATCCACGCATGGCGTGGAAAACCAACCGTCACCGGGAAATTGTCGGAAGCGGGGAGGGGGCCGATGGCGGGACCGTCCACGGCATGGATGCCGTGGCCGAGCCTACAGGGACGTACTTGCGGCGTGTCCCGCCATCGGCCCCCTCCCCGCCAAACCAGCAGAAATCCAGAGCCGCTTTTGAAGTTGTTGTTGCCGTTGCTTGAAAAAAGCGGTGCAGCCGCAGGCTGCAAAACAGCCCTCAATCCTGATCGTGCGCGCGCGCTGCCTCGGCCTGCGTCTCCTCCTGCGCCGCCATCTCGCGTGCAATCCACGCATCGATCATGTGCCGCTGGCGCTGCGCCTGCCGCCGCTCGCGCGTGTACTCCTGGTCCAGCACCCGGTACAGCGACACCATCACCAGCACCATCAGCAGCGCGAATGGCAATGCCGCGATCGTGATCATGCCCTGCAGCGCGTCCAGGCCTCCGGCCAGCAGCAATGCCGCTGCGATCAGTGCCACCGCAATGCCCCAGGCCAGCTTGCGCTTCAACGGTGGGTCGCCAGCCTCGTCGGTGGACATGCTGGCCAGCACCAGGACCGCCGAATCGGCCGAGGTCACGAAGAAGATCATCAGCAGCACCAGCGCGATGCACGACAGCAACAGCGGTAGCGGCATGCTGTCGAACAGTGTGAACAACACCGTCTCGTAGCCATTGCCAAGCGCCTGCACCAGATCGGCGTGGCCGAAGATCTGTGCCCACAACGCAGTGCCGCCGAACACCGCGAACCAGAAGAAGCCCAGCAGCGTCGGTGCGAGCACGACGCCGATCACGAACTCGCGAACGCTGCGGCCGCGCGAGATGCGCGCGATGAACGATCCCACGAACGGCGCCCACGAGATCCACCAGGCCCAGTAGAAGATCGTCCAGTCCGCCACCCAGGTGCTGCCGGAGAACGGTGACATGCGCAGGCTCATCGTCACCAGCTGGTTGAGGTAGGAGCCCAGCGTGGTGGTGAACGTATCGAAGATGAAGCCGGTCGGCCCCAGCACCAGCAGGATGGCTGCCAGCAGGGCAGCCAACGCCAGGTTGAAGTTGGACAGCCACTTCACACCTCGCTCCACGCCACTGGCGGTGGAGGCCATGTACAGCACGAAGGCGACGGCAATGATGGTCATCTGCACGGCGACGGTAGCCTGCACGCTGAAGACGCGTTCGATACCGGCAGCAATCTGGATGGTGCCGAAGCCGAGCGTGGTGGCGACACCGATCGCGGTGGCAACTACGGCGGCGATGTTGACCACCCGACCGATCCAGCCGCGATGGTGGCGGCCGATGATCGGCTGCAGCATGTCGCTGACCAGGCCGCGTCCATTGCGGTTGAACTGGAACCAGGCCATCGCCAGGCCGATCAGTGCGTAGATCGCCCACGGGTGCAGGCCCCAGTGGAAGAACGCATAGCGCATCGATGCGCGCGCCGCATCCAGGCTTTGCGGCGCCAGGCCTTCCGGCGGCTTGCTGAAATGCGAGATGGGCTCGGCCGCACCCCAGAACACCAGGCCGATGCCCATGCCGGCGGCGAACAGCATCGACATCCAGCTGGCACGCGAGAACTCGGGTTCGGCGTCCTCGCCGCCGATGCGCAGGTTGCCGAAGCGGCCGAACGCCAGGTACATCAGGAACACCAGCGCCAGGAACACCACCAGCAGGTACAGCCAGCCGACACTGCGGATGACTTCTGCCAGCATCGACTGGACCACGGTGTTGAAGGGGCCGGGGGCGATACCGGCGAGCAGCACCAGCAGCAGAACCAGTGCGATGGAAACGCGAAACACCATGAAGGAGCTTCTCCGATCAAGGGGGATTGAGGGGAGCGAGCAGAGCTTGCAGCGAAGGGCCGGCGGCATGCAGCACGGACCGGGCAGGAGCCGCGAAGGCGGCGGGGAACGCATCGATCTCAGCAACGCGATGGCGTGCACGTTACTGAACGCGACGTCATGGTTCCGTTAACGAATGGCGATCTGGTCCCGGAGGCGGGCGGTCTATGCTCTAATGCGCACCAAGAAGCGGGGGTACCGGGCCATCTGGCCACGGTTGAGACAGTCCCTTGGAACCTGATCCGGCTCATACCGGCGTAGGGAAGCTTTGCAATGCAGCCGTGCCCGGACTCCGCCCAAGGACCGTCCGTGTGCGGGTGCCGTGCGCCGCCGCTTCGTCCCTGACCTTCCTGGACGATGCCCGATGAACGCACAGCTCTCCGCCCTGCAGCAACAGGCCCAGCAACTCTCCGCATCCGTGACCCGGCCCATTCCCGGCTCGCGCAAGATCCACGTGCCCGGTTCACGCCCGGATCTGCAGGTGCCGATGCGCGAGATCGCGCTGACCCGTACGCCGACGCTGTTCGGCGGCGAAGAGAATGCGCCGGTGACCGTTTACGACACGTCGGGCCCGTACACCGACCCGGAGGTGCGCATCGATCTGTCCGCCGGTTTGCCGGCACTGCGTCGCGGCTGGGTGGAAGAGCGCGGTGATACCGAGCAGCTCGAAGGACTGAGTTCTTCGTTCGGTCGCGATCGCGAGCATGACCCGAAGCTTGACGCGGTGCGTTTCCCCGCGCGCAGCCTGCCACGCCGTGCACGTGCCGGTGCCAACGTCACCCAGATGCATTACGCGCGCCGCGGCATCATCACGCCGGAAATGGAATTCGTCGCCATCCGCGAGAACCAGCGCCTGGACGCGATCCGCGATGCCGGCCTGCTGCAGCAGCACCCGGGCGAGGCCTTCGGTGCGTCGATCCAGAAAGTCATCACCCCGGAGTTCGTGCGCGACGAAATCGCCCGTGGCCGTGCGGTGCTGCCCAACAACATCAACCACCCGGAAAGCGAGCCGATGATCATCGGCCGCAATTTCCTGACCAAGATCAACGCCAACATCGGCAACAGCGCGGTGTCTTCCGGCATCGCCGAGGAAGTGGAGAAGCTGGTGTGGGCGATCCGCTGGGGCGGTGACACGGTGATGGACCTGTCCACCGGCAAGCACATCCACGAGACGCGCGAATGGATCATCCGCAACTCGCCGGTGGCGATCGGTACCGTGCCGATCTACCAGGCCCTGGAGAAGGTTGACGGCCGCGCCGAGGCACTGACCTGGGAGATCTTCCGCGACACCCTGATCGAGCAGGCCGAGCAGGGCGTGGACTACTTCACCATCCACGCCGGCGTGCTGCTGCGCTACGTGCCGCTTACCGCCAAGCGTGTTACCGGCATCGTCAGCCGCGGCGGCTCGATCATGGCCAAGTGGTGCCTGGCGCACCACAAGGAGAACTTCCTCTACACGCATTTCGAAGACATCTGCGAAATCATGAAGGCCTACGACGTGACCTTCTCGCTGGGCGACGGCCTGCGCCCGGGTTGCATCGCTGATGCCAACGACGCGGCGCAGTTCGGCGAACTGGAAACGCTGGGTGAACTGACGAAGATCGCCTGGAAACACGATGTGCAGACCATGATCGAAGGCCCCGGCCACGTGCCGATGCAGCTGATCAAGGAAAACATGGACAAGCAGCTGCGCGAATGCGGCGAAGCGCCGTTCTACACGCTGGGCCCGCTGACGACCGACATCGCGCCGGGCTACGACCACATCACCAGTGCGATCGGCGCGGCGATGATCGGCTGGTTTGGCACGGCCATGCTCTGCTACGTGACGCCGAAGGAACACCTGGGCCTGCCCAACCGCCAGGACGTGCGCGACGGCATCATGGCTTACCGCATTGCCGCGCACGCGGCCGACCTGGCCAAGGGGCATCCGGGCGCACAGGTACGCGACAACGCGCTGAGCAAGGCGCGCTTCGAGTTCCGCTGGGAGGACCAGTTCCACCTGGGCCTGGATCCGGAAAAGGCCAAGGAATTCCACGACGAGACGCTGCCGAAGGACGCGCACAAGCTGGCCCACTTCTGCTCGATGTGCGGACCGCACTTCTGTTCGATGAAGATCACCCAGGACGTGCGCGACTACGCCGAGGCCGGCATGAAGGAGAAGTCGCAGGAGTTCCGTGCTGGCGGGGCCGAGGTCTACCGCCAGGGGTGACGGGTAACGGGTAGTGCCGGCCGCCGGCCGGCATTCCGTCGTGCACGGGACCGGGGAGAGTGCTGGCCAATGGCCGGCACTACCGTTCATCACGCCGCGCCCGGCTATCCTCCGCGCATCGCCCAGGGGAAAGGACGCCATGCCCGTTGCCACGACCACCCGCTGGCTGGCCATCGCCCGCCGCCATCCTTCGGCCTGGCTCCTGGCCGCCCAGTTGATCGCGGTGCTGCTGTATCCCGCCCTCGATGACACCGCCGCTGGCCGGGCGGCGCTGGGCATGTTCGGCATGGCGGTACTCGGCCTGGCGCTGTGGGTGGTCCAGCGCAGTCCGCTGGGAACCTGGCTGGCATTGCTGCTGGCCATTCCATCGGTGGTGTTCTCGCTGGCTGGCGCCCTGCTGGACCGCAGCGCGCTGCTGACCACCGCGCAGCTGCTGGAAAGCCTGCTGTACTTCTATACGGCCGGGGCATTGATCGCCTACATGCTGCAGGACCATCGAGTAACACGCGACGAACTGTTCGCGGCCGGGGCAACCTTCACCCTGCTGGCCTGGGGGTTCGCCTTTGCATTCGCGGTGTGCCAACAGTGGTATCCAGGCAGTTTCCAGGGCGCGACGGCTGGCCCCGAGCGCAGCTGGATGGAGCTGCTTTATCTGAGCTTCAGCTTGTTGTCCGGAGTTGGATTGAGTGACGTCGTGCCGTTGCACCCGCAGGCACGGGCCCTGGTGATGCTCGAACAGTTCGCAGGCGTCATGTATATCGGCCTTGTGGTGTCGCGTCTGGTCGGATTGACCATGCTTCGGCGCATGTGAAAATGAACGCCAGATAAAAATTTCGCGCCCATAAGGGCGCGAATGGTGATGCAGATTATGTGAATGCGTCGGCGAGAGAGAGCCTGAGTGTCGACCCCGTCATAGGCGGGGTAACCGGCTTAGGCTAATATCCGGGGGCGTTATTGTTTTTGCGGTATGCGCCGATGCTTTGTGCGGAATCTGGCTTTTCGATGGCCCTGTCCAGGGACGGTGGGGACGGTATTGCTGGTGAGCCCTGCCCAGGTCCCGTCCCTACTGTATAGCGGAAAATGAACAGCAGCGAACTCACGCCCATTGACGCCGACCGCGTGCAGGTCGGCGACTGTGTCATTACCTTGTCCTCGCGTGAGGTCGAGGTTGAAGGCGCGCGCCGTCCGCGGCGGCTGACGCCGAAAGCGCTGGGCGTACTTCGCGTGTTGATGCGGCAGCCTGGGCGCGTGGTCACCCGTGAAGAGCTGTTTGCCGAGGTCTGGCCCGATACGTTGCCGACCAATGACGTGCTGACCCAGGCCGTCACCCAGCTGCGCAAGGCGTTCGCCAACGACGATGACAATGGCCAGGCCTACATCGAGACCATCGCCAAGAGCGGCTATCGGCTGCTGGTACCGGTGCAGGCGCTGGACGACTTCGAGCCGGTGGCGGAAGTGGACGCGCTGGCCATTGCGGATGTGATGCCGTCGCCGGACGGTGCCGGCATGATTCCGGCGCTGGCCGTGCCGGCAGCGGCTTCACGCCGGCGTGGCTGGCGCCAGCTGCGCCGCCAGCTGTTGTGGGTGCTGGGCGTGATGATGCTGGCCGCGCTGCTGGTCATGGCTACATTGTTGCTGCGGCGCGGGCCGGAGCCGAGTTCACCGGTGGATGCAGCGGTCGAGAACGGCGTGCGGGTGATCGGCAGCCCGCAGCGTCCCTATCGCCTGATCACCGCTACCAGTGGTTTTGAAACCTATCCCACACTTTCGCCGGACGGCTCCCAGGTTGCCTACGAAGGCGCCAACGAGGATGGCGCCGGAGGTGGTGTGATCAAGGTGCAGACCTCGGGCAATGCGCCGGCCCGGCAGCTGGCGCTGCCGCCGAAGGGGGCCAGTGACCGTTTCCCGAGCTGGTCACCGGACGGGCGCGAGATCGCTTTTGCCCGCTTTGGAGCCGACGGCGGTTGCCAGGTGCTGATCGCCAGCGCCACTGGCGGCGGCGTGCGCCAGGCGACCCGTTGCGATGGAACCGAGCTGCTCAGCTTCGACTGGACACCGGATGGCCGCGGCCTGGTCTTTGGCAGCATGGTGGGCCGCTATGCCCATCGCGGCATCCGTGTGCTCGACCTGGCCAGCGGCCAGTGGCGGGCGTTGGACTACGCGGTCGATCAGGATGATTTTGACTACGCGCCACGCTATTCGCCCGACGGCAAGTGGCTGGTGTTCGTGCGCAATCCACAGATGGGCGACCTGTGGCGGATGCCGGCCGAAGGCGGTGAGCTGGAGCAGTTGACCAACGAATCCGCCGAACAGCGTGGCTGGGCCTGGCTGGGCGATGGGCGCAGCATCGTGTTCGGCCGGCGCGTGGACAGCGAGGTGCGGTTGTACTACCTGGACGTGGAGCGCCGCACCTTGCGTGATGCCGGCCTCGACGACGCACAATGGCCTGCGGTGTCCCGCCACGGCGACGTGCTGGCCTTCGTTCACCGCCGTGCCCAGTTCGGCGTGTTCAAGGTGCCGATGGCCGGCGGCAGCGCCGAGCGCCTGTTCGCGTCCAGTGGGCGCGACGGGCAGCCGATGGCGGCGCCCGACGGTCGCCAGCTGGTCTTCACCTCCGATCGTTCCGGCAGTTTCGCGCTGTGGTGGGCGGACATGCAGCGGCCCGACTCACTGCGGCCGATCGAGGGCCTGCGTCCGGAGGGGCGGCAGGCGCCGGACTGGTCGGCCGACAGCCGCCAGCTGCTGGTGGTCGGGCGTGACGAGCATGGGCGTACCGTTGTCTACGAGATCGCCCCGCGCGACGAGCACCTGCAACCGCTGCCGGTTCCGGTGGATCAGCCGCTGCAGGCCCTGTACGGGGCAACCCCGGAGCAGCTGCTGGTAGTCGAGCGCGATGCGGAGCAACGCACCCGGTTGAGCCTGTTCGATCGCAGCGTGACCCCCTGGCGCCGCCTGGCCAGTATCGACGGCGTCTCCCAGGCGCGTTTCGATCGCGGCGATGGCCGCGTGCTGTTCACACGCCTGGCGTCCGGCGGCTTGTGGTCGGTGGATGCGGCACTGTCCCCGGCCAGCGTGCAGCAGGTCAGTGAAGACCGGCCCAGCCGATGGCGCTATCGCACCTGGACGGTGGCGGGCACCGGTGGCATCGGGTATCTCGGCAACTCGACCGAATGCGGTACGACCTTGATCCATATCCAGGCCGGGACCGAAGCTCCCGAGCGCTGCCTGGACCGGCAGCGGCTCAGCGCGGGCAACGGCATCAGTGCCAGCGCCGATGGCCGGGACCTGTACGTCGCCCTGGCGGTCAGCGATGGTGCCGACATCGGCGTCATGCAGCTGCCCCAGTCGACGCCGGCACTGTTCCCGGCCTTTCTCAAGTCATTGATCCTGAAGAAAAATATCTCTTCGTGATTTTTTCGTGGAGTTCTCGCCGCGAATTCGTGGCGATCTCGGCGGATTTTCCTGACGGGCTGACGCCTGATTAGGCAAAACGGAAGCCTGTATCAGGCAAACCCGTGGTGCCCCATGCGTCAACTCTCGCTGGCCGATCGTGGCCAAACCGTCTCCCTCGACAAGGCGCTGGACGATCTCGCGCCGACCTGCATGGGCGTGGCCCGGCTCGGCAGCCTGCAGACGGCAGGGTCAAGCTTCACTGTCTGGCTGCAGGTGCGGGGCAGTTCCTGGGTGGAAGCCAAGGAAGGGCGTTTCCGCCTGCGCCATGGCGAGTGGATTGCCTTCGAGAAGGAGTCGCGCCCGTTGGTGCAGGCCGGCCGTAACGGACTGTGCGTGGGCCTCAGCCTGACTGCGGAGGCGATGCGGGTGCTGTCCGAGATGGCCGACTGCGGCCTGTATGCCGGTCGTGGTCGCATGAGCCGCGGCGACGCCCGCGTTGCCCTGCGCCTGTGGCGCGATGCGCTCGACAGCGGCCTGCCAGCGCAGGCGCTGCGCCCGCTGTTGTTGCATCTGGCCGGCCTGCAGCGTGACCTAGCCGACAACGTACAGCGCTGCCCCGGTCGCTCACGCAGCCGCAAGCGCCAGGTGTTCGGCCGCATGCAGCGCGCCCGTCTCTATCTGGAGGGCAACAGCCACCGCGTGGTGCGGATCGGCGAACTGGCCGAGCTGACCAACTTCTCCAGCTGGTATCTCTCCAAGACCTTCCAGAGCCTGTATGAAGAGAGCCCCCAGTCGCTTTCGGCACGGTTGCGCCTGGAGCGGGCCGCAGATCTGCTGCGCGACACCGACATGATGGTGGGCGAGGTCGCCGCGGCCAGCGGATTCGACAACTGCTGCAGCTTCGCGCGGGCCTTCCGCGCCCGTTACGGGCAGTCTGCTTCCCGGTTCAGGGAAAACGGCGGCTTGCTCCCGCCACACTCTGCAAAGTCTACGGTTGGGTCGCGCAAATACAGCATCGCAACGCAATCGTAACGTGCTGGAGCGTTTTAACACGCTACTAACACGTACCTTGGAGAGATTGATGAACGTTCGCACCCCTGCCGTGCGGCTGGGCCTGCTGCCCGCCGGCATCGCGCTGGCGCTGGCACCGGCATTTGCTTCCGCACAGGAAGCCAGTGCCCCGACCACCCTTGATCGCCTGGAAGTCACCGGCTCCCGCATCCGCTCGGTGGATGTGGAAACCTCCCAGCCGGTGCTCACCGTAAGCCATGAGGACATCCAGCGTTCGGGCCTGGTCAGCGTCGGCGACCTGCTGCAGAACCTGTCCGTGGCGGGCACCCAGACCTTCAGCAAGGCGGCCGTGCTGGCGTCCAACCCGGAACAGGGCGGCCAGTACGTCAGCCTGTACAACCTGGGTGAGCAGCGCACGCTGGTGCTGGTCAACGGCAAGCGCTGGAGCACCAGCCTGGCCGGCTTCACCGACATGTCGACCATCCCGACCTCGCTGATCGAGCGCATTGAAGTCCTGAAGGACGGCGCCTCGGCGATCTACGGTTCCGACGCCATCTCCGGCGTGGTCAACATCATCCTGCGCAAGAACTTCGATGGCGCCGAGGCCAGTGCCTACTATGGCCAGAACAGCCACGGCGACGGTTCCAAGACCCAGTACAGCCTGACCCTGGGTGCCAGCGGCGAGCGCTCCTCGATCGTGTTCGGCGCGAACTACATCAAGGAAGATCCGGTGTGGGCCAAGGATCGTGGCCTGACCAAGTACTCCTATGGCCAGGGCCACAAGGAAGACGGTCTGAGCCCGGCTGGCCCGTGGGGTCGTTTCACCGATCCGCGTGCCGAAGGCACCGCCGGTGCTGGCGAATACAACAAGGCTGGCAAGTGGGTCCCGAACACCTGGGTGGTCAACCACACCGGTTCCTGGGACACCCCGGTCGGCGTTGGCCAGCCGTCGAACAACTTCAACAACTACCACCTGATTGGTCTGGACGACTACTACAACGCCTCGCAGCAGATGATGCTGAACCAGGGCGCTGAGTCGAAGACCATGTTCACCTCGGCCAGCTACGACATCAACGACAACCTGCGTCTGAAGTCGACGGCGATGTACTCCGAGCGCGATTCCAAGCGCCAGATCGCCGGCTACCCGCTGACCGGCACCTCGCAGCCGCAGTTCCCGGTGGCGATCAGCAAGGACAGCATCTACAACCCGCTGGGCAACTGGGCCAACCCGGGCGCCGGCGTTGACATCGGTGGCTGGGGCCGTCGTATCTTCGAACTGCCGCGCATCACCCAGAACAACGTCAAGTCGCTGCACTTCGACGCGGCCCTGGAAGGCAACTTCGACTTCAACAACCGTCCGTTCGACTGGGATGTGGGCATCAACTACAACCAGTTCGACGTGACCCAGACCAGCTCGGGCAACATCAACCTGCTGGCCCTGAAGAACGCCCTCGGCCCGTCGTTCATCAACGCCAACGGCGTCGCCCAGTGCGGCACCGCTGCCAACCCGATCGCGCTGGGCACCAGCCCGGGCAGCTGCGTCCCGTTCGACCTGCTGGGCGGCGCCAGCGCCGCGACCCCGGATGCGCTGAAGTACATCAACACCCTGCTGAACTCGACCGGCCAGAGCAAGAGCAAGCAGTACTTCGCCAACATCACCGGTTCGCTGTTCGACATGCCGGGCGATGCGGGCGAGTTCGCCTTCGCTGCCGGTTACGAGCATCGCGAAGTGTCGGGCTACGATCACCCGGACGCACTGTCCTCCTCGGGTTACACCACCGAGCTGGCCGCGCAGCCGACCGAAGGCAAGTACAAGACCAACGAGTTCTACCTGGAACTGATGGTGCCGCTGCTGCGTGACCTGCCGGGTGCCAAGGAGCTGTCGCTGGATATCGCCAGCCGCTACTCGGACTACGACAAGTTCGGCAACACGGTCAACAGCAAGTTCAGCGTGACCTGGAAGCCGATCGACGACCTGCTGGTGCGTGCGACCTACGGCGAGGGCTTCCGTGCCCCGACCCTGGACGACACGTTCGGTGGTGGTTCGCAGACCTTCGACAAGTTCACCGATCCGTGTGATGCCGTGTTCGGCCAGCGCAGCAACCCGGCCGTTGCAGCCCGTTGCGGTGCTGAAGGCCTGGCGTCCGACTTCCGTCAGACCGACGCTGCCGGTCGTCCGATCAGTGCCCGTGACACCCAGGGTAACAACCCGTTCAACTCGGGTGTGGGCAACGACAAGCTGCAGCCGGAAACCAGCAAGACCCGCACCGCGGGCCTGGTCTGGAGCCCGAGCTTCGTCAGCGGCCTGAACGTCTCGCTGGACTGGTACAAGATCACTGTCGACAACGTGATCACCGCGCTGTCGGCGAACTACGTGCTGAACCAGTGCTACCAGAACGGTGTGCAGGCCTTCTGTGACCAGTACAGCCGTGGCGACGTCGCCAACGGCCAGCAGGTCACCGGCCTGAGCCGAGGCAACGCGAACCTGGGCTCGCTGGAAACCGAAGGCTACAACTTCGGCGTCCGCTACCGCATGCCGGAATACAGCTTCGGTACCCTGTCGTTCAACCTGGACACCAACTACCTGACCAGCTTCCGTCAGCAGGCCACCAAGGGTGCTGCATGGGATGACTACGCAGGCTACTGGAACTACCCGCGTGTCCGCGGCACCCTGGCCAGCACCTGGACCAAGGGCGACCTGTCGGCCACCTGGACCATGCGTTACTACGGCGGCTTCCGCGACTTCTGCTACGACCAGGAAAATGGCCTGGAGTGCAACCAGCCCGATTACTACACCGAGAACGGTGGCTGGAGCGGTGGCCTGGGTGCCAACAAGAAGGGCGCGATCGTCTATCACGACATCTCGGCCACCTGGCAGGCCCCGTGGAACGGCAGCGTGACCGTCGGTGCCCGCAACGTGTTCGGCAAGACCCCGCCGATCACCTACGCGGTGACCAACGCCAGTGCCGTGCAGCTGGACCCGATGCTGGATTACGACCGCTTCCTGTTCATCCAGTACAACCAGCGCTTCTGATCCATCGAAGCCTGAAGGCAAGACGAGGAGGGCGGGCCGCAAGGCCCGCCCTCTTTGCGTTTGGCAGAGCCGGGTCGGGAAATTCTGAATAGGGCAGTTCAGCGACAAAGGTCACGCTTGTCGCAACTGGACCGCTGGTAGGTTCGCAGAGGTCCATTCCGGACCGAGGAGAGCGCGAAATGAACAACGCGATGCCACGTATGTTTGCTGCTGCAGTTCTCGCCGTCCTGAGCCTGGCCGGCAGTGTGTCGGCCGGTCCGCTGGTGTGTGCCAATGGCCGTTATTGCGCGGAGGTGCGCAGCAACTGCATCAAGGCCGGTGAGGATGCGGCGTACTGCCAGTTCCTGTTCGAGCGCTGCGTGTACGACCACTGCGCGCAGCCCTGATGCAACGAAGGCGCGTCCCTGCGGACGCGCCTTCATCGTGTGGATTGCCGGCGGAACTCAGGCTTCGCTCGGCGTAAGCCCCATCAGGCTGTTGGCATGTTCGCGCCACTGCGGCAGTTTGTTGAGCACGCCCGCGCGCTGCAGATAGTCCTCATCCACCGGGTCGCCGTTGACCAGCGCCAGGGCCACGTGCACCGCACCGGTCACCCAGAAGCTGCGGGTGTTGGCGCGCTGCGGCTGCAGGTGGAATGCCACCGCTTCGATGATCGGCATCGGCAGGCCCCACAGCCCCAGCAGGTAGGCACCGGCTTCGGCATGGCCCGGGCGGGTATCACCGGCCAGCGACGGCTCGGTGCGCTCGTTGCGTACGCCGGGCAGCAGCAGGCCGATGTCGGCCAGCAGTGCCGCAGTTGCGCCCAGTTCGGCACTGGACTCGGGCAGCAGGCGTGCGGCCAGGCGCGAGGCGAGCAGGGCGCGCTGCTGCAGCGAGTTGCGTTCGGCAGTCGACAGCGTCGGCGCCGAGAACACTTCACTGGCCAGCACCAGGTCACGCAGCGTGGCCAGGCCCAGCCGGGTGACTGCAGTACGCAGGTCGGCAATGGTGCGGCCCTGGCTGAAGAACGCCGAGTTCGACAACTGCAGCACCTTGGCGGCGATGGCCGGATCGGCGGCCACCAGCTTGGCCACGTCGGCGCTGTCGGCGTCGTCATCATGCTCCAGCGCCTGGGTCAGGCTCAGGTACAGGTGCGGCGGCGACGGCAGTTTCTCGATGCGGCCGATGGCATCGCGCAGGCGCGGGCTGTCCAGCACTTCGCGCAGCTCTTCCAGGCTGGTCAGCGCTTCCAGCAGTACTTCCGGTGCCAGTGGCAACGGCAGGAAACGGTGAGCGACACCGATCAGGCGTGCCGGCGGCGGCCGGTTGCCATGCTGTGCGTCCACCAGCGCGATGCGGATGGTTTCCGGACGCAGGGTCCTGATCTGGCCGAGCAGCGTGGTGGCATTGAGGTCCGGCAGCTGCGGGCAGACAATCACCGCGTCCACGCCCTGGGTGGCAACCGCGGTCATCGCGGTCTGGCCATCGGTGGCGGTCAGCGGCTGCCAGTCTTCCCCAAGATCGGCAATGAATTCGGTCAGCTCAGCCGGCAGGCTGGCTGCATCCCCAACAAGCAGAATACGCACGACACATTCCCCTGGCTGTCTCGACGATGGATGTCGATGACGTGTGAAGTGACGCAATTTACCTAATACGGCAGCAAGAGTGATGTGCCGTCATCATGAAACGTGACCCGCATCGCTCCGGCAGGGTACCGCCGGAGCGATCCGGTTCAGGCTCAGGCCTTGCTGTCGAGGTGGCGCTGGTGCGCCTCGATCAGGATCTGCTTGGCCTCAGCGGCGCCGCCCCAACCGTCCAGCTTGACCCACTTGCCCTTCTCCAGGTCCTTGTAGTGCTCGAAGAAGTGGCCGATGCGCTCCAGCCAGTGGCTCGAGACCTGGGCGATGTCTTCAACGTGGGCGTAGCCACTGAAGATCTTCGAGACCGGCACGGCCAGGATCTTCTCGTCGCTGCCCGCCTCATCGCTCATCTTCAGCACGCCGACCGGACGGCAGCGCACGACCGAGCCCGGCACCAGCGGCAGCGGCAGCACCACCAGCACGTCGGCCGGATCGCCGTCGCCGCACAGGGTGCTCGGCACGTAGCCGTAGTTGCAGGGGTAACGCATCGGGGTGGACAGGATGCGGTCGACAAAGATCGCGCCGGTTTCCTTGTCCACTTCGTACTTCACCGGCTCCGAGTCCTTCGGGATCTCGATGATGACGTTGATTTCTTCCGGCGGGTTCTTGCCGGGCGAGACGAGTTCCAGACCCATGGTCGTGCTCCAGGTGGGGGATATAGACGGATAGCCCCCCATTTTATGCCTTTGCCGGGCGCTGTGCAGAGGGAGGGGCTGACCGCTGCGTGGGGCAGGGACCCACGCGGCAGGCCGGGGTTGGCTGATAGGGCCGGCCGGTGCGGGGGCGCAGGCTGGATCGACCTTGCCAAGGAGTCCGCCGATGAAAGTGTCTGCCCTGCCGTTCGCCCTGTTCTGCATGCTGCTGGTTGCGCCGTTGGCCCAGGCCTCTCCTTACGTCGACCTGATCGACTACCCGCGGCAGGAAGCCAACTGGGACCGCTTCTTTGCCCTGGAGGGACGTCTGCATTACGGGTTCGACGCGATCTGCGGCGATACATTCTGCGAAGGCGAGTACAGCGATATCCGCGCCCTGCGCCTGCGCTGCTCGGTGGACGCGGTGCGCGGCACGGTGCATGAGTGCCTGTGGGCATTTGCCGCCAGTGACCTGGCTGTGTCGCGGCAAGACGGTGCGATCGTCGCCCGGCAACCGACCTGGCTGTGCCGCCTGCCGCTGGAGCCTGGCACACCGGTGGAAGCCTTCCATGCCGCGCTCGCCGCCCGCAATCCACTGCATGACCCGTTGCCGGGGACCTCGCAGAGCGTCTATGACGGGCTGACCGGGTGCATCCATTGATGCGAACGTGACTGATTCTCATTAACGGAGTAGCATGCGCGGCGCCTTCCGTCTGACGTCCCGGTTCCGCGCATGTCCTCCAATGCCGCCTCCCTCACCGAACTGCTGATCCGCGAGCGGCCTGCGCTGCTGCGCCGGGTGCAGCGCATCCTGGGGGGCGACAACGGCGCAGAGGACGTGATCCAGGCGGTGTGGTTCAAGGCGCGTGGCGTCGATGACAGCCAGGCCATCGACAATCCGCGTGCCTATCTGTACCGGCTGGCCGCCAACCTGGCCACCGACCACGGCCGCGAATCGACCCGGCGCAACCGCCTGCTGGCCGACCACTACCTGTGGGGGCCGGACGAGGTCATCTCGACCGAGGAACAGGCCATGGCCCAGGACGAGCTGCAGCGTGTGCTGGATGCTGCCGGACACCTGCCGGAGCCGACCCGCACCATCTTCCGGCTCAACCGCCTGCAGGGCCTGACCCAGGCCGAGATCGCCCGCCGCCTCGGGGTGTCGGTGACCACCGTCGAGAACCATGTGCGCACCGCGTTGCAACGCCTGGCCTGGGCGCGCAGCGGCCGATGATCGCTCCGGCTTGGGCCTGGCCCTCGCTGAAACGTCTTGATCACTGGACCGTGGATGCGGTCTAGTTCCCCCGCCCGCGCTTGAATGCGCCTGTCCGCCAGCCGATGAGCCCGCCGAACACGCTGCCCGCCGCCAATGACGATGCCCTGGCCGAACAGGCCCGGGGCTGGATTGCGTGGCTGGCCTCGGGTGACATCGGCGAGGGACGCATGCACGAGTTCGAGCGCTGGCTGGCAGAGCCGGGGCACCGCCGGGCCTTCGAGCACGAGCGCACGCTGTGGCGCAGTGTCGGGCCACGCCCGCTGGCCCGGTGTGCCGAACGCCGCCGCCCGCATCGAATGCGCTGGGCGATGGCCGCTGCAGCTGTGCTGGCGATGCTGGTGGCATGGCCGGAGGCCTGGTTGCGGCTGCAGGCCGACCATTGCAGCTCGCACGTCGTGCAGAACGTAACGCTGCCCGATGGCAGCCGCGCAGTGCTGGATGCGGACAGCGCGATCGCCGTGCGCTTCGATGCGCACGCACGCGAGGTCGAGCTGCTGCGCGGGCGCGTCTGGTTCGAGGTCAGCCCGGATGCGCAGCGGCGTTTCAGCGTGCGTGCCGGCAATGGCGTGGTTGAGGACATCTCGACCGCGTTCACCGTCGCGCGTGGCGATGACCGGGTGGAAACCCAGGTCGGGCAAGGCAGGGTGCGTGTGGCCAGCCCGGCCGACGGTGGCTGGACCTACCTGCAGGTGGGCCAGCGCGCCGTCTATGGCGAGCGCAGCGGCGTGACGCGCCTGCAGGATGTGGCGGCCGACAGCGTGGGTGCATGGCGCCAGGGCGAGCTGCTGCTGGAGCAGGCCAGCGTCGCCGACGCCGTGCAATGGGTGGGGCGCTATCGTGCCGGCCCGACGTTCGTGCGCGGTGATCTGTCGCGACTGCCGGCGATCAGTGCGGCGCTGCGCATCGATCGCCCGGAACAGGCGCTGGACGCGTTGGCGGCGACGGCAGGTCTGCAGGTCACCCGCCTGCCGCTCGGCGTCGCCATCATCCATCAGTAGATCCACGCCATGCGTGGATGATGTTCCCGATGTGCCGGCCAACGGTCGGCACCCACCGCGACCGCAAATCGCCCTTGGGGTTGCCGCGCGCCCAGCCGTCTTACCCCGCGAACGTACCCGCCGCCGCCACGTACGTCGCCGTGTCCGCCTGTGTTGCGGATGACGCCGCGCCTGCGGCACCGATTACCTGACAGGTTCCCCATGTTCGACTCCCACCGTCCGGGCCGCGCGCCGCGCCCGTCCCGCCTGTGCATTGCATTGCTGGCTGCCGGCCTGGCCAGTGCCACGCCATCCGTGCTGGCACAGAACGCCCGTGGCGATCACGCCGCCGTACAGCGCTTCGACATTCCAGCGCAGCCCCTGGACGATGCGCTGCGCAGCTACATGCGCCAGTCCGGCGTGCAGGTCGTGTATCCGGCCATCCCGGCCCACGGGGTGAGCTCGCGTGCGGTCAATGGCAGCCTGCCGGCCAACGAGGCGCTGCAGCAGCTGCTGCAGGGCAGTGGCCTGGCGGTGCGCCGGGTCAGCGCAGATGCAGTCACGCTGGAAGCGGCAACGCCGGCGCAGGTCGACAGCGGCGTGATCGTCACCGACACGCTCAGCGTGGCCGGCGACCGCGTCGACAGTGGCGCGACCAGCGACGAGGCGCGCCTGCTCGACAGCTATCGCAGCGTCGGTTCCACCACCACGCTCAACCGCACGCACCTGGAGCGTTTCCGCGGTACGTCCAACGGCGACATCGTCAAGGGCGTGGCCGGCGTCACTGCCGGTGACCCACGCGTTGGCAATGGCTTCGACGTCAACATCCGCGGCATCCAGGGCCAGGGCCGCGTGCCGGTGATCATCGACGGTGGCCAGTCCAGCATGGATACCTACCGTGGCTATGCCGGTCAATCGCAGCGTACCTACCTCGACCCGGACCTGATCTCCAGCCTGACCATCACCAAGGGCCCGAGCCTGCAGGCCAACGCCTCTGGCGGCATCGGCGGCGTGGTCGAGATGGAGACGCTGAAGATCGGCGACGTGCTGCGCGAAGAGCGCGACTTCGGCGTGCGCGTGCGTGGCGGCCTGGCCAACAACAGCGCCAACAACCTGCCTTCCTACAGTGCCGCGCCGCGCAACGATCGCAGCGCCACCGGCAGCCAGTTCTTCAACGTGGCCGCTGCGGGACACTGGGATCGCTTCGATCTGGTCGCCGCCTACGCCTACCGCGACAATGGCAACTACTTCTCCGGCAAGCACGGTTACGATGATTTCCCACAGACCCGTCGCACGCTGGCACCGCTGAATCCGCCGCGTACCGAAGTGTTCAACACCTCGTCGCGCTCGAAGTCGGCGCTGCTCAAGGGCACCTGGCGTATCGACGATGCACAGACCCTGGAAGCGGGCTACCGCCGCTACGAAGGCACCGCCGGCGAGATCATGGCCTCGCAGATCATCCGCGTCGATCGCGACCGCATTCCGCAATGGGATCCGGGCCACGTCGACATGGACAGCTACACCCTGCGCTATCGCTTCAACCCGGACAGCGAGCTGGTCGACCTGCGCGTCAACGCCGCGTACACCGACACCGACAGCGTGATGTACAACAGCCTGACCGGCATCACCCCCTGGTACTTCGATCGCCGCACCGAGTGGTACGACGCGCCCAGCTTCAGTGGCGACCCCGGCTATAAGGATGCCTACCGCAATCCGCTGCGACAGAAGCGCTTCGGACTGGATGCCAGCAACACCTCGAAGTTCGACACACGTGCTGGCGCGTTCACCCTCGACTACGGCCTGTCCTACAGTGACGAAGACATCGCACCGGGCAGCTCGGGCCCGGTCATGCACGATGACCTGATCAACAACCGTTTCCTGCGCAACGCCGAGCGCAAGGAATACAGCGCCGTGGCCTCGCTGAAGTGGCAGCCCGATGAGCACTGGGAACTGCTGGCCGGCGGCCGCTGGAACCGCGTGGATGTGCATGACCGCAACCGCTTGGCCACGCCCGATGCCTATGAGGTGCAGGGCCAGTACCGCTACACCGAACTGCTCAATGGCAACCCGGCGCTGCCGTCGTGGCGGGCCAAGCGCATCGCGCTGCTGAACTGGTATCCGGATGCCAACGGCAACTTCACCCAGGAATCGCTGCTGGCCTCACCGTACAAGAAGGGCACGGTGGGCGACATCGGTGGCTGGAACTTCTACGACGCCGGCAAGGCGCAGGACCTGGAAGTGCCGGTCAGCTGGACCTGGTCGCAGCCGATCCGCCGTCGTGACACCGCGTTCTCGCCGACCGCCAGCGTGGCCTACCGCTTCAGCGAAGACATCATGGTCTACGTGAAGTACGCCGAAGGCACCAAGCTGCCGAGCCTGTTCGAGACCACGCTGGGCCTGTTCACCGCTGCCAAGCCGGTGGGCGAGTTGAAGCCGGAGCGTGCGCGCAGCTGGGAAATCGGTGCCAGCACCCTCCGCTACGACCTGTTCACCGCCGGTGACCGCCTGGCGCTGAAGCTGGCGTACTTCGATACCCGCATTGACGACCTGATCACCCGTGACTACCGCACGCTGTCGGCGGGCCTGATCCGCAATGTCGACCAGTTCAAGGTCTCCGGCATGGAGTTCCAGTCCAGCTATGACAGCGGCAAGGTATTTGCCGATCTGTCCGCGCACTATTACTTCAAGGCCAAGACCTGCGCGCCGGACATCGCCGCCGAGCGCCGTGCCTATGGGGCGCAGCGCAGGAACGGCGAGCTGGCCAACACGCCCGACTGCGTGGACGGCGGCTTCGAGGGCTCGTACACCAATACCCAGAACCCACCGCGCTACATGGTCAACCTGACCCTGGGCTCGCGCCTGTTCGACGAGCGCCTGACCTTCGGCACCCGCGTGGTCCACAACGCCGGCCCGATCAGCAAGCTGGACAAGGACTGGAACGTGGGCCTGTCGGCGATCCAGCAGCTGTACCGGCCAACCACGCTGGTGGACCTGTTCGCCAGCTGGAGCTTCAACGACCAGCTGTCGGTGGAAGCCGGCGTGGACAACCTGACCGACCGCTACTACCTGGACCCGCTTGCCCTGGGCGTGATGCCGGCCCCGGGCCGCACCGCGCGGCTGGCGTTGACCTGGAAGTACTGATCGGTCGCGGATGAGTGGTGGGGTCGGATCCCTTTCCTGCGGAAAGGGCTCTGACCCCAGCGAGCCCCAACCGCCCTCGGTGGGCGCGGACCTTGGTCCGCACCGCTTCTGCCGAGCAATCGACAGCGCCGGGCCATGCCCGGCGTCTATTTACAGCCCGCTCGAAGCCTTCACCGCATCTTCGTGCAGCGACTCGTTCAGCTCATCCACCACCGTGGTCCATGCCGCATCGGCCTGCAGTGATTCGGACAGGAACTGGCGCTGGGCATCGTTCCAGTACGGTGCTTCGACCACTTCGACATCGGTGGCCAGCTGGTGCTCGCGGATGAAGCGGGCGATGCCCTCGGCGCTGGCGTCCAGGCCCAGTTGGAGGAACAGGTTGGTCATGCGCGGTTCGGTGGTGATCATCGTCGGTTCCGGATGGACAAGGGGATGGCCCATTATCGGTGTAGACGGCCTTGGGGAAAGCCCCGTGGCAGACGTCTACAGCACGACGACCCCCTTGGCATTCCCCCATGAACGCACACATCGCCCCTGAAGAAAGCCGCAGCCTGCGGCTCAAGGCCGCCACCCGCGACAGCCACGGTGCCCTGGACAAGCGCATCATGGCCGGCGACATCTTCGCCGACCGCAGCAATTTCGCCCGTTTCCTGCGCGTGCAGTATCGCTTCCACCGCAGCATCGATGCGCTGTATGCCAACCCTGCGCTGGACGCACTGCTGCCGGAGCTGGGCGAGCGCCGCCGCCTGACCCAGGTCGCGCGCGACCTGCAGGACCTGGAGCAGACCCTGCCGGGGGCTGACATCGCGGCGTTGCCGTCCGATCTGGAACTGCCCGCCGCGTTGGGGTGGCTGTACGTGGCTGAAGGCTCCAACCTGGGCGGCACCATTCTGTACAAGATGGCTGCCAAGCTCGGCCTGGACCGTGATTTTGGCGCCCGCCACCTGGCCGCGCATCCGGATGGCGCGGCGCGCCACTGGCGTGAGTTCACCGCGGCGCTGGACGCGGTACCGCTGAGTGCCGAGCAGGAGCAGCAGGTAATCGATGCGGCCGACGCCGCGTTCCGCAGCGTGCACGGCCACGTCGAAGTGGAATTCGCCTGATGCACGGCGCACGCCCACAGGTGCAGCGCTGATGCGCTGGCTCTGGTTCGCGCTGGGCTGGCTGATGGTCGGGCTCGGGGTGATCGGCGCGTTGCTGCCGGTGATGCCGACCACCATCTTCCTGATCCTGGCCGTGGGCTGCTTCGCGCGCAGCTCGCCGAAGTTCGAGCAGCGCCTGTTGGCGCATCCGCGCTACGGCCCGTCGCTGCGGTTGTGGCGCGAGCAGGGCGCGGTATCGCGCAAGGGCAAGGCGTTTGCCAGTGCCGGCATGGCGCTGGGCTTTGCCCTGTTCTGCTGGGGCGCGCACCCGTCCTGGCGCCTGCTGTTGGGCGTGGGCCTGTTCTTCGCGGTCAGCGCCGGCTACGTGCTGAGCCGACCGGCCCCCCGGCTGGAGTCCCATCCGGTCGTGGAAGTGGACGACGCCAATGATCCGCGCGCGGCCCGTCGTCGCGCAGCGACCCCTGATGCTGATGGAAACCGAGACGATGCTGCCTGCTGACCTGGCCCCCGTGGCCGCCCCCGCATTGACCCCATGGGGCATGTACCTGGCCGCCGACGTGGTGGTGAAGGCCGTGATGATCGCGCTGGCACTGGCGTCGCTGGCCACCTGGACCGTGCTGCTGGCCAAGGGCTGGGAGCTGGCCCGCCAGGCCCGGCAGCTGCGCGCGGCGCGCGCGCTGTTGCTGCAGTCCGCACAGCTGCCGCCGCAGAGCGAAGAGGCAAGTCTGCAGCAGGGCATCGCGCTGGCGATGCTGGACGCCGCCCGCACCGAACTGCGTCTGTCGCAGGATCTGGATAGTCGCGACGGCATCAAGGAGCGCATCGCCTCGCGCCTGGACCGCATCGAACTGGAGACCGCGCGCGTGCAGCGGCGCGGCATCGGTGTGCTCGCCAGCATCGGCGCGGTGGCGCCCTTCGTCGGCCTGTTCGGCACGGTGTGGGGCATCATGAACAGTTTCATCGGCATCGCACACAGCAACACCACCAACCTGGCGGTGGTTGCGCCCGGCATCGCCGAGGCCCTGCTGGCGACCGCACTCGGCCTGGTCGCGGCGATTCCCGCGGTACTGGTCTACAACCATTTCAGCCGCGTGCTGGCCGGCCTGCGGGGCCTGCTCGGCGATCTGTCGGCGGCCGTGCAGCAGCTGGTCTCGCGCGATCTTGATCGTGCCGTGCCGCGTACCGCAGCGGCACCGCTGCGCGCGGTGCACTGAGGCGCGCCGATGGCGATCAGGACCGCGTCCGACCGCGACGACGCACCGGAAGAAGCACACGAGATCAACGTCACGCCCTTCATCGACGTGATGCTGGTGCTGTTGATCATCTTCATGCTAGCCGCACCGCTGGCTACCGTATCAGTGCCGGTGCAGCTGCCGGCCAGCAGCGCCAGTGCCACGCCGCCCGAACAGGCGCCGGTGTATGTGACCGTGCAGGCCGATCTGTCGCTGCGCGTGGGCGAGCAGGCGGTGGCGCGTGACGGGCTGGCGGCTGCATTGCAGGCGGCCACCCACGGCGACACCGCGCAGCGCATCTTCCTGCGTGCCGATACCCGCGTGCCTTACGGTGAACTGATGGCGACGCTGGACGCGCTGCGTGGCGCAGGCTACTTGAAGGTGGCACTGGTTGGACTGGAGCAGGGCGCGCGATGAGCGGATTGCGACGCTGGGCGACCAGCCTGGCGATCGTGCTGCTGGTGCACGCGCTGCTGATCGGCGCGGCCTGCTGGTGGGCGACGCGCGCACCGGTACTGGCTGCGACGGCGCCGCCCGCCGCGCTGATGCTGGAACTGGCACCGATGGTGCAGGCACCGCCGGTGCCGCCGCGCGAGGTCGCCACCGGTCCACTGCAGCAGCAACAGCAGCGGCAGGCGCCGAAGCCGGCCCTGCGCGAGCAACCGAAGGCGCCGGTGCAGCCGCAGGGTGACCTGCCACCGCCGCGTACACCGGAGCCGACGCCCTCGCCGGATGTCGCCGACGCCAATGTCGCGCAGACCAGCGCACCGCCACAGGTGGCCGCTGACGCCGCCGCGCGCTACACCGCACCGCAGACCACGGCGGGTGAGCGCAGTCGCGCCGAGGCAAGCTGGGAAGGTCGCTTGCTGGGGCACCTGCAGAAGCATCGCCGCTATCCGCGCCAGGCCGAGCGGCTGCGCCAGCAGGGCGTGGTCTACGTGCGCTTTGCCGTGGCCCGCGATGGCGCGGTCTCGGGGTTGAAGCTGGGCCGCAGCAGTGGCTTCGCGCTGCTTGACCAGGAGACGCTGGACACCGTGCAGCGCGCCAGCCCGGTACCGGCGCCGCCGGCCGAAGTGGCCGGCGACCCGGTGGACGTGATGGTGCCGGTGTCGTTCTTCCTGCGCGGGCGGTGATTGACGGTGGGGTCGGATCCCTTTTCTGGGAAAGGGCTCTGACCCCATCGAGGCCGTCATCCACGCATGGCGTGGATCTACAGCAACGGCACCAGCAGCAGCGCGACGATGTTGATGATCTTGATCAGCGGATTGATCGCCGGGCCGGCCGTGTCCTTGTACGGGTCACCGACGGTATCGCCGGTCACCGCAGCCTTGTGCGCCTCGCTGCCCTTGCCGCCGAAGTGGCCATCTTCGATGTACTTCTTGGCGTTGTCCCAGGCGCCACCGCCGGTGGTCATCGAAATGGCCACGAACAGGCCGGTCACGATCGTGCCGATCAGCAGGCCACCCAGTGCGCGTGGCCCCAGCAGCAGGCCGACCACCACCGGCACCGCCACCGGCAGCAGCGAGGGCACGATCATTTCGCGGATCGCCGAGCGGGTCAGCATGTCCACCGCCTTGTCGTACTGCGGCTTGCCGGTGCCCTGCATGATGCCGGGGATCTCGCGGAACTGGCGACGTACTTCCTCCACCACCGCACCCGCCGCGCGGCCGACCGCTTCCATCGCCATCGCACCGAACAGGTAGGGAATCAGGCCGCCGATCAGCAGGCCGATGATCACCGTGTGGTCGCTGAGGTCGAAGCGGAATTCCTGCCCGGGATGTGCAGCCTGCAGGTTGTGCGTGTAGTCCGCGAACAGCACCAATGCGGCCAGTGCGGCCGAACCGATCGCATAGCCCTTGGTCACCGCCTTGGTGGTGTTGCCAACCGCATCCAGTGGATCGGTGATGTCGCGGATCTCCGAGGGCAGCTCGGCCATCTCGGCAATCCCACCGGCGTTGTCGGTGATCGGCCCGTAGGCATCGAGAGCGACGATCATGCCGGCCATCGACAGCATCGCGGTGGCGGCGATGGCGATGCCGTACAGCCCGCCCAGCGCGAACGCGCCCCAGATCGCCGCACACACGGCCACCACCGGCAGCGCGGTGGACTTCATCGAGATGCCGAGGCCGGCGATGATGTTGGTGCCATGGCCGGTGGTCGAGGCCTGCGCCACGTGCTGCACCGGCTTGTACTGGGTGCCGGTGTAGTACTCGGTGATCCACACGATCAGCCCGGTCAGGACCAGGCCGATCAACGCGCAACCGTACAGGGCCATCGGCCCGTGCACGTTGTCACCCATCAGGCCGGTAGTGATCGGGTAGAAGGCGATGGCGGCCAGCACGCCGGAGACGATCACGCCCTTGTACAGCGCGCCCATGATCGAGCCGCCAGGCTTCACTTTCACGAACAGCGCGCCGATGATCGAGGCGATGATCGATACGCCGCCCAGCACCAGCGGATACAGCACCGCATTGGCTCCGGCTTCGGCCAGCATCAGGCTGCCCAGCAGCATTGTTGCGATGACGGTCACCGCGTAGGTCTCGAACAGATCGGCGGCCATGCCGGCGCAGTCGCCCACGTTGTCACCCACGTTGTCGGCGATCACCGCCGGGTTGCGCGGGTCGTCCTCGGGAATGCCGGCTTCCACCTTGCCGACCAGATCGGCGCCGACGTCGGCACCCTTGGTGAAGATGCCACCGCCCAGCCGCGCGAAGATCGAGATCAGCGACGAGCCGAAGGCCAGGCCGACCAGCGCGTGCAGCGCCTGTTCCATCGGCAAGCCCATGCGCAGCAGCAGCGCGTAGTAGCCGGCCACGCCCAGCAGGCCGAGGCCGACCACCAGCATGCCGGTGATGGCGCCGCCGCGGAAGGCGACGTCCATTGCGGCGCTGATGCCGTGGCGTGCAGCTTCGGCGGTGCGCACGTTGGCGCGTACCGACACGTTCATGCCGATGTAGCCGGCCGCGCCGGACAGTACCGCGCCGACCGCGAAGCCGATCGCGGTGTACCAGCTGAGGAACACACCGACCAGCACGAACAGCACCACACCGGCCACGCCGATGGTCAGGTACTGGCGGTTGAGATAGGCACGCGCACCTTCCTGGATCGCCGTGGCGATCGCGATCATGCGTTCATTGCCGGTGGGTTGGCGCAGGATCCAGCGCGCCGAGACGATTCCGAACAGGATCGCGAGAATGGCGCAGCCCAGCGCCAGTGACAGCCCGTGACGTTCCAGCATTAGACCCCTCCGCAGAATGGATGTAGGCATCCAGTGGCGATGAACGGCACCACGAGGGGGACGACGGGCTGCAGCCTGGAACCAACCCGTACCGACCTTGGCGGTCGTCCGACGTATGGCGGTGTTCAGCATTCCCTGGTGCCCGCAGTATGCGTGCCGCGCACTGTAGAGTCGAGCCGTGCTCGACTGGCTTCTGCGAGCCGCAGCGCATGCCGCCAGTCAATGGGCTTGATTCGAGAGCCACCGGCCTTTGCACCCCGTTAAGCCAGGCTCTGCAAGCCTGCGCTCAGTCCTGTAGGAGATCTCCCATGCGCCTGTCCCTGTTGATGCTTGCCGCCCTGGTCCCGGCCGTACCAGCACTCGCCGCGGAAACCCCGGAGCTACAGCGCGCCGTGGGCGCTCCGCAGGCGGTAGGCGCGGTGCATACGCTGCGGCAGATCCCCGAGGCCTGTGCGCGCCTGGAAGGCGCCTTCACCGGGCAGGCGGCCGAGCCGTACCGCTTCTCTGCGGTGCGTACCAGTGAGCAGTGCCAGCCGCGCGCGCGCTTCGTCGACTACGCCAAGGCGCAGCCAAGTGCCGACAAGGGCTGGAAGCTCAATGATGTGATCCGCGTGCCCAGCGCCGCATGCCCGGCACAGCAGGCCGTGGTGCGCGTGTGGCGCCTGCCGTCGACCAACAAGGTCGAGCTGGACGGTCAGGGCCAGTCGCGCATCTATCTGGAGGAAGCGAAGAAGCAGGCCGCTGCCGGCCAGATTCCGCAGGTGACGATGTTCGCCGCGCAGCTGCAGATGGAAGGCAAGGCCTGCAACTGAAATTGCCTGGGCGGTGTACCCAAGCGGTCATCCACGGGTAGTGCCGGCCGCTGGCCGGCAACCCTGCAATCATCACTCCGCCAGCGTCGCCCCGCGCGCCACCAGCAGCTCGCGCAAAGCCCTGCGATGGCAGTGCGCCTCATCCTCGCAGTAGCACCCCACGCTGATGTCGCTGTGCTGCGACAGTGCGGCAAGCAGGTCCAGTGCATGGGCGGCATCCGGCGCTTTCATCTCGGCCTTGTAGTGGCGGAAGAACGCGGTCCAGTCGGCGGCCGTCGTCGCCTCATGCGCCCGCTTCACCAGTTCCGCGCTGGGTGCCAGGGTCGGGAACCAGACGTCGTACCAGTCCTGTCGGGCGAACTCGCTGCGCGGAACGCCGCGCGGCGGCCGCCGCACGGTGCCGATGCGCAGGCCCTCGCCAGACACGCGCGGCGTACCGAGTCGAACAACACGCAGTGCCATGGTGTTCCTCCATTAAAAGGGGACGGAGGGGATTAAGTCGTATCCGACCCACTGCTGACGCTGTTGGAGATGACAGAGGGGCGTATGCGACTTAATCCCCTCCGTCCCCTTTTTCGGGTCAGCCCTCGAACGGCGGCAGCTTCTGCTTCACCGCCACGTTCTTCAGGGTGACGTATTTCGGCAGGCCGTCGGCGCCATACGGCAGCGGTGCTTCGCCCTTGATCAGCGGCGACAGGTAGGCCCGCGCCCTGGCGGTGATGCCGAAGCCGTCGCGGCGGATGAAGCCGGCGGGCATCTTCTTTTCATGGTTGGCGATCTTCGACAGTGGCGCCGCTTCGATCTTCCAGCGGTAGGGCGCATCGCTGCTGCGCACGATCACCGGCATCACGCCGTTCTGGCCCTTCAGCGCCAGCTGCACGGCGGCCTTGCCGACCGCCTGCGCCTGCTCCCAGTCGGTCCTGCTGGCCAGGTGCCGGGCCGAGCGCTGCAGGTAGTCGGGCAGCGCCCAGTGCACCTTCAGGCCCAGCTGGTCCTTGACCCGGCCGGCCAGGTGCGCGGCCACGCCGCCCAGCTGCGAGTGGCCGAACGAGTCCTTGCCGCCGCCAGCGTCAGCGACGAAGCGGCCATTGGCGGTGGCGATGCCCTCCGACGCCACCACCACGCAGTAGCCGACGCGCTCGACCACCGCTTTCACCTTGGCCAGGAACGCCGCCTCGTCATAGGCGCGTTCGGGCAGCAGGATGATGTGCGGCGCTTCGTCATCGCCGTTGCCGGCAAGGCCCGCGGCCGCGGCCAGCCAGCCGGCGTGGCGGCCCATCGCTTCGTAGATGAAGACGCGGGTGGAGGTTTCGGCCATCGCCGCCACGTCCAGCGCTGCCTCGCGTACCGACACCGCGGTGTACTTGGCCGCCGAGCCGAAGCCGGGGCAGGTGTCGGTCACTGCCAGGTCGTTGTCGATGGTCTTGGGCACGCCGATGCAGGTCAGGTCGTAGCCGGAGGCCTTGGCCAGCTGCGAGACCTTCAGCGCGGTATCGGCCGAGTCGTTGCCGCCGTTGTAGAGGAACCAGCGCACGTCGTGCGCGCGCAGCACCTCCAGCAGGCGGTCGTAGCGGGCGCGGTCGGCGTCCAGCGATTTCAGCTTGACCCGGCAGGAGCCGAACGCGCCGCCCGGGGTATGGGCGAGGGCGCGGATGGCCGCAGCGCTCTCCTTGTTGGTGTCGATCAGTTCCTCGCGCAGCGCGCCGAGGATGCCGTTGCGCGCGGCCAGGACCTTGATGCCCTTGGCCCGGGCCTGCTCGATCACCGCCGCCGCCGTGGCGTTGATGACCGCGGTGACACCACCGGATTGGGCGTAGAGGAGAGTACCGTTGCGCATGCGTCTACCTGCTCGGGGGAAAGGACATTGCAGGGACATTACCCGGATGCGGTAAAGTGGCGCTATTGCGGTGCAGCGATACCGGTCCGTCCGGGACGCGAACCTTCTTTGTTTTCAACACGTTGGAGTCAGGTCAATGCGATTGGTTCTGTTGGGACCGCCCGGTTCGGGCAAGGGGACACAGGCGACGCGCCTGAAGGAAAAGCTGGGGATCGCCCACATTTCGACCGGTGACATGCTGCGCGCGGAAATCGCCGCGGGCACGGAGCTGGGCAAGCAGGCCAAGACGGTGATGGATGCCGGCAACCTGGTGTCGGACGACATCCTGCTGGGCATGCTGGAGTCGCGCCTGACCCAGCCCGATGTCGCCAAGGGCTTCATTCTTGATGGCTACCCGCGCAATGTGGCCCAGGCCAATGCGATGGACGGCCTGCTGGCCAAGATCGGCCAGCCGCTGGATGCCGTGGTGCAGCTGGACGTGGCCACCGAGCTGCTGGTCGAGCGCATCGCCGGTCGTGCCAAGGAACAGGGCCGCGCCGACGACACGCCGGAAGCGGTGCGCCAGCGCCTGCAGGTCTACAACGACCAGACCGCCCCGGTGGTCGACTTCTACGCCGGCCGTGGCACCCTGGCCCGCGTCGATGGCGTCGGTGAGCTGGACGAGATCGAAGCCCGCATCCTGGCGGCGATCAAGGCCTGATCCGGCGGGGGCCGGCCTGTTGCCGGCCCTTCGGGCGCAAAAAAACACAGGCCTGGTCCGTGAGGATCAGGCCTGTGTCGTTTGACAGGCGCCAGCGAAGGGCTTGCTCAGGGCCCCGCAGCATGAGCTCCCTTGGGGATGGCCTCTTGGGGAGTAGGACCGGTTCGGGTACTGCGGCTGGCAGTTCGAATTGTGTCCGGGTTCACAGAACATCGCTATCGGGAATTCCCTGACAGGTGATTGGAGTTTTCTCACATCCCGTGTAGGACTTGTCTTACCCGGGGGCGGACATTGGCCCTATACAGCCGTCATCGGTCACAATCCTCGGTCATGAGCAGCGTACATATCCTTGCAATCGCCGGCACCTTCATGGGCGGCGTGGCCGCCCTGGCGCGGGAACTGGGCCATACGGTCAGCGGCAGCGACCAGGCCATCTATCCGCCAATGTCGACCCAGCTCGAGCAGCTGGGCATCGCCCTGAACCAGGGCTACCGCGCCGACAGCGTGCCGGCCGGCACCGATGACGTGGTGATCGGCAACGCCCTCTCGCGCGGCAATGCCGCCGTTGAGGCCGTGCTCGACGGCGGCCAGCGCTACATTTCGGGAGCGCAATGGCTGTCCGAACAGGTACTGCCGGGTCGCGACACCCTGGCCGTGGCAGGTACCCATGGCAAGACCACCACCACCACCATCCTCACCTGGCTGCTGGAAAGCGCCGGTCGTTCGCCCGGTTTCCTGATCGGCGGCGTCGCCGAGGATTTCGGCGTCTCCGCCCGGCTGGGCCAGGGCCGCGAGTTCGTGGTCGAGGCCGACGAGTACGACACCGCGTTCTTCGACAAGCGCAGCAAGTTCGTGCACTACCGGCCGCTGGTGGCCATCCTCAACAACCTTGAATACGACCACGCCGACATCTTCCCGGACGTGGCCGCGATCCAGCGCCAGTTCCACCACCTGGTGCGCACGGTGCCGGCGCGTGGCCGACTGATCGTCAACGGCGAGGACCCGCATCTGGCCGAAGTGCTGGCGATGGGCTGCTGGACCCCGGTCGAGCGCTTCGGCTTCGACCCGTCGCTGGAATGGCATGCCGAGCTGCTGGCCGCCGATGGCAGCGCCTTCCGCGTGCACCACCGCGGGCAGGCAATGGGCGATGTGCACTGGTCGTTGCTGGGCCGCCACAACGTGCTCAACGGCCTGGCTGCGCTGGCTGCCGCACATGCGGTGGGCGTGGCGCCGGCCGACGTGATTCCTGCGCTGGCGCGCTTCCGCAGCGTCAAGCGCCGCATGGAAGTGATCGGCCGCCATGACGGCATCACCATCTACGACGATTTCGCCCATCACCCGACCGCGATCGCCACCACGCTGGAAGGCTTGCGTGCCAAGGTGGGTGACGCGCGCATCGTGGTCGCGATGGAGCCGCGCAGCAATTCGATGCGGCTGGGCGCTCACGCGCAGGCGCTGGCCCCGTCGCTGGCGTTGGCTGACGAGGTGGTGTTCCTGCATCGCCCGGAACTGGCCTGGGATGCGGCCGCGGTGATCGCCGCGGTGCGCGGCGAAGCGCACGCGGTGCCCGATACCGACGCGCTGCTGGCGCAGCTGCAGGCCAGCGCGCGCAGCGGCGACCACGTGGTGTTCATGTCCAATGGGGGCTTCGACGGCGCACCGCGTCGCTTCCTCGCCGCGCTGCAGGCCCGATGAGCAGCGACACGTCACTGCCGCTGTTTCCGCTGCACACCACGCTGGTGCCGGGTGCAGCGGTCGGGCTGCGCGTGTTCGAGCGGCGGTACCTGGATCTGGTCCGCGACAGCGGCCGCAGTGGCGAGGGCTTCGGTGTCTGCCTGATCCTCGACGGCCAGGAAGTGGGAGCCCCGGCGACACCGGCAGCGTATGGCGTGCAGGTACGCATCGAAGACTTCGATGTCGGCGCCGACGGCGTGCTGCAGTTGCGCCTGCGAGGCACCCGCCGCTTCCATGTCGAGCGCACCCGCGTACGCGACAACGGCCTGGTGGTGGCCGACGTGCGCTGGTGCGACGAAGACCCCGACGATGAGCTGCGGCCGCAGCATGCGCTGCTGGCCACGGTGCTGGGGCACATCATCGAGCAGGCCGGTGAGGCCTATGCGCCGGCCAATCCGGCGTTGCTGGACCAGGCCAGCTGGGTTGGCTGGCGGCTGGCCGAACTGCTGCCGCTGAGCGAGCAGCAGCGCCTGCAGCTGCTGCAGATGGACGACCCGCACCAGCGGTTGCAGCAGTTGCTGGGCTGGATGCCGTAGCAGCCTGCTTTGGGTGGGTGTGCACCTTGGTGCACACGCTGGTGCATGCGGGGAATGTCATCCACGCATGGCGTGGATCTACTCCGCCGGGCATGGTTCGGCGCTACCTGTCCGTGTTGCGGCAGCGCCGGGTCATGCCCGGCGGCCTCCTCAGGGCGTGGTGGTCTTCAACCGCAGCACCGGCAATCCGGTTTCGCTGTGCACGTCCTCGCGCTGCGGCAGGTCCTGCACGGCGTCCTTCACCGCGTTCAACGCCGGGTCGACGCCACGCAGCGGGTGCCACATGCCGATCCACTCGAAGTGGCGTTCGTAACGCAGGGTCTGTGCACTGCCCAGCCACAGCGGCGTGTTGCCCGCCTGCAGCTGCGCGGGTGCCGGCCACAGGCGCAGCACATAGCGTTCGTCCGGCTTCGCACCCTGGCGCACCATCAGCAGTGCTTCCACGCGGGTGTCCAGCGTCGCCGGCAGCACCGGCAGTTCATCGGCGCCGGTGTTCTTGTCCAGCATCAGCAGCGCCTGCTGCCAGCCGGCCTGTTCCTGCCGCTTCCAGCCACGCGCTTCCAGCTGCGCCTGCAGCGGTGCCAATGGCCCGGCCACCTGCACGTCCAGCGGCCAGCGCTGGTCGTCGTCGAACTCGTTGCGGCGCGCCGGCAGCGTGGCCCAGTCGTGCTGCCACCAGGCCTGCATGTCCATCGCCTGCGGGGCCGGCAGGGTCGGTTCGAAGCGTTCCAGCTTCACCGGGATGTTGCGCGGTGCGTACCACATCGCCGCCACGGCGAAGACGCCGTAGAACAGCCAGGCCACCGGCTTCACCCAGAACGAGCGGTTGAAGCGGCGGCGATAGGCGATGCCCAGCACCAGCAGCCAGAACGTGCCGAACAGCATGCCGCCGATCACGTCGCTCAGCCAATGCGCGCCCAGGTACAGGCGCGAGAAGCCGATCAGGCTGACCACGATGCCCGAGACCAGGTACGGCCAGACGCGGGTGCGGCCGGGCATCTCGCGTGCGATCAGCACCGCGAAGAAGCCGAAGGTGATGGTGGCCATGGTCACCGACACCGACGGGAAGCCGAAGCCGCTGCTGGCGTCGATCGGGCGCACCACATCCACGGTGGCGCCCAGCAGCATGGTCAGCGCCAGGCCGAAGGCCAGTGCCGCCAGCCAGTGCGCAGCGGCCATCCAGCGTCGGCGCCAGATCAGATAGCCCATCGCCGCGGCGGTGGCCGGCAGCAGGACCTGCCAGGCCCCGAGCGACGCCAGCGCAGCCATCGGGTAGTCGGCCAGCGGATTGCGCAGCGCCAGCATGGCCTGGTGCACCAGCAGGTCGATCGCCAGCGGCTCGCCGTGTGCGACCACCACGGTCAACAGCGCGAACCAGCCCCAGCCCAGCAGGAGCAGCATCAGCGCCAGCATCGCCAGCGGCACCGATTCGCGCCGCTTCGGGTCCAGCACGCCAACGGTGTAGCGGCCCAGCGTCGGGTGGCGGTTGGACCAGTCCAGCAGGCGTGCCAGCCAGTTGTCCATGCGTGCGGCCGACCAGCGGTAGCCGTACAGCACGATGGCCCAGACCAGGCCAAGGATCACCGCCAGCAGGCCGACCACCACCACCAGCCGCCCGGCCACAGCAGCCACCGCGTCGTACGCTTCGCCGAGGATCCAGCCCGGCGCCAGGAACAGCACCGCCCAGGAAATGCTGGCGATGCCGCTGGCCTGCACGTAGCGGCTGGCGGGCATCTTCATCATGCCGGCGATGGCCGGCACGAACGGGCGGATCGCGCCGACGTAGCGTGCCACCAGGATGCTCTTGAAGGCATTGCGGCGGAACAGGTTTTCGCCGCGGTCGAGCAGCTGCGGGTAACGGCTGAACGGCCACACGCCGCGCAGGCGGTCGCCCCAGCGGCGGCCGATCCAGTAACTGATGCCATCGCCGGCAAACGCACCCAATGCCGCAGCCGCCACCGCGTACGGCCCGGAGATCTGGCCCAGGCCAATGAACACGCCCACCGCGAACAGCAGTGGCAGCGCCGGCACGATGGCGCCAAGAATGATGACCGCATCGCAGAAGGCGATGAGGAAGATAACGGCGCCCGCCAGCACGGGGTGAGCGGCAATCCACGCGAGCGTGGCGTCGATCCATGAAGAGTCCATTGCCCGATTATAGGGGCGTGAAGGTGACTGGTTCCCAGCCGCTTCGTGACCGTTTGCAACCGGCGCCATCGCCTAGAATGGAGTCATGCCGCATACGCCAGACGCTCCCCACCGTGCTTTGAAGGCCGACAGTTTCGGTCAGATCCTTCTGGTTGAAGGGCCCGATGGCCCGTTCGTACGCCGCGATCTGGGGGCCACGCCGCTGTGGCTGCGGTTGCCCGCGTGGTGGCTTGCACGTCGCGAAGCACGCGCGCTGCGCCATATCCATGGCATGGCCGATGTGCCGCAGCTGCTGGCCTGGGATGGCCGCCACCTCGACCGCAGCTTCATGGCCGGCGATGCCATGTACCAGCGTCCGCCGCGCGGCGATCTGGCCTGGTTCCGCGCCGCGCGTCGCCTGCTGCAGCAGCTGCATCGCAATGGCGTGGCCCACAACGACCTGGCCAAGGAAGCCAACTGGCTGGTCACTGAAGATGGACGACCGGCGCTGATCGACTTCCAGCTGGCGGTGATCGGCAACCCGCGCTCGCGCTGGATGCGGCTGCTGGCCCGCGAGGACCTGCGCCACCTGCTCAAGCACAAGCGCATGTACTGCCGCGAATCACTCACCCCGGTGGAGAAGCGCGTGCTCAAGCGTACGTCGTGGGTGCGCGAGCTGTGGTTCGCCACCGGCAAGCCGGTCTACCGCTTCGTCACCCGCCGCATCCTGCACTGGGAAGACAACGAGGGGCAGGGACCGAAGCCGTGAGTGCATCGCAGGTGATGAGCGCGCCGCCGAGCGCGGGCAGCGTGCTGCGAACTCAGCTGCCCGGTGCGGATTTCGTGCATGCGTGCCATGCGACCACCCGTCGTGATGGGCGCTCGGCCTTGCAGGCCTATCGCGACATGGCCGCGAGCATTCCCGGTTGGTTCGATGGTCTGATGGCGCTGCGCAACCACGGCATGCGCCTGCTTGGGATGAAGCACCTTGGCTCATTGCGTGCGGTGCAGGACACCGACGATCCGGCTGCCGGCCAGCGGCTGGGCATCTTCACCCTGCAGTCGCTGGATGACGACGCCATCGTGCTGGAAGACGATGATCGCCACCTGCGCGTACAGCTGGCCCTGCAATGGCAGGGCGATGCGCTGGAAGTGGTGACGGTGGTGCATACGCATAACGCATTCGGGCGCCTCTACATGCTGCCGGTCGCGCCCGTGCACAGGTTGATCGTGCCGCATCTGCTGCAGAAGCAGGTGCAGGCGTACCGATGATTCGACACTGCGCTCGCCGGGCCATGCCCGGCGACACGCGGCGTTTCCGGATTACGGCGTCGCCGGCACCACCTGCTGGCCGATGAAGTTGCGCTTGGCATCGAAGTCATAGGCGATCTGCAGCTGGCCCACGTCCGGGCAGGCGTGGCAGTCGCGCAGTGGTGTGCGGTACAGCAGGCGGATCCCGCCGCCCTCCAGCGGTGTCGCTCCGGCCGATTGCGCCGGCGCGAATGGCGTGGCCTGCGGGTTGGCCTTCAACAGCTCCTGCACGGCCGGGTCGGCACGCAGCGTGTCGTCCAGCTGTACGGCATCCACATCGATGCGCTTGCCGCTGGCGTCGACCAGGCGGGTGCCTTCGTTGGTGTTGGCCCGGAAGGGATACTCGACCGTGGCAATGCCCAGCCCCTCGTTCTCATGCCAGGCGGTCACATACGCCAGTTCCCCGGCGCTGGACAGTTGCTCGGCCGCGGTGATCGCCTCGGCGCTTGCTCCCCCCGCTCGCATCGCATCGCGCAGGCAATCCCGGGTGGCGGCATTCTCGCCCTGGCGGCATGCGTTCAGATCGCCATCCCAGACCACGGCCTCGCTCCAGCGCATCTTGCCGTCGGCGGCTGCCTTCTCCGCGCTGGGCGCGTCACCGGCGGGCGGCTCCTTGCCGGGTTCCGGCGAACGGCCCTGGCAGGCAGTCAGCAGGGCAAGCCCCAGGGCAGGCAGCAACAGGCGGGAACGGCGCATGGCGTGGACCTCGTGCGTTGGCTGGAGGCCCGAGTATCGTCAAGGCCGGGTGAACTCCGCGTCGGCGCGGCATACTAGCGGCTCATTGCATACGCTGGAGTGTGGAACGTGGGCAGTCTGCAGGGCAAAACGCTTTTCATCACCGGAGCCTCGCGTGGGATCGGCCTGGCCATCGCACTGCGCGCTGCGCGCGACGGCGCCAACGTGGCCATTGCGGCCAAGTCGTCGGTGCCGAATCCGAAGCTGCCGGGCACCATCCATACCGCGGCCGAAGCGGTGACGGCGGCAGGCGGGCAGGGCCTGGCCCTGAAGTGCGACATCCGCGAGGAAGAGCAGGTGCACGCGGCGGTTGCGGCCACGGTCGATACCTTCGGTGGCATCGACATCCTGGTCAACAACGCCAGCGCGATCTGGCTGCGCGGTACGCTGGATACGCCGATGAAGCGTTTCGACCTGATGCAGCAGGTCAATGCGCGCGGCAGTTTCCTGTGCGCGCAGGCCTGCCTGCCGTACCTGCTGCAGGCGCCGAATCCGCACATCCTCACCCTTGCACCGCCGCCCAGCCTGGAGCCGAAGTGGTGGGCACCGCATACCGGCTACACGCTGGCGAAGATGGGCATGAGCTTCGTTACCCTGGGCCTGGCCGCGGAATTCGGCCCGCAGGGCGTGGCGGTGAATGCGCTGTGGCCGCGCACGGTCATCGCCACCGATGCGATCAACATGATCCCGGGCGTGGATGCGGCCGGCTGCCGCACGCCGCAGATCATGGCTGATGCCGCGCATGCGGTGCTGGTGCGCGAAGCGGCGGGCTTCCATGGCCAGTTCCTGATCGACGATGACGTGCTGGCGCAGGCGGGTATCACCGATCTTTCGGGCTACGCAGTGGATCCATCGCGTCCGTTGCTGCCGGATCTGTTCCTGGATTGATCGTACGTCGCCGGAAGAGGCCGAGGGCTGCGACCTTCGGCCTGCTGCGCTAGAATGTGCGGCTGTAATCGTTTTCAACAGGGATGTGAACACATGTCACGCACTCTTTCCGTCGCGGCGCTGGCCGCTTCGCTGTCGTTGATCCTGGCCGCCTGCGGTGGCAAAGCACCCGCCGCTGCGGGCGGCGCCGCTGCATCCGGCACGCCGGACGCCAGCGCGGCGCCGTCCGACCCGCAGCAGCAGTTGACCGCCAAGCTCAACGCCTACATCGGCTGCTTCAACGCGCTTGATTCGAAGACCCACGGCAGCATCGAGTCCTATACGCGCTGGATCAAGGATGTCGCCGCCGGCCCGACCGGTCGCGAGACACAGGTGTACGGTCCGTTCGAGATCAGCGATTACGACATGAAGCAGTGCGATGCCCCCGTGACCGAGGCGATGGCTGCCAAGCCAGTGCTGGCCGATCTCGATGCTGCTGCTGGGCACTACCAGCAGGCGCTGAAGGCACTGGTGCCGATCAGCAAGGACGCGCACGACTACTACGATCGCCAGGACTACGAAGACGACCAGTTCGCCAAGGGCAAGCAGCTGCACGCGCCCCTGATGGCCGCCTTCAAGGATTTCGTGGCTGCCAGCGAAACGTTCAATGCCGAGCTGGAGCGCCAGAACGACGCCGCCCAGCGCGAGCAGCTCAAGGCACTGGAGCAGGCCGAGGGTCGCACGCGCGAGTACTACCGCCTGGCGATGATGCTGGAAGCCAAGGCCATCATGGATCTGATGAGCGAGGATGATTTCGATCAGGCCAAGGCCCGCGAGCGTCTGGATGCGTTCAACCGCATTTCCGACGAAGCACATGCGAAGGTGGCTGATCAGGAACCGGGCAAGCTGGACTGGAACAGCTTCGAGCGTGAGGCCGAGAACTTCCGTCGGGAAGGCAAGGCGCGGCTGCAGCGCGTCAGCGAGAAAGAGCCTTACACCGATTTCGAACGACGCATGCTTGATTCGCCGTCGATGGCGCCCCGTGGATCGGCCAGCAAGCTGATGCAGGAATACAACACGCTCGTTTTCCAGAGCAACCGCCAGTAGTGCTCCCGCTCATGGCGTGATCAGCGTGCGCCGGTGTACATCGCCGGCGCTCGCATCAATGACTGAACGCATCCGGCAGCTTGCCGCCGCACTTGCGGCAGTGCAGTGCATCTGGTTCATGGCCTTCCAGCCCACAGTCCGGGCAGCCACGCGCATCGCGGCGTGCGGCCTGCTCGGCTTCACGCATGGTGCTGGCCAGTTCGGCGGTGTAGATGCCGGTGGGCACGGCGATGATGCTGTAGCCGATCAGGATCAGCACCGAGGTGACGAAGCGGCCGAGCACGGTCTGCGGCACGATATCGCCGAAGCCGACCGTGGCCATGGTCACCACCGCCCAGTACATGCTGGCCGGGATGTTGGTGAAACCGTGTTCGGGGCCCTCGATCACGTACATCAGCGCACCGGCGATGATGGTGATGGTGATCACCGTGAACAGGAACACCAGCACCTTGCGCCGGCTGCGCCACAGCGACGTCATCAGGACGCCGCTTTCCTCGATGTAGCGGGTCAGCTTCAGGATGCGGAACACCCGCAGGATGCGCAGCGCGCGCACCACCAGCAGGCTCTGCGCGCCGGGGATGAACATCGACAGGTAGGCGGGCAGGATCGACAGCAGGTCGATGATGCCCCAGATGCTCACTGCATACCGCAGGGGGCGCTTGACCACCGCCAGCCGCAGCAGGTACTCGGCGGTGAAGATGATCGTGAATCCCCATTCCAGGATGTACAGGCCGGTGGACCATTCGGCATGCAGGTGCTGCACGCTGTCGATCATCACCACCAGGATGCTGGCGACGATCGCCACCACCAGGATCAGGTCGAAATTGCGCGAAGGGCGGGTGTCATGGCGGTAGATGATGTCGAACCACCGACGGCGCCAGCCGGTCTCGGTGGCGGGGTTGAGCTGGGGGGCGGAGAACGGTCGCATGGGCGCATTGTGCCGCAGGGGTTCCGGCGCGAGAATGGGCGTTCCTGAACCCTGCCGACTGCCATGACCGCCGCGACCGATCCGCTGATCTCCCTTTCGCACTATTACCTGCCGGTCTACAAGCCCCGCCAGGTGGTACTGGAGCGAGGCCAGGGCGCCCGCGTATGGGACAGCCAGGGCCGTGAGTTCATCGACCTGGCTGCCGGCATCGCCGTGTGCGGCCTGGGCCACAACGATCCGGACCTGGTGGCCGCGCTGGTCGAGCAGGCCGGCAAGCTCTGGCACACCAGCAACGTGTTCTACAGCGCACCGCCGCTGCACCTGGCCGAGGAACTGGTGAAGGCCAGTCGCTTCGCCGAGCGGGTGTTCCTGTGCAACTCCGGCGCCGAAGCCAACGAAGTGGCGATCAAGATGGTCCGCAAGTGGGCCTCCAGCCAGGGCCGCCCGGCCGACAAGCGCGTCATCATCACCTTCCGTGGCAGCTTCCACGGCCGCACCATGGGCGCGGTGACCGCTACCGCGCAGCCGAAGTACCAGGAAGGCTACGAGCCGCTGCCGGGTGGCTTCCGCTACATCGATTTCAACGACGAAGTGCAGCTGGAAACCGCGATGGCCGCCGGTGACGTGGCGGCGGTGATGCTGGAGCCGATCCAGGGCGAGGGCGGCGTGATGCCGGCCAAGTCCGGCTTCCTCAAGCGCGTGCGCGAACTGTGCGACCAGCACGACGCGCTGCTGGTGCTGGACGAGATCCAGGCCGGCATGGGCCGCACCGGCACGCTGTTCGCGCACTGGCAGGACGACGTGGTGCCGGACATGGTCACCCTGGCCAAGGCACTGGGTGGCGGCTTCCCGATCGGTGCGATGCTGGCCGGCCCGAAGGTGGCCGAGACCATGCAGTTTGGCGCGCACGGCACCACCTTCGGTGGCAACCCGCTGGCCGCTGCGGTGGCCCGCGTGGCGCTGCGCAAGCTGGCCTCGTCGGAGATCGCCGCCAACGTCAGCCGCCAGTCGAAGGCGCTGCGCGATGGTTTCGCGCGCATCAACGAAGAGTTCGGCGTGTTCAGCGAGGTGCGTGGTCGCGGCCTGATGCTGGGTGCGGTGCTGAGCAAGGACTTCGCCGGCCAGGCTGGTGTGATCCTCGACCACGCCGCCGGGCAGGGGCTGCTGACCCTGCAGGCGGGCCCGGACGTGCTGCGCTTCGTGCCGTCGCTGAACATCACCGACGAAGAAGTGGCTGAAGGCCTCAAGCGCCTGCGCGCGGCAATTGCCGCGTTCATCGCCGCGCGCTGACGCCTTGGCGTCGGGGTCGGATCCCTCTCCTGCGGAGAGGGCTCTGGCCCCGATCAGCCCACCGCGTAACGCTTCAACACCTTGCCCAGCTCACGGCCATCGCGCACGGTTTCCGCGTGCAGGCCGGCGGCGCGTGCGCCGCGCACGTTGGCGAACAGGTCATCGACGAACAGCGTGCGCGCAGGTGCCACGTCCAGTGCTTCCAGCGTGCGCAGGAACACCGCGGGCGCCGGTTTGCGCAGGCCGAACTCCGCGCTGCAGAACACGCGCTCATGCAGGGCCGGGAACAGTTCCGGCAGCAGAGTCGGCAAGGCCTGCTGCATCAGTGCGCCATTGTTGGTCAGCACCGCCATCGGCAGCTGCAGGGCCTGCAGCCGCTGCAGCACGGCCGGCTGTGGATGGCTGGCGGCCTGTCGCGCCGCGATCCACGTGTGTACATCAACGGTGCGGCCCAGCTGTTTGCTCAGCTGCGCCAGATAGGCCGGGCCATCCAGCGTGCCATTGTCATGTGCCGCTTCCAGCCCGCTGTCGTACAGCGCGGCCTGCACGGTTTCCGGCGCGACATCCAGCGCCTGTGCCAGATGCAGCACGCGCTGCGCGCGCAGGTACTGCACCAGCACGCCATCCACATCCAGCAGCAACAGATCGATCCGCATCGGCCGAGCATGCCATCGCGGTGGATGCGCGGAAACCCTGGAGTGCGCGTGCGACAGACGGTCGCAGACGCGGCCACAGGAGGCTGCCTAGAATGGCGCTTGAATCCGCAGGAGATGCAACGATGAAGGCTTGGATGGTGGCAGTGGGACTGGGCGTGCTGATGCTGGCGCCGTCGGCGATGGCGCGGGTGTGTGCGGTGAGCATCGACAGCACCGACCAGATGAGCTTCAGCAGCCGCGAGATCAAGGTCGCCGCCGACTGCACCGCCGTGGACCTGACCCTGCGCCACACCGGCAAGCTGGCTGTCACCGCGATGGGCCACAACTGGGTGCTGACCCGTACCGCCGATTACCAGCCGGTGGCGATGGCGGGCATGCGCATGACCCTGGCCGACAGCTACCTGCCGAAGGCCGACAAGCGCGTGCTGGCGCACACCAAGGTGATCGGCGGTGGCGAGACCACGCGCGTGCGCTTCTCCACCCAGGGCCTGCAGAAGGGCGGTGACTACACCTTCTTCTGCTCGTTCCCCGGCCACTTCGCGATGATGAAGGGCAAGTTCGTCTTCGGTTGAAAAAAAGGGGACGGAGGGGATTAAGTCGTTTGTGCACAAACGACTTAATCCCCTCCGTCCCCTTTTTTGCGATCAGCCCTTGGCAGCCTTGAACGCCACGCGTGCTGCGGCCAGCGTCGCCTCGATCACGGCATCGTCGTGCGCGCTGGACAGGAAGCCGGCCTCGTACGCCGACGGGGCCAGGAACACGCCCTGCTCCAGCATCGCGTGGAAGAAGCGGTTGAACGCCGGAATGTCACAGGCGGTGGCCTGCGCATAGGTCTCCACCTTCTCGCTGGTGAAGAACAGCCCGAACATCGCACCCACGCAGGTGGTGGTCACGGCCACACCGGCGTCGGCGGCGGCCGCTTCCAGACCCGCACACAGGCGTGCGGTGCGCTCGGCCAGGTCGGCATGGAAACCCGGCTGCTGGACCAGCTCCAGCATCGCCAGGCCGGCGGCCATTGCCACCGGATTGCCGCTCAGCGTGCCGGCCTGGTAGATCGGGCCGGCCGGTGCGATCTGCTGCATCAGCTCGCGGCGACCACCGTAGGCACCCACCGGCATGCCACCGCCGATGATCTTGCCGAAAGTGGTCAGGTCCGGGGTAATGCCGTAATGCGCCTGCGCACCGCCGAGGGCAACACGGAAGCCGGTCATCACTTCGTCGAAGATCAGCAGCGCGCCATGCTTCGTGCACAGCGCACGCAGGTGTTGCAGGTAGCCCTCGCGCGGCGGGATGCAGTTGGCGTTGCCGACCACCGGTTCGATGATCAGGCCGGCGATGTCGTCACCCTGCTGTTCGAACAGGGCGGTGGCCGCTTCGAAGTCGTTGTAGGGCAGGGTCAGGGTCAGTTCGCTCAGGCCGGCCGGGACGCCCGGCGAGGTCGGCACGCCCAGGGTCAGCATGCCGCTGCCGGCCTTGACCAGGAACGAGTCGCCGTGGCCGTGGTAGCAGCCTTCGAACTTGACGATGCGGTTGCGGCCGGTGGCGCCACGCGCCAGGCGGATCGCCGACAGCGTGGCCTCGGTGCCGGAGTTGACCATGCGCACCATCTCGCACGATGGCACCAGGCCGGTGATGGTCTCGGCCATGGTGACTTCGGCCGCGCACGGCGCACCGAAGGACAGGCCACTGTCGATCGCCTTCTTCACCGCCTGGCGCACGGCCGGGTGGTTGTGGCCGACGATCATCGGGCCCCAGGAACCGACGTAGTCGATGTAGCGGTTGCCATCGACGTCGTACAGGTAGGCGCCATCGGCGCGTTCAACGAAGAACGGCTCGCCGCCGACCGACTTGAACGCACGTACCGGCGAATTGACGCCGCCCGGCAGCAGCTGCTGGGCACGGGAGAACAGGGCGTGGGACTGGTCGTGGTTCATGGGGCTTTCCTGGGCATTACGCGAACTGGGCGAGATAGGCGCGCTGGGTCGCGACCGGGTCCGATGCGGCATAGATACCGCTGACCACGGCCACCAGATCGGCGCCGGCGTCGATGATGGGACCGACATTGTCCGGCGTCAGGCCGCCGATCGCCACCCGCGGCACGCCGAGTGCGGCGCTTTGCCGCAGCAGGTCGGTGTGGGCGCGGCTGCTGGTGACCTTGGTGGTGGTCGGGAAGAAGGCGCCGAAGGCCACATAGCTGGCGCCGGCCGCCACGGCCTTCTCTGCATTGGCCAGCTGGTCGTAGCAGGAGGCGCCGATGATGGCCTCGGCACCGAGCAGCGCGCGCGCGCTGGGGATGTCCCCGTCGGTGCCGCCCAGATGCACGCCGGCCGCGCCCACGGCCTTGGCCAGCACCGGGTCGTCGTTGACGATCAGCGGCACGCCGTGGGCGGCGCACAGGCCTTGCAGGGCCGCCGCCTGTTCCTGCCGCAGCGCGTCGCTGGCGGTCTTGTTGCGGTACTGCAGCCAGGTGGCACCCGCGGCCAGCAGCGGCGCGGTACGGGCCAGCAGGCGCGCGGTATCTGGCTCGTCGGGGGTGATCAGGTAGACGCCGCGGGGCGCAGGGGAAGCAGAAGTCATCGATGGCTACCGGTGCGTGGGCTGCAATGGGACAATGGCCGCCCGTGAATCCAGCCCCGATTATCCGATGAGCGACGCCAGCCCCACCACCCTGCGAACCTGGATGTGCGTGGTCTGCGGCTTCCTGTACAGCGAAGCGGAAGGCTTGCCGGAGGAGGGTATTGAGCCCGGGACGCGTTGGGAGGACATTCCCGAAACCTGGACCTGCCCGGACTGCGGGGTGACCAAGGCCGATTTCGAGATGGTCGAGGTCGATTGACCGGCGGGCCACCCGGCCCATCCTGTGGGTGCGGACCGTTGGGGTGGGTGTGGACCGTTGGTCCACACACCGACACCCTCAATGCAGCCGCGGCATCGGCCCGCCGAGGTCGATCAGCTTCTCGCGCAGCCACTGCGCGTCGCTGGCCTCGGGATTGCGCTTCAGGTACTGCCCCAGGTCATGGCGGGCACCGGCCAGATACTCCAGTTGCAGGTACGCCAGGCCGCGGTCGCGCAGCGCGTCGTCCTGCTCGGGCGCCAGTTTCAGCAGGCGGTCGGCACTGCGTGCGGCACGATCCCATTCACCGGCTTCGGCGTAGACACCATGCAGGTTGCGCAGCATGCGCATCAGGATCGCGCGCGCCGGCGCCGGGTCGAGGATCTGCGCCAGCACCTGGTCATCGGGCATCTGTCCGCCCAGGTGTGACTTGGCGCGTTCGCGCAGTTCGTCCACGTCCAGTGGCCGGCCACCGTTGAACGGGTCCATCACCAGCACGCCGTCGTCCACCGGCAAGCGCACCAGGAAGTGGCCGGGGAAGGACACGCCATCCAACGGTATGCCGAGCCGGCGCGCGACTTCCATCTGCACCAGCGCCAACGAGATCGGATTGCCCAGGCGCCGCTCGAACACCTGGTTGAGGTAGCTGTTGCGCGGGTCGTAATACTCGTCGTGGTCGCCGCTGTAGCCCAGCTCGTCGAACAGGTGGCGGTTGATCGCCGCCATTTTCAGTGGGCTGTTGTCGATGCTCTCCACTTCCGAGCGGAGGTGGTCGACATGGCTCTGGATCAGCGCGTCGTAGGTGGACGGCTGCAGATCGGGGTATTCATCGCGCGCGATCAGCAGCGCGGTCGGCAACAAGGGCAGCGCCTCGTCTTCGAGGTCGGCCAGTGCATCCCAGTCGGGGAGTGTGATCCGGTCCTGCATGACCACAGACTGGCGTCATTCGCAGGCGGTTTCAAGCGGTGCCGCGTGAAAAATCCGGGGGTCAGATCCCTTTCGCGTGCGAAAGGGATCTGACCCCTGCAGGGTTGCCGGCCAGCGGCCGGCACTACCGCGGGCAGAACCCTGTTACTCGATGCCTGGGCCGAATTTCAGCTCCGTGCCGTCCTTCAGCTTGAGCTTCTCGGCCTGGCCGGCGTTGAGCTCCAGCACGTAACGTGCCGGGCCACCGCTGGGGTAGGGCGGGCACATGTCGCCGGCCGAGCACGGCGGCACATCACGCTGCTGGCTGACCAGCTTGCGCTGGCTGTCGAAGTACAGGATGTCCAGCGCGATCCTGGTGTTCTTCATCCAGTACGCCTGCATTTCCTCGCGGTCGTGGATGAACAGCATGCCGTGGTCGGCCGCCATCTGGTCGCGGAACATCAGACCGCGTGCGCGGGTTTCATCGTTGGTGGCCAGCTCGACCTGGTAGCGGGCGCCATCCAGTTCGACCCAGTGGCGGGCCGCGTCGGTGGCGCAGCCAGCCAGGGCCAGCAGCGGGAGCATCAGCAGCGAACGCAACAGCGACATCGTCAGGATCCTTCGAAAGGGTCAGAGCACGACCGGCGGCTCGCCGCCGACGATCACCACATCGGCGCGGCGGCGGGCGAACAGGCCGACGCAGACCACGCCCGGCAGCTGGTTGAGCTCGCGCTCCAGCTTTTCCGGATCGGTGATCTGCAGGTTGTGGATGTCCAGGATCTGGTTGCCGTTGTCGGTGACCACGCCTTCACGCCAGGTCGGCTGGCCGCCGGTCATGTCGCGGATCTGGCGGGCAACCAGGCTGCGCGCCATCGGGATCACTTCCACCGGCAGCGGGAACCTGCCCAGCACCGGCACCTGCTTGCTCGGGTCGATGATGCAGATGAAGCGCTCGCTGGCCTCGGCGATGATCTTCTCGCGGGTCAGCGCGGCGCCGCCGCCCTTGATCAGGCACTTGTTGGCGTCGCACTCATCGGCGCCATCGACGTACAGCGACAGGTTGCCGCTGTGGTTCAGCTCGATCACCTCGATGCCGTGCTGCTTCAGGCGCGCGGTGCTCTGCTCGGAGCTGGAAACAGCGCCCTTGATGCGGTGCTGGATGCGGGCCAGGGCATCGATGAAATAGGCCACGGTGGAACCGGTGCCGACACCGACGATCATGCCGTCTTCAACGTACTCGATGGCTTTCTCGGCGGCCAGGCGCTTGGCTTCGGACATGGGAGAACTCTCAGGCAGGGAATCAGGATTTCTTTTCCAGCGACAGCAGCAGCTTCCACTGCGCGGCGGTCACCGGGAACACCGACAGGCGGTTGCCCTTGGCAACCAGCGGGAAGCCCTCGCCGAGTTCTTCGGCGTGCAGCTTGATCTCGTCCAGCGCGATCACCTGCTTGAGCTTGCGGTCGAAGGCCACGTCCACCAGCATCCAGCGCGGGTTTTCGCGCGTGCTCTTGGGGTCGTGGTAGTCGGATTTCGGATCGAACTGGGTGTCGTCCGGGTAGGCCGTACTGGCCACGGTGGCCAGGCCGACGATGCCGGGCACCTTGGTATTGGAGTGGTAGAACAGGATGCCGTCGCCCACCTGCATGCCATCGCGCATGAAGTTGCGCGCCTGATAGTTGCGCACCCCGTTCCAGGGTTCGACCTTGACCTTGGCCAGGTCATCGATGGAGAAGGCGTCCGGTTCGGACTTCATCAGCCAGTAGCGCTTGCGGGCGGTCATGCGTTCACGGGGGCAGCGGAGGGGAACAGGGTGCCGTCTTCGGTGCAGATCGCATCCACCGGCACGTCCCACGACGCCACCGGCAAGGACTCGACCTGCTGCACCGCGAACGCAGCACCGACCAGCCAGGGCGGCGCCGGCCGGTCGTGGCGGAAGGCGAAGCTGCGATCATACCAGCCGCCCCCCATGCCCAGCCGCCGGCACTGCGTGTCGAAACCCACCAGCGGGGCCACCACCAGCGCCATCTGTGCTGGTTCCAGGGTGTCTTCCAGCGCCACGTCCGGCTCGGGAATGCCGTAGCGGTTGCTGGTCAGCGGCTGCCCCGGCCGCCACGGCGCGAAGCGCAGCACGTCGCCGGCCAGCACCGGCAGGCAGTAGGTGAGGCCTTCGGACAACTGCAACTGCCAGCGGTGCAGGGCGATCTCGCCATCCAGCGCCCAGTAGCCGGCCACGGCGCCTTCGCGCGGGGCGAACGGCAGGGCGAGCAGGGCATCGGCAAGCGATTCGGCGGCGGCGATGCGCTCAGTGGCGGAAAGGTCGCGGCGGCGTTGCCGCAGGTCGTGGCGCAGGGCCTGGCGCGGGTCGGTCATGGCAGCGTGCGGCGGGGGAACAGCCGCCATTGTGCCGGAAAGAACAAGGGCGACGCCCGAAGACGCCGCCCTTGCTGGAATATTGCATTCTCCGCAATGTCGATGCATGCGAAACGACCTTGAACCCGGGGGCTCAAGTGGGAACGCTGGAGAACCATCGGGCTTCCCGCTGCAAGGCGGACCTGCACTCCCGGCGCTGTCGCGCTCCCGGTGTCGTTCTTAAGGGACAAGGCGAATGTTTGCACATGCCGTCGAGTACCGCAGAGAACGCGTGGCCATTATAGCCAGCACGCAGGATCTGGATAGGCCGTTCGTCGGCAACAGTCCGTGCCAATTCAGATATGAGAAAAGGGGACGGAGGGGATTAAGACGTTTCCGGCACGGATGGGGGCGAATGCGCCTTAATCCCCTCCGTCCCCTTTTTCTAGGGGGTGCCGTCGATGGCGCGGTCCAGGCGCCGGTTCAGATCGGCCAGCGTCTGCTGCAGCGCCACCGCCTGGCGGGCGTTCTCGTCGCGCAGCAGCTGCAGTTCGTGGGCCAGGTTCAACGCGGCCAGTACGGCAACGCGATCAACCGCGGCCATGCGGTTGCTGCCGCGGATCTCGCGCATGCGCGCATCCAGCAGGCGTGCGGCGGCCATCAGGCTGTCACGTTCATCGCCGCCGACGCCCACGGTGTATTCACGATCGAGGATGCGGACACTGACCGGTTCGGCGCTCATGTGTGCTGCTCCAGGGATTTGAGCCGGCTGATCATTGCTTCCACCCGCGAACGTGCCTGCTCATTCTTGGCCAGCAGCGTCGAGCGCTCGGCCACCAGCTGTTCCTGCTGGTGGCGCAGGCTGCGGTTCTCCTCGGCCAGGCGCTGGTTGCGGTCAAGCAACGCTTCCACGCGGGCAGCGAAGTCCTGCAGCTGGGCAAGGGGATCGGCGGGTTCCATGCGGGCACGATAGGCAAGCCGGGTAAGGGCGGTCAAGCGTTGTCGCAGCAAGGCTGGACGGCTGCGGAGAGGATGCCGTCGGGTTGCTACACTACGGGGTCTCACGGGCGCGCGCGTGCGCGCCCCGGGTTTCCTTTCCGAACGAGCCGCACGATGACCGAACTTCCCTCCGTCGACGACGTTACCCGCGCCAGCCAGGCGTTGGGCCTGGGCGCCACCGCTGCCGAGCTGCACGGCGCGCTGTGCGGCTGGCTGGCTGCCGGCGGTGCCCCCGGCAACGACTGGCCGGCGCGCGTGCTGGCCGACGACAACCTGCCGCCGGTGGCTGCCGACAGCGTGCTGGGGCAGCTGCTGCAGGCCACCATCAAGCAGCTGGAAGACCGCGACTTCGCCTTCGAGCTGCTGCTGACCGACGGCGACGATGTATCCGCGCAGGCCGATGCCATGTTCAGCTGGACCCGTTCCTTCCTGGGCGGCTTCGGCCTGGGCAGCGGCGGCCGCCGCCCGACCCTGTCCGAAGAGGGCGAGGAAGCGCTGACCGACATGGCCAGCCTGGCGCGTGCCTCCAGCGAGGATTTCGAGGCCGGTGGCGATGATGACGACGAAGCCCTGTCGGAGATCGAGGAATTCATCCGCGTGGCGGTGCTCCTGCTGCACGGCGACGTGGTGCTGGCCTCGCGCCATCGTCAGCGCCTGAACTGATGGACATCAAGCAGCGCACCGGCATTGCCGCCGGCGAGTACAAGCGTCGTCGCCGCCAGCTGATGGACATGGCCGGCGAGGATGCGATCCTGGTGCTGCCGGCCGCGGCCGAGAAGGTGCGCAGCCTCGATACCCATTATCCGTTCCGGCAGGATTCGGATTTCCAGTACCTGAGCGGCTTCCCGGAGCCGGAAGCAGTGCTGGTACTGATCCCGGGCCGACGCCACGGCGAGGCCATCCTGTTCTGCCGCGAGCGCGATGCCGAACGCGAAGCCTGGGACGGCAGCCGCGCCGGCCAGGAAGGCGCGGTGGCGCAGTACGGCATGGACGATGCCTACCCGATCGATGATCTGGACGATATCCTGCCGGGCCTGCTTGAAGGCCGTTCGCGCGTCTACTACCACTTCGGCCGGGATGCCGACTTCGACCTGAAGCTGATCGGCTGGGTCAACCGCGTGCGTTCGCAGGTGCGCCACGGTGCGCAGCCGCCGCACGAGTTCCTCGAACTGGGCCACCTGCTGCACGAGCAGCGCCTGTTCAAGTCCGGTGCCGAAGTGGCGTTGATGCACCACGCCGCGCAGATCAGCGTGCGTGCGCATCTGGCCGCGATGAAGGCCGCCAGGGCCGGCATCCACGAGTACGAACTGCAGGCGGAGCTGGAACGCGTGTTCCGCGCCAACGACGCCGTGCCGGCCTATTGCAGCATCGTCGGTGCCGGCCGCAACGGCTGCATCCTGCATTACCGCGACAACAACGCGCGTTCGCGCGACGGCGAGCTGGTGCTGATCGACGCCGGTGCCGAGTACCGTGGCTACGCCAGTGACATCACCCGCACGTTCCCGGTGAATGGCCGCTTCAGCGCTGAGCAGCGTGCACTGCACGACCTGGTCGGCGATGCGCAGGCCGCTGCGTTGGCCCAGGCCAGGCCGGGCGTGCCGTACGAAGCCGGTCACCTCGCCGCAGTGCAGACCCTGACCGAGGGCCTGCTGCGGCTGGGCCTGCTGAAGGGTACGCTGGAAAAGAACCTGGCCGAAGGCCTGTACCAGCGCTTCTACCGGCACAAGACCGGGCACTGGATCGGCATGGACGTGCACGACGTGGGCGACTACCGCCTGGCGGGTGACTCGCGTCTGCTGGAGCCGGGCATGGCGTTCACCATCGAGCCCGGGTTGTACATCGGCGTGGATGACACGACGGTGGAACCGCGCTGGCGCGGTATCGGCATCCGTACCGAGGATGACGTGCTGATCACCGATGACGGCCATCGCGTGCTGACCGAAGGCCTGGCGCGCAGCGCCGACGAGATTGAAGCGGTGATGGCGGGGTAAGGGGTGTTCTGCAGGGCTTGCAGCCCTGCACCTGCTGCAATCAACGGCAACTGCCAATGCCAGAGCGGCATTCCGTGGGATGGCGGGGCGGTGTGGGTGGTCAGGACACGCCGTAAACCCATCCATGGGGGCTCGATGGCGCCATCCATGGCGCCAACGGTCCTGCCCACCCACACCGCCCCACCCCTGACAGATTCCTGTGGCTGTTGGTGGGTGCCGACCGTTGGTCGGCACATCTGTCAGATATCGAATGAATCATCCACGCATGGCGTGGATCTACGGGCAATTGCGGCTGTTGGTAGGTGTCGACCTTGGTCGACACAGAGCGAGCGCAGCGAGCGACCCGCTTTTGCTTTTCTTTTTCTTTTCCGTGGTTGGACGCGCGCAGGAAACTGTCAAAGGCCGGGCGGGGTGGGTTTGCAGGACCGTTGGCGCCATGGATGGCGCCATCGAGCCCCCATGGATGGGTTTACGGCGTGTCCTGCAAACCCACCCCGCCCGGCAAAGCGCGGCTTTTGAATTCAGCACCCAACCACGAGGGGCTCAGCCGTTCGCCGCCGCAAACGCCGGCCGCGTCAGGTTGTCCGCCTCGCCATCAGTGCACAGCACTTCGTCTTCAATGCGGATGCCACCATACGGACGGAAGAAATCCACGCGCTCCCAGTTGATCGCATCACCATGGCCGGCGTCCTTCACTTCGTTCAACAGCATGTCGATGAAGTACAGGCCTGGCTCGATGGTCACCACCATGCCCGGTTCCAGCACGCGGGTCAGGCGCAGGTAGGGATGGCCGGCCGGGCGCTCGATGCGGCCACCTTCGTCGCTGGCGGCGAAGCCGGCCACGTCGTGCACCTGCAGGCCGATCAGGTGGCCGATGCCGTGTGGGAAGAATGCGGCGCTGACGCCGGTCTCCAGCGCGGTCTGTGGCGACACCTTGATCACGCCGAAGTCCTTCAGCACGCCCATCAGCGAAAGATGTGCGTCCACGTGCAGCTGCTTGTAGTCGAAGCCCGGGCGCACCGCTGCGCACATCTGCTGCTGGGCGGCGTCGACGGCCGCAATCATCGCGGCGAATTCGTCGTGGCCCTGCGCGGCGTAGGTGCGGGTGATGTCGCTGGCATAGCCGTGCGCACTGGCGCCGGCGTCGATCAGGAAGCTGCGCAGCGGCTGCGGTGCCTTGCGGCCCAGCTCGGTGTAATGCAGCACGGCGGCGTGTTCGTTCAGTGCGACGATGTTGCCGTACGGCAGCTCGTTGGCATCCTGGCCCACCGCCTGGCAGTACGCCATGTGGATGCTGAACTCGTCGGCGCCATTGCGGAAGGCCGCCTCGGCGGCGCGGTGGCCGCGCACGCCCAGCACCTGCGCCTGGCGCATCAGTGCGATTTCATACGGTGTCTTGCTGCCGCGGTGCCATTCCAGGTAGTTCACCACCGGCGCTGGATTGTTCGGCACGTAGTTGCCCAGTGCGCTCTGCGGCTCGCCCAGGATCGCGCAGCGCGACGGGTCGGCCGGCAGCAGGGCCAGCGCCTCTTCGGGCTTGCGGATGATGTGGATGTCGAAGTGCTCCACCCACCAGCCGCTGGGGGCGTCCGGCACCACGTGCCAGTAGTCGAAGGGCTGGTGGAAGATCACCGCCGGGCGCTTGCCCGGGGTGAACACGATCCAGCTGTTGGGCACGCGGGTCAGCGGCAGCCAGGCCTTGAACTGCGGGTTGACCGCATACGGGTAGTCGCGGTCGTCGAACACCTGGTAGTGCAGGGTGCCGCTGGGCACCACCAGATGGTCGAAGCCGCCGCGGGCCAGCGCCTGTTCGGCGCGTCGGCACAGCACGGCCAGGTGGTCGGAATACAGGGCGCCGGGGTCTTGCTGGATCATTGCGGTGGCTCGACACGGAAAACGGCCCTAGATTCTGCCGCATACCGCGAAAAACCGCTGTGCCGGAACCGGCACTCAGGCCGTCGAAACCGGTCCCTCGTCGCTGTCCTCGCCCACCCACTGCCGCAGCAGCTGCCGATGTTCGCGCGACAGGGTCAGGAAGCGGAAGCCGGTCCAGCTCTGCCCGGGAACGTGTGCGGGCTCGCTCCACAGCAGATGCACGCCTACGTCGATGGCCTGCTGGCGGCCATCACCCAATGGCAAGGGAAAGCGCAGCTGGTACAGCGCATCCTCGCGCAGCGGCATGCTGGCCAGCATCAGCATGCCAGTTTCGGAGACATTGCCGAGGCGCCCGACCACGCACTCGCGCATCTGGTCGGTAACCGGCACCAGGTCCGAGACCTGGCGGCGCGGCGCGCGGCGGGTGTCCTGCGGCGGTACGGCTTTCATGCGGGGGTCTCCTGTGCGCGAGCCGTGGCCAGTGCGCGCAGCGCACCGAGGCTGGCTTCCCAGGCACGGTCGACCAGCCGGCCCTTGTCTTCGGTGACCAGCTGCGCGCGCCCGGCACTGATCTGCCGTGCCAGCGCATCCAGGTCGGTATCGGTGATCTTCTGCCCGCGCGCATTGACGAACAACGCGTGGCCGGTCAGCAGGCTGTACCAGGACAGGCGCTGGCGGCGCATCGTGCCATCGCCCATGTCGATGTCGAACCAACTGCCGAACGGCAGGCTGGACAGCTGTTGGTAGGCCGCTTCTTCGGCGCTGCTGCGCGGCGTGGCAGGTGCGGCGCCACCGTTCGTGCCGGCGTGCTCGCCCAGGCGCGCACGTGCCTTGAGGCGTGCGCTGAGCTCGGTACGCGAGGTGCTTTCATCCTCGCCGCCGGGCGTGGCCAGCCTGCGCGCGACAGCGGCGGCTTCCTCGGCGTGGTAGCCGACCTGCAGCAATGCGGCCTCCACGTCCGCTGCCAGTGCGGTATCGGTGCCGCCGGGGGCGTCGATGGCCTGCGCGGTGATGGCAGCGATGCGCTCGGTCTGTTGCAGGCGCTCCTGCCATTGCGGTGAATCGTCGCCATGGCGCAGGCGGGTGAGGGTCAGTGCATCGGCCCAGGCCTGGCGCAGCAAGGTCTGCACGAAACGCGGTGGCGACCGGGTGTCGCAGCACTGGTCGATCTGTGCGGTGGCCTGGCGACGGGCCAGTTCCAATCGTTCCTTGCCGCGCGCGGCTTCCACATGGCGGCGCTCGGCCAGTTCGGCACGATGGGCCGCCGCGCGCTGGTGCTGCTGCACGTCTTCACTGGCGGCGGCAAAGGCTTCCGGCGCACGCGCATCCTGCCCCAGCAGGCCCTGCACGCTCTGCGCCATGCGCTGCAGCAGCTGCGGGTCGACATCCTCATCGCCCAGCCAGTTGGCGCCGACTTCGGCGATCTGATTGAGCAGCTCACGCGCGGGGTGTTCGTCGCGCACGAAGAAGCCCGGATCGGCCATGGCGGCGCGTGCCAGGGGTACCTGCAGGCGGGCCAGCAGCGCGGCCGGCACTGGATCGGGACGCTGCTGCTGTTGCACCTGCTGCATCAGCATGCGCAGCAGGTCGAGGTTGTCCCGGTCGTGACTGCCCAGCTGGGCCTGCGCACCATGCTCGCTGCGCAGCTGCGCGACCACGGCAGCCTGCAGGTCGGCCACACCGGTTGCCGCACTGGACTGGGCCTGCAGGCGCGCGAGGACCGCGTCGACTGCCGCGCTGGGCACCGCGCCGCTGTCCGCCGGGGCAGGGCTGCCGTGCCGCGCCTGCTGCAGCAGTTCATGCAGTGCACTGCCGGTGGAGGTGGTCACGCCCGGCGTGGCGGGGCCGCCAGCGCCGCCCTCGTGGAAGGCGTCCTGTACCAGGCTGGACCAGGAGCCGGCCGGTGCCGAACCGTTCCAGCCGGTCAGGGGGGCTGCGGTGCGCTTGGCCGGCTGCGTGGTGCGGCCGCCCCCCACCGACTGGGTGATGATCCGCCGCGTGCTCGACGAGCGTGCCAGGTAGGGGGTGTAGACCAGCCCCGGCAGTACACCGGACTGGGCCAGCAGGGCATTGGCACGGTCAAGGATATCGCCCAGCCGTTCCAGCACCTGCCGTTCGAAACTGCGATACAGCGCCAGCTGTACCTCGACGCTCAGCGCGTCCTGTTCGGCAATCCGGCGCACCATCGCGCACAGTGCCTGCGGTGCCAGCGGCAGGGTGTCGGCCTCGAAGGCCGGCGCCGCCGCCAGTACGCCCAGGCGTTGGCCCAGCAGGTTCAGTGTGTTGGTTGAACGCAGGGTTTCGCGCCGCACCATCTCGGTCAGCAGCAGGTCGCGATCCACTTCGTGCTCATCAACCAGCGACAGCCCGAGCATGCCCGGCAGCGCTGGCGGCCCAGCACTGGTACTGACACCGCTGACCGGTTCGCGCAACCGCGCGAGGGCGTCGGCCACGGCATCGAGCATGCGATCGGCGAAATGGCCGGCGAAGGCGTGCAGCTGTCCACGCTGGGCCATCAGCTCGGCCTGCTGCTGCGGATTGCGTGCGCGGTCGGCGTCGTGCAGCAGGGTCTGCTCCAGCGCCTCGACGGTCAGGATCAGGGGCGCCGCCAGCGTCTGCCGGCACAGGCCGATCAGCGCGCCCAGCAGCTCACGTACCCGCGGTGGCAGATCGCTGGCGGCCAGGCGGTTCTTGTCGGCAGGAGTGATGGAAAAGACAACTGACATCGGCAGGCGGTACCCGGATTCCCGCGGATCGATCTGGTGAATCTACCGTGTCGGCCGATGTCGGCGCTACTTTAGGCTGAACGTGAATCGCATCCGCCGGGCCTGGCCCGACCGATGAACGGTAGTGCCGGCCGCTGGCCGGCAGATATGTCTTCACCGGATTGCCGGCCAGCGGCCGGAACGATCCTCTGTCAGGCGAGGATCAATCTTCCAGGAACAGGCTCACCACATCGTTGGTGAAGCGGCGGCCCAGCTCGGTCGGCTGCACATGCCCATCGGTCATGTCCAGCCAGCCGCGCTGCACGGCCTCGGCCAGGGGAGCGTCCAGCACGCTGCGCGGCAGCCCCGTGCGCGACTCGAAATCGCGCAGGCCAAAACCTTCGTGCAGGCGCAGCAGGTTGAGCATGTATTCGAACGGCAGGCGCTCCGGCGCGATCACATCGTCGCCGCCGAACGAGGCGGGCGTGCCGGCGCTGTCCAGGTAGGCCTGCGGGTGCTTCAGCTTCCAACGCCGCAGCACATGCTCCTCGGCGCCGGAACTGATCTTGCCGTGCGCGCCGGCACCGATGCCCAGGTAGTCGCCGAAGCGCCAGTAGTTCAGATTGTGCGCGCTCTGCCGGCCGGGGCGCGCATAGGCGCTGACCTCGTACTGGCCGAAACCGGCCTGTGCCAGCAATGCCTGGCAGTGTTCCTGCATGTCCCAGGCGTTGTCTTCATCGGGAATGCCCTGCGGCGGCCGCGCGAAGAACACCGTGTTCGGTTCCAGGGTCAGCTGGTAGTGGGAGATGTGTGCCGGCTGCAGCGCGAACGCGCGTTCCAGGTCGGCCTCGGCACCGGCCAGGGTCTGTTCCGGCAGCGCGTACATCAGGTCGATGTTGAAGTTGTCGTAGCCCGCGTCCTGCGCCATCTTCACCGCGCGCTCGGCTTCGCCACTGTCGTGGATGCGGCCCAGGCGCTTGAGCATGGCGTCGTCGAAACTCTGGATGCCGAAGCTGAGGCGGTTCACGCCGGCCGCGCGGTAGCGGTCGAAACGGCCATGCTCGGCGGTGCCCGGGTTGGTTTCCAGGGTGATTTCGGCATTGGGCGCGAAACGCAGGCGTGCGCTGGCCTGTTGCAGGAAGCGGTCGATCGCCTCCGGCGGGAACAGGCTGGGCGTGCCGCCACCGAAGAACACGCTGTGCACCACCCGGCCCCAGACCAGCGGCAGGTCCTGGTCGAGGTCGCGCAGCAGCGCATCGATATAAGCGTCGAACGGCAGCTCGCCCTTGGCCTGGTGCGAATTGAAATCGCAGTACGGGCATTTGCGCACGCACCACGGCAGGTGCACGTACAACGACAGCGGTGGCGGCACCAGCCGCGGCGGGTTGTCGTGGTCGGCGGAGCAGGCTTCGCCGGGCAGGTGGTTGCAGTGGTCGTGGGCGTGCGGCATGGGCTTCTTCGGTAGTGCCGGCCGCTGGCCGGCTTCCCTGGGTCGATCGGGTGGCGTCAGTACAGCGTCGCCAGCTGCTGCTTGAGCTGCTGCAGGGCAATGGCGCGGTGGCTGATGGCGTTCTTCAGCGCCGGCTCCATTTCCGCGGCGGTCAGGCCGTGGGTGGTGTCCAGGAATACCGGGTTGTAGCCGAAACCATTGGTGCCGCGCAGTTCGCGGATGATCTGGCCTTCCCAGCGGCCTTCGCAGATCAGCGGCTGCGGGTCGGTGGCGTGGCGCAGCAGCACGATCACCGCATAGAAGCGGGCGCTGCGCTGGCCATCGGGAATGTCGGCCATCGCGTCCAGCAGCTTGGCATTGTTGGCCGCAGCATTGGTCGGGTGGCCGGCATAGCGTGCGCTGTACAGGCCCGGCGCACCGCCGAGGGCATCGACGATCAGGCCCGAATCATCGGCCAGCGCCGGCAGGCCGGTCGCTTCGCAGGCCGCGCGTGCCTTCAGCAGCGCGTTCTCGACGAAGGTCAGGCCGGTCTCTTCCACATCGCCCAGGCCCAGTTCGGCGGCCGAGGTGATCTGCAGCGGCAGATCGGCAAGGATCTCCTGCATCTCCACCAGCTTGCCGGCGTTGTGGCTGGCCAGTACCAGTTTCTTCATTGACGGGGCTCCAGCAGGTCCCAGGTGTTGCCATACAGATCGCGGAACACCGCAACCGTTGCATAGGGTTCTTCGCGCGGCGCTTCCAGGAACTCGACGCCGGCGGCGACCATCGCCGCGTGGTCGCGACGGAAGTCGTCGGTGTTGAGGAAGAAGCCGACGCGGCCGCCGGTCTGGTTGCCGATGCGGCTGCGCTGTTCCTCGTCGCTGGCGCGGGCCAGCAGCAGGGCGGCGGCACTGCCGTCGGTCGGGCCGACCACCACCCAGCGCTTGTGACCCTGGTCGATGTCCTTCAACAGTGCGAAGCCGAGCTTGCCGGTGTACCAGGCAATGGCTTCGTCATAGTCGGCCACCACCAGGGTGGTCAGGGCGATGCGGCGGTTCATGCCGACAGCGCCGCCTGCTGTGCGGCCAGCAGTTCGCCCACGCCCTTTTCGGCCAGGCCCAGCAGCGCATCCAGTTCATCGCGACGGAAGGCGTGGCCTTCGGCGGTGCCCTGCAGCTCGATGAAGCCGCCACCGTCGTTCATCACCACGTTCATGTCGGTGTCGCAGTCGCTGTCTTCGGCGTAGTCCAGGTCCAGCACCGGGGTGCCGCGGTACACGCCTACCGATACGGCGGCCACTGCGCCCAGGATCGGGTTGCGCTTGATGTCGCCACGCTTCATCAGCACGTTCACCGCATCGACCAGCGCCACGTAGGCGCCGGTGATGGCGGCGGTGCGGGTGCCACCGTCGGCCTGCAGCACGTCGCAGTCGAGGGTGATGGTGCGCTCGCCCAGCGCGTTGCGATCCACGCAGGCGCGCAGGCTGCGGCCGATCAGGCGCTGGATCTCCAGCGTGCGGCCACCCTGCTTGCCACGGGCCGCTTCACGGTCACTGCGGGTGTGGGTGGCGCGCGGCAGCATGCCGTATTCGGCGGTGACCCAGCCTTCGCCCTTGCCGCGCAGGAAGCCCGGCACGCGGTTCTCGACGCTGGCGGTGCACAGCACACGGGTTTCACCGAAGCACACCAGCACCGAACCTTCGGCGTGGCGGGTGAAGCCGCGTTGGATGACGACCGGGCGGAGCTGGTCGGGCTGGCGGCCGCTGGGGCGGGAATCGGACATGGTGCGGGTTCCGTAATGGCAAGGGAGTACGCCGCCACGCCCGCGGCCTTCACGGGGCGGGCAAGGGGGCTCTGGTGAGGGCGCTAGGGTACCATTCCCCCTTTGCACGCACCGGACACAATCCATGATTCGAAGCATGACCGCCTATGCCGGCGGCGAGCGGGTCACCCCGTGGGGCACGCTGGGCTGCGAGCTGCGCTCGGTCAACCACCGCTTCCTGGAGGTCGGCACCCGCCTGCCCGAGGAGCTGCGGGCGCTGGAACCGCAGCTGCGCGAGCGCATCGCCGCGCGCCTGAGCCGTGGCAAGCTGGATCTGGTGATGCGCCTGCGCGCGCCGGAAGCGGCGGCCAACCTGCAGGTTGACGAGGCCCTGCTGGCCCAGCTGGGCCGCCTGGCGCACCGCCTGACCTCCGATTTCCCCAACCTGCAGGTCAGCTTCACCGACCTGCTGCAGCTGCCGGGCGTGACCCGTGGCGAGGCCACCGATGCCGCCGCCCTGCAGGTCGAGGCGCTGGCGCTGCTGGACCAGGTGCTGGATGGCTTCGTCGAGGCCCGTGAGCGCGAAGGCGGCAAGTTGTCTGCGGCCATCAGCGAGCGTGTGGACGGCATCGAGCGCATCGCCACCGAAGTGCGCACCTTGATTCCGGCCATTCGCGACGGCCAGCGCGCCAAGCTGGCCGCCCGTCTGGCTGACCTGCCGCACCCGGTCGACCCCGGCCGCGCCGAGCAGGAGCTGGTGCTGTGGCTGCAGAAGCTGGACGTGGATGAAGAGCTGGACCGCCTTGGCAGCCATATCGTCGAGATTCGTCGCGTGCTCAAGCAGCGCGAGCCGGTCGGCCGCCGCCTGGACTTCCTGCTGCAGGAGTTCAACCGCGAAGCCAACACGCTGGGCTCGAAGTCGGTGGACAGCCGCACGTCCAATGCCGCGGTGGAACTGAAGGTGCTGATCGACCAGATCCGCGAACAGGTGCAGAACATCGAGTGATGTTCTGCGCAATCGCCTGGGAGGATCACAGTCCTTCCAGGTAGTCCGCAGCTATCGCGACGCAGTGGTCGAAGTCTGGCGATTAGTCCAGCGTGTCGATGGCCTTGAACGCAATCTTCAATGTCGGATGGGGATTGCGGATCTGATCAAGAAACGTTGATCGATGGCGGACCAGTGCGTCTGCTGCGGCCGCCAGCGCGTCCGGCTCGCGTTCGATGACCAGCGCAAGATCGAACAGGTCTCGGGCCGTTGTTCGATGCCCGCGATGGAACATTTTCTTGGCGATGATTTCCGCCGACGTTTCCACGCGTATGCGCCGGCCATCGATCGTCCATTCCTCCCAGGCGTCATCGAGAAGATTGGGAGCTGCGACGAAATCCACCTCGCCTTCCTCGAACTGCAGCTTGACCCATGCGCTGGGATCTTCGCTGTAGTCGCCGGTAAGGCTCGCGGCCACATCGCTCAAGCGGGGAGTGACGAAGCCCAGGTACTGGGGGTTCGGCACGAAGATGTCGATGTCCTTGCTGAGCCGGTGCCGATGTCGAAACATCAGTACCGTTCCGCCACCCAACGTCCAGAACGGATCGGTGATGCCGCCGTGGCGCCGGATCTCCCCGATGAGGACAAGCGCCCGGGGTAGCAGCGCCTGCCAGGCGCCGGCCGGCAATTCGCGGTTCACATCCACAGGTCCTTGCGGTGAGCAGAAAGTGTGTTGGCCATCTTCGCCACGTTGCGCCAGATGCGCCGTGGTGGCATCTGCGCGCCGATTGCAGCTTCCTCGACCGCCATCACCACCATGGCGGGAGGGGCTTCATCCAGCAGGTGCGCCATCTGCGCCGCGTAGGTGGCAGGAACTTCCCCGCTGACCAGTACGCGGGCCAGCTCGCCCGCAGTCAATTCGCTTGCGTAGCTCACGTTCGCGGTTCGCGCGGCCATTTTCAGGCCTTGCTTGCGCAGCCGGTTTTCGGTGGTGGGTGCCGGAACATCCAGACCGAGCACGGCCATCAGCTGTCCCACGCGATTGACGCCCAGATCACTAAGGGTGCCCCCTTCCAGGCCGACCACGGTCTGCCGGGAAAGGCCGCTGAGATGAGCCAGTTGGCCTTGCGACAGGCCAAGCTGCTCACGGCGGGTACGAACCGCCTTGCCGATGTCGATCAGGTTCATGGCTTTAGTGTCCAATATTTTGGACATGATTCAAGTGCCCGGAAGTGACACGTTGGCAAACCTTCACGTCTCAAACCACGCTGACGCCCGGCGCTCCTTCGCTCAAACGCCCGACCACGGCTGCCTGGCCGAACCCCGCGTCGTGGAAGCAGGCCAGCACTGCATCCACCGCCTCCGGAGCGCACGACACCAGCAGTCCGCCGCTGGTCTGCGGGTCGGTCAGCAGTGGCTGCCAGTGTGCCGGCAACCCATCGGCGAAGCGCACCTCGGTGCCATAGGAGGCCCAGTTGCGGTTGGATGCGCCGGTCACGCAGCCACGCTGCAGCAGCTCCAGCGCCTGCGGCAGCAGCGGCACCTGTGCACTGTCCACCTCGGCAGCGACACCACTGGCGCGGCACACTTCCAGCAGGTGGCCGAGCAGGCCGAAGCCGGTGACGTCGGTCATGGCATGCACGCCGTCCAGCGCAGCCAGGGGCACGCCCACGGTGTTCAGGCGGGTGGTCCACGCGATCATCTGCTGGTAGCCGTCAGCGTCCAGCACTTCCTTCTTCAGTGCTGACGAATACACGCCCACGCCCAACGGCTTGCCCAGCACCAGCACGTCGCCGGCGCGGGCATCGGCGTTGCGCTTGAGTCGTTGCGGGTCGAGCACGCCGATCGCGGCCAGGCCGTAGATGGGTTCCACCGAATCGATGCTGTGGCCACCAGCGACCACGATGCCAGCATCGGCGCAGGCGCGTTCGCCACCCTGCAGAATGCCGCGGATCGTGTCCTGCGGCAGCGTGTTGATCGGCATGCCGACGATGGCCAGTGCGAACAGCGGGCGCGCGCCCATCGCATACAGGTCCGACAGCGCGTTGGTGGCCGCGATGCGGCCGAAGTCGAACGGGTCGTCGACGATCGGCATGAAGAAGTCGGTGGTGGCGACGATCGCCTGCCGGTCATCGAGGCGATACACCGCGGCGTCGTCGCTGTTCTCACGGCCCACCAGCAGCTCAGCCGGTGCCGGAAGTGCTGGAACGCCACGCAGCAGTTCGCTCAGCACGCCCGGCGCGATCTTGCAGCCGCAGCCGCCGCCATGCGCGAGAGAGGTCAGTCGTTGCGGGGCATCGGCCGTTGAAGGGGCGGGGGATTGCGCGTGCGTGGCCATGCCGACATCTCCTGCGGGAACGCGAATGGCGGAAGGCAGCAGGAGTCGAACCTACCAGGGAACGATCGACGCCCCCTACTGGGTTTGAAGCCCAGCCGCATGCCCGGATGCGCATGCCTTCCGAAAGTACGGCGGTACCGGTGGGCTCAGTCGCGGGCTGCGTTCCACTGCAGGTCGCCGCGCGGCCGATGCTGGTCACCGACGCGTCGAGTGTAGCCAACGCGATTGAAGAACTCCAAGATCTGGATGCTGCGTTTGCGGCCCAGGCCGATGGCATCGCGGAAACTGGCTGCATCCACCGTGCCGCTGGCCTGTGACAGCTGCGCGACGATCGCGGCGAGTTCCGCAATGCGTGCGGGGGCATAGAACAGGTCCGGCACCACCTGGAACAGCTCGCCACGTGCGGTGGCGCGGCGCAGGACGGCGCGGACTTCGTCTTCGGCCAGGCCGATCTCGGCAGCAAGGGTGCGCACCCACGGCGGATCGAAGCGACCGGCGTGCAGTTGCGGCAGCACGCGTTCCAGCAGCAGACGCTCGCGTTCCGGTGGCGCATGGTCATGCCCGGGCAGGCGCCACCAGGCACCCACGCGTTGCACGCTGCCGTCGTCCAGCAGGTCCTGCAGCAGCGCATTCCAGAGGCTCGCTGCAAGCGCGGGCAGGGTGCCGCGCTGCAGGCGGCCGCTGTCGACACCGGGTTCGTCCGGGCGTCGCTCATGCCATCCACGCAGTGAGGCGATCACCTGCTCGCGCAATGCCTGCCAGTGCGGGACAAGGATGACTACCGTGTCTTCGCGGGTGACGATGCGTCGCGTGTCTGCAGGAAGATCGATCCGGTCGGCGGCGCGCCGGCAGTAGCGCTGCAGCGCGGCCATGGCAACGCCGAAGGGCGCCTGCTGCAACAGTGGGCCGATTCCCGCACCCGCGGCCAGTTGCTCCAGGGCTCCCAGCCATGCGAGCCGTGCAGGACTGCGCCGGCGCCGCTGTGGCGGGTCCGGATCGAGCACAAGGCCGCCGCCCAGCGTGTGGGTGGCCGCTGAATCGCGGGCAATGAAGCGATCGCCACACATCGCACAGACCGGAGCATCGAACACCAGCTGCACCAACTGCCCATCACCGTGGTCATGGTCCTCCAGCAGCACCACATGGGCCTGCCGGTGCATCGTGCCCCAGTGGATATGCAGCGGTGCCCAGTCGCGCAACGGTGCGGCCAACGCGGACAGCCGCAACCGCACATCAACGCGGGTGGTGGCCAGCAGTGCGCGTGCGTCGGCGATCCAGTCACCGCGGCGGATGTCATCACGGGCGATGGCCGCCAGGTTCAGCGCGCAGCGCTGCCCGGCCATCGCGTGGTCACTGGCCTGGTTCTGCGCGTGGATGCTGCGTATGCGCACTTCAGTGGCGGCCGGCACCAGCTGCAGATGCTCACCCACCGAGGCGATGCCGCCGTGCACTGCGCCGGTCACCAGCGTTCCGTGGCCGGCCAGCGAGAACACGCGGTCCACCGGCATGCGGAACAGCTCGCTGCGCAGTTCGGCCTGGCGCGTGCTGGCGTCGTCCGCCGCCCACGCGTGCAGCTGGGTACGCAGCGCGTTGATGCCAGCATCGTCGGGTGCGGTGCTGTTGCAGGTGAACACAGGGGAATCCTGCAGCGGCGTGCCGGCCAGCAGGGCAGCGACCTCGATCTCGACCCGGGCCAGGCGCGCCGCATCCACACGGTCGATCTTGGTGAGCGCCACCGCACCGCGGTTCACGCCCAGCAGTTGCAGGATGGCCAGATGTTCGCGGGTCTGTGGCATCACGCCGTCGTCGGCAGCGATGACCAGCAGGGCGACGTCGATACCCGTGGCGCCGGCCACCATCGTGTGCACGAAGCGCTCGTGGCCCGGCACGTCGACGAAACCCAGGGTCGCGGCCGGGCCTTCGACGTCCCCGCTTTCCACCGGGACATAGGCGTAGCCCAGCTCGATGGAAATACCACGCGTACGCTCTTCCTGCAGGCGATCGGTTTCGATGCCGGTCAGTGCGCGTACCAGGCTGGTCTTGCCATGGTCGATATGCCCGGCGGTGCCGACGATCATGCCTGCAGCGTGCTCCACTGGGCGAGGAAGTCGGCTTCGTCGGCCGGTTCCAGGCAGCGCAGGTCCAGCCACAGCGCGTCATCGGCAATGCGGCCCAGCACGGGTCGCGGCAGCTGACGCAGGCGCTTGGCCAGGCGATCCAGTCCGCCACGGCGCGCGCTGGTAATGCGCAGTCCGGCGCTGGCCAGCTGCGCCTGTGGCTGCGCGCCGCTGCCAATCTGGCTGTGCATCGAAGCAGGCTCGAGGGTGTAGTCCGCCGCCAGCGAGGCACGCATCGGCTGCAGCAGGCGCTGGGCCTGCGCATCAATGTCATCCTGCGTGCGCGAGAGCGTGCGCAGTGTCGGCAGCCGCTGTGCCAGCAGCTCGGGTTCGCGGTACAGGGCCAGCACCGCTTCCAGTGCGGCCAGGCCCATCTTGTCCATGCGCAGTGCCCGCTTCAGCGGGTTGCGGTTGATCCGTGCAATCAGGTCGGCGCGACCGGCGATGATGCCGGCCTGCGGGCCACCCAGCAGCTTGTCGCCGCTGAACGAAACCAGATCGGCGCCGTCCGCCAGTGTTTCCTGCACGGTGGGCTCGTGCGGCAGGCCGAACGTGGCCAGATCGCACAGGCTGCCACTGCCCAGGTCCACCACCAGCGGCAGGCCGTGTTCGTGCGCGATCGTGGCCATCGCCGCCGTGTCGACCTTGGCAGTGAATCCGCTGATCGCGTAGTTGCTGGCATGCACCTCCATCAGCAGCGCTGTGCGCGCGCCGATGGCGTTGGTGAAGTCGGCCGGATGGGTGCGGTTGGTGGTACCTACTTCCAGCAGCCGCGCGCCCGCGCTGCGCATCACATCCGGGATGCGGAAAGCGCCGCCGATCTCCACCAGCTCGCCGCGCGACACCACCACCTCGCGGCGGTTGGCCAGGCTGTTGAGCAGCAGCAGGACCGCTGCTGCATTGTTGTTGACCACAGTGGCCGCTTCGGCGCCGGTCAGTTCGCAGATCAATGCCTGTACCCGCGCATCGCGGTCGCCGCGACGGCCACGGATGACGTCGAACTCCAGATCGACCGGCGCGGTCATCGCGCGGGTGACTGCCTGCACCGCGGCCTCGGGCAGCAATGCGCGACCCAGGTTGGTATGCAGTACGGTGCCGGTCAGGTTGAACATCGGTTGCAGGTCCAGCCGTGCATCGGCTGCCAGTGCGGCCTCGACCGCTGCCACCAGCGCCGGGCCGTCGACCGCTTCCTGCAGCTGCGCGGTCGACAACTGGCTGGCGCTGACACGCTCACGCAGCACCTGCAGGTGCGAACGCAGCAGCTGGGTGATGCGGCTTCGACCGTGGCCTTCGATCAGTGGCGCCAGTGCAGGCAGGCGCAGCACCCGGTCCAGCGAGGGCAGGGCGGCGGCCGATGCCGGGGCGGGGGGCATGGCTGTCATCGCCTCAATCGCCGTCGGATTGCCACAGCAGAGGATTCTGGCTGGCACGCGCATAGCCTTCCTCGGCCAGCAGCAGATCCAGCGCCAGCGTGCCGAGGTCATCGGCCACCGGCTCCAGTGACGGGTCCTTTTCCAGATACAGGATCTTGCGGTAGCTGTGGCAGTGGTCGCAGGTCTCGGCACGCACCGCGCTCTCGCGCACCGCCTCGCCGCTGTCGCCGTCCACATCGGCCAGGGCGCGATAGGCGATGTCCTTGCCGGCGGCACCACACTGGCTGCACTGCACGCGCACGTAATGCCACTGGCAGGCGCACAGCGAGCACGACAGGTAACGGTAGGACGCATAGGGTGGGCGTGCCTGCACCACGCTGGTCACCGGCAACGTGCCGCACAGCGGGCACAGCCCTGGCGCATCAGCCAGCGGCTTCAGGTCGGTAGGGCGGAAGCTGGCTGCGAGCACCGCCCAGTAAACCTGCAGTGCGTTCATCACCAGCAGCGCAGCGACCGCATCCACCGACGGCGCGTCATCGCGCTCCAGCACCGCGTGCGCCTGCGCATCCAGCCAGGCGTCGTCGGCCGCGGCGACGCGTTGCAGCTCCTGCCGGGTTTCCAGCGGCAGCCCCGTTTCGTCGGCACAGTGCTGGCACAGCGTGCGCAGCCAGTCGCGCCAGCATCCATCCAGTTGAAGCGTGTTGGCCGGCCGCAACGGCATGCCGGCACCGGCCGCCGCACTCGACTGCTGCGCACGCGCCTGCGACTGCAGCGCCTCGCGCTGCTGCGGTGTCAGCTCATCCAGCAGCGCCTGCTGTGCATCGGCCAACGCCGCCAGCAGCTGCAGGTAACCGCCGATGGCACTGTGCGCGGCCAGGCTGCGCAGGCGCGTCGCGCGCTCAGCGAACAGTGACTCGATATCGGGCAGGATGATGCGCGGCACATCGCGCGAGGCGAGCGTCTCGATCTCACCGGGTTCAAGGATGCGTTGCGCCATGCAGGGCCAGCCAGAAGAACCAGCCTCCATCCTCGCCGTTGTCGGCGCTGGCGTCCAGCGTGTTCAAACAACGCAGTCGAGCAAAGCAGTCGAGCACGGCTCGACTCTACAAAAACCGGTTTCGGTCGTTGCCATGTTCATCGTGTCGACCAAGGTCGACACCCACCAAGAGCAGCTCATGCCATTCCGACAGCAGCGGGAAACTGTCGAAGGCGGAGTGGGTCCGGTTGCGGGGGTGTCCGCGGCATGGATGCCGCGGCCAACCCCCCAAGGACGGGTTGACGGCGTCCCCCGCAACCGGACCCACTCCCCCACCCCTCAGGAAGCCCGCTTTTGACGTTGACGTTGACGTTGACCTTGCCTCTGCGGGTGCAGGGCCGCAGGCCCTGCCGCTAACCCTCTTCCCGACGTCCACGCAGGATGTCCCTGAACCACTGCCGGTGGTGCTTGTACGCCCACCCATAGGTCACCTTGCCCTGGGTCATCGCCCGCACCGAGCCCTTGATCCAGATCGCCGCATAGATGTGCACCACGATCGCGCACACCAGCACCCAGCCGAACAGCGCATGGGCCAGCACCGAGAAGCGGATCACCCCGATCGGGAAGAAGTGGCTGAAGTACTGCCGCCAGATCACGAAGCCGGTCAGCAGCAGCGCCGACAGGCAGCCGATGATGGCCCAGAACAGCAGCTTCTGGCCGGCATTGAAACGGCCCACCGGCGGCAGCTTCTCATCCTCGTTGCGCAGTACATCGCGCATGCCGCGCATCCATGCGCGATCGTCGGCGGTCGGCAGATTGTCGCGCCACATGCGGAACGCCAGCAGCGCAAAGCCCACCACCATGGCCAGCCCGATGAACGGATGCAGGATGCGCGTCCAGGGGCCGCCACCGAACAGCTGGGTCAACGGGAACAGGGCAGGGTGGAACAGCGCCAGCCCGGACAGCGCGGTCAGCACGAAGCAGATCGCCACGATCCAGTGGTTGATGCGGGTCGGTGCGCGGTAGCGGATGATCTGGCGCGGGTGCGGGGCGTACTTCATGGCCGCTGCTCCTCTTCGATCTTCTTCGCCTCGTGCTCGGCTTCCTCTTCTTCCTCGTCATTGACCGTGTTGCGGCCGATGCCGATGTAATGCAGGAAGCCGGCGAAGGCGGTGGCGGCGATCGCCAGCACGCCCAGCGGCTTGGCCACGCCCTTCCACACCTCCACCATCGGGCTGATGCGCGGGTCCTTGGGCAGGTCGGCATACAGCTCCGGCTTGTCCACGTGCTGCAGCACGTACATCACGTGGGTGCCGCCGACGCCCTGCGGATCGTATAGGCCGGCATTCTCGTAGCCGCGCGATTTCAGGTCTTCCACGCGTCCGGCCGCATGCTCGGTCATCGCCTGCTTGCTGCCGAAGGTAATCGCGCCGGTCGGGCAGGTCTTCACGCAGGCCGGTTCCTGGCCCACCGCCACCCGGTCCGAACACAGCGTGCACTTGTAGGCCTTGTGGTCCTTCTTGGAGATGCGCGGCACGTCGAACGGACAACCGGTCACGCAGTAGCCGCAGCCGATGCAGTTCTCTTCCTGGAAGTCGACGATGCCATTGGCGTACTGGATGATCGCGCCGGGCGACGGACAGGCCTTCAGGCAGCCCGGATCGCTGCAGTGCATGCAGCCTTCCTTGCGGATCAGCCACTCCAGCTTGCCCTTCTCATCCTCGTACTCGCGGAACTTCATCACCGTCCACGACTGGTCGCTCAGGTCGGGCGGGTTGTCGTAGCTGCCAACGCAGCTGCCCACTTCGTCGCGCAGGTCATTCCACTCCATGCAGGCGACCTGGCAGGCCTTGCAGCCGATGCACTTGCTCACATCGATCAGCTTGGCGACCTGGCCGGTGTGCGCACCACGTGCCTCCGGCGAGGGCGTGGTGGTGGCCGAGCGGCGGATGATGTCCAGGGATTGCAGTGACATGGCGTGTCTCCTACACCTTCTCGACCTTGACCAGGATGCACTTCGATTCGGGCGTCTGCGAGTTGCCGTCACCGATGGCGTTGGTCAGCGTATTGGCGATGTATCCGGGCTTGGCCGCACCGAGGAAGCCCCAGTGGATCGGCACGCCCACCTGGTGCACGGTCCGGCCATCGATCTGCAGGGCCTTGATGCGCTTGGTCACCATGGCGACCGCTTCGATGTGGCCGCGCTTGGAACTGACCCGCACGCGGCTGCCGTTGTTGATGCCCAGCTCGTCGGCCAACGCCGCGCCGATCTCGACGAACTGCTCGGGCTGGATGATGGCGTTGAGCTTGCCGTGCTTGGTCCAGAAGTGGAAATGCTCGGTCAGGCGGTAGGTGGTGGCCACATGCGGGAACTCGTCCGGCGAACCGATCTGTGCACGATCGCTGGCGAATACGCGCGCTGCCGGGTTGTTCAGCGTCAGTGCCTGGCCGGGGCTGAGCGGGTTGCTGCGCAGCGGTGTATCGAACGGTTCGTAGTGCTCCGGGAACGGGCCTTCGGCCATGCCGGCCTTGGCGAAGAAGCGCGCGATGCCCTCCGGGTTCATGATGAACGGGCCCATTCCGCCGGCGGGATCTTCGTCTGCCTTGAAGTCGGGCACGTCCACGCTGCCCCAGTTTTTCCCGTTCCACGCCAGCAGCGTGCGCCGTGGATCAAATGGCTTTCCGGCGACGTCGCACGAGGCGCGGTTGTACATCACGCGGCGGTTGGCCGGCCACGCCCAGGCCCAGCCCAGGGTGTTGCCGATGCCGGTCGGGTCACTGTTGTCACGCCGCGCCATCATGTTGCCGGTCGGGCCCCAGGCGCCGATGTAGATCCAGCAGCCGGAGGCGGTGCTGCCGTCGTCGCGCAGGTCGCCGAACGTCGCCAGCTGCTCGCCGGCCTTGCGCACCAGCCTGGTCGGATCCTTCGGATCGAACACGTCAACCAGCGCCTTGCCGTTGTACTCCATCGCCAGTTCTTCCGGCGTCGGCAGCTCCGGGTTGGAATACTTCCAGGCCAGGTCGCGTACCGGCTCCCACCACGCACCGCCATCCTTCTCGTACATCGCTTTGATGCGATGGAACAGCTCGGACATGATCTCGATGTCGCTGCGCGCTTCGCCCGGTGGGTTGGCCCCCTTCCAGTGCCACTGCAGCCAGCGCGAGGAATTCACCACCGCGCCGTTCTCCTCGGCAAAGGAGGTGGTCGGCAGACGGAATACTTCGGTCTGGATCGTGCTCGGGTCGACGTCGTTCAACGCACCGTGGTTCTGCCAGAAGGCGATGGTCTCGGTTTCCAGCGGGTCCATGCTGACCATGAACTTCAGCTTGGAGAACGCACTGATCAGCTTGCCCTTGTTCGGCGCCGAGGCCAGGGGGTTGAAGCCCTGGCAGATGTAGCCATGGATCTTGCCCTCGTTCATCAGCTCGTACGCCTGCAGCATGTCGTACGGCTTGTCCAGCTTGGGCAGGTAATCAAAGCACCAGTTGTTGTCGGCGGTGGCGGCGTCGCCCCACCACGATTTCATCAGGCTGACGTGGAACTTCGGGTAGTTCTGCCAGAACGACATCTGGTTGGCGCGCAGCGGCTTCTGCGTGCGCTTGGCGATGTAGGCGTCGTAGTCCTGTTCGTCCTGTTTCGGCAGGGTCAGGTAGCCGGGCAGCAGGTCGGACATCAGGCCGATGTCGGTCAGGCCCTGGATGTTGGAATGCCCGCGCAGCGCGTTCATGCCACCACCGGCCACGCCGATGTTGCCCAGCAGCAGCTGCACCATGGTGCCGGCACGCACGTTCTGTGCGCCGATCGAGTGCTGCGTCCAGCCCAGCGCGTACAGGATGGTCATCGCCTTGTCCTTGACGGCGGTGGACGCGATCATGTCCCAGATCTGGCGGATGCTGTCGGCCGGAGTGCCGCAGATGCGCTCGACCATCTCCACCGTGTAGCGCGCATAGTGCTGCTTGAGCAGGTTGTAGACGCAGCGCGGGTCCTTCAGCGTCGGGTCGCTGCGCACGAAGCCATCGTCACCGTAGGCGTAGTCCCAGCTGGAGCGGTCGTAGCTGCGCTTCTCTTCGTTGTAGCCCGAATACAGGCCGTCCTTGAAGGCGAACTCGTCCTTCACCAGGAACGACATGTCGGTGTAGTTCAGCACGTACTCGTGCTGGATGCGGTCCTCGGTCAACAGGTAGTTGATCAGGCCCCCCAGGAACACGATATCGGTACCGGTGCGGATCGGCGCGTACACGTCGGCCACCGCGGCCGAGCGGTTGAAGCGCGGATCGACCACGATCAGCCGGGCCTTGTTGTGCGCCTTGGCCTCGGTCACCCATTTGAACCCGCACGGGTGCGCCTCGGCGGCATTGCCACCCATGATCAGGATCAGGTCGGCATTCTTGATGTCGACCCAGTGATTCGTCATCGCACCACGGCCTAGCGTCGGGGCAAGACCTGCCACCGTCGGGCCGTGTCAGACACGTGCCTGGTTGTCGAATGCCAGCATGCCGAGGGAGCGGACGACCTTGTGGGTCAGCACCGCGGTTTCATTGCTGGTGGCCGAGGCCGCCAGCATGCCGGTGGTCAGCCAGCGGTTGACCGTCTGCCCGGCCTCGTTCTTCTGCACGAAGTTGGCGTCGCGGTCTTCCTTCATCAGCCGCGCGATGCGGTCCAGCGCATCGTCCCAGCTCAGCCGCTTCCACTCGTTCGAGCCCGGTGCCCGGTACTCGGGGTAGAGCAGGCGCGACTTGCTGTGGATGATGTCGGCCAGGCCGGCACCCTTCGGGCACAGCGTGCCGCGGTTGACCGGATGGTCCGGGTCGCCTTCGATATGGAAGATGCTCGGCTCGGCGTTCTTGGCGCCATCGCCGAGGCTGTACATCAGGATGCCGCAGGCCACCGAACAGTAGGTACAGGTGTTGCGGGTCTCGGTCGCGCGGGTCAGCTTGTACTGCCTGACCTCCGCGAGCGCGATGCCGGGCGCGAAGCCCATCAATGCCAGGCTGGAGCCGACCAGGGTTGTCCCGGTCACTTTCAGGAACTGGCGGCGGCTCATCGATGGCATGCCGTTCTCCTGGGATGGCGGGGAGGCGCAGGCCTCCGGGCTGTCGTTGGGTACGGCCCGGTTATAGCACAGGCACCCGCATACCCATGTGGCACAAGGCCCGGCGCCTGCCGGGCAGGCGCGCAAACGGGCGCCTCTGGTAAAGTTGCGTGCCCGCACCCCGGGGAAGCGTCTGCCGGGCCTGGTTCCAGGATGTTCCGCGCAGCCCCCGCCGTCCTGGCGCGATCCGCCGCGCCGGACCTGGAACACCGAGGAAAAAAGTTTGCGAAATCAAACCGTTGGATCCCCCGCATGAGCGCCCCGTCGAAGCCGTCGGACACCGTTGCGCGCGGCACGCTGTACATCGTGGCCGCCCCGTCTGGCGCCGGCAAGAGCAGCATCGTCAATGCCACCCTGGCGCGTGACCCGCAGATCGCCCTGTCGATTTCCTTCACCTCGCGCGCAATGCGCCCCGGTGAAGTGAATGGCCAGCACTACCACTTCGTCAGTGCCGAGAAGTTCGAGCAGATGATCGCCGCCGGCGACTTCTTCGAACACGCCTGGGTGCACGGCGACTGGAAGGGCACTGCCCGCCAGTCGGTGGAGCCGCAGCTGGCCGCCGGCCAGGACGTACTGCTGGAGATCGACTGGCAGGGCGCGCAGCAGGTGCGCCAGCTGGTGCCGGGCACGGTTACCGTGTTCATCCTGCCGCCATCCAAGCAGGCCCTGCAGGACCGCATGCGCAAGCGCGGCCAGGACAGCGAGGCGGTCATCGCCCAGCGCCTGGGCGCGGCCCGCGATGAAATGCTGCACTTCAACGAGTTCGACTACGTCATCGTCAACGAGGTGTTCGACACTGCGGTGGACGAGCTGTGCGCCATCTTCACCGCCAGCCGCCTGCGACGGGAGGCCCAGAAGGTCCGCCACGCCAGCCTGATCCAGGCGTTGCTGACCCCCGATCCGGGTGCAACTGACTGATTCCAAAAGAATCGGGTGGGGGTTGGCTTGATTTTGTCCAGCTCCTGCCAGTACACTCCGTCCCCTTTCCCTCATTCGACTGAGCGGCCGACCGGTCGCCGGGAGCCCGTATGGCCCGCATCACCGTAGAAGATTGCCTGGAAGTCGTTAACAACCGTTTCGAACTGGTCATGATGGCATCCAAGCGTGCCCGCCAGCTCGCCAACGGCGTGCAGGCCACGCTGGACAACAGCGAGACCGAGGACAAGCCGACCGTGCTGGCGCTGCGCGAAATCGCCGCCCGCAAGATCGACAACGCGCTGATCGACGAAGTCGAGAAGGCCGAGCGTGAGCGCGCCGAGCGCGAAGCGCTGGAGTGGGCTGCCGCCGAAGTGGTCGCCGACGAAGACATGTCCAAGAACGACGATTGATCGCATCGATCAACGTCATTGCTGGATCGCCGAACAGCCCGCCCCGTGCGGGCTGTTTCGCATTCAGGATTTGCCGTAAACGTCGCGCTGGAATAGGCTTCGGGCATGAACCCAGGCCCCACTGCCAAGGTCGCCGCAGCCCCCGCTGCCGCCGTACCCGACTACGTCCTCCAGCTTGAACGCGCCGCCCATTACCTGCCGCCGGAACAGCTGCCGCTGCTGCGCCGTGCCTGGGAAGTCGGTGCCTCCGCGCACGCTGGGCAGACGCGCAAGTCGGGCGAGCCCTATATCACCCATCCGGTGGCCGTGGCCCAGGTGCTGGCCGAGCTCGGCCTGGACGTGGAAGCGCTGATCGCCGCGATCCTGCACGACACCATCGAAGACACCCCGCTCACCCGCGAGGCGCTGGCTGCCGAGTTCGGCGAGGCCGTGGCCGAACTGGTCGACGGCGTGACCAAGCTGGACAAGCTGAAGTTCCGCGACCGCCAGGAAGCGGCCGCCGAGAGCTTCCGCAAGATGCTGCTGGCGATGTCGCGCGACCTGCGCGTGATCATGATCAAGCTGGCCGACCGCCTGCACAACATGCGCACGCTGGGCGCGCAGAGCCGCGAAGCGCGCGGCCGCATCGCCCGCGAGACGCTGGAGATCTACGCACCCATCGCCCAGCGCCTGGGCATGAGCCTGGTCAAGAGCGAGCTGCAGAACCTCGGCTTCAAGGCGCTCTACCCGTGGCGCCACGCCATCATTGAAAAACACATCCGCAGCCAGCCGGTGGTGCGCCGCGAGGCGATGGCGCAGGTGGAAGTGCAGCTGTCGCAGCGCCTGGCCAAGGAGGGGATCGAGCATCGGCTGATCAGCCGCATCAAGACCCCGTGGAGCATCTACAACAAGATGCGCGACGAGAACAAATCCTTCGACCAGGTGATGGACGTGTTCGGCTTCCGCCTGGTCGTGCGCAGCGTGCCCAGCTGTTACCACGCGCTGGGTTCGGTGCATGCCACCTTCAAACCGCTGGATGGCCGCTTCCGCGATTTCATCGCCATTCCCAAGGCCAACGGCTACCAGTCGCTGCACACCGTGCTGTTCGGGCCGTATGGCTCGCCGATCGAAGTGCAGATCCGTACCGAGGAAATGGACCTGATCGCCGAGCGCGGCGTGGCCGCGCACTGGACCTACAAGTTTGGTGGCGATTCGCCCAACAGCGCGCAGAGCCGTGCCCACGCCTGGATCGTCGAACTGATCGACTCGCAGCGCGCTGCCGGCTCTTCGCTGGAGTTCCTCGACAACGTCAAGGTCGACCTGTTCCCGGACGAGGTCTACCTGTTCACCCCGAAGGGCAAGATCCTGGCCCTGCCGCGCAATTCCACCGCGCTCGATTTCGCCTACGCCGTGCATACCGATGTCGGCAACATGGCGGTGGCCTCGCGCGTTGACAAGAAGCTGGTGCCACTGCGCACCAAGCTGGTGTCGGGGCAGTCGGTGGAGATCATCACCGCACGCTCGGCCACGCCGAAACCGCAGTGGCTGGAATTCGTGGTTACCAGCAAGGCGCGCACTGCCATCCGCCACCAGCTCAAGCAGCTGGAACACGAAGATGCCGTGCAGCTGGGCCACCGCATGCTCGACCGTGCGCTGGAGGCGATGGATTCGTCGCTGGAACGGCTGCCGAAGGGGCGCCTGGATGCGTTCCTGGCCGAGCATCGTTTCCCGCGCCTGGAGGCGCTGCTGGCCGAGGTCGCGCTGGGCAACTGGATGCCGACCCAGGCCGCGCAGGCGCTGATGGCCTACGCCGAACTGCGTGGCGGCCCGCATTCGCGCCACCATTCGCAGGAGAAGATCCTGATCAACGGCAGCGAGCGCGGCGTGGTCACCTTCGCCGGCTGCTGCCAGCCGATTCCCGGCGACGAGATCATGGGCTACCACACCGCCGGCAAGGGCATCGTGGTGCACCGCATGGACTGCCCGAACCTGGCCGAGCTGCGCAAGTCGCCCGAGCGCTGGGTGCCGATCGGCTGGGACACCACCGTTTCCGGCGACTACGACACTTCGCTGGTGGTGGAAGTAGAGAACGGCACCGGCGTGCTGGCGCAGCTGGCCGCCGCCATCGCCCAGAGCCATTCCAACATCGAGCGCGTGGACTACCTGGACCGCGACTTCAACGCCGCCGTGCTGGCGTTCAACATCCAGGTGCGCGACCGCAACCACCTGGCCGAAGTGATGCGCCGCCTGCGCCGCCTGTCGGTCGTGCAATCGGTACGCCGCCAATAACCCTGCTTCGGATCCGGGGTCGGATCCCTCTCCAACGGAGAGGGCTCTGACCCCATCGCGTGACCCGATCGCATGCACGGGGTCAGAGCCGTTTCCCGCCGGGAAACGGATCCGACCCCAGCCGATGCCGCGCCCACCCGGTACAATCACCGCTCTGTTTTCCCCCAAGCACCGGAGCGACCCATGTCCCGCCAGATCATCAACACCGAAAAGGCCCCCGCCGCCATCGGCCCGTACTCGCAGGCCGTGCGCGCCGGCAACACCGTGTACTTCTCCGGCCAGATCCCGCTCGACCCGGCCACCGGCGACATCGTCGGCGCCGGCGACGTCGAAGCACAGGCCCGCCGCGCCTTCGACAACCTCAAGGCCGTGGCCGAAGCCGCTGGCGGCTCGCTGGACAAGGTCGTGCGTCTGGGCCTGTACCTGACCGATCTGGGCGAGTTCGCCAAGGTCAACGCGGTCATGCAGGACTACTTCCAGGCCCCGTACCCGGCCCGTTCCACCATCGAAGTCTCCGGCCTACCGAAGGGCGCCAACTTCGAGGTCGACGCGGTGATGGTCATCGACTGACCGCCACGTGGCACGCAAGGCGGCGGTCACCCCGGTCCTGTCACCGTCCGGCGAAGCATCCCTGGCGATGCTCGCGGGCGTCGGTCCGGCCGTGGCCGCCAAACTGCAGGCGCGTGGCCTGGCCACCCTGCAGGATCTCTGGCTTCATCTGCCGCTGCGCTATGAAGACCGGACCCGGCTGACCCGCATTGAAGACCTGCGCAACGGCGTGCCGGCGCAGGTGGAAGGGCGGGTGGTCGCGGTCGAGCGCGGCATGCGCTACCGGCCGATGCTGAAAGTGGCGGTGGAAGACGAAGGGCGGGGCACTTTGGTGCTGCGCTTCTTCCACTTCCGCCAGCAGCAGGTCGGCCAGTTCGCGGTCGGCAACCGGTTGCGCTGCTTCGGCACGCCCAAACCGGGCCAGCTCGGCCTGGAAATCGTCCACCCCAGCTACCAGGTGCTGGGCCGCAACGACGATCCCGAACTCGGCGACCGCCTCGACCCGGTGTATCCCACCGTCGAAGGCGTCGGTCCGATGACCATGCGCAAGCTGATCGGCCAGGCGCTGGACCGCCTGCCCGAGGAGAGCGCGCTGGAACTGCTGCCCAGCGGCTGGCTCGATGGCCTCGGGCTGCCGTCACTGCGCAGCGCGCTGCTGACCGTGCACCGGCCGCCACCAGATGCCGATCTGGCCGCGCTGGCCGCCGGCACCCACCCGGCGCAGCGCCGCCTGGCGATGGAAGAACTGCTGGCCCATCACCTCAGCCTGCGTCGCCAGCGCATTGCCTTGCAGGCACACCATGCGCCGCCGCTGGCCGGTCCTGGCAAGCTGGCCAAGGCGCTGCTGAAGCAGCTGCCGTTCGCGCTCACCGGCGCGCAGGCGCGCGTGTTCAAGCAGATCCGCGAAGACCTCGCGCGGCCCAGCCCGATGCTGCGGCTGGTGCAGGGCGATGTGGGCTCCGGCAAGACCGTGGTCGCCGCGCTGGCGGCGATGCTGGCGGTGGAGCAGGGCAAGCAGGTTGCATTGGCTGCGCCCACCGAGCTGCTGGCCGAACAACATCTCAACAACCTGCGCGGCTGGCTGGAACCGCTCGGTGTGCGCATCGCCTGGCTGGCCGGCAAAGTCACCGGCAAGGCGCGCGCCAAGGTGATGGAGCAGGTCGCCAGCGGCGAAGCGCAGGTGGTGGTTGGTACCCACGCGCTGATGCAGGAGGCGGTGGTGTTCCAGGATCTGGCGCTCGCCATCGTCGACGAGCAGCACCGCTTCGGCGTGCACCAGCGCTTGGCGCTGCGCGACAAGGGCGCGGGCGGCAACAGCGTGCCACACCAGCTGGTGATGACCGCCACGCCGATTCCGCGCACGCTGGCGATGTCCGAATACGCGGACCTGGATGTGTCGGCCATCGACGAACTGCCGCCGGGCCGTACCCCGGTGCAGACCGTCGCGCTCAACAACGATCGTCGTCCCGAGCTGATCGAGCGCATCGCACTGGCCTGCCAGGAAGGGCGGCAGGTGTACTGGGTGTGCACCCTCATCGAGGAAAGCGAAGAACTGGATGCCACCCCGGCGCAGGCCACCTACGAATCGCTGCAGGCGCTGTTGCCGGGCGTGCGCGTGGGGCTGGTGCATGGCCGTCTGAAAGCCGCCGAAAAGCTGGCGACGATGGTGGCGTTCAAGGCCGGCGACATCGACCTGCTGGTGGCGACCACGGTGATTGAAGTGGGCGTGGATGTGCCGAACGCCTCGCTGATGGTGATCGAGAATGCCGAGCGCCTGGGCCTGGCCCAGCTGCATCAGCTGCGCGGCCGCGTCGGCCGTGGTTCGGCGGTATCGCGCTGCGTGCTGCTGTACCAGGCACCGCTCTCGCAGATGGCACGCGAGCGCCTGCAGACCATGCGCGAAACCAACGATGGTTTCGTCATTGCCGAGAAGGATCTGGAATTGCGTGGTCCCGGTGAATTGCTGGGTACCCGGCAGACCGGCCTGGCCGGTTTCCGCATCGCCGACCTGGCCCGCGACGCCGGCCTGCTGCCCGGCGTGCACGACCTGGCCGAGCGCCTGCTGGACCAGCAACCCACGCTGGCCGATCGTGTGGTGCAGCGCTGGATCGGCACCGCCGTGCGTTACGCCTCGGCGTAAGTACCCAGGGGTCGGATCCCTTTGTGCAGCAAAGGGCTCTGACCCCATTTCCGGGATGCTCATCCGCGCATGGCGTGGATCTACCTCGCGCTGCGCGCGGGAGTCGGACAAGGCTCGACTCTACAGACAGCGCTTTGGATCATTTCCATGTTCATCCACGCATTGCATGGATGTGTCGACCAAGGTCGACACCCACCAACAGCCGCGGAAATCTGTCGAAGGCGGGGTGGATCCGGTTGCGGGGGCGTGAGCCGCATGGATGCGGCGACCGAGCTTACATGGACGTACTTGCAGCGTCCCCCGCAACCGGACCCACCCCGCCATCCCCCAGGAAACCCGCTTTTGCCGTTGATTCGGCGGGTGCAGGGCGCAGCCCTGCCGAACCCCAACCCCCGTACTTGCAACGGTCATCATCCCGGTCCACACTTCGTTGCCGATCTGAAGACGGCAACGATGACCCACAAGATCCCCCTGTTGATCGACACCGACCCCGGTGTGGACGACGCCCTGGCCCTGCTGATGGCCTTTGCCGACGAACGGCATGACGTGGTCGCCCTGACCATCGCCGCCGGCAACGTCGGCCTGCAGTACACCGTCCGCAACGCCCTCAAGCTCTGCGACATCGTCGGCCGCACCGACGTACCGGTGTTTGCCGGCAGCCCGGATCCGCTGCTGCATCCCTCCGTTGACGCTGCCCACGTGCATGGCCGTGACGGCTACGGCGACGTGGACCTGCCGCCGCCGAGCCGCCAGGCTGAAGCCGAACACGCCGCACTGGCCATCCTGCGCCTGTCGCACGAGCACGCCGGCGAACTGATGCTGGTGATGCTGGGCCCGCTGACCAACCTTGCCCTGGCACTGAAGCTGGACCCGACCCTGCCCGAGCGCATCAAGCGCATCGTGGTGATGGGCGGCGCGGTCACCTGCCACGGCAACATCACCCCGGCGGCCGAATTCAACATTGCGTTCGACCCGGAAGCGGCGCACGTGGTGTTCACCTCGTTCAAGCACCTGCTGGTGTCGGACTGGGAGGCCACTGTCGCCCATGGCCTGCCGCTGCAGGACGCCGAGAAGTGGCTGCAGGCCGATTCCGATCGCGCCCGCTTCTACGAACTGATCTCGCGCAAGACCCGTGGCCTGTCCGAAGACAGCAAGGGCGGGCGCTGGTACACCGCCGATGCGGTGGCCATGGCCTGGGCGCTGAACCCCGAAGGGCAGCTGCGGGTCGAGTCGCGCCCGCTGAACGTGGAGCTGAACGGCACGTTCAGCCGCGGCGCCACCATCGTCGATTGGAACCGCCAGACCGGCCAGCCGGACAACTGCGATCTGCTGATGGCCTACGACCAGCAGCGTTTCGAGGCCCTGGTGCGCCAGGCCCTGGGTGCGGACTGACGTCGATTGACCGGCACCGGTTGCCCCGGGCGGCAACCGGTGCTTATAATGCCGCTCTTGACCACCAGCCCATTTACGGTGTGAGCCCATGAAGGCCGATATCCATCCGAACTACCGCGACGTCGTCTTCCATGACGTCACCTCCGATTTCAAGATCCTGACCCGCTCGACCATGGCGACGAAGGAAACCATCCAGTGGGAAGACGGCAACGAATACCCGCTGGTCAAGGTTGAAATTTCCTCGGCTTCGCACCCGTTCTACACGGGCAAGCACAAGGTCATCGACACCTCGGGCCGTATCGACAAGTTCCAGAAGCGCTACGCGCGCTGATCTGTCGATCCAGCTTCGAACCAACGGCCGCGCTCTGCGCGGCCGTTTGTTTTTCCCCAACGCCAACCCAACGGGCGTTTGGATGGGCGGAACACTGCGTTCGTGTGACAACGCTTTTGCCGATCCGGGCCGCTCAACGGCCGGTGTCTGGCTGCCTGTCGTATACGACTTCTGTCTAGCGCCGGGCAAATGCTGCTGTGCGATAATGACCTGATCCCCGGCACAGGCCGAGGACGTCATTCACGTGCCTGACCAATGCGCTTGGGCAGGCGCCTTCCCATGAAGGAGCGCACACAGTGTCCGATCTTGATCAGGTCACGCTCAACGCCGGCGACAAGTCGGTCGTTCTGCCCGTCATCAAACCCACCCTTGGCAACGACTGCGTCGACATCGCGAAGCTGACCAAGGAAACGGGGTTCTTCACCTACGATTCCGGCTTCACCGCGACGGCCAGCTGCAAGTCCGCCATCACCTACATCGACGGCGACAAGGGCGTGCTGCTGTACCGCGGCTACCCGATCGAACAGCTGTCGGAAAAGTCGAGCTACGTCGAAGTGGCCTACCTGCTGATCAACGGCGAGCGCCCGAGCGCCGAGCAGCTGAAGGCCTTCACCGATGAGCTGACCGCCGAAGCCAACGTCGACGATTCGATCAACACCCTGATCGGCAGCTTCGCCAAGGATGCCCACCCGATGGCGATCCTGGCGGCCGCGATCGCGCAGCTGTCGGCCATCTACCACGACTCGCTGGACCTGTCCGACGCCGAGCAGCGCCGCAAGGCCGCCGTGCGCCTGATCGCCAAGGTGCCGACCCTGTCGGCGCTGATCTACCGCCATGGCAAGGGCCTGCCGGCCAACAAGCCGGACACCTCGCTGGACTACGTCAGCCGCTTCCTGAAGCAGACCTTCGAGTCGGCTGACGGCCAGTACGACCTGAACCCGGACGTGGTCAAGGCACTGGACCTGCTGTTCATCCTGCATGCCGACCACGAGCAGAACGCCTCGACCTCGACCGTGCGCCTGGTCGGCTCGACCGGTGCCAACCCGTACGCGTCGGTCGCTGCGGGCGTCACCGCGCTGTGGGGTCCGGCCCACGGCGGTGCCAACGAAGCCGTGCTGAAGATGCTGGAAGAGATCGGCAGCGCCGACAACGTCGAGTCCGCCGTGGTCAAGGCCAAGGACAAGACCTCCGGCTTCCGCCTGATGGGCTTCGGCCACCGCGTCTACAAGAACTTCGACCCGCGCGCCAAGGTCATCGGCGAGATGACCAGCAAGGTGCTCAAGCAGCTGGGCGTGCAGGATCCGCTGCTGGACGTGGCCGTGAAGCTGGAACAGGCTGCGTTGCAGGACGAGTACTTCGTCGCCCGCAAGCTGTACCCGAACGTCGATTTCTACAGCGGCATCATCTACAAGGCGCTGCAGATCCCGACCGAGATGTTCACCGTCATGTTCGCCCTGGGCCGTACCTCCGGCTGGGTGTCGCATTGGCTGGAACAGCAGGTCGACCCGGAAATGAAGATCGGCCGTCCGCGCCAGGTCTACACCGGCAGCGACGTGCGCGACTACCAGGGCTGATCGCCCCGCGTAGGTTGTGCCGAGAACGCCCCGCATCTGCGGGGCGTTTTTTTTTGTGCCCTGATCGGCTTCGGCGGATGGCGACCGCGGAACGTTGGTCCGCACGATAAGAGCCCGCTTCCGGATCTGAACGCGTTCTGACAATGAATGTCGCATTCACATCTTTTCGGATCTATTGCATGGGTATCACGTCGAAGGCGATAGAACCTGTGCGTACTGATCCCTGTATGGAGAACGCCATGAACCGACTGATCGCCATCGCTTTCATCGCCACGCCGCTGGCCCTGCTGAGCCCGCAGGCCTTCGCGCAGTACACCGGGCCGGGGGCAGGGGCCGCTGCCAGCACCGTCGCTGACGCACGTGCGCAGCGCGATGATCATCCGGTGGTGCTGCGTGGCACCCTCACCGCCAAGATCGGTGACGAGCGCTACCAGTTCCGTGATGCCAGCGGCCAGATCGAGGTCGAGATCGATGACGAAGACCTGCCGCCGCAGGCCATCGGTGCCGACACCGTGGTCGAGCTGCGTGGCAAGGTCGACACGCATCGCTTCAAGCCCACCGACATCGATGTCGATCACGTCACCGTCGTGCCTGCAGGTTGAAGCCAACGGTAGCCGAGCGTGGGCTCGGCTCTACAAATTCAATGCAATGAGGTTTGTTGCATTGAAGCAGTGAGGGAAATTGCATAACCCTCAAACATTGAGCGAATTCAAGAATTCTCCTTAACGTTCAACGTTTTAGGAATGCTTGAATGGCCTGCATGGCAATGGATTTCTAACATTCTCTCCGTCGCCCGCACCCATCCCCGCGGGCGATGCTTCCCTCCCTTTTCTCCTTGGGGAGGGGAGCTTTCATATTCCCCCTTTGTCCGAGAGAGACAATCATGCACGCCATTATCAAGAAGGCCGCGCTCGCTGCAGCGCTGGCCACTGCTTCGCTGTCCGCGCACGCCGTGGAAACCAAGATCTCCGTCTACGCCGACGTCGACCCGACCCTGGCGCTGCTGCGCGACGACGGCACGCCGCTGCCGGACATGGTCACCCTCACCCACGACCCGCTGCGCGGCCTGATTCCGAACACGCAGCGCGTGCGTATCCATTCCAACGATGACAAGGCGGATATCGAAGCGCGTATCGATGGCAGCTTCTTCCTGGCCAACGAGACCGGCACCGTGACCGTGCCGATGACCATCAGCCTGAACAACCGCGCGCTGGGTGCAGCCGCCATCGAGTACAAGGCCGCTGACCTGTTCAACGGTGCGGGCTCGACCCCGGGCGCCTCGATCTCGATGCCGCTGACCATCGCACAGACCACGCCGGCGCCGATCCTCACCAAGGGCGCGTACAGCGGCCTGGTCAACGTCGTGCTGAACCAGAAGGCGGCTACGCCGTAATCCCCCGCGCCGGCCCGCATCCCGGGCCGGCCGCTTGCAGCGGTGCCCCCATGACCCTACACGCCCCCGCCGTCACCCGGCTGGCGGTCGCGCTCGCCCTGGCGTTGTCCACTCCGCTGGCGGCCGCGCGCGGCGTCCCGCCCGGTTTTGAAGATCTGGTCGAAGGCCAGACCGAACAACTCGACATCCAGCTGTTCGGCCGCTCGGCCGGGCTGTCGCCGGTGCGCGTGACCCTGGAGCACGTGCAGCTGGAAGATCCCGCGCGCGTGCTGCAGTCACTGGACCTGCCTGCCGAGGCGCAGGCCGCCCTGCTGCCTGCGCTGTCGCAGCCGCTGCCGCGCAACAGCCATCTGGCCTGCCGCTTCGGTGGTGCCAGCGCCGGCTGCGGCTACATCGATCCGCCGGAAGCTCCCGACGAGGTGCGCGCGCTGTATGACGAAGGCGAGGGCGCGGTGCGCTTGTTCGTGGCGCGCCAGTGGATTCCCGGCAAGCCTGCCGCCGAGCGTTTCCACACGGTCACCGCCAATGCCGAGAACGCGTTCCTGCATCAGCAGACGCTCAACCTCAGTGGTGGCCGTGACTACCAGTCGCTGTCGGCACGCGGCGTCGGCACGCTGGGCCTGTTCGATCGCGGCCACCTGTCGGCCGAGTGGTACTACAACCAGCAGCGCTATCGCAGCCACAGCGACGACGATTTCCAGTTCGACAACGTCTATTACCGCCACGACCTGGGGCCGGCGCACTACCTGCAGGCCGGGCGCATGGACCGCCGCAACCTGTCCAGCCCGCAGGGCGGCACTTTCAGCTTCAGCATGCTGCCGCTGGACCGCTTCCAGGGCGCACGCCTCGGTACCACCCAGGCCTATGTGGACACCGACGCGGCGGTGCAGGCCAGCCCGCTGACCGTGCTGCTGGCGCGCGATGCGCGGGTGGACGTGTTCGATGGCGAGCGCCTGCTGCAGACCTTCTACCTGCAGGCCGGCATCAACCAGATCGACACCCGCAATTTCCCGTTCGGCAACTACCTGGTGCGCATGCGCATCTACGAGGACGGTGTGCTGGTGCGCACCGAGGAGGCGCCCTTCGACAAGGGCGGCGACTGGACCAACAGCCAGTGGCAATGGTTCGTGCAGGGTGGCCACCGCAACGAACGCCGCAGCGATGCTTTCGATGGCGAGCGTATCGCGATGGCCGGCGTGCGCGTGCCGTTGGGCCGCGACGCGGCGATGACCGCCGGTGCCGCCACGTTCGGCGGGCACCGCTACGGCGAGCTCCGCCTGGACCTGCGCAGGGTGATGGCCACGCAGGAAGTACGCGCCACCTTCAGCGGCATGCGTGGCAGCGACGGCAGCAACGGGCAGCAGCACCAGCTGTCGTACCGGCGCACGGCGTCGTGGAATCTCTACCAGCAGCGCATGCGTGGCAAGGCCTGCCAGTTCGAGGCCGAGGCGCGCGACCAGTTGGGGTGCACCAATGCGCTCAGTGGCTCGATGTCGCTGCCGCTGGCGGGCGGCAATGTTTACGTGGGCTACACCCGGCGCCAGACCTGGCGCACCGGCTGGCACCGGCCAGAGTTCGAGCAGGATCCGTTGTTCGGGCTTGAGCCGCTGTTGCCGCCGGGGCCGTTGGAACCGCGCCGCGAGCCGCTGCTCAGCCGCACCTGGCAGGCCAGCTTCAGCCGCAGCCATCGCTGGCAGGATTTCAGCGTCTCCACGCGCGTGGGTGTGTGGCGGCAGCACAGCACCGACAGCGTGCGTGGCAGTACCGAGCGCGACCGTGGCATCTACGTCAACCTCAGCCTGAGCCGTCGGCACCGCAGCGCTGCCGGTGATGGGCAGCGCCGCTATGCCGTGGATGTGCGCCAGCCGCAGCATCAGCGCCCGGCGATCGACTACAGCGTTGGCCAGAGCCTGCGCCAGGAACTGGATACACAGTACCGCGAGCTGTCGGGCGAGCTGCGCGCCAACAACAACGAGCGCTACAGCGCTTCACTGGGTGGCCAGCTGCAGAATGGCGTCGGCCACACCAGCGCCAGCGTGGCGCGCTACCAGCAGCGTGGCCGCAGCGAAACCGGCTACAGCGGCGCACACAGTTCCGGCTTCGCGCTCGGCCGTCGCGGCTTCTACTGGAGCGGTGCCAACGGCGCCGATGCCGGCCTTGCCGTGCAGGTGGCCGATACCGACGACGCCGACCTGCGCGGCGTGGCCGCCGAACTGCAGGTGGGCGGGCTGCGCAGGCAACGCCTGCAGATCGGCGAACGCCGGCTGCTGCCGCTGCCGGCCTATCAATCGCAACGTGCCGAAGTGCAGGACGCCAGCACGCTGGACAGCATCGCCGCCATCCGCGTGACCGGCGTGGGCGGTGCACGGCCGATGTTCCTCACGCCCGGCAAGCTGATGCGCATGCCGGTGCCGATCGAAGTGACCTACACCTTCATCGGCCATGCCCGCGACCTGGCTGGTGCGCCGCTGGGCGGCGCCCGCATTCTCAACGCGCCGGTGCCCGGCACCAGCGCCAACGGCGGCTTCGTCGCCGATTTCCCGCGTCGCGAAACGACGCTGTACCTGTTGCAGGACGACCGCCTGCTGCACTGCCCGCTGCAGGTGCGCGAGCGCCGCCAGGTGGTGCTGCTGGTCGGCGCCGTGCACTGCGAGCCGCTGGCCGTGGCCCAGCTGCCGGCCGAGATCCGCCAGCAGGCCCGCGTGACCCGGCTGCTGCAGGAACGCGCGTTGATTGCCGCCACGCCCCGGACCGCTGCTGCAGGAGGTACGCCATGAACCGGCGTTGGATGTTCGTGTTGATGCTGGTGTGTGCGCTCGTGCTGGTGATGCCGCGGGCGTGGGCGCAACGGCCTCCGGATACAGATCCACCTACTGGCGTCATTACCCAGGACATTGTCATGAGCTGGGATCGCTCAGCGATGCCCGGAGATATTGAGATATGGGCGCCAAAGACTTTGATCGCGTACGACATAGATCTGAGTAAGCAGTACGGCGAGCTATTTCTGACGTGTGAATCGTCCACTGATCCCGCATCTGGAATGTGCCGTACCGAAGACACGGAGGCAGAAAGTGGTGGTGTAACGAGTGTGATACCGGTGCGTGCGATAGAAGAGCGTACGGGAACCCCGGGAGCGATCAATTTCGCTGCCTCAATCTATAGAGCGGATTCCACCCAAGTTTGCTCGCTCGACTACTGGCGAGATACCAGATATGCGATCTGGTCGTCGCATTCCAGACCTTGTGGCATCGACTACGCGGTCGGCACGGGTCTGGCTGTCTCAATTGCTGGGGATAGCGTTGCGCGCCTGGTGGCTGGCAGTTGGAAAGGGAGTCTCGTACTTAATCTAAGAATGCCACCAGGTAGGCATCTGGCGAAGTACGTCTTCAACTTCGATTTCACCGTCACCGACTACGACGCGATCTCGATCTACTTCCCGACCTTCGACACCGTCGCGTCGCTGGTCAATCTCGATCTGCGCTACGACCCCATCCAGAAGGTGGTGGGTGGCAGGAAACAGCTGGATATGTGCCTGTACGACGGCCTGGGTTCGCAGAGCGAATACCTCGACGTCACGGTTCGCGACAGCGGTCCACGCCCACCTGCAGGGTCGGACTTCTCGCTCTGGCACCGCGATGGCGGCAGCGATGCCAGCCAGCGCCTGGACTACCGCGTCCACCTGGACTACGGCGGCCACCGCCTGGCGATGAAGCACAACGTCAAGCAGCAGCTGCGCGGCATCGACAGCGCACAGCTGCGGCTGGTGATGCTGCCGGGCATCAGCCAGCCGGTGTACTGCGTGCCCACGCCGCTGACCCTGGAAACACCGCCTACCCCTATCGCCAGCCAGCGCCCCGGCCTGTACGAGGGCGAGCTGACCGTGGTGCTCGATGTCCCCACTGCCAAACCCTGATCCCGAGGAGCCTGCCATGAAGAAGCTGCTGTTCTGCCTGCTGCCGGTGAGCGCCCTGCTTGCACTGCCGGCATACGCCAATCTATCCATCCACCCGATGCGCGCAGCGGTGGATGCCAAGCGCGGCACCCATATCCGCGTGTACTCGCAGTCGACCATTCCGCAGTACGTGCAGACCCGCCTGCGGCGCATCGTCAATCCTGCCACGCCTGCCGAAGAAGAACAGGAGATGGAAGCCTCGGATGCGGCGATTGCCATCACCCCCGGCAAGTTCGCACTTTCCGGCGGCGGCAACCGGCTGATCCGGGTGATTCCGCTGCAGCAGGTCCAGAAGGAAACGGCCTACCGCCTCTACTTCGAAGGCGTGCGCGGGCCGGATGACGCTCCCCTCGAAGACGGCGAAGGCGCACAGGCAAACATCGGCGTCAGCCTGGTCTGGGGGGCGCTGGTCAACGTCACCCCCGACGACGGTGTGGTGGACCTGCGCCTCCAGGACAACACGCTGCACAACACCGGCACGCTGCGCGTGGGAATCATCGGTGCCGAGGAGTGCACGGCCGCGGGCACCTGCACGCCACACCCCGTGTCGCACAGCCTCTATCCCGATGCCGCACTGACGCTGCCGTTCCAGCTTCAGCCGGGCAACTCGCTGCAACTGCGTTACCGGCTCACCCGCGATGGCTATCGCGAACACGTGCGGACGATCGAACCGACGGCGACCTGAACCCGCACTTTGCCCGCCCCGTGCCCGGCACGGGGCTCACTTTCCTTGTCCTGTTAAGGAGAAACACATGAATCGAATCTATCGTCGTATCTGGAATCACGCCAAAGGCTGCTGGGAGGTGGCCAGCGAGTTGACCAGGCCCTGCGGCAGGAAATCGAGCCGCATAACCGGCGCCGGTGGACTGCTGATGGTCGCGCTGCTGTTGGCGGGCGGAGAGGTGCACGCCAAGACCCGTTACTACATTGGGTGCGATCCCTTCAATCTGGGAAATGGCGAGTTTGTTTCCTGCTCGCCCATTGCTGGCCGCTATGACGACACCATGTTCGTCGGCTATGCACTGACCAACGGCCTGAACTCGCTTGGCTACGGTGCAGGCGTGAACATGAAAGGCGACAACACCACCGCATTTGGCATTGGTGCCCGGATCAACGGTCAGAACAGCGCTGCCTTCGGATTCAAGGCAAGCACCTATGCCGTGGATAGCGTGGCGGTGGGCTACAACGCCAGAACCACCGCTGATGGCGGCCACAACGTGGCCGTTGGTGCCAATGCCTATGCCGCCTACATTGGTGCCACTGCCTTGGGGAACAAGGCAGAGGCCAGGGCAGCAAATGCCATCGCACTCGGCAGCGGCTCGTCGTCGCGTGGCGTGGATGCCCTTGCGCTCGGTGCCAACTCCAGCACTTCGGCCGCGGGTTCGATGGCGGTTGGTGCAAAGGCGTCTGCCAGCCGTACAAATGCCATCGCCCTGGGGTTGAGTTCCGTGGCGCAGCAGGAGGACGCAGTTGCCCTGGGCGCGAGCACGATCGCAAACGGTGCTGGTGGGGTGGCGCTTGGTGCCAAGGCAATGGTCGACACCGGTGCAGGCACGGGTGGTGTCGCCATCGGTGGCGGTGCCCGTGCGGGAAGCCTGGGCTACACCGGTGCCATCGCCATCGGCGGCGATACGCGCGCGTACATCGACGGCGTTGCGCTGGGCTATGCGGCGTCTGCGTCCGCACAGGGCGCTGTAGCCCTGGGTGTCCGCTCGGTGGCCACGGAAGCCAATACGGTGTCGGTAGGCAGCGCCTCGGTGCGCCGTCGCATCGTGAACGTGGCCGATGGTCGTGTCACCGCCTCCAGCACCGATGCGGTCACCGGTAAGCAGCTGCATGCCATGAACGAGCGGGTTGACGGCATGATCAAGCAGGATTCCGCAGGCGGCATCGTACGCATCGCCAACAGCAACACCGGCTCGGAAGTCAGCATGCGCAACGCGGTGCTGGCCACGCGCAAGGTGAGCGGCGTGTCCGATGGCGCGCTGACGACGACCAGCACCGACGCTGTGAACGGACGCCAGCTCAACACGACCAATGGTAATGTCACCAAGGCGCAGACCGCTGCGGATGCGGCCAAGGCTGATGCCAGCAAGGCGCTGGCCCAGGTCACCACGGTGACCGGCCTGATCGGCCAGACTTCGTCCACCAGCAGTGTCCGCTTGGGCGAGAAGAACAGCGGTACCTCGCTGGATGTCCGCAACAGTGCCAATGCCAACCGCAAGGTGACCGGTGTGGCCGATGCCACGCTGAGCACCTCCAGCACGGAAGCGGTGACCGGCAGGCAGTTGAACACGACCAATGAGAATGTTGCCAAGGCACAGACCGCTGCGGGAGAGGCCAAAGCTGATGCGAGCAAGGCGCTGACTCAGGTGGTGACGCTGGGCGGCCTTGTCGGGCAGGTGTCTGCAACCGGCAATGTCCGTCTGGGTGAAAAGAACAGCGGAACGGTGTTGGATGTGCGCAATAGCGCCAATGCGAATCGAAAGCTGACTGGTGTGGCCGATGGTCTGGTCAATGCCAGCAGTTATGAAGCCGTCAACGGCAGGCAGCTCAATGCCACTAATGACAAGGTGGCGGCGGTGGAGAGTATTGCCAGGGCTGCGGGCACAGAAGCGGCGGCGGCAAAGACGGATGCAGCCAAGGCGTTGGTCGAAACCGCGGCGCTTGGCGGGCTGGTGGCACAAGTGTCTACGACTGGCAATGTGCGTCTGGGCGAAAGGAACAGCGGAACGACGTTGGATGTTCGCAATAGCGCCAATGCCAACCGGAAGATCAGTGGTGTGGCGGATGGATTGCTGGAGATTGGCAGCAGCGATGTGGTGAATGGTGGTCAACTATATATCGTAGAGCAGTCTGCGCAGGCGGCAAAGACTGTTGCGGACGAAGCTATGAAGGGAATCGAAGGTCTTGTTGAGAGCTCTCGATACTTTGCGAGTGGCAAAGGTGGACCTCAGGGAGCAGCTCGAGCAGGACTGATTGGTGTCGCTATTGGTGATTCCGCCGAGGCCTCAGTTTCAAGTGAGGGGGCAGTTGCCGTCGGTAGTTTCTCCGCAGCTCTCGGTAAGAACTCCGTTGCTTTGGGGAGGGCTGCGCGGGTAAATGAGGCTGCGGACAATGGATTTGCTCTGGGTGTTCTCGCTTCAGTTGAAGAAGTGGGTGGGGTATCACTCGGGTCGAACAGTATTGTCAAGAAGGGGGCGACCAGTGCATTGGCTCTGGGAGATTCCTCGGTCGCTGATGAGGCTTACACGGCATCTTTTGGTAGTGCCGAAGCCCAACGTCGTCTTACCAATGTCGCTCGTGGCACCGCCGACCACAACGCTTCCACTGTCTCTCAGCTCAAAGATTCCCTCGCTACCCTCGGCGGCGGAGCAGGCATGGACGCCAGCGGAAATATCATCGCCCCAACGTACTCGGTGCAGGGCGGAACGCAGAGCACGGTCGAAGACGCACTGATGGCGCTTGATGGCGCCGTCATCACTGCAGGTCGTCGCGCGGGCAAGGTGGAAGATCAGCTTAGCTCGATTTTCCAGGACTCGCCGTCGGCCCGTGCCGATGGCATGAATCAGATCGCGCTCAGTGGCGCGAACGGCATGGTGCTGACCAACTTGGCTGATGGACGAGTGGCGCCAGGAAGTCGTGATGCTGTAACCGGTAGCCAGCTGTACGCCGCAGAGCAGAAGATCTCGCAGAATCGGAATGATCTGGAGGCGATGCGCAAGGAGAGGGAGATGGGGCGGCAGGCGATGCGTGGATTGGATGCGAGCGTCATCGACTACGGCGGTGCGCGTTTGACTGGCGTGTCAGATGGAGAGGTTTCAGACGGCAGTCGGGATGTAGTCAATGGCGGACAGCTGCATGGCGTCAGCGACCGAGTCTCAACGATTGAGAAGCAGGCGCGATTCTTCAAAATTGATACTGATGGTCTTAGTAGAGATGCAATTGCCGGCCGACTAGGCGTTGCAATCGGCGACTCTGCTCGAGCGGATGGGGAGGGTGCAACTGCAGTAGGCGCATTTGCCACATCTCTGGGGCGGAATGGAATCGCACTTGGTCGTGCATCCAGTGTTTCTGAGATGGCGGTGAATGGCTTTGCAGTGGGAGCAGGTTCGAATGTTCACGCTTCCAATGGCGTTGCAATAGGTTCTGGAGCCAAGGTTTCATTGGGGGCTGAAGGTTCTCTCGCTCTTGGGGCCGGCTCTGAGGCCACGGATGCCGGCACCGCTTCCTTTGGTGCATCAGGAGTGGGGCGCCGCCTCGTAAACATCGCCAACGGCACCGCCAACCACAACGCCGCCACCGTCGGCCAGCTGCGCGGCGCGCTGTCTGCGCTCGGCGGTGAGGTCGATGCCAACGGCAACATCGTCGGTCCCAGCTTCACCGTGCAGGGCCAGTCTCAGTCCACGCTCAATGGTGCATTGGAAGCGCTCGACGGCGCAGTGGTCAGCAACCGCTCGAGGGTGAACCAGGTCGAGTCGCAGCTGCGCAGCGTGTTCCAGGACACGCCCTCCGTCCGCGCCGACGGTCTCAACCAGCTCACCCTGGCCGGAACCCACGGCATGGTCATTTCCAACGTGGCCAATGGCTTGATTGCGGCTGGCAGTCGTGATGCAGTCAATGGCGGCCAGCTGCACTCGATGCAGCAGCAGCTCAACGGCCGCATGGACGGGCTGGAGCAGCGCATCGATGCGCCGCAGCCGCAGGCAATGGCCGTCGCTTCGGCGCCGGAGTCGGACGTGCTGGTGCCGCAGGCCGAAGGCGGTCAGCAGGTGGCGTCGGCAGGCGACGGTGAGAAACCCGCACCGCAGCCGAAGACGAAGCAGGAAGACACGCCCAAGCCGCAGGTCGACACCGCCGAGCTGGAGAAGATGCTGGCCCGCGCCAACGAGTACACCGATGGCGCGATCAGCAACTTCGAGCGTCGCCTGGACAAGATGGACAAGCGCTTCAACCGCATGGCGGCAATGAGCAGCGCGCAGACCGCGATGGCGATGAACACCGCCGGCCTGGCCACCTACAACCGCCTGGGTGCGGGCGTGGGCTACAGCGAGGGTGAGTCGGCGATGGCGGTGGGCTACCAGCGTGTGCTCAACGAGAAGGGCTCGGCCACCTTCAGCCTCAATGGCGCGTTCACCAACAGCGGCGAACGCAGCATGGGTGTCGGCGTGGGCATCGGCTGGTAAGCCATGCGGCCCCGGCGTGGTGCGCGTAATGAACCCCGCCGCGCCGGGGTCCTTGCCGAGGAGAAGGCAATGTACAGATGGGTAAGTGGAATCGTCAGCTATCGCACGTTCTATATCTGGCGGGCGCGCTTTCGCTACTACACCCGGAACCTGGACCTGTGGACGCTGATGAGCGGGCTATGCATCGCCGGTCTGCTGCTGGTGCTGTGGTACCTGTGGCAGATGCTGGGCGTGCCGCCGCCGCGCGTGCATCCTCAGGCAGCGGCGCTGCGGATCGAGGGCGTCACCAGCGAGGCGATCCATCGCATCGTGCTGGTGCGCCACGCGGGCCGCACGCCGGGTGCACCGTTCACCACGCCGGAGGAGGTAAGGGCGAGCACGTTGCGCACGATGCGGGTGCGGCAGGTGATGGACAGCGAAGTGGTGTGGCGGCTGAAAGCCGACATGCTGGCGGACATCGCCGACTACATCACCGCCACGGGTGGGTGCGTCCCGTACGACTGCCGACGGATTCGCGCTCGATTGGAGGATGTGCGCAGGGCGGGTGTTGAGAATGCGCAGATCAACACAGCACTGTTGACGATCCTGGAGGTGTCGCTGGACCAGATGCCGTCGTTGGAGGCGGTTGAGCATGAGCGGGTGAAGAGTGGGTGGTCGGATGGGTTCAACGACATCTATGACCAGATCTGGTTGCTGCGGGGCCTGCAGGTCATGCATGCACAGATGATGCGGGAGTATCCGCAGCGAGCCCCAGTACCGTGGCTGCCGCGGCTGCTCAGCGACCCGCTGCGCGATACCCGTTTTGTCTGGTAGCGGGAGCATGATGGGCATCATCTGCCAGCGCAGATAGCGCAGCTTTTGTAGAGTCGAGCCGTGCTCGACTGCTCTCCGGCGAGCAATCGAAATGCCTGAAGCACGGTGCGGACCAACGGTCCGCACCCATCACTGGCAGGTACCGCTGCGCTCGCCGCCCATGGGCCGGCGCTACCGTCATCCGCCGATGTACGCGCTGATCTCCGCTTCGGCCAGCACCTGCCGCAACTGCGCCACGGACGCACGTCGCATCGGCTTCTCATCCACCGGTGACAGTGGGGCCTGGCGCAGGGCGTCGTACGGCAGCACGGCCAGGTCGAAGGTCAGCTCCTCGGCACTGAACACCCACACCGGCACGTCCAGGCAGCGTTCGCGGTCCATGCGCAGGCGGCGCGTCCGCGATTCGGCGGGAATGCCGTGCTCCTCCAGGAAGCGGTGCACGGCTTCCGGGTCGTCGCTGTGCAGGTGCAGCTGCACGGGACTGTTGGCGTCGGCGGTGCCCTCCAACACTGGGCCAGCCAGGCGCGGGGAGAAGCCGTGCAGGAACTCCAGCGCACGCATGGCAGCCTCGCGGCGGCGCTGAAGCTCGCTGCCGTGCTGGGGGCCAGCGAACAGCCGCTGGTATTCGCGCAGGGCGTCTTCGATCTCGGTGTTGCGGGGCAGGGAGGCATCGTCGTGGATGCCGAGCCGGCTGGCGGCCTTCAACTTGGCCTGGTGGTAGTCGCGGATGCCGCCTTCGGCCATCAGGCGGGCGGCTTCGTGGGCGAGGCGGTGACGCCGCTCGCGGGTCTGGCTGGCAGCATGCTGACGGGCGCGATGCATGCGATGACTCCCTGTTGCGACCTGGCTACAGAGTAGCGCACGGATGTGACATCCGCGTGGGTATTTCACGGAGGCGAGCAAGCGGGTGCCGTTGATCCTGTAGAGCCGAGCCCATGCTCGGCTGCTCTACCGCCGGCGCATGGAGCCGAGCATGGGCTCGGCTCTACAGAGGCGGTGCCAACCAACGGTTGGCACCCACCGAATCCTTCCTCAGAAGATATCGAACGCGGCGGCGTCGGCCTGCGGCGTATTGAGGTTCAGGTCGTAGTCGGTCAGGCGGTCCATGTCTTCCACCTTCACCCACTCGGTCGCGCCGTTGAGGGTGGCCTGGACCATGCCGCTGGGCGGCTCGTTCTGCGCAATCGGGGTGTCCTTCAGCGCGGTGCGCATGTAGTCGATCCAGATCGGCAGGGCGGCCTTGCCACCGTACTCGCGGTAACCCAGCGAGCGGAAGTCGTCGCGGCCCACCCACACGGTGGTCACGTACGGGCCGCCGAAGCCGGAGAACCAGGCGTCGCGGTGGTCGTTGGTGGAGCCGGTCTTGCCGCCCACGTCCTCGCGTCCGAGCACCTTGGCCTGCACACCGGTACCGCGCTGGACCACGTCGCGCATCATCGACACCAGCTGGTAGGCGGTGCGGGCGTCGATCGCGCGCGGGGCGGTGCGGGCATCGGGGTTGGCCGGCGCGGCCGGGGTTTCGGTCTTGGCTTCGGCCTTGGCCGCAGCGGCCGGGTCCACCTTCGGGGCCGGGGCGCCGAAGTTGAAGCCGTCCACCACCTGGTTGACCGGCTGGTCGCTGCTGCCGGCGCAGTCGCGGCAGGCCATCGCCGGGTTTTCCTTGAACACCAGGTTGCCGTCGCGGTCGTTCACCTGGTCGATCAGCCAGGTGTCCACGCGCGAGCCGCCGTTGGCGAACACGGCGTAGCCACGGGCCACCGACAGCGGGGTGAGCGAGGCGGTACCCAGCGACATCGACAGGTTCGGCGGCAGTTCCGATTCGGCGAAACCAAATTCGCTGATGTACTTGCGCGCGTAGTCCACGCCCATGCCATCAAGCAGGCGCACCGAGACCAGGTTGCGCGACTGCACCAGCGCTTCGCGCAGGCGCATCGGGCCGCGGAAACCGCCGCCGTCGTTCTGCGGGGCCCAGGTCTTGCCGCGGCGGTCGCGGAACACGACCGGGGCGTCGAGCACGATCGAGGCCGGGTTGTAGCCCTTGTCGAAGGCCGCGGCGTAGATGAAGGGCTTGAAGCTCGAACCCGGCTGGCGGCGGGCCTGGGTGGCACGGTTGAACTTGTTGCCGGAGAAGCTGAAACCGCCAACCAGCGCCTTCAGCGCGCCGCTGTGGGCATCCAGCGAGACCAGCGCGGACTGGCCGCGCGGGATCTGGTCCAACAGCCACTCACCTTCCTTGGCACCGGCGCGCACGCGCACGATGTCGCCGCGCTGCACCAGCTTGCCCGGGGTCTTGTTGGTCCACTTGGCGGCACCGGCCGGCAGCACGATCTCGCTGCGGTTGGCCAGCACCACGGTGGCGCTGCCATCGGCGCCGGTGCTGGCGACGATCGCCGGCAGCAGGCCGGCCTGGCCGTACATGCCGCGCAGGTGCTCGGCCAGGGCGGCGGCGTCTTCACCCGCACCCACCTGCACCTGCTTCTCCACGCCGTGCCAGCCGTGGCGGTGGTCGTACAGCAGCAGGCCGTCGCGCACCGACTGGTTGGCGGCGGTCTGCAGGGTGGAGTCGATGGTGGTGGTGACGTGGTAGCCCTTGTTGACCACATCCCCGCCGAAGCGGGCGATCATTTCCTGGCGCACCAGCTCGGCCACGTACGGCGCGTCGACCTGCACCGGCGGCTCATGGGCGGTGGCGTGCATCGGCACGGCCTTGGCCGCGTCGGCCTCGGCCTGGCTGACGAACTTCAGGTCGGCCATGCGCTGCAGCACATAGTTGTCACGACGCTGGCGGGCGCGCTCCGGGTTGGAGATCGGGTTGCCCGAGGAGGGGAACTTGGGGATGCCGGCCAGCGAGGCCATCTCGTCCAGGTCCAGCTCGTTCAGCTTCTTGCCGTAATAGAACTCGGCGGCGGCGGCCACGCCGTAGGCACGGTTGCCGAAGAAACTCTTGTTCAGGTACAGCTCGAAGATCTCGTCCTTGCTCAGCTCGGACTCGATCTTCCGTGCCAGCAGGATCTCGGCCAGCTTGCGGGTGTAGCTGTACTCGGAGCTGAGGAAGAACTGGCGGGCCACCTGCTGGGTGATGGTGGAACCACCCGGCACGCGCTTGTCGTTGGTGGTGGCCAGCAGCCACACCGCACGGCCGATGCCCATGTAGTCCACGCCGCCATGCTCGTAGAAGCGGGCGTCCTCGGTGGCCAGGAAGGCCTGCTTCAGGCGCTCGGGCACGTCCTTCATGGTGATCGGGGTGCGCCGGGTCTCGCCGAACACCGCCATCAGCTTGCCGTCGGCAGCATAGACGTACATCGGCTCCTGCATTTCCACGTCGCGCAGGGTCTGCACGTCGGGAAGCTTGGAGGACACAGCGTAGTACAGACCGCCCACGGCGGCCGCGCCGATCAGCGCCAGGACCAGGACAATCAGGAAGATCCAGCGCAGCCAGCGGCGGAGTCGAGTCATCGGGTTCAGATTCCGATTGCGAATTTCGTGGTCGCAGAGTATAGATTACGCAAGGTGGCGGCTGGGGTCGGCACCGGGGAGCGCAAGGGGAACAGTCAGGGGCTGCATCGTGAATCCGTGAGGAACTTCACAGCAGGGCCGTTGCCATTTGCTAAGAATACGTTATTAATGCTCGGGCGCAGGTCTTGCGTCCAAGTGCCCGTCGGCAGGGGAGAAACCGTGGGGCTCATCCCAAAAAGTCAGTCGCCGCTTGTAGGCGTCGACATCAGTTCGACTGCGGTAAAGCTTTTGCAGCTGTCCCGCAGCGGCAATCGTTTCCGTGTGGAACATTACGCTGTGGAACCTCTTCCGCCGAATGCGGTGGTAGAGAAGAACATCGTGGAAGTGGAGGCCGTGGGTGAGGCCATCCGCCGTGCCATGAACCGTTCAGGCAGCAAGGCCAAGCTGGCCGCTGCCGCCGTCGCCGGGTCGGCGGTGATCACCAAGGTGATCCCGATGCCGGCCGAGCTCGACGAGAACGACATGGAAGCCCAGATCGAGCTGGAAGCGGTCAACTACATTCCGTACCCGATCGAGGAAGTGAACCTGGACTTCGAGGTGATCGGGGCGATCCCGAACAACCCGGAGATGGTCCAGGTGCTGCTGGCCGCGTCGCGTTCGGAGAACGTGGAACTGCGCCAGTCGGCCCTGGAACTGGGTGGTCTGCAGGCCAAGGTGATGGACGTGGAGGCCTTCGCGGTCGAGAACGCCTACGCCCTGGTCGCCAGCGAGCTGCCGGTGTCCATCGACGGCGTGGTCGCGCTGGTCGATATCGGCGCCACCATGACCACCCTCAACGTCCTGCGCGGCGGCCGCAGCCTGTACAGCCGCGAACAGGTGTTCGGTGGCAAGCAGCTGACCGACGAGATCATGCGCCGTTACGGCCTGAGCTACGAGGAGGCCGGCCTGGCCAAGCGCCAGGGCGGGCTGCCGGAAAGCTACGAGATGGAAGTGCTGGAGCCGTTCAAGGAAGCCACGGTCCAGCAGATCAGCCGCCTGCTGCAGTTCTTCTATGCAGGCAGTGAGTTCAACCGCGTTGATCACATCGTGCTGGCCGGCGGCTGCGCCGTGCTGGGCGGGCTGCCGGAAATGGTCGAGGAGCAGCTGGGCGTGCCGACCGTGGTCGCCAACCCGCTGGCACAGATGACGTTGGGCCCGAAGGTGAACGCGCATGCGCTGGCCCAGGATGCCCCCGCGCTGATGATCGCCACCGGTCTGGCGCTGAGGAGCTTCGACTGATGGCACGCATCAATCTATTGCCCTGGCGCGCCGAGCGGCGCAAGCAACGCCAGCGCGAGTTCTACGCAATGCTGGGCATGGCCGCGATTGGTGGCCTGCTGCTGTCGCTGCTGATCTGGTTCTATTACGACCGCCAGGTGAGCGGCCAGATGGACCGCAATGCCTATCTGGAAGCCGAGATCGAGAAGGTCAAGGAACAGAACAAGGAGATCGACCGCCTCGATGCGCAGAAGGACCGCCTGCTGGCCCGCAAGAAGGTGATCGAGGAACTGCAGGCCAAGCGCTCGCAGATGGTCCACCTGTTCGACGCGTTGGTGCGCACGATTCCTGACGGCGTGGTGCTGACCGCCCTGCAGCAGGAGGGGGACATGCTCACCCTCGAGGGACGCACCCAGTCCAATGCACGCGTGTCGGCTTACATGCGCAACCTGGAAACCTCCGGCTGGATGACCAACCCGGAGCTGTCGATCATCCAGGCCAGTGCCGGCGACAAGACTGCAGCCGGCCCGGTATCGGACATCAAGGCACTGCCGTACATGTTCAAGGTCACGGTGAAGCTGCCGGCGCAGAGTGAAGAGACAGGCACTGCCGGTTTGAACGCGGATGGCAGCGTGGCGGCCGCCCCGGCTGCGACGCCCGCCGTGGCGCCGCTTGCCGCCGGCCCCGATGCGGCGGCCCCGGCTGCTGCACCAGCACCGGCCCCGGCCCAACCGGCGGCGGCCCCGGCCGCAGCACCCGCCAGCGCACCGGCGCCTGCACCGGCCAAGCCGAACCAGCCCGCCGCACCGGCCCCGGCCGCCAGGCCTGAGGGCAGCCGCCTGGCGCAGCCGCCGCAGGCCTCTTACGCCCCGCTGCAGGGGGACCGCGCATGAGCCAGAAAATCGATCTGAAGAACCTGGATTTCAACGACATCGGCAACTGGCCGCAGAAGGCCAAGATCGTCTTCTGTTCGTTGCTGGCCCTGGTCATCATGTTCGTTGCATGGATGCTGCTGATCAGCGGCAAGCGCGATGAACTGGCCAGCCTGGAATCGAAGGAAAGCGATCTGCGCACCGAGTTCTCCAAGCAGCAGGAACGCGCGGTGAACCTGGGGCCGCTGAAGCAGCAGCTGGCGCAGATGGAGCAGGTGCTGCAGCAGATGCTGCGGCAGCTGCCCAGCAAGACCGAAATGCCGGACCTGATCATCGACATTTCGCAGACCGCGCTGTCCAGCGGCCTGACCAGCCAGCTGTTCGAACCGGAACAGGAGCAGGTCAAGGAGTTCTACGCCGAGAAGCCGATCAAGCTGAAGATGGTGGGCAGCTACCACCAGTTCGGTGCGTTCGTCAGTGGCGTGGCCTCGCTGCCGCGCGTGGTGATCCTGACCATGCACGACATCAACCTGAAGCCGGCGGACAAGGCTGGCGGTGGTTCGCGTGCCGGTGCGCTGGAATTGTCCGGCACGGTCAAGACCTACCGGTATCTCGACGAAACCGAGGTGCAGGAACAGCAGAAGGCTGAAGCCGGCAAGGAGGGCAGCAAGTGATCCGTTCCTTCTTTGCACGCTGCGGGATGGCCGCTGCCGTGTTGCTGCTGGCCGCCTGCGGCCGTGGCGTGACCAGCACGCCGGGCGATGCGCCGAATCTCGAGAAGTGGGTGGAAGGCGAACGTGCCCGGCCGGCGCAGCCGCTGGAACCGTTGCCTGTGATGCAGCAGTTCGAGACCTTCGAATACTCCGCGCAGGGCCTGCGTGATCCGTTCACCGATGCCTGGACCAATCCGCAGGGGAATGGCGGATTGCGGCCGGATCCGAACCGGCGCAAGGAGCCCCTGGAGGGCTTCCCGCTGGACGCACTGGACATGGTCGGTACCATCGGCACCGGCGGCGGCACCGTCGCACTGGTGATGGGACCGGACAAGGTGACCTACCGGGTGCGCCCGGGCGGTTACCTGGGGCAGAGCGACGGGCGGGTCACTGCGGTCTTCGAAGACCGTGTGGAGCTGATCGAACTGGTGCCGGATGGCGCGGGTGGCTGGCTGGAACGGCCGGCAACGCTCTCGCTTGAAGATCAATGATCGTTTACTGGGGATAGCACGATGACCTTTCACCAAGCCAAGGGGCTGCGTCCCAACCGGCGCTCTACCTTGAACCGTGTCAGCGCGTTGGGAGTCGCGCTGATGCTGGCCTGCGCTCCGGCGCTGGCCGCCGCACCGGCGGAGAAGCCGGTGGGCACCACCGTCGCACCGGCCGCGGCACCGGCCGGCCTGTCGGTGGCCAAGATCGATTTCAAGCGCGGCGATGATGGCGCGGGCCGCCTGATCGTGCAGTTTGACGGCCAGGGCGCGATCCCGGACCTGCGCACGCAGGGCAACAGCGTGGTGGTCGACGTGGGCAATGCCCGCCTGCCGGCCAACCTGCAGAAGCCGTTGAACGTCGTCGACTTCGCCACGCCGGTGCAGCGCATCGACGCCAAGCCGTCCGGCGCCGGCACCCAGCTGGTGCTGAGCACCGGCGGTGCGGTGGAGTCACTGGCCTACCAGAGCGGCAACGAATACGTGGTGGAGATCAGCGCGCGGCAGGCTCCGGCCGCCGTCGGTGCAGTGACCGCCGGCAGCGTCACCCAGGCCGCAAAGGCCGTCGGCCAGCGTGGCTTCACCGGCAAGCCGGTGACCTTCAATTTCCAGGACGTGCCAGTGCGCACCGTGCTGCAGTTGATCGCCGAAGAGTCCAACCTCAACGTGGTGGCCTCCGACTCGGTGCAGGGCAATGTGACCCTGCGCCTGGTCAACGTGCCGTGGGACCAGGCACTGGACATCGTGCTGCGTGCCAAGGGCCTGGACAAGCGACGCGATGGCAGCGTGATCTGGGTCGGCCCGCAGGCCGAGCTGGCCAAGTTCGAGCAGGAGAAGGAAGACGCGCGCATCGCCATCGAGAACCGCGAAGACCTGGTGACCGATTACGTCCAGATCAACTACCACAGCGCCACCCAGATCTTCAAAGCCCTGACCGAAGCCAAGGGCATCGGCGGTGGTGGCGGTGGTGGCGCAGGTGGCGGTGGTGGTGGGTCGTCGCAGGAGGAGAGTGGCTTCCTGTCCGGCCGTGGCCGCATCGTTGCCGACGAGCGCACCAACACGCTGATGATCAGCGACATTCCGAAGAAGATCGCGCGCATGCGTGAGCTGATCAACGTGATCGACCGCCCGGTCGACCAGGTGCTGATCGAAAGCCGCATCGTGATCGCCACCGATACGTTCGCGCGTGAGCTGGGCGCGCGGTTCGGCATCAGTGGCAGCCGCGACAACGCCTACTTCAGCGGCAATCTGGAAGCCAACGAGGCAACCCGCAAGTCGCAGGTCGAAGCCAATGCGACCAACGCCAAGGCCTACCGCGACTGGCTGGCCGGTGGCAGTACGGGCCCGGCGCCGGTGCCGGTCGGCTCGGCAATCACCCGTGGCCTGAACTGGGCCATGCCGGCGGCGTCCACCAACCCGGCAGGCTCGCTTGCGCTGTCGATCCTCAATGCCGGCTACCTGCTGGACGTCGAGCTGTCGGCCATGCAGGAGGAGTCGCGTGGTGAAGTGATCTCCAACCCGCGCGTGGTCACCACCAACCAGCGCGAGGCCCTGATCAAGCAGGGTAAGGAAATCGGCTATGTGACCATCAGCGCCGGTGCGGGCGGTGTCGCTACGCCGAACGTGCAGTTCAAGGAAGTGGTGCTGGAACTGAAGGTCACCCCGACCATCACCAACGACAACCGCGTGTTCCTCAACATGCAGGTGAAGAAGGACGAAGTGGACCGGCTGATCCAGCTGGAAGGCTATGGCACCGTGCCGTCGATCAACCGCCGCGAAGTGAACACCGCAGTGCTGGTCGAGGACGGGCAGACCGTGGTCATCGGTGGTGTGTACGAGTTCACCGACCGCAACAGCATCAGCAAGGTTCCGTTCCTGGGCGATGTACCGTTCCTGGGCAACCTGTTCAAGAAGCGTGGCCGCAGCAAGGACAAGGCCGAGCTGCTGGTGTTCGTCACCCCGAAGGTGCTGCGCGTGGCCAGGCAGAACTGAGCCAGCGAACCCGCGACACGAACAAGGGCCGCCATGTGCGGCCCTTCTTCGTTCATGCCGGACGTAGTCCGCGGATGATCCGGTAGATCCACGCCATGCGTGGAGGAGAGGCCCGTTCAGCCGTTCTTGATGCCAATCGCAGGGCACCCTGCGATGATGTGGGGAACCCGTGCCGTCCCGCGCCGGTCAAAGGCCCCCATGAACCTGCCACCGCCGATGCCCGAAACCGTCTCGCCGCCGCCCGCGCCGGCCGCCTCCCGCCTGCATGGCGCCTTCAACCAGTTGCGCGACGCGCTGTCGGCCGAAATCGTCGGCCAGGCGGCTTTGGTCGAACGCCTGTTGATCGCATTGCTGGCCGACGGGCACCTGCTGGTGGAGGGCGCCCCGGGACTGGCCAAGACCACGGCCATCCGCGCACTGGCCTCGCGCCTGGAGGCGGATTTCGCCCGCGTGCAGTTCACCCCCGACCTGCTGCCGGCCGACCTGACCGGCACCGAGATCTGGCGCCCGCAGGAAGGGCGCTTCGAATTCGTACCTGGCCCGATCTTCCACCCGATCCTGCTGGCCGACGAGATCAACCGTGCGCCGGCCAAGGTGCAGTCGGCGCTGCTGGAGGCCATGGGCGAGCGCCAGGTCACGGTTGGCCGCCACACCTATGCGTTGCCGCCGCTGTTCCTGGTGATGGCCACGCAGAACCCGATCGAGCAGGAAGGTACCTTCCCGCTGCCGGAAGCGCAGCTGGACCGTTTCCTGATGCACGTACGCATCGGCTATCCGGACCAGGCCGCCGAATCGGAGATCCTGCGGCTCGCCCGCGAGCGTGCCCGTGGCGCCCTGGGCGAGGCGGCACCCGCACCGGAGAAGCTGCCGATGCAGGATGTGTTCGATGCCCGCCGCGAAGTGCTGGACCTGCACATGGCGCCGGCGCTGGAGCGCTACCTGGTCGAACTTGTGCTGGCCTCGCGTGATCCGTCGCGCTATGACGCCGGCCTCGGGCGCCGCATCGCCTGGGGCGCAAGCCCGCGTGGTTCCATTGCGTTGGAACGCTGCGCCCGTGCACGCGCCTGGTTGGCCGGCCGTGACTTCGTCACCCCCGACGATGTGCGTGCGGTTGCCGCCGACGTGCTGCGCCATCGCGTGCTGCCCAGCTACGAAGCCACCGCCGAAGGCTGGGATGGCGAACGCCTGGTGCAGGAGCTGCTGGCCCGGGTGCCGGCACCCTGAGCCCGCGCATGACCGATCCATCCCTGGAAGCCGCATCCACCGTCAGTGATGGCGACGGACTGCGCCCGCACCTGTCCGAACTGGTAGCCCTGCGCCGGCTGGCACAGCGGCCGCCGCCGCCACGCCGTGGCCGTGCCGGCAACGCCGGGCAGGCGCCGTCGCCGCTGCGTGGGCGTGGCATGGAGTACGCCGAGTCACGCGAGTACGTGGCCGGTGATGATGCACGGCATATCGACTGGCGCGTGACCGCGCGGACCGGCCGTGCCCATACCAAGCTTTTCCAGGCCGAACGCGAGCGGGTCAGCCTGATCGTGGCCGATACGTCGCCGGCGCTGTATTTCGGCACCCGCGTGCGATTCAAGTCGGTGCAGGCGGCACGCGCGGGCGCCGTCGCCGCGTGGTCGGCGCAGCGTCGCGGTGACCGCGTGGGTGCCCTGCGCGGCAGTGACCGCGAAGCGCCGATTGCACCTGCGGGTGGGCCGCGTGGTGTACTGCGTGTGCTCGACGCACTCACCCGCTGGTACACACAGCCACCCGCCGACGATCTCGGCCTGGAACGCGCGCTGGACCATGCCGCCCGCGTGCTGCGCCCCGGGGCGCGCATGCTGGTGCTGGCCGATCCGCAGCAGGCCGCGCGGATTCCCGTCGTGCGCTGGAGCGCGCTGGCCCAGCACCATGACCTCAGCCTGGTGCTGCTGGTCGATCCCCTCGAACTGCAACCGCCCTCGGCGGCCCTGCAGTTCCAGACCGCGCAGCAGCGCATTGGCCTCGACCTGCGTCGCAGCGAGGTGCAGGCGCACTGGCAGGCGCACTTCGTCGAACCACTGCAGGCGCTGCGCCGCCAGCTCGGCGCACGCCGCGTTGACGTGCAGGTGTTGTCCACCGATGCGCCCAGCGACGCCTGGTTGGCACCACCGGTAACCGAGGTGCCGGCATGAGCGCCAACCTTCCGCTGCGCGATGTGCAGTTGCCGCCGGCACCGTCGTGGTGGCCGCCGGCCCCCGGCTATCTGATGGTCGGTGGCGCGGTGTTGCTGGTGATCCTGGCGCTGGCCCTGCTGTGGTGGCAGCGCCGCCGTCGTCGCCAACGCTGGTTACAGGCGTTCGACCAGGAGCTGGCCACCACCGCCGATGCCACCGCGGAACTGGCGGCGATCGCCGGCCTGCTGCGTCGCGCCGCGCGACAGGCACAGCCCGGCAGTGAATCCCTGCGTGACGATGCCTGGTGGCAGCGCGTGGATCCGAAGGGCACGTTGCCGGATGCGCGCCGCAACCTCCTGGCCGAAGGTGCCTATCGTCCCCGCGTGGACGCCAGCGAAGTGGCGGCCGTGCGTAGCTGGGCGCGCGAGCGCTACCTGGCGATGCTGCTGGAGCGCCGCCGATGAACCTGCTGGCAAGTTACTGGCCATGGCCCGACCTGCAGCTGGCGTGGCCGCTGGCCCTGCTGGCGCTGCCGTTGCCGTTGCTGATGCGCTGGTGGAAGCGTCGTGCCGATCCCGGCGCTGCGCTGCGCGTGCCCTATGCGGCGACGGAACTGGAAGCGCTGGCCGGTGGCGGCCGCGTCGATGGGTCGTGGCTGCGTACGCTGCTGTTGTGGCTGGGCTGGTGCGCGCTGTGTGTCGCACTGGCTCGCCCGCAACAGCTGGGCGAAGCGATCACGCCACCGCAGCAGGGCCGGCAGATGATGCTGGCGATGGACGTGTCCGGCAGCATGGGCGAGGGCGACATGGTGCTGGGGGGGCAGGCGGTGGATCGCCTCACCGCAGCCAAGGCCGTGCTGGCCGATTTCCTGGATCGTCGTGCCGGCGATCGCATCGGCCTGCTGATCTTCGGGGACCGCGCTTATACGCTCACGCCACTCACTGCGGACCTGGCCAGTGTGCGCGACCAGCTGCGCGACAGCGTGGTCGGCCTGGCCGGGCGCGAGACGGCCATCGGTGATGCCATCGGCCTGGCGGTGAAGCGCCTGCGCAGCCAGCCGGAAGGGCAACGTGTACTGATCCTGCTGACCGACGGCGTCAGCAATGCCGGCGTGCTGGAACCGCTGCGTGCGGCCGAAGTCGCGCAAGCTGAAGGGGTGCGCATCCACACCGTCGCGTTCGGTGGCGATGGCAGCATGCGCTTCCTCGGTATTCCGATTTCCGCTGACCAGGACCCGGTCGACGAGGCCACGTTGAAGAAGATTGCCAGCCTGACCGGTGGCCAGTTCTTCCGCGCACGCGATACCGCGCAGCTGGCCGGCATCTACGCCGAACTGGATCGTCTGGAGCCGATCGCTGCGAAGGGGCCGAGCCTGCGCCCGCGCGAGGAGCGCTATGCGTGGCCATTGGGCCTGGCCTTGCTGCTGGGGGCATTGGCATGGGTGTGGCCGGAGCGCCGTCGATGATCGCGTTGGCATCCCATCTTCCCGACTGGAATGCACTGCACTTCCTGCGCCCGGAATGGCTGTGGGCCTTGCTGGCCTTGCCGGTGATTCTCGCCGTGGCGCTGTACCGGCAGCGGCGCAGCGATGCGTGGCGGCAGGCGGTGGATGCGCACCTGTTGCCGCATCTGCTGGCCGCCGGTGCTCGCCGTCGCGTGCGGCTGCCATTGGCAGTGCTGCTGGGTTGGACGCTGGCAGCACTGGCGATGGCGGGGCCGAGCTGGCGGCAGCAGGCACAGCCGATGTTCCAGCCCAGCGCACCGCTGCTGATCGTGCTGGATCTGTCCAGCCGCATCACTGCCACCGACCTGCCACCGTCGCGCCTGCTGCAGGCAAGGGCCAAGGTCGGCGAGCTCCTGCGCGCACGCAAGGGTGGGCAGGTGGGGCTGGTGGTGTACGCCGAAGATGCCTACACCGTCGCGCCGCTGACCGATGACGGCAGCAACGTCGCGCTGTATCTGGATGCCTTGTCGCCGGATGTGATGCCGCGTGATGGCCAGCGTGCCGACCGTGGCATCGACTGGGCCACGCGGCTGATGCGGCAGATCGCTGCACCGCAGGGACAGATCCTGCTGGTCACCGATCAAGCCGATGGTGAAGCTGCATTGGCGGCCGCGCAGGCACGTGGTCTCGGCCTGCAGGTGTCGGTGCTGGGGCTCGGTACACCGGCGGGTGCGGCGTATCGTGACGACAGCGGACAGATCCGTCAGGCTGCGCTGGACGAAGGTCGCCTGCGTGCGGTGGCCACGGCAGGTGGCGGTCGCTATGCGCGCATCACCGCCGATGGCAGTGACCTGCGCGCACTGGGTGTGCTTGATGCACGCGAAGGTACTGCGGCGCAGCGGCCCGGCGAGGGCAGGCAATGGCGCGATGAAGGATTCTGGCTGCTGCCACCGGTGATGCTGCTGGCGCTGCTCGCCTTCCGCCGCCGCGCGCTGCTGGCCGCAGTACTGGCGGTGGGCCTGCTGCCATGGATGGGGGATGTGCAGGCGCAGGCAGCTCCAGCGCCCGCTTCGCCGCCATCGCAGGGCACGCTGTGGAAGCGCGCCGACCAGTTGCAGCACCAGCGCCTGGCCGACGGCGTGCAGGCCTATCGCGCGGGCGACTTCGCCACTGCGCGCAAGCAGTTCGAGGGCATCGACAGTGATGCGGGCTGGTACAACCTGGCCAACACGCTGGCGCGCCAGGGCAGCTACGACGAAGCCATCGCCGCCTACGACCGCGCGCTGGCGCTGCATCCCGGCATGGCCGATGCGGTCGCCAACCGTGCCGTGGTTGATGCCGCACGCAAGCGCAAGCAGTCGGGGGGGCAGGGCCAGGACCAGCAGAAACCGCAGCAGAACGGGCAGCAGAAGCAGCAGAACAATTCACAGGGCCAGCGGAACCCGCAGGGCCAGCAACCGCAGCAGGGCCAGAAGGATCCAGGACAGGGTCAGCCACCATCTCAGCAGGGCCAGCAGGGGCAGCCCAAGGCGGGTGACGACGACGCGCAGTCGGCGCCTCAGCCCGGCGAGCGTGGCCGAGATGGACAGCAGGCGCCACCACAGGTGGAGGATGCCAAGGCGCAGGCCCAGGCTGATAAGCAGCAGCGCCAGCGCATGCAGCAGGCGATGCAGCAGGCACGTGAGGGCAAGGGCGGACAGGATGGCAAACCCGTGCCAGGCAGTGACGGCACTACTCCGCGCCAACGCGAGGAGCAACAGGCGGTGGAGGCGTGGATGCGGCGCGTGCCGGATGATCCGGGCGCATTGCTGCGGGCCAAGTTCCAGCTGGAAAATGAACGCAGGAAGAGGGAAGGGCGATGACGCGGGCGATCAACATGCACGGGCACTGGCCCCGACAGGTACTGGCGGCGCTGCTGCTGTGGCTGCCGCTGCTGGCCTGGGCGCAGCCGCGCGCGTGGCTGGACCGCGACCGCATCGCGATGGGCGACACGGTCACGCTCAATGTCGAGAGCGACCAGGGTGCCCCTGACTTCACACCGTTGCGTACCGACTTCGACCTCAGCGGGCAGACCAGCAGCCGCCAGGTGGAGTGGAGCAACGGCAGCATGCAGCAGCGCAACCTGTATGGCGTGGCGCTGACGCCACGGCGTAGTGGTGCACTGGTGGTGCCGGGCCTGCAGGTGGGCAGCGTCCGTACCGCGCCGCTGACCCTGCAGGTGGATGCCGCTGCCGTGGCCGGCCCCGACAGCAATGCGGTGGCATTCATCGAAACCGTTGTCGATGACGAAACGCCGTATGTGCAGCAGAGTGTAGGCGTGGTGGTGAGGCTGTTCTTCGCCTCTCAGCTGGCCTCTGGCGAACTGGTGCTGGATACCCCGGCGGGTGCGTCGCTGCAGCGGGTAGGCGATGACCGCACCGATGTGCGGCAGGTCAACGGCCGCCGCTACAACGTGGTCGAGCGCCGCTTCCTGCTGATCCCCGAGCGCAGCGGTGCACTTCGGCTGGCCGGTGCGCGTTTCAGTGGGCGCAGTGCCGGTGGCTTCTTCGACGACTTCTTCGGCGGCGGCGACGGCCGCATGAATGCCACCGGCGCCGATCGCACGCTGCAGGTACAGGCGCAACCGGCACAGGCGCCGCAGCCATGGCTTCCGCTGCAGAGCCTCCAGCTGCGCTACACCAGTGCGCCGACCAGCGCCCGTACCGGTGAGGCCGCCACTGTGGTGGTCGAGGCGATTGCCGAAGGGGCAACCCGTGCACAGTTCACCGACCTGCCGGTGCCGGATCTGGGCACCCATGCGCAGGTATTCGCCGAACCTGCGCAGTACGAAGAATCGTTCAATGGCAGCACGCCGCGGCTGAAGATCACCCGCCGCTATTCGATCGTGCCGCGCCAGCCAGGCTCGCTGGTGGTGCCGGGGCCGCGCCTGCCGTGGTGGGATGTGCGCGCAGGCAAGGCGCAGGAAGCGAAGCTGCCGGACCTGACATTGGCTGTCGCAGCCGGCAGTGGCGGTGGCAGTGCTTCACCTGCGCCGCTGCCGCCGATCGACACCGATGCTGCGCTGCCGGGTGGCGATGGCCAGGACAGCCGCATCGCCGCGACCGATCCGCGCGCCAGCGGCCTGGCCGAACGCCCGTGGCCGTGGATGGGCGCGGCCATCGGACTGGCGCTGCTGTGGCTGCTGACCCTGTTGTGGGGCTGGCAGCGAGGCCGCCGACCGCATGCGGCGACGCCTGCAGCCGGCAAGCCCTCTGTGCCGACTGTGGCGCGCGGACGTGCCGGCCTGACCGAACTGCGCCGCACGCTGGATGGCGAAGGCTTCGATCAGGTGGAAGCGCAGCTGTGCGCGATGGCCGGGGTTGAGCGCATCGAGCAGGTCATCGCGCGGTTGGATGACCCTGGCCAGCGCCAGGTGCTGCAGGACCTGCAGCAGGCACGCTGGGGCGGGCAGGGCGACCTGGCATCGCTGCGCGCGCGTCTGCGCGAGGTCTTCCGTGACGGACCGCACTGGTCGGCGGCTACCGGCGCCGCTGACACTGGCCTGGCGCCGCTGTATCCAACGCGGCGAACCTGAACCGGCGCCGCTTGCGCGCTTTGTTAGAGTGCATTCATTTTTCGAGGAAATCCGCGCATGACAGCAGCTGCTGCCGACAAGAAGAAGTTGCCCCTGCATTGGAAGATGGGCATCGGCTTTGCGATCGGCCTGATCCTGGGACTGATCGTGCACGCCCTGGGCGGCAGCGTCGATGGTCTGCAGGCCGGTGCCAAGTGGGTAATGGACTACATCACCACCCCGGCGTCGGGCCTGTTCCTCAACCTGATCTTCATGCTGATCGTGCCGCTGATCTTCTCGGCGCTGATCATGGGCGTGTCGGAGATGGGCGACATCCGTGCCCTTGGCCGCATCGGCTGGAAGACCCTGGCGTATACCGTGCTGCTGTCCGGCATTGCCGTGGGCATCGGCCTGGTGCTGGTCAACCTGCTCAAGCCGGGTGCCGGCGTCGATCCGCAGGTCGCTGCGATGATGCTCTCGGAGAACGCCGAGCGCAGCAAGGAAATCGTTGCTGGCATCCATGGCACGCCGAAGGGCATGGACATGCTGCTGTCGATCGTGCCGAGCAACGTGCTGCAGGCCGCGTCCGACAACGGCGCGATCCTGTCGCTGATGTTCTTCGCGCTGATGTTCGGCATCGGCATGGTGCTGACCGACGATGAGAAGGTCGCGCCGCTGCGCCGCGCCATTGAAGGCGTGTTCGAAATTTCGATGACCCTGATCAACCTGGTCATCCGCCTGGCCCCGTATGCGGTGGCCTGCTTCATGTTCAACCTGGCCGCGCTGTTCGGCTTCGAGTTGATCATCCGCCTCGGTGCCTACGTGGGCGTGGTGGTGCTGGCACTCGGCCTGCACATGATCGTGACCTACGGTACCGCCGTGTGGCTGTCCGGCCGTTCGCCGCTGTCGTTCTTCCGCGATACCCAGGAAGCGACGGTGATGGCGTTCTCCACCGCCTCCAGCAACGCCACCCTGCCGACCGCGCTGCGCGTGGCCGACCAGATGGGCCTGCCGCAGCGCGTGTCGCGCTTCGTGCTGACCGTGGGCGCCACCGCCAACCAGAACGGCACCGCGCTGTTCGAGGGCGTGACGGTGATCTTCCTGGCCCAGTTCTTCGGCGTGGACCTGAGCATCGGCCAGCAGATCATGGTGATGGCGGTCTGCATCCTCGGTGGCATCGGCACCGCCGGCGTGCCGTCGGGCTCGCTGCCGGTGGTGGCGATGATCTGTGCGATGGTGGGCGTGAACCCGCTGGGCATTGGCCTGATCCTGGGCGTGAACCACTTCCTGGACATGTGCCGTACGGCGCTGAACGTGACCGGCGACCTGGCCCTGACCACGCTGGTGGCCAAGGGCGAATCGCACGACGGCCCGGCGCTGGGCCCGCAGCAGGACTGAGTCCAACGCCACTGCTGGCGACCTGATCGGGGTCGGATTCCTTTCCGCAAGGAAAGGGCTCCGACCCCGCTTCACATGCGGAATCCGGGGGAGATGACGACGTTGCCGGCCAGCGGCCGGCACGACCGGGCAAGGTGAACCGACCCCCCGCCCGGCGACTATGGGACAATAGGCCGCCCGCACGTCCGCGGCCGCCTCCCGATTCCGACAGAACCATGACGCAGCCTACCCGTCGCCAGTTGGCCAACGCCATCCGCTTCCTTGCCGCCGATGCGGTTGAAACCGCAAAGTCCGGCCACCCCGGCATGCCCATGGGCATGGCCGACATCGCCGAAGTCCTCTGGAACGACTACCTCCGCCATAACCCGAGCAACCCGCACTGGTTCAACCGCGACCGTTTCGTGCTGTCCAACGGCCACGGTTCGATGCTGCAGTACGCGCTGCTGCACCTGAGCGGTTACGACCTGCCGATCGAGCAGCTGAAGCTGTTCCGCCAGCTGGGCAGCCACACCGCCGGCCACCCGGAGCGCCACGAGACCCCGGGCGTGGAAACCACCACCGGCCCGCTGGGCCAGGGTTTCGCCAATGCCGTGGGCTTCGCCCTGGCCGAGAAGCTGCTGGCACAGCGCTTCAACCGCCCGGAGCTGGAAGTGGTCGACCACCGCACCTGGGTGTTCATGGGCGATGGCTGCCTGATGGAAGGCGTGTCGCATGAAGCCGCTTCGCTGGCCGGTACCTGGGGCCTGCACAAGCTGGTCTGCTTCTGGGACAACAACCACATCTCCATCGACGGCAACGTCGAGGGCTGGTTCACCGACAACACCCCGGAGCGTTTCGAGGCCTATGGCTGGAACGTGGTGCGCGATGTCGATGGTCATGACCCGGAGAGCATCAAGGCCGGCATCGAGGCCGCGCTGTCGCAGAGCGACAAGCCGACCCTGATCTGCTGCCGCACCACCATTGGCTTTGGTTCGCCGAACAAGGCGGGCAAGGAATCCAGCCACGGCGCACCGCTGGGCAAGGACGAACTGGAAGCCACCCGCAAGCAGCTGGGCTGGGAATACGGTCCGTTCGAGATCCCGCAGGCGATCTACGACGGCTGGCGCGCCAACGGCGCCGGCACGCTGCGCCAGGCCGAATGGGAACAGCTGTTCGACAAGTACGCCAGCCAGTACCCGGCTGAAGCGGCCGAACTGACCCGCCGCTCGCATGGCGAACTGCCGGCCGACTTCGTTGCCAAGGCCGATGCCTACATCGCCCAGGTGGCCGCCGAAGGCCCGACGATTGCCTCGCGCAAGGCGTCGCAGCTGGCCATCGAAGCCTATGCACCGCTGCTGCCGGAAATCGTCGGCGGCTCGGCTGACCTGGCGCACTCCAACCTGACCCTGTGGAAGGGCAGCAAATCGGTTGCCAGCGACGACGCCAACGCCAACTACGTGTACTACGGCGTGCGCGAGTTCGGCATGACCGCCATTGCCAACGGCCTGGCCCTGCACGGTGGCTTCATTCCGTTCGACGCCACCTTCCTGGTGTTCAGCGACTACGCCCGCAACGGCGTGCGCATGAGCGCGCTGATCCCGGCCCACGCCATCCACGTCTACACCCACGACTCGATCGGCCTGGGCGAAGACGGTCCGACCCACCAGCCGGTGGAGCACCTGGCCTCGCTGCGCTACATCCCGAACAACGACGTGTGGCGTCCGTGCGATGCGGTCGAGTCGGCGGTGAGCTGGAAGGCTGCGATCACCCGCCAGGATGGCCCGAGCTGCCTGGTGTTCAGCCGCCAGAACCTGCCGCACCAGCCGCGCAACGCCGAGCAGATCGCCCAGATCGAGCGCGGTGGCTACGTGCTGGCCGATGCTGCTGGTACCCCGGACGTGATCCTGATCGCCACCGGTTCGGAAGTCTCGCTGGCCACCGAAGCCAAGGCCCAGCTGGACGCGGCCGGCCTCAAGACCCGCGTGGTCTCGATGCCGTCCACCGACGTGTTCCTGCGCCAGGATGCGGCCTACCGTGAATCGGTGCTGCCGAACGCCGTGCGCAAGCGCGTGGCGGTGGAAGCCGGCGTCACCGGTTTCTGGCGCCAGTTCGTCGGCCTGGACGGTGCCGTGATCGGTATCGACACCTTCGGTGCCTCGGCCCCGGCCGACCAGCTGTACAAGCACTTCGGCATCACCACTGCCCACGTGGTGGAAGCGGCCAAGTCGCTGTAAACAGCTTCGCGGCGTAATGAGGAAAGGCCGGCGCACGCCGGCCTTTTCTTTGCCGCAGGAAAAAGGGGACGGAGGGGATCAAGTCGTTTGTGCACATGCGACTTAATCCCCTCCGTCCCCTTTTCTCAGGCGGTACGCGCCAGCGCCAGCCGCAGCAGTCGCGCGTCCAGGCGCTCGGCGAAGTCCTTCGGGGCCTGTAGACCCATGCGCTGCAGGTACACCGCATCGCCGTCGCCGGCCGGTTGCCGCAGAGCCGCCCAGACCGTGCGCAGCTTGTCGCCGCGGGTCTGCGTGTTGGCCTTCAGCCAACCCAGCGCCTTCACCAGCACCTGCTCGATCTCGTTGAAGTCGCTGCCCAGCGGATAGTCCGGCAGGCTGCCGTCGGCGCGGAACGGTGCCAGCGCCGCGGCCAGCGCCTGTGGCGTGTTGCGCTGCTGGCGCTCCGGATCCGGTTGCGTGGCTGCCAGCAGCTTGCGCGAGGCCTGTGCCTGCTGCAGCAGGCCGCTCTGGAACGGGGCTTCGGTGATCGCCGTCATCGCATGCACGCAGTCCTCGTCGGTCAGGCCGCGCAGATCGGCGATGCCGTATTCGTTGAGGTAGATGTCGCGCAGGTGGCGCGGGATGGTGGTGTGCCCGTAGTTCCAGCGCACGTTGGATTCGCGCTGGCCCTTGTCATCGCGCGCCGCGCGGAACATCAAGACGCTGCGCGCTTCCGGCAGGGCATGTGCCATCGCCACGAAGTTGTACTGGCCACCCACGCCGGACACCACACGTCCGTCGTCCAGCGCATCCGACACGGCCGCGCCCAGTGCAGTGGCCATCATGCAGGAGTTGAAGAAGCGCGCATGGCGGCGTTGCAGGCGCTCCAGCGTCTCGTTGCCGCCATACAGCTGGTTGATTTCGCTGATGCGGCGCATGCCGATCGCACGGCATTCGTCTTCCGGCAGCGTGCGCAGCCACTCGTAGAACTCCGGCGAGCCCAGGTAGAACGCGCCGTGCAGGTACTCGCCCTCGGCGGCCAGGGTGGCGTGGTCGATGGACAGCGTGCTGCCGTTCTCGATGCGCTGCATCAGCGCCAGGTCGTCGTGCACCTTGCGCTTGATCACCCCGGTCTGCACCAGCCGGCGGAAGCCTTCGTTGAGCATCTCGCTGCAGCCGTACAGGCCCACCTCGAACGGATCCAGTCCGCCGATCTCCTGCACCAGCGGGTGGCTGGCCAGGTGTGGATCCAGCGCATGCAGCACGCGGCGGTAGCGCGCGTTGTCGGTGTGGCGCAGCACCAGCGCATGGCTGAGCGCGTCGGCCAGCGTGCCGATGCCGATCTGCAGGGTGCCGCCGTCGCGCACCAGCGTGCTGGCGTACAGGCCGATGGCGTAGTCGGCATCGCCCACCGGCTGCCGCGGCAGCCCGAACAGCGCCGGGTACGGCGGCGGCGGGGTGATCACCAGATCGAAGAACGACACATCGACCGTGGCCGAGCCGCCCATGTAAGGCAGCTGCGGATCGATCTCGGCGATCAGCAACGGGCGCGGCAGCCCGCGCGCGGTCATCGCATCCAGCGTGTCCTGGGTGATGTCGTTGTTGCACGACAGCGAAAGCCGGCGATCGTTCGGCCGCATCGCCACCTTCTGCACGATCACCTGCGGCGCGCGCTGCGCGACCGCATCGGCGGCGTGGGTGTAGTTCAGGCTGGTATAGCTGGATTGCGCCTGCCGCGAACCGAGCAGGGCGCCGGACTGCATGTAGAACTCTTCCACCTGCACATGTGCCGGCAGCGCATCGCGCGCGATCGCATCGGCATAGGCCAGGCGCGGGAAATCGTCGCCGAAATGGCGCTGCGCGAACGGCGCCATGAAGCGCGCTTCCAGGCCGTTGCCGCGCGCCTTCGGCGGGTTCAGCGACAGCGCGGTATACAGCTGCAGCGGTCGCGATGGATCGTGCTCGACGCGTGCATAAAGGGCATTGAGCAGCCGATGCGGCTTGCCCAGTGCCAGCGGTGCCCCGATCCGCAGCGGCCCGTCCACGCGCGCAAACAACCAGTCGACGGCGGCGTCCAGGTCGGTGAGGTGTTCGGTCATGCGCGGCGGTCCTGCGTGTGGGGGAGTGTTGGCATTACAGCATGTCGGGCTTGAACCGCCGTCGACGCGAGACTTCGGCGCCGGACACCATGAACTGGCCATCGCCCCGGTAATGCACCGTGCGCGGCAGTTTCGGCCGGGGCGCGACGTGGGCGCGCACGATTTCCCAGATGAACAGGTTGCTCGATTGCACCTGGCTGTCGTCGTAGAGTCGGCATTCGAAGCACGAATGACATTGGCCGACCAGCGGCGCGCCGACCTCGCGCGCGGGCAGCGCATCGAGCTCGAAACGGGCGAACTTGTCGACCTCGCGGCCGCTGCAGTTGCCGATGTCCACCACGGTGTCGAGCAGCTCCACGCCGGGCACATTGATCACGCACTCGCCGCTGCCACGGGCCAGCGCGTGGCTGTGGTTCGCGTCCCACAGGTAGGTAGCGACCAATGACGGCGAGAAACCCATCACCATGTGCCAGCCCAGCGTCATCAGGTTGCGCTGGCCACGCCAGGCGGTACTGACCAGCACGATCGGGCCAGGTTCGAGGAAGCGGCGGGCCTGCTCGACCGGGAAATCCTTCTTGGGCAGCGCTTTCATCCGGGGCCTGGAGCGGGAGGCATCGATGCTGGCGCAGCCGGGATGAACCTGGAGTCGAGGGGCTTGACAGACGATTCGATTACGCGCGTAATCGTTGCGTCGATTACGGATGTAAACCATGACCCCGATCAGCGAAGCCGAAGCCGTTGTGATGGAGGTGCTGTGGCAGCAGGCACCGCGTAGCGCCGATGAAGTGGTCGCCGCACTGGCCCACCGCGACTGGGCCGAACCGACCATCAAGACCCTGCTCAATCGTCTGCTGACCAAGGGCGCGATTGCTGCCGAGCGTGATGGCCGGCGCTACCTGTACCGGCCGCTGCTGCAGCGCCAGGCGTGGGTGGAGGCGCAGAGCCAGGACTTCATCGGCCGTGTCTTTGAAGGGCGCGTTGCGCCGTTGGTCGCGCACTTCAGCGAACGCGGCCAGTTGAGTGCGCAGGACATCGCCGAACTGAAGAAACTGATCCAGGAGCTGGACCATGACTGAGCTGCTCAACGGAGTGTGGCAGGCCAGCCTGTGGTTGGCGGTGGGCGCGGTCCTGCTGGCGGTGATGCGGCCGCTGTTGGTGCGATTGGGGGGCGCTGGTCTGGCATACCGCAGCTGGTGGCTGCTGCCGATGCTGCTGCTGGCACTGATGCTGCCGTTGCCGCAGGTTGCGTTGTTGCAGCAGGTACCCACGCTGCCGCTGAAAGTGCTGCCCGGTGCCATTGATGGCGCGGCCGGCCAGTCCTTGCCATGGGCCGGGTTGTTGCTGGCATTCTGGGCCGTGGGCACGGGCCTCTGCCTGCTGCGCGACCTGCGCGCGCAGCGTCGATTCGAACGGCGCATGGGTCCACTGACGCCGCGCACCGATGGCAGCTGGCAGGCCAGCGCCGACCCGGGCCTGCCAGCGCTGGTTGGCCTGTGGCGGCCGCGCATCGTGGTCGGCCCTGACTTCGACCAGCACTTCAGTGCACAGGAACAGCACCTGATCCTGCAGCACGAGCGCAGCCACCGTCGCAATGGCGACCACTGGGCCAACGGCGCGCTGCTGCTGGTGCGCGCGCTGTTCTGGTTCCACCCGTTGCTGCCATGGGCCGCACGCCGCTTCCTGCGCGACCAGGAACTGGCCTGCGATGCCCGCACCATCGGCCCGCAGCCTGCGCTGCGCGGCCTCTACGCCAGCACGCTGCTGAAGGCGCAGCTGGTCCACCCGGTTGCGCCCGCGGTCTGCCATTGGCGCAGCCAACCCGTGTTGAAGGAGCGCATCGCCATGTTGAGGCAGTCCAAGCGGAAGGCATTGCCGTGGGTGTCGGGACAGGTACTGGTGGTCGGGTTGTGCCTGGGAATGGGAGCGGTGGCGTGGGCCAGCCAGGGCGGAGGCGCGGGAGGCCCGGCAGGGTCCGTCATGGATCGGGAGATCCAGGTCGACAAGATGCCGCCGCCGTCCTATCCGAAATCTGCGGTCGAGCAGCGCCAGGTGGGCGTGGTGAACCTGCGCGTGGAAGTGGATGCCCAAGGCCGTCCCACCGACGTCCAGGTGCTCAGCGCCACCAATCCGGGGGTGTTCGATGCTGTCTCGATTGCTGCGGCGCGCAGCTGGACCTATCGGCCCGCAGTGAAGAACGGCAAGCCGGTGGCCGGTGCCGTGCGCGTCCCGATTACCTACGCCATGGATGACACCGAGGACACGAAGTGAAGCGAGCGCCGCTGCTGATGATGGCCGTGCTGCTGGCGGGATGTGCAACCCAGGATCGCCTGACCACCGCCGATACCCGCAGCGAGAATGTCGGTCACCAGCGCCTGCGACCCGATGCGGGGGGAGGGACCGGCCAGATCCAGCCCTACGCACTGGCCGCCAGCGAAGGCTACCGCATGCCACAACTGCATACGGCACCGGACCCGGTAGTGGGCGAGCGTGATCCACGCACCTCGCTGCCGCCGACTACGGTCTGCCTGCAGGTGGTGGTGGATGCGCAGGGCAGCGTTGAGCGCAGCATCCCGCTGACCGACCGCAGCGAATGCAGTGCGGGTGAGGCACCGGAGAATGCGCCCTTGCTGCAGGCAGCGCAGGAGGCGGTTGCCATGTGGAAGTACTCGTCCGCCGCAGTCTGTCACTTCGCTGCAGGCAAAGTGCCGGCTGATCGCGGCGACTGCCGCAGTGCCGAGCGGGTCGAACCGGTGGCCGTCACCCTGCAGTACGCCTTCACTTTCGAGGTCGTGAAGGGCCAGCAGACGGTCCGCACGCAGGGAAAATGATCGCGCGTGATGCCGGGTAGCGCCGGGCCATGCCCGGCCAGTACAACGGCGTCGATCAGGCCCCGCCCTGGATGTTGGCCTTCACTGCGGGCTGCATCAGTTTCGGTTCTTCCAGCGTGGCATCGCGTGCCTGTCGCACGCTGACGAACTCCGCCTCGGCTACGCCGTCATGCACGTGGATGTTGTGCGCGCGTTGTTCGCCGATGGTGGTTTCGTTGGCGAAATCACGGCCGCCCGGACCGTAGTCGTGGCAGACGAATACGCGGGTCGCATCGGGCAGGGCCAGCAGGCGCTGTATCGAACGGTACAGCTGTGCGGCATCGCCGCCCGGGAAATCGCAGCGGGCGGTGCCGCCGTCGGGCATGAACAGCGAGTCGCCGGTGAACAGTGCGTCGCCGATCAGGTAGGCGATGCTGTCGCTGGTGTGGCCGGGCACGGCGATCACCTGGCAGCGCAGTTCGCCCAGAGCGAAGGTTTCGCCGTCGCTGAACAGGTGATCGAAGATTTCATCTGCGGCAGGAAGCTGCAGGCCATAGCGTGGTGCAAACGTCGCCTGCACCGCACGGATGCCTTCGCCGATGGCGAGCGTGGCCTGCGGGAAGCGCTGCTTCAGGCGGCGCCCCGCCGACACATGGTCGGCGTGGGCGTGGGTTTCCAGCAGCCAACGCAGCTGCAGGCCCTGCTGTTCGATGGCCTGCAGCACGTCGCGCAGCGGTGACTCGCTGCTGGCGTCGGTGTCCGGGTCGTAGTCCAGGACCGGGTCGATCAGCGCCGCCTCGCCGCTGGCCGGGTCGCTGGCCAGGTAGCTGAAGGTATTGCTGTCACGGTGGAAGAACGACTGCACCTGGACTGACATTGGAACGCTCCTCAGCGCGTGCCGAGCACGCGGTTCAGCAACTGCGCCAGGTTCTCGCCGGCCAGTCGCAGCTGCGCTTCGGCCAGCGGCCGGTAGCGCTCGGTGTATTCATCACCGATTTTACGCGTGGCCGGATAAACGCCAGCTTGCATGGAAATGCGGCAGCTGGCCTCGGCCCACGTCTGCGGGTCGCGCTGCGGGTTGGACTGGCGCGCCAGCTTCGGCGCGCGCTGGCTCTGCAGCAGCGGCAGGTAGCCCGCGTCGTCCAGCTTGCGGGTGTTGAGCATGCCGCTGTCCCACAGCGAGTGCAGGTTGGTACCGCGGTTGCCGAACTGCAGCTGGAAATCGTTGCCGCCCTTGTCGTGCGCGTAACCGGCGTGCATCGGCTGATGGATGTCGCCGACCAGGTGCACGACGAACTTCAGCGCCTGCAGGCGCTCGCCATCGGTCAGGCTGCGGTCGCCGAGGATGGTGCTCTGCGCCTTCAGGGCTTCGACGATGCAGTTGCCGTTCCTGCAGTGCTTCGGTGCTTCGTAATGGCAGTTGTCTTCGGCGATGTTGACGTAGTGCCAGCCGGCCGAGCGACGACCCAGGCCCGGGTCCTTGGCGCGCAACTGGTCGGCCCAGGGCGCGATGCTGGCCAGCGTGGCGTCCGGTTCGGTGGCCAGCAGGCGATCCACTTCGGCACGGGCGGTGGGATTGAGGCGGGCGTCGGCGACTTCGGCGACAAGGCGGTGGCCTTGCGCGCCCCAGGCATGGGCCGGGGCGGAAGCGGACAGCAGGGCCGGCGCCAGGGCGGCGGCGAGGAACAGGGAATGCAGGGCTTTCATGTGCACATTCTAGCGGGGTAGGTGGATTGAAGAGCGGCGCGTTCCTGTTCCGAAGCGGGAGCGCAGCGGGAGGCGCGGCGTGTCCCGGCTCTGCTCCCCGCCTCGCCCCAGCTCCGGAACCGCTTCAGTCCCAGGCACAAAAAAGCCCCGGCAATCACCGGGGCAACATGCTGCGAGGGTTTTGCGTGTAGCGGGGGAGCGGGGGCGAAGCCCCCGCGCCCAACACACCGCTTAGAACTTGAAGACGTACGAAGCGCCGTAGACCAGCGGATCGATGTTGACCGTGCCGATCTTCTCGCCGTTCAACTTCACCTTGCTGTCGATGTCGATCCAGCGCATGTCCACACGCAGGGCGCCCTTCTCGCCGATCGCGAAGTCGATGCCCGCATGCGCGGCCAGACCCCACGAATCCTGCAGCTTCAGCTTGCTGCCGGCCAGCGCACCGGTGGTGTCTTCGCTGAAGAAGGTCGTGTAGTTCACGCCCGCGCCGACGAACGGCGAGACCTTGCCCTTGCTGTTGAAGTGGTACTGCAGGGTCACCACCGGCGGCAACTGCTTGGTGCTGCCGACGCGGCCGAGGCCATTGATGTTGATGTCGTGCTTGAACGGCAGCGCGGCCAGCACTTCGATGCCCAGGTTGTCGGCAATGAAGTACTCGCCGGTGATGGTCGGCTTGACGTCGTTGTCGACGTCGACCTTCAGCGTGTGGCCGGCCAGCCAGCCGTTGTTCGACTTCGGCGCCACCTGGTGGACGCCGGCCGAGACGGTCCAGTCGCCCTTGGACTGGGCCATGGCCGGGGCGGCGGCGAGGGACAGGGCGGCGGCCAGGCCGGCCAGGATCAGGGGGGAGGTCTTGCGCATGGGGGGGATCTCGTTGCTGGGTGGATGGCGACAGTCTCGGCCTCACGCCGTGCTAACGCTTTGATCCGGATCAAATCCTGTCCGCCGGCCCTCTGGCCCGGGCGCTGGCCCACGGTGGCCAGCCCCGGTTTGCTAGACTTGTGGGCCCTATCCATCCCGCCGCACCCGTAGCGGCCGCAGGAGCTTGAGAAATGGCAATCAAGGTTGGTATCAACGGTTTCGGTCGCATCGGGCGTAACGTCCTGCGCTCGGCGGTGCTGAACTTCGGCGACGACATCGAAATCGTGGCCATCAACGATCTGCTGGAGCCGGACTACCTGGCGTACATGCTCAAGTACGACTCCGTGCACGGCCGCTTCAAGGCCGACGTGGCAGTGCAGGGCAACGACCTGCTGGTCAACGGCAAGAAGATCCGCCTGACCCAGGAACGCGACCCGGCCAACCTGAAGTGGGATGAAGTCGGTGCCGACGTGGTGCTGGAAGCCACCGGCCTGTTCCTGACCAAGGAAACCGCGCAGAAGCACATCGATGCCGGCGCCAAGAAGGTCATCATGTCGGCGCCGTCGAAGGACGACACGCCGATGTTCGTCTACGGCGTGAACGACAAGACCTACGCCGGCCAGGCGATCATTTCCAACGCCTCGTGCACCACCAACTGCCTGGCCCCGCTGGCCAAGGTCATCAATGACAAGTGGGGCATCAAGCGCGGCCTGATGACCACCGTGCATGCGGCAACCGCCACCCAGAAGACCGTCGATGGCCCGTCCAACAAGGACTGGCGCGGTGGCCGTGGCATCCTGGAGAACATCATCCCGTCGTCCACCGGTGCGGCCAAGGCCGTCGGCGTGGTCATCCCGGAACTGAACAAGAAGCTGACCGGCATGAGCTTCCGCGTCCCGACCTCGGACGTGTCGGTGGTCGACCTGACCGTCGAACTGGAAAAGGAAGCCACCTACGCCGAGATCTGCGCGGAAGTGAAGGCACAGAGCGAAGGCCCGCTGAAGGGCATCCTGGGCTACACCGAAGACAAGGTGGTGGCCACCGATTTCCGCGGCGAAACCTGCACTTCGGTGTTCGACGCCGACGCTGGCATCGCCCTGGACGGCACCTTCGTCAAGCTGGTCACCTGGTACGACAACGAGTGGGGCTACTCGAACAAGTGCCTGGAAATGGCCAAGGTCATCGCCGCCAAGTAAGGCCGGCGAAGATCGCACACGGACCCCGGCCTGGCCGGGGTTCGTCGTTTATGGGGCCGGCCCTGTCGTAGCATGGGCCGGTCGACCGCTGCCGCTGGGGCGCGGGAACGCTATGGAAGCACGCAATGGAAGCACTGATTGCCCTGGTCGTACTGGTCCTGCTGGCCATCCCGCTGCTGCTGGGGGTGGCGCTGGTGATGATTGCCGGCCTGCGCCGCCGCGTCGCCGCGCTGGAAAGCGCCATGGCTGCCGCGCCGGTCGCCGCCATGCACGCGCCTGAACGGCCTGCGGCCCCCCCTGTGGCCAGTGCCGATCCACCGTTCCTGCGGCCGGTGGCGGCTGCTGCACCGCCTCCGCCTCCGCCTCAGCCAACGCCGGTGCGCGAAGCGGTGCCTGCGGCAACGGAGGCGCCGCGCGCGATCGCACCACCGCCGGTGCCACCCGCGCCGATGCAGCCACCGTTGCCTTCCGGACCGGCGCTGCCGAACTTCATCGAGCGCGGCATTGGCGCGGTCAAGCGCTGGTTCACCGAGGGCAACGTGCCGGTGAAGATCGGCATGCTGGTGCTGCTGGCCGGTGTCGCTGCGCTGCTGAAGTACGTCAGCGACCAGGGCTGGCTGGTGCTACCGATCGAGCTGCGCCTGGCCGGTGTCACCGTCGGTGCACTGGGCCTGCTGGCGTTCGGCTGGCACCAGCGCGAGCGCCGGCGCCTGTTTGCGCTGGCCTTGCAGGGCGGTGCCATCGGCGTGCTGCTGCTGACCATCTTCGCGGCCTTCAAGCGTTTCGAGCTGATTCCGCCGGGCTTCGCCTTCGTCAGCTCCATTGCACTGGTGGCCGCGCTGTGCGTGCTGGCGGTCGTGCAGAACTCGCGCACGCTGGCGGTGCTGGGCATCCTCGCCGGCTTCATGGCACCGCTGTGGCTGTCCACCGGCAGCGGCAACCACGTGGGGTTGTTCAGCTACTACGCCGTGCTCAACGCCGGTATCTTCGCCATTGCCTGGTTCCGACCGTGGCGCGCGCTGAACCTGCTGGGCTTCGCCTTCACCTTCGGTATCGGCACGTTCTGGGGCGTGCTGCAGTACGCGCCTGACAAGTTCAGCAGCACCGAGCCGTTCCTGCTGCTGTTCTTCGCCTTCTACCTGCTGATCCCATTGCTCTACGCACGCCGGCAGCCCGCCGGGCAGCGTGACCTGGTCGATGGCAGCCTGGTGTTCGGTACGCCGTTGGTCGCGTTCTCGTTGCAGGCGGGGATGCTGTACCAGCAGCCGATGACGCTGGCGCTGTGCGCACTGGGCCTGGCCGCGATCTACGCGGCGCTGGCGTGGGCGTTGATCAGGCGCGCGTCGTACACCGTGCTGGCGCAGTCGCACGCGGTGCTGGCGGTGGGCTTTGCCACGCTGGCGGTGCCGCTGGCCTTGTCGGCGCGGGCCACCGGCGCGGTCTTCGCGCTGGAAGGCGCCGGACTGGCCTGGTTGGGCCTGCGCCAGAAGCGCTGGCTGCCGCAGGTGTCCGGCGCGCTGCTGCAGATGGGCGCTGCGTTCGCCTTCGTGGCCGGTGGCGATCACTGGCATGAGGACCTGCGCTTCCTGATCAATCCGACTGCCATCGGGGCGCTGCTGCTGGCCCTGGCCGGCTTCGCGTCGGCCTGGAGCTACCAGCGCAGGTCGCGCCACGAGATCGCCCTGGTCTACTACCTGTGGGGCCTGCTGTGGTGGCTGGGCGGCATGGTGCATGAGATCACCCGCTTCTTCCCGTACCGCACCGAAGTGGACGCGTTGCTGGTGCTGGCCGCCGTCACTGCCTGGCTGGCCGCCGAAATGCAGCGCCGTCAGCCGGCACGCGCACTGGGCGTGACCGCGCTGGCCATGCTGGCGTTGGGCTTCCCGCTGGCGCTGATGCAGAGCGACGCGCACCATCAGCCGTTCGCCGGCTACGGTGCGCTGGCCTGGGCGGTGTTCGCGGTGATGGGCGTGCGCACGCTGCTCTGCCTGCGCCAGGGGGGCGACAGCGTGGCGCGCATCGCGCAGTTCCTGTGGTGGCTGTTGTGGCCGTCTCTGCTTTCGCTGCTGGCCCTGTGGGGCGGTGGCGAGGCCGGGCTGGCACAGGGCTGGACCACGTTGCTGGTGACGGTGCCGTGGCTGCTGATGGCGGCGCTGTCGCTGTGGCGCTGGAATGCGCTGCGCTGGCCGCTGGGTGCAGCGTTCGATCGCGTGCGCCAGCCGCTGCAGTGCGTGCTGTTCGGCCTGTTGTCGATCGGCTGGCTGTTCGGACAGCTGCTGCCGGGCGATGCTGCGCCGCTGCTCTGGCTGCCGGTATTGAATCCGGCCGAGCTCGGACAGTGGCTGAGCCTGTTGCTGCTTGCACGCTGGCTGTACAGCGATCAGGCGCCGAAGACCCTGTCGGGAATCCGCATGCCGCTGCTGTCACTGGCAACGTTCGTCGCGCTGACCAGCGTGGTGCTGCATGGCGTGCATCAGTGGGGCGGCCTGTCGTGGAGTGCGTCGATGATGCGTTCCAGCCTGGCGCAGACCAGCCTGACCGTGCTGTGGAGCGTGCTCGGCGTGATTGCCTGGGTGTGGGGATCGCGCCGTGGCCAGCGCGTGTTGTGGATGGTCGGTGCCGTGCTGATGGGCGTGGTGCTGGCCAAGCTGGTCATCGTCGATCGCCAGCATCTGGGCAACCTGCTGGGCATCGCATCGTTCATCGCCTACGGCCTGCTGTGCACGGTCGTGGGTTATCTGGCACCGGCACCGCCCAGCGCGGCGCCGTCCGTGGAGGAAAAACAATGAGGAAGTGGAGCAGGGCGCTGCTGCCGGCGATGTTCGGCATGCTGGCCGCCGTCGCGGTGCAGGCCGCCGACTACCGCACGCAGTACGCCGAGCAGTGGCCGTTGACGCTGTCCAGCGCACAGTCCGGTGCGTACAGGGTGGTTCTGGAACCGACGATCTATCGCCGTGCAGGTGCCGCAGACCTGGGTGACCTGCAGGTGTTCAACGCCGCCGGCCAATCGTTGCCATCGGCGCTGCTGGCGCCCGACCAGCCGCTGGCACAGCCGCCGGTGCAGCGTGAGCTGCCGTGGTTCGCGCTGCCGCCGCTGGCCGAAGCACAGCGCAACGATCTGCAGTTGCTGACCGAGCGCGATACCGATGGCCGTGTCCGTCGCGTCGAAGCACGCGTGAGCGGCGGTGCGGCAGCGAACGGGCAGGGTGGTTGGCTGATCGATGCCAGCGTGCTCGGCCAGCAACCGTTGGCGGCACTGGTGCTGGACTGGGCTGACAGCGGACAGCCGTTGCAGTCGCAGGTGCAGCTGGATGCCAGCGACGACCTGCAGCACTGGCGTCCGATCGGGCGTGACATCCCGCTGGTCGACCTGCAGCGTGCTGGCAAGCGCCTGCTGCAGCGCCGCCTGCAGGTGGACGGCGAGGCGCGCTATCTGCGCGTGCTGGCGCAGGGCGATGCGCGCCTGCCGACGCTGCGCAGCGTGCTGGCCGAGCTGCCGCCGGCGCCGGCCACGCTGCCGTGGGAGTGGCTGTCGCTGGAACCGACCTCGAAGGGCAAGGGTGAATACACCTTCGAACTCGACGGCCGTTTCCCGGTAGCGCGCGCGGATGTGGCCAGCACCGACAACAGCCTGGTGCAGTGGACGTTGTTCAGCCGCGATGACGAGAGTGCGGAATGGCAGCGCCGCAGTGCGCCATGGATTGCGTACCAACTGCAGCAGGGCGCGCAGGGCCAGCGCCAGCAATCAGCGGCCCAGCCGCTGGGGGGCGTGCATCGTGACCGCTACTGGAAGCTGGTGGCGAACCCGGCGGAAACTGCGACCGCACCGACCCTGCGCTTGGGCTACCAGCCGGAAGTACTGGTGTTCCTGAGCCAAGGGGCAGCGCCGTATGCACTGGCAGTGGGCAGCGCGACCGCGCGCCGCATGGAAGCGCCGATTGGTGTGTTGATCGAGGAACTGCGGCAGCGCAATGATCCGTCGTGGCAGCCGACGCTCGCGCGCCTGGAGGGCAGCCCGGAGCCGCTGGCCGGTGACGCGGCGCTGAAGCCGCAGCACGATTGGAAGGCGTGGTTGCTGTGGGCGTTGCTGGGGCTGGGTGTGTTGATTGTTGGCGGCCTGGCGGTCAGCCTGCTTCGGCAGAAGCCGGCGCCTTCGGCGTAGGTTCCGGCGAACGGCGCAGCCCCTCGTGGGTGGGGGTGGTCGTGCAAAGCAAAAGCAGCGCTTGGCCGGGCGGGGCGGGTTCGCGGGGGACGCCGCAAGTACGTCCTTGTAGGCTTGGCAGCCGCATCCATGCGGCTGACACCCCCGCGAACCCACCCCGCCCGGCCTCTGACAGTTTCCGGTTGCTTCCACCCACGGAAGAGAAAGAAGAAGAGCAAGAGCAAAGCAGCTTCGCTGGGCGCTTCTTGTAGAGCCGAGCCCACGCTCGGCTGCTCTCCGCGAAATCTCCAGCCGAGCATGGGCTCGGCTCTACAGAACAGCGGGGCCCTCGGGGTCAGATCCGTTTTCCGCAGGAAAACGGATCTGACCCCTTCTTTCTCCATCCGACATCAGAAACCGCTCTTGCCTTTGCCATCCGCTCCGTCACATGAACCTGTCGAGGCCGGGGCGGTGTGGGTTGGCAGGGGTGTCAGCCGCATGGATGCGGCTGCCAAGCCTCCATGGACGGATTCACGGCGCCCCCTGCCAGCCCACACCGCCCCGGCCCACCCCCAGCATCATGAAGCGTCAGCGCTTTGGCAGTTGCTGTTGCCGTTGCTGTTGCTGTGCGCCTCTGCCTGCCGCAGGCATCGGCCCTCCCTCCACCCGCACCCGATACAATGGCCGCCTGCCGCATCCCGGCATCCTGTCCCCGAGCCAAAGAGTTGCCCATGTCCATCGTCCGCATGACCGACCTCGACCTCTCCGGCAAGCGCGTGCTGATCCGCCAGGATCTGAACGTGCCGATCGAGAATGGCCGCATCACTTCCGAACAGCGCATCACCGCTTCGCTGCCGACGCTCAAGCGCGCGCTGGAGCAGGGCGCGGCGGTGATGGTCACCTCGCACCTGGGGCGCCCGAAGGAAGGTGTTTGGAGCGAAGCCGATTCGCTGGCGCCGGTGGCCCAGCGCCTGTCCGAGCTGCTCGGTCGCGAGGTTCCGCTGGTGCGCGACTGGGTCGACGGCGTCGAGGTCCAGCCGGGCCAGCTGGTGCTGCTGGAAAACTGCCGCATGAACGTCGGCGAGGGCAAGGACGATGAAGCCCTGTCGAAGAAGTACGCCGCCCTGTGCGATGTGTTCGTGATGGACGCCTTCGGCACCGCGCACCGTGCGCAGGCCTCCACACACGGTGTCATCCGCTTCGCCCCGGTTGCTGCCGGTGGCCCGCTGCTGATGGCCGAACTGGACGCGCTGGCGCAGGCGCTGGATGCACCGGCCAAGCCGCTGCTGGCCATCGTGGCCGGCAGCAAGGTCAGCACCAAGCTGGAACTGCTGGCCAACCTGGTCGGCAAGGTCGACCAGCTGATCGTCGGTGGTGGCATCGCCAACACCTTCATCGCTGCCGCCGGTTACAACGTCGGCAAGTCGCTGTACGAGCCGGACCTGCTGGACACCGCGAAGAAGATCGTGGCCGATGCCAAGGCGCGCGGCGCCGACATCCCGCTGCCGGTGGACGTGGTGACCGCCAAGCAGTTCATGCCCGACGCGGTCGCCGAGGTGAAGGCAGTCGACGCCGTTGCCGAAGATGATCTGATCCTGGACATCGGCCCGCAGACCGCGGCGCAGTACGCGCAGCTGATCGACAAGGCCGGTACCGTGGTCTGGAACGGCCCGGTCGGTGTGTTCGAGTTCGAGGCCTTCAGCAAGGGCACCGAAGCACTGGCCCGCGCCATCGCCAGCTCCAGGGCGTTCTCCATCGCCGGTGGCGGCGACACCCTGGCGGCGGTCGACAAGTTCGATATCGCCCAGCAGGTCAGCTACATCTCCACCGGCGGTGGTGCGTTCCTGGAGTTCCTGGAGGGCAAGACCCTGCCGGCGGTGGCCGCACTCGACGCGCGCGGCGCATGAGTGCCGGGCACGGCAAGGATGTCCTGTTCTTCGACCTGGACGGCACGCTGATCGACTCGCAGGTGGGCATCACCGCCTGCATCGCCTATGCGCTGCAGAAGATGGACCATCCGGTGCCGCCGCAGGAGACGCTGCTGGGCTGGATCGGTCCTTCGCTGCGTACCACCTTCACGCCACTGTTCGTCGAACCAGCGCGGGTGTAGCAGGCGGTGGGCTATTACCGCGAGCGCTTCGATGCCGAAGGCTGGCGCGAACACACGGTGTACCCGCAGGTGGAAGACACCCTGCGCACGCTGCATGGCCGAGGCCACCGCCTGGCGGTGGTCACCGCCAAGAACGAGCCGCATGCGCGCCGCATCCTTGCGCACCTGCCGTTTGGCGGGCTGTTCGAGGAGATCGTCGGTTCGACCCTGGACGGCTCGCGCAGCCACAAGCCCGAGCTGGTCGGGGAGGCACTGCGCCGCCTGCAGCTGCAGCCCGCACAGTGCTGGATGATCGGCGACCGCCGCATGGACATCGAGGGCGCACGCCACCACGGCCTGCGCAGCGTGGGCGTGCTGTGGGGCTTTGGCGGTGAGGCCGAACTGACCGAAGCCGGTGCGGGCCAGCTGGCTCGCGAGCCGGCACAGCTGACGACGCTGTTGGCCTAGCCGCCCCGCCTGGAGAGCTGGCCCCACGCTCGGCTGATTGCGGCCAACGGCGCAGCCGGGCATGGGCCCGGCTCTACAGAACGCCCTGCGCCAGCGTATGTCCGGGTGATGTCCGATCCATGACCCGCGAAGTCAGGCAGCACAAGGCTGTAACCGTATACATGCGGCGTGAAGGATGTGCTAATTTCCGTTCTTTATCGGGAGAGGCCCATTCACCATGTTCGAGCGTCAGCGTCGCACCAAGATCCTTGCCACCCTCGGTCCGGCCACTGATCCGCCGGGCGTGCTGGAGGATCTGTTCCGCGCCGGCGTCAACGTGGTGCGCCTCAACTTCAGCCATGGTGACCCGTCCGGCCAGGCCAAGCGTGCCGCCGAAGTGCGTGCCGCCGCCGCCCGCGTCGGCGTGGAAGTGGGCATCCTGGCCGACCTGCCGGGCCCGAAGATCCGCATCGAGCGCTTCGCAGAAGGCAAGGTGCAGCTGAAGGCGGGCAACCGCTTCGACCTGATCGCCAGCACCAGCGCCGGCCCGGGTGATGCCACCCAGGTGGGTGTGAGCTACCTCGGCCTGCCGCAGGACGTGGGTCCGGGCGACGTCCTGCTGCTCGACGACGGCCTGATGCAGCTGCAGGTGGTGGAGGTGCAGGGCGAACGCATCATCAATACCGTACTGAACGACGGTGTGCTGTCCGACCGCAAGGGCCTGAACAAGCAGGGCGGCGGCCTCTCGCTGGGCGCGCTGACCGAGCGCGACAAGGAGCTGATCGGCATCGTCGCCAAGATCGGTGTCGACTTCATCGCCGTGTCGTTCTGCCGCAACGCACAGGACATGAACGATGCGCGTGACATCGCCCGCTCGCATGGCTGTGATGCTGCGCTGGTGTCGAAGATCGAGCGCACCGAGGCCATCGAGAACCTGGAAGAAATCGTCGAGGCCAGCGACGTGGTGATGGTCGCCCGTGGCGACCTTGGCGTGGAGATCGGCGATGCCGAACTGCCGGGCCTGCAGAAGAAGATCATCAAGGCCTCGCTGGCACAGAACAAGGTGGTGATCACCGCCACGCAGATGCTGCAGTCGATGGTGGAAAGCCCGATTCCGACCCGTGCCGAAGTGCTGGACGTGGCCAACTCGGTCATCGACGGCACCGATGCGGTGATGCTGTCGGCCGAGACCGCTGCAGGTGCCTGGCCGGTCAAGGCGGTCGAAGCAATGGCGCGCATCTGCCTGGGGGCCGAGCGCCAGTTCCAGACCGAGACCGACTTCAACGCTTCGCCGCGCAACCTCGAGCGTGCCGACCAGGCCATTGCCATGGCCACCATGTTCTTGTCCCAGCACGTGGGCGTGCGCGCGATCGTGGCAATGACCGAGTCCGGTGGCACCGCGCGTTACCTGTCGCGTTTCCGCGCCAAGGCGCCGGTGTTCGCGGTGACCCGCCATGACGGCGCGCGCCGGCAGATGGCGCTGATGCGCGATGTGTTCCCGATCAACTTCGACAGCCGCGGCCTGACCCCGCGCGAAGCCGCGCGCGGCAGCATCCGCCTGCTGGTGGAAGCCGAACTGCTGCAGGCCGGTGACCGCGTCGTGTTCACCAGCGGCGAGCACATGGAAACCCACGGTGCCACCAATACCCTGCGCCTGCTGGAAGTGGGTGAAGACGGCCGCGCCATTGGGCTGGGCGATCTGTAAACCCAGTCGGCCTCGGGTCGGAGCCGCTGCGCGCATCCGACCCGGGGTCAGATCCCCAAAGGGGCTCTGACCCCATGCCGCAGGACATCCCTTGTCCTGCGTGGACATTGGAATCGTTTCCATCCTGGCCTCGACACCGGGGCAACGGGCGGCGGGGCTATACTTACGTTTTTCCCGCACCCGCCACAGGAAATACATGAGCATCGAACAGCTGGCCGAAACCGCCCAGGCCATGGTCGCCCCGGGCAAGGGCATCATCGCGATCGACGAATCCACCGCTACCATCGCCAAGCGTTTCGCCGGCGTCGGTATCGAGAACACCGAGGAGAACCGTCGTGCCTACCGCGAGCTGCTGCTGACCACGCCGAAGCTCAACGAGCACATTTCCGGCGCCATCCTGTACGACGAAACCATCCGCCAGTCGACCAGGGACGGCGTGCCGTTCGCCAAGTACATGGCCGACCACGGCATGATTCCGGGCATCAAGGTGGACAAGGGTGCGCACCCGCTGGCCGGCTGCCCGGGCGAGCTGGTCACCGAAGGCCTGGACGGCCTGCGCGAGCGCCTGCAGGAGTACTACAAGCTGGGTGCGCGCTTCGCCAAGTGGCGTGCGGTCATCAACATCGGCGAGAGCATTCCGTCGGGCACCTGCATCGAGTCCAACGCCCATGCGCTGGCCCGTTATGCCGCCCTGTGCCAGGAATGCGGCCTGGTGCCGATGGTCGAGCCGGAAGTGATCATGGACGGCGACCACGACATCGAGACCTGCTACGAAGTCACCGAAGCCACCCTGCGTTCGCTGTTCGACGCGCTGTACCAGCAGAACGTGCTGCTGGAAGGCACCATCCTGAAGGCGTCCATGGTCATCTCCGGCAAGAACTGCGATGAGCAGGCCGACGTCGAGGAAGTGGCCGAGTCGACCGTGATGTGCCTGAAGAGCACCGTGCCGGCCATCCTGCCGGGCGTGGTGTTCCTGTCCGGTGGCCAGAGCGACGAGCAGTCCACCGAGCACCTGAACGCGATGAACCAGCTGGGCAACCTGCCGTGGCCGCTGAGCTTCTCCTACGGTCGCGCCATGCAGCAGGCCGCGCTGAAGCTGTGGGCCAAGGACATGAAGGGCAACTACGCAGCCGCCCAGAAGACCGTGTACGAGCGTGCCAAGGACAACGGCCTGGCTGCGCTGGGCAAGTGGAACGGTTGATCCGTCCCATCGCTGGATGAACAAGGCAGCGCCGGCATCACGCCGGCGTTTGCTTTTGCGGGTATCTTTTCCGCCCCCGCGTGCCCGGCCGGTACGCGGGAACCACATGGAAGGCCAAGGAGAAACAACATGCGTTTGGCAGCAATCACACTGGCCGTAGCCACGGTCCTGGTCGCCGGCGGGTGCAACCGCATCGGCGGCGGCGCAGAGGCAGGCAAGGCCGCGTCGCTCGATTTCGACAAGCCGGTGTCCGGCGAGATCACCTCGCGCAGCGGCATCAACTTCAATGATGGCAGCCATCACCAGCTCTACCAGATCAAGCTGGAAGACAAGGATCTGGTCGGCCTGAAACTTACTGGTGCCCTCAGCGGCTCGATCGCCGTGTTCAACAACGGCAGTCTTGTTTCCACCAGCAACACCGGTTACGAACGCGAAGGCGACGTCTCGCTGGCGTTCCGTGCCAATGGCGGCGGCACCTACCAGGTGGCGGTCAATGCCGATGGCCCGACCGCCTTTGGTCCGTATCGCCTGCGAGCCGAGAAGCTGAAACCTTACGACGGCAAGCCGTTGGCGGGCAGTGGCGAAATCGTGGACATGCTGGCCAGTGATTCGCAGGACTACACCCTGCAGGTGGACAAGGCCGGCCTGTACGAAATCCGCCTGGTGTCGGATGTCTTCGATCCGGTGCTGAAGCTGTCGGGCCAGGGCGTTGAAGCCGAAAACGACGATGGCAACGACAGCACCAACTCGCGGCTGACCCTGTCGCTGAAGCCGGGCAAGTACACCCTGACCGCGCGCGGCCTCGGCAGCGGTGTCAATGGCATGTTCACCCTGTCTGCCACCCGCATCGAACTGCCGGGGAATCTGGTCGAGCGCGATGGCACCGCCCTGCCGAAGTCGGGCAGCGTGTACACCATGCTGGACAACGAAGGCCGTCGCCGCTTCCTGCTGACCCTGGACCGGCCGGCCGACGTGCGCCTGGACGCGATTTCCAGCCAGGTCGATACCGTGCTGCGCGTGGTCGGTGGCGATGTCGAGCTGACCGACGACGACGGTGGCAACGGTACCAACTCGCGCCTGGAGGAGACTCTGCCGGCCGGTCATTACACCGTCGACGTGTCCAGCCTGAACAATGGCGCAGGCATGGTCGAGGTGCGCGTGCAGGTGGAAGGGGCCAGCGCCGAGGGTGCTGCGGCATCGGCTGCACGTGCCGCTGCCGACGCTGCAGCCGCCGTGGCCGATGACGCCGCTGCGGTGGAAGCTGCCAGTCGTTGAGCGTGATCCACGCCATGCGTGGATGACATCAATGGTGTAACTGAGAAGGCCGGGCAATGCCCGGCCTTTTCCTTTTCGCGCTGCATCGCGATTCAATGCGCGGCGGCAAAACCCGCGTCACCCAGGGGCGGCAGCATCGACCCGCGCGGTTCGCTGTCGGCGCTTTGCCCGGCGGCACTCAACGCCTGCTGGTAGGCCTTGGCCGTAGCGGTATTGAACGCCACCAGCACGATGCGCATCGGTTGCGCGTGGCTGCGCTGCCAGGCCAGTGTTTCGGTCACTGCGATCTGCGCGGCCTGGTACAGCGGATAGCCGTATACGCCGCAGCTGATGGCTGGGAATGCGATCGACTGCACGCCCAGCGATTCGGCCAGCTGCAGCGACTTCCAGTAGCAGTTGGCGAGCAACGCCGGTTCATCGCGCTGGCCGTCGTGCCAGACCGGGCCCACCGTGTGCAGTACGTAGCGTGCAGGCAAAGCGTAAGCACTGGTGGCGCGCACTTCTCCGGTCGGGCAACGTACGCCCGGGCGCAGTTCCGGCAGCTGCGCGCATTCGGCCAGCAACGCGGGCCCGGCCGCACGATGGATCGCGCCGTCGACACCGCCACCACCGAGCAGCGTTTCATTGGCCGCGTTGACGATCGCATCCACCGCCAGGGTCGTGATGTCGCCCTGCCAAACTTCGATCTTCATGCGTCCGTCTCCTGCCTGTGAGGTGATCCGCGCAGCATCTGCGCCGGCTGTTCCCACGGTAGGGGACAGGGCATCGATACTGCGTCATGACCGTCTCACGCGCTGCGATCCGACGGCCTTCACGCACGATGGCGGGCGACGCCTTCATGCAGGCTGAAGCAGAAGGGGGTCGGAGCCCTTTCCCTGCGGAAAAGGGATCCGACCCCGGGGTGTTACGGCAGGCCGGCCAACCAGTCGTCGTCGGAACCCTCGTTCACGTCGGCAAACAGCGGCGTGGAGAAGTAGCGTTCACCGGTGTCCGGCAGCATCGCCAGGATCACTGAACCCGGTTCGGCACGTGCGGCCACATCCAGTGCGCTGGCCACGGTAGCGCCGGCGGAGATGCCGACGAAGATGCCTTCTTCCGCAGCCAGTCGGCGCGCGGTGGCGATCGCGCGGTCATCTTCCACCGTCACCAGTTCATCCACCACATCACGGTTGAGCACGTCGGGCACGAAGTCCGGGGTCCAGCCCTGGATCTTGTGCGGCTTCCAGTCATCGCCCTTCAGCAGTGCGGCGCCGGCTGGCTCGGTGGCGATGATGCGGGTCTGCGGACGCGCGACCTTCAGCACTTCGCCCACGCCGGTGAGCGTGCCGCCCGTGCCCCAGCCGCTGACGAAGTAGTCCAGCCGCTTGCCGGCGAAGTCGCGCAGGATTTCGGCGGCGGTGGTGTTGCGGTGATACGCCGGATTGGCCGGGTTGGCGAACTGGCTGGCCAGGAACCAGCCGTGCTGCTCGGCCAGTTCGCGCGCCTTGCGCACCATGCCGCTGCCGCGTTCGGCGGCCGGGGTCAGGATCACCTTGGCGCCATAGGCGCGCATCAGCTTGCGGCGCTCCACCGAGAAGGTCTCGACCATGGTCGCCACGAACTTGTAGCCGCGCGCGGCGGCGACCATCGCCAGCGCCACGCCGGTGTTGCCAGAAGTGGCTTCGACGATGGTGTCGCCCGGCTTGAGCAGGCCACGTGCTTCGGCGTCGAGGATGATCGCCAGCGCCAGGCGGTCCTTGACCGAGCCGCCCGGGTTGAACGACTCGACCTTGGCGTAGACGCTGACCTGCGGCGGCGCCAGGCGCTGCAGCTTGACGATGGGGGTGTTGCCGACGGTATCGAGGATGGAGTCGTACAGGGCCATGGAAGCGCTCCGGAAACAGGGCCGCGCCGGACGCCGGCGGGCAGAAGGGGAGGGCTGGCTGTTCAGGCCAGCGGCTGCCGGCTGACCGTAGCGCCGGCATATGACGCCCGGAAATGACCAGATACCTTTCTTAAACAACCTTTGGTTATAAGCTGGTGACGGCAATTGACCCTAGAGTGGACCTCCGCCCCACGCCGCCCGCCTCCCATGACGCTGACCCAGCTGCGCTACCTGGTCGCCATCGCCGACGCCGAGCTGAACATCACGCTGGCCGCCTCGCGCGTGCACGCCACCCAGCCCGGCCTGTCCAAGCAGCTCAAGCAGCTGGAAGACGAGCTCGGCTTCCTGTTGTTCGTGCGCAAGGGCCGCAGCCTGGAGTCGGTCACCCCGGCCGGCACCGAGGTGATCGCTCGTGCCCGCGCGGTGCTGGCCGAGGCCAACAACATCCGCACCTACGCGGCCAACCAGCGCCGCGAGAGCCAGGGCCAGCTGATCCTGACCACCACCCACACCCAGGCGCGCTTCGTGCTGCCGCCGGCGGTGGCAGCGATCAAGCAGGCCTATCCCCAGGTGAGCGTGCACCTGCAGCAGGCCGGTGAAACCGACGCGCTGGACCGCTTGAACCAGGGTGACGCGGATATCGCGATCATCAGCACCGCCGGCAGTGAGCCCACCGATGGCATCGCGGTGCCGCTGTTCCGCTGGCGACGCCTGGTGGTGGTACCCAAGGGGCACCCGCTGGACCGCGCCGGCCGCGCACCGGACCTGGCCGCGTTGGCCCGGCAGCCGCTGATCAGCTACGAATCCTCGACCCGCCCGAATTCCTCGTTGCAGCGCGCCTTCGCTGCAAACGGCCTGGCGCCGGACCTGGCGCTGACCGCGCTCGATGCGGACCTGATCAAGACCTATGTGCGTACCGGGCTGGGCGTGGGCCTGCTGGCCGAGATGGCGGTCAGTTCCAACGACGAAGACCTGCGCTCGTGGCCGGCGCCGGACCCGATCAGCGAGTGCATTGCCTGGGCGGTGTTGCCGCGCGACCGGGTGCTGCGCGATTACGCGCTGGAGCTGGTGCACGTGCTGGCACCGCAGATTGATCCGCGCGATCTGCGCAGGGTGCTGGATGGCAACCAGGCCGCCGCGTGGCCGGTGCCACCGACCTGGGAGTCACTGACCCAGACCATCACGGTGTGAGGGGTTGGTCGAGCAGGGCTTGCAGCCCTGCACCTGCTGCGGACAAAGGCAACAGCAACAGCAACAGCAACAGCAGAAGCGGCATTCCGTGGGTTGGCGGGGCGGTGTCGGAGTGCGGGGACGCTGCAAGTACGTCCCTGTAAGCTTGGCAGCCGCATCCATGCGGCTGACACCCCGCACTCCGACACCGCCCCACCTCTGACAGATTCCGGCGGCTGTTGGTAGGTGTCGACCTTGGTCGACACGGTAGATCCACGCCATGCGTGGATGCTTTTCGATTCCAGTTCGAAATATTCGATTCCGATGGAGATTCATCCACGCATGGCGTGGATCTACAGCAGATCGCGAGAATCTGTCGATGGCGGGGTGGGTCCGGTTGCGGGGGCGTGAGCCGCATGGATGCGGCGACCGAGCTTACATGGACGTACTTGCAGCGCCCCCCGCAACCGGACCCACCCCGCCTAACTCACAGGAAGCCAGCTTTTGATGTTGCTTCGGCTCTTGCTGTTGCTCCAGCTCGCAGCGGGTGCAGGGCGCAGCCCTGCCGATAAACCCCCTCCTGCGACGGTTCGTCGCACGGGCAACCCTGGACCCGCCTCTACACTAGCGGGGTGACCCGCCTGTCCCGCCCGCAGCGTCTTCTGCTCCAGCTCGCCATCCTGGCGACGCTGCTGATGGTGCTTGCGCCGCTGGTCAGCCGCGCGCTGCAGGCGCCGCCGATGGACCACACTGCAATGGCGGGCATGGACCACGCCACCATGGGCCATGACATGCACGACATGGCCATGGCCGGGCACGATCAGCACGGCGCCGCGCCGGCAGCGCCTGACCGCCCGGCCGATCCCCACGCCATGCATGGCGAGGCCTGCGAATACTGTGTACTGGCCATGCGCCTGCTGCCCTGGCTGGCGGTGCTGGTACTGCTGTTGCCGTTGCTGTGGCGGCCGCGCCTGGTGTTCCCGTGGTCGCAACAGGTGCTGCCCGCACCGCACTGGCCCGCACACGCCGCACGTGGGCCACCGCGCGTCTCCATCGTCCGCTGATATCCCCGTGGATCTGCCGCACGACGCCTGACCGGGCGCCGTGCGCGCGTGCGTACCTTGGAGCTGTTCCGATGAAAATGACTTCCCGCCCCGCGGGCGCCTGCGCGCGCCTGCCGGTTGCCCTTGGCCTGGCCGTGGCCACGTCACTGGCCTACGCTGCGCCCGCCGAAGAGGCGCGCACCCTCGACACGATGGTGGTCACCGCCGCCGCACCGTCCTCGCCGCTGCACTGGGTGACCGATCCGCGCCTGCCGCGGCAGCCGGTGCCGGCCAGTGATGGTGCCGATTACCTGAAAACCGTTCCCGGCTTCTCTGCCATCCGCAATGGCGGCACCAACGGCGACCCGGTGCTGCGCGGCATGTTCGGTTCGCGCCTGAACATCCTCAGCAACGACGGCAACCTGATCGGTGCCTGCCCGTCGCGCATGGACAATCCGCTGTCCTACATCGCGCCGGAAAGCTTCGACCGGTTGACCATCATCAAGGGCCCGCAGAGCGTGCGCTGGGGCGCAGGTGCCTCGGCCGGTACCGTGCGCTTCGAGCGCGACACGCCGCGCTTCGATGAACCCGGCCTGCGTGCCGATGCCAGTGCGCTGGTCGGTTCGCGCAACCGCAATGACCAGGTGCTGGACCTGACCCTGGGCAACCCGACAGGCTACGTGCGTGCCAGCGGCAACCGCTCCGAAGCCGATGACTACAAGGACGGCCACGGTGACGTGGTGCCGTCGAAGTGGCGCAAGTGGAACGGTGACGTGGCCATCGGCTGGACGCCGGATGCCGACACGCTGCTGGAGATTTCCGCCGGTGCCGGCGATGCCATCGCGCGTTACGCCGGGCGCGGCATGGACGGTGCCGCGTTCGAACGCACCAGCTATGCCGCGCGCTTCGAAAAACGAAATCTGCCCGGTGCGTGGGACACGTTGCAGGCCAACGTGTACTACAACGAAGCCGACCACGTGATGGACAACTACACGCTGCGCACGCCGAATCCCAACAGCATGATGCCGATGCCGATGCCGATGGCGTCGAACGTGGACCGCCGTACCCAGGGCGGCCGGGTCAGTTCCGAGTGGCACTGGCAGGACGTGCAACTGGTGGCGGGTGTGGACGGCGAAGACAGTCGCCATCGTGGCCGCATGGGCATGGGCCGCAACACCTACCGCCAGGCCGCCTGGGAGACCGATGCCAAGTTCCGCCGCTACGGCGTGTTCACCGAGTTGACCCTCGGCGCCGGCACCGATCAGCGGTGGATCAGTGGCCTGCGCATCGACCGCGCCAGCGTCCGCGATGAGCGGCAATCGATCCGCGGAATGATGGGGAACAGGCCCAATCCGACTGCGGGCCAGCGCCGCAAGGAATGGCTGGGCAGTGGTTTCCTGCGTTACGAGCAGGACCTGGCCGACGGCCTGACCTGGTACGCCGGGCTCGGCCACAGTGAACGCATGCCCGACTACTGGGAGCTGTTCTCGCCCAACCATGGCCCGGCCGGCGCAGTGAACGCGTTCACCGGCGTGCAGCCCGAACGCACCACCCAGCTCGACGTCGGCCTGCAGTACAAGGGACCGCGCGTGCAGACGTGGGTTTCGGCGTACGCCGGGCAGATCCAGGACTACATCCTGTTCACGTACCACGGCAGCGGCATGATGGGCATGAGCCAGGCCCGCAATGTCGACGCGCGCATCGCCGGTGCCGAGGCGGGCCTGGAAGTGAGCCTGGCCGGGCAGTGGAAGCTGGGCGGCACGCTGGCCTATGCCTGGGGCGAGAACCGCGACCAGCAGCGTCCGCTGCCGCAGATGCCACCACTGGAAGCACGCCTGAGCGCGAACTGGGAAGGCCAGAGCTGGAGTGCCGGGGCACTGCTGCGTGCGGTGACCCACCAGCACCGCGTGGCCGAGGGCCAGGGCAACGTGGTCGCACAGGACCTCGGGCCGAGTGCAGGTTTCGCCACGTTCGCGCTCAACGCCGCGTACCGTTTCAGTTCGCAGCTGCAGCTCAGCGCGGGCGTCGACAACCTGTTCGACCGCGCCTACAGCGAGCACCTGAACCTGGCCGGCAGTGCCGACTTCGGCTTCCCGGCCGACCCGGTGCGCATCAACGAGCCCGGGCGCAGCCTGTGGATGAAGGTGAACTACCGGTACTGATCCGCCGGGTGAAAAAAAACCGGGGCCGGATCCCCGCCAGGATCCGTCCCCGCCCGACGCCCTCTGTCGGGCAGCTTCGACTCTACGATGGCAACGCCCGTGGTGCACGGCTGGATACACCCCGACACACGCCGACACCGCCAAGGGCAGCCTTGCACGGAACGGGTTCAAGGCGCTATCACGGCTTCGGTTCCACGATGGTAAACGCTTGGCACATACCGCTTTTGCGGGGCCTTGCCTACACTCGGCGGCCGTGGATCAATCAGGACCATTCATGTTGGCTCGTATCGCTTCGACCCTGGCCCTTGGCCTCAGCCTGGCCGTGTTGGCCGGGTGCGCAGGCAAACAGGAGGCCGCCGCGCGTCGGCAGGGCGAAGCAGTGCCGGTCACGGCGCAGGTGGTGCAGCCCATGCAGTGGAACGACACCCTGCAGGCGCTGGGCACGGCCAAGGCGCGCGAGTCGATCAGCGTCACCGCCAAGGTCAGCGAAATCGTCGAGAAGGTGCATTTCGAAAGCGGCCAGCACATCGCCGCCGGCGCACCGATCGTGACGCTGCGCGGGCAGGCCCAGGAAGCGGCGCTGGTGCAGGCGCAGGCCACCTTCCACGAGGCCGACCAGTTGTACAAGCGCCAGCGCGAGCTGGCCTCCCAGCGGCTGGTGTCCAGCGCCACGCTGGATACGCAGAAGTCGATCCGTGATGCCGCCGAGGCGCGCGTGATGCAGATGCAGGCCGACATCGGTGATCGGCGTGTGCGCGCACCGTTCGCCGGCGTGCTCGGCATCCGCCAGGTCAGCCCCGGCTCGCTGGTGACCCCGACCACGGTCATTGCCACGCTCGACGACATCGAGCACATGCACATCGATTTCCAGGTGCCGGAAGTGGAACTGGCCGCACTGGGCGTCGGTGACAAGGTCAGCGCCACCAGCGTGGCGTGGCCGGGCCGCACCTTCGAGGGCGTGGTCAGTACCATCGACGCACGCATCGACCCGGCGACCCGTGCGGTGACCGTGCGCGGCGATTTCGCCAACAGCGACCATGCGCTGCGCCCGGGCATGCTGCTGGACGTGCGCCTGTTCCGCCCCGAGCGCCCGGCGCTGGTGGTGCCGGAAATCGCCGTGGTGCAGGTGGGCCGCGACACGTTCGTGTACCGCATCAAGAGCGACGACAGCGTCGAGCGCGTGGACGTGGTGACCGGTGCGCGCCGCGCCGGCGTGGTTGAGATCAAGCAGGGCCTGGAAGCCGGCCAGCGTATCGTGGTCGATGGCACCGGCAAGCTGCGCCCGGGTTTGAAGGTCGCGGCCAAGGATGCGGCCCCGGCCAGCGGTGCCAAGCCGGCGGATGCACCGGTGCCGGTCGCGGCCGAGGGCCACGGCGGATGAAGCTGTCCGACATCTCCATCCAGCGGCCGGTGTTCGCCGTGGTGATGAGCCTGTTGCTGCTGGTGCTGGGCGTGATGTCCTTCACCCGCCTGACCCTGCGCGAACTGCCCGCCATCGATCCGCCGATCGTGTCGGTGTCGGTGGACTACACCGGCGCCTCGGCGGCGGTCATCGAAAGCCGCATCACCCAGGTGCTGGAAGATGCGCTGGCCGGCATCGAAGGCATCGATACGATCAATGCGCGCAGCACCAACGGCCGCTCGCAGGTCAGCATCGAGTTCACCTCCAACCGCGATATCGAAGCGGCGGCCAATGACGTGCGCGATGCGGTCAGCCGCGTCGCCGACCGCATGCCCGAAGAAGCGCGTCCGCCGGAAATCGCCAAGGTCGAGAGCGATGCCGACCCCATCATCTGGTTCAACATGGTCTCCTCGACCATGGACACGCTGGAGCTGAGCGACTACGCCGACCGCTACGTGGTCGATCGTTTCTCCAGCCTCGATGGCGTGGCCCAGGTCCGCATCGGTGGCCGCCAGCGCTACGCGATGCGCATCTGGCTGGACCGTGACCAGCTGGCCGCACGCGGGCTGACCACTGGCGACGTGGAAACCGCGCTGCGCAACGAGAATGTGGAATTGCCGGCCGGCCGCATCGAGTCGACCGACCGCGACTTCACCCTGCGCGTGGAGCGCAACTACATCAAGCCGGAAGACTTTGCGACCATCCCGCTGGGCAAGGGCCGCGACGGTTACGTGGTGCGCATGGGCGACGTGGCGAAGATCGAACTGGCTTCGGCCGAGCGTCGCGCGTACTACCGCAGCAACGGCGAGCCGGGCATCGGCCTGGGCATCGTCAAGACCTCCACTGCCAACTCGCTGGACGTGGCGCGTACCGCGCGCGCTGAAGCCGAGCGGGTGGCGCTGACCCTGCCCAAGGGCACGCAGATCTTCGTCGCCTTCGACAACACCACCTTCATCGAAGCGGCGGTGGATCGCGTCTACGCCACGCTGGTGGAAGCGATGATCCTGGTGCTGGCGGTGATCTGGCTGTTCCTTGGCAGTTTCCGCGCTGCGCTGATTCCGGCCGTGACCGTGCCGGTCTGCCTGGTCGCGGCGTTCATCGCGCTGTATGCGTTCGATTTCTCGATCAACCTGCTGACCCTGCTGGCCCTGGTGCTGTGCATCGGCCTGGTGGTGGACGATGCGATCGTGGTGGTGGAAAACGTGCAGCGCCGCATCGACCTGGGCGAGCCCCCGCTGGTGGCCTCCAAGCGTGGCACCACGCAGGTCGCCTTCGCGGTGATCGCCACCACCGCGGTGCTGGTGGCGGTGTTCCTGCCGGTCGGTTTCCTGGAAGGCAATACCGGCCGCCTGTTCCGCGAACTGGCGGTGGCGCTGGCGGCGGCGGTTGCGTTGTCCGCGTTCGTGGCGCTGACGCTGACGCCGATGATGGCCTCCAAGCTGCTCAAGCCGCACACCGGGCAGGCACCGCGCGGCCTGCATGGCTTCGTCAACCGCAACCTGGAGCGCCTGGCCTCCGGCTATGGTCGCGTGCTCGACCATCACGTGGACCGCACCTGGATCTACCTGCTGGTGATGGTGGCCGCGCTGGCCGCCAGCTGGGGCCTGCTGAAACTGCTGCCGTCGGAGCTGGCGCCGGCCGAAGACCGCGGTTCGTTCCAGATCATGATCGACGGCCCGGAAGGCGCCGGCTACGACTACACCGTGCAGCAGGTACAGCAGGTGGAAGCGCTGCTGGCCCCTCACGTCGGCCCGGACAAGCCGATCGTGCGTGCCAACCCCCGCGTGCCCGGCGGCTTCGGTGCCAGCGAGGAAATGCACACCGGCCGCGTCAGCATCTTCCTGCAGCCGTGGCGCCAGCGCAGCGAGGCCACGCCGGACGTGGCCAACGCACTGCAGAAGGAACTGGACACCATCCGCGGCGTGCGCGTGCGTACGCAGGTGGGCGGCGGGCTGGTGCGCAGTGGCGGCCAGCCATTCCAGATCGTGCTGGGCGGCCCGGAATACGCCGAGATCGCGCAGTGGCGTGACCGCATCCTGCTGCGCATGGCCGACAATCCCGGCCTGGTCGGCCCGGATTCGGACTACAAGGAAACCCGGCCGCAGATGCGGGTGAACATCGACCGCCAGCGTGCGGCGGATCTCGGCGTGCCGGTCACCGCGATCGGTTCGGCGCTGGAAACCATGATGGGTTCGCGTCGCGTTACCACCTTCGTCGACAACGGCGAGGAGTACGACGTGCTGGTGCAGGCCGGTCGCGATGGCCGTGCCAGCCCGGCCGACCTGGCCGCGATCCGCGTGCGCGCCACCTCCGGCGAACTGGTGCCGCTGTCCAACCTGGTCACGCTCAGTGAAGTGGCCGAGGCGGGCACGCTGAACCGCTTCAACCGCCTGCGCTCGATCACCATCACCGCCGGCCTGGCACCGGGCTATCCGCTGGGCGAGGCCATCGCCTGGGCGCAGAACGTGGCCCGCGAGGAACTGCCGCAGTACGCGCAGGTGAACTGGAAGGGCGAATCGCGCGAGTACCAGAGTGCGGGTGGCGCGGTGCTGCTGACCTTCGCCATGGCCCTGCTGGTGGTTTACCTGGTGCTGGCCGCGCAGTTCGAGAGCTTCATCCACCCGCTCACCATCATGCTGACCGTGCCGCTGGGCGTGCTCGGTGCCTTGGTCGGGTTGTGGGTGAGCGGCGGCACGGTGAACCTGTTCAGCCAGATCGGCATCGTCATGCTGGTCGGCCTGGCAGCGAAGAACGGCATCCTCATCGTCGAATTCGCCAACCAGCTGCGCGACGACGGAAGAACCGTGCGCGAGGCGATCATCGAATCGGCGATGGTGCGCCTGCGCCCGATCCTGATGACCTCGATCGCCACCGTGGTCGGCGCGATTCCGCTGGTGGTGGCCGGTGGCCCCGGCTCGGCCAGCCGTGGCACGATCGGCATCGTGATCATCTTCGGCGTGACTCTTTCGACGTTCCTGTCGCTGTTCGTGGTGCCGGCGTTCTACGCGCGGCTAGCCCCGTACACCCGCTCGCCGGAAGCGGTGAAGCGCGAACTGGAGAAGCAGGAAGCCGAATCGCCCTCGGTGGGCGGGCATGCCTGACCGGCACGCCGACGGGGTCGGATCCCTTTCCCAAAGGGAAAGGGCTCTGACCCCGCCACTACAGGGAGAAGGTTTCCGACTGCGCCCCTGGCGCCCGGAAGACCTGGAATCCCTGCTGCGCCATGCCAACGACGCCGAGGTATCGCGGGGCCTGCGTGATCGCTTTCCGTACCCGTACACGCGCGAGGATGGCGAGGCCTTCCTGGCGGGCCGCGTGCTGGCCCCTGGCACGCTGAACCTGGCCATCGAGATCGACGGCCAGGCCTGCGGCAGCGTCGGTGCCCAGCAGGGCGTGGCCGAGCGTGGGCATACCGCCGAACTGGGTTACTGGCTCGGCCAGGCCTACTGGGGCCAAGGCGTGATGACCCGCGTGGTCGGCCTGTTCGCCCCGTGGGTGATGGATGAGCTGCGCCTGTTCAGGCTCCAGGCCACCGTGGTCGACTTCAACCTCGGCTCGGCCCGGGTGCTGGAGAAGAACGGCTTCCAGGAAGAGGGCGTGGAGCGTTGCGCGGTCTACAAGCGCGGCGTGCTGCACGACCTGCGCCGTTTCGCCCGGGTGCGCACGCAACTGCCGTGAGCCCTCGGGGTCAGATCCCTTTTCGCCAGAAAAGGGCTCTGACCCCAACCCGCCATAAGGGCGAACCGGGGTCGGAGCCCTCGCGCGGCGCGCAAGGGATCCGACCCCTTGTCTTCTGGCGCTACCGCAGCGGCCTGCGATCAGGGAGAATCGACCGGTCCCCTCCAGCCGACGGGACGTCCTTACAACCCGCCGACTGGAGAGAGCGCGCGTGGAAGCAACCGTACACTTCATCAACAGCATCATCTGGAGCAAGGCACTGATCTTCGTGTGCCTGGGCGCCGGCCTGTTCTTCAGCCTGCGCACCCGCTTCATGCAGATCCGTGGCTTCTTCGAGATGTGCCGCCTCACCGTCAGGGGGGAGAAATCCGACGCCGGTGTGTCCTCGTTCCAGGCGCTGGCCATGTCGATGGCCGGCCGCATGGGCATCGGCAACATCGCCGGCGTGGCCACCGCCATCGCCTTCGGCGGCCCCGGTGCGATCTTCTGGATGTGGGTGATGGGCTTCCTCGGCGCGTCCACGTCGTACGTGGAATGCACCCTGGCGCAGATCTACAAGACCAAGGACGCTGAAGGCCGCTACCGCGGTGGCCCGGCCTACTACATCGAAAAGGCCATGGGCCTGAAGTGGTACGCGCTGGCCTTCGCCATCGCCACGATCATCGCCGCCGGCTTCCTGATGCCGGGCGTGCAGGCCAACGCGATCGCCGACAGCATCATCAACGCCTGCCGCGGCACCGCGCTGTGCGGGCCGCTCGATGGCCAGGCCTTCGGCATGGAATCGGTGCAGGCGCTGAAGCTGGGCATCGGCATCGTGGTCGCGCTGCTGCTGGGCGTGGTGATCTTCGGCGGCGTCAAGCGCATCGCCAACTTCGCCGAAGTGGTGGTGCCGTTCATGGCCGCCGGCTTCATCCTGATGGCCATCATCATCATGATCATCAACTACGACCGCGTGCCGGAGATGTTCAACATCATCTTCAGCAGCGCCTTCGGCACCCACGCCGCGTTCGGCGCGATGATGGGCCTGGCAGTGGAGTGGGGCATCAAGCGCGGCATCTACGCCAACGAAGCCGGCCAGGGTTCGGGCCCGCATGCAGCGGCCGCCTCGGAAGTCTCGCACCCGGCCAAGCAGGGCTACGTGCAGGCCTTCGCCATCTACTTCGACACCATGATGGTGTGCACCGCCACCGCCTTCCTGATCCTGGCCAGCGGCACCTACAACGTGTACTCGCCGGCAGGTGCCGGCGCCCCGCCGATCTTCCAGGGCCTGGCCGGCATTCCCGAAGGCGCCGGTTACGCCCAGGCCGGCGTGGAAGCCGTGCTGCCGGGCTGGGGTTCGGCGTTCGTGTCCATCGCCATCTTCTTCTTCGCCTTCACCACCATCATGGCGTACTACTACATGGCCGAGACCAACCTCAGCTATGTGAACCACAACAGGAAGCGCCCGCTGACCGTGCTGGTGCTGCGCCTGGGCATCATCGGCATGGTGGTGTTCGGCGCGTTCCATAATGCAACCCTGGCCTGGGCGCTGGGTGACATCGGCGTCGGCCTGATGGCCTGGCTGAACATCATTGCCATCCTCATCATCCAGAAGCCGGCCATGCTCGCCCTGCGTGATTACGAACGACAGAAGAAGCTCGGCCTCGATCCAATCTTCGACCCCGATGCCCTGGGCATCAAGAACGCCGATTTCTGGCGTCAACGCAAGCTGGAGTTGTCCCGTAGTGAATGATCCCTGGAAGAATGCCCGCCGCCCGTCGTCGCGACCGCCGCGGGCCACCCCGCTGCCACCGCGTGAGGGCGGCACCCCGCCGCCGCCGGGGCGCGGCAACGACGAACTGCGCCTGTATGGCTGGAACGCCGTACAGGCCCTGTTCGCCAATCGCCCGCAGGCGCTGCGCAAGCTGTACCTGGTGGACGCGCTGATTCCGCGCATGCAGCCGGTGCTGAAGTGGTGCGTGGCCAACCGCGTGGGCTATCGCGTGGTGGAGGAAGGCGATCTCAACAAGCTGGCTGCCACGACCCATCACGAAGGCCTGGTGGCCGACGTGCTGCGTGCGCCGGTCGTGCCGCTGGCGCAGTGGCTGGCCGATCTGGAGCAGGGCCCGGTGCTGGCGTTGTGGCTGGATGGTGTCGGCAACCCGCACAACTTCGGCGCGATCCTGCGCTCGGCCGCGCATTTCGGCGTCAAGGCGCTGCTGCTGCCGGCCGGCAGCACGCTGGCGCTGTCCGGTGCTGCCGCACGTGTGGCCGAAGGCGGGGCGGAGTCGGTGCCGCTGGTGCAGCTGCCGGAGACTGCTCAGGCGATGGCGCAGCTGCGTGCGGCCGGCTTCGGGCTGGCGGCGACCCTCGTTGAGGGTGGCGACGACGTGTTCCGTGCGTCGCTGCCGGAGCGGCTGGTGTACGTGATGGGCGCCGAAGGCGAGGGCATGGACCGCGGCCTGGCCAGCGAATGCGACATGCGGGTCTCGATTCCCGGCAGTGGCGCGGTGGAGAGCCTGAACGTGGCCTCGGCCACGGCCGTGCTGCTGGCGCAGTGGGCCAGTCGACGCGGGTGATCCCGTATCCGGGCTCGCATGATCGGGGTCGGATCCCTCGCCGCAGGCGAGGGCTCTGACCCTGCCGGGTTCCTGATTCAGGACCCGCCTTGATGGGTGCGAACCTTGGTTCGCACCGCTCCTGCCGCTGCGCTTGCCGGGCACGGCCCGGCACTACCGCATCACTCGTTCGGTGGCGTGGTCGCCTTGGCTTCGCTGCCGAAACTGCCATCGGCTTCCGCCGCCAGGTACGCGAACACCGTATACGCGGCCACGTTCTGCGCCAGCGCCTTCGGGTCGATCTTGTCCAGCGTGTCGTCGGCGGTGTGGTGCAGGTGGAAGTAGTCCGAGCCGTCCTGCGCCAGCCACGCCCACGCACCGCCCTTGGCGGCCAGCGGGCCGACGTCCGGGCCCGGGCCACCCTTGTCGGCCTGGTACTCGATGCCCAGCGGCTTCATCACTTCGGCAATCTGCTTCGTCGCTTCACGTGAGCCTTCCGGATTCGGTGAACCGGTATTGAAGGCGTAGATGCGGCCTGCGCCGAAGTCGCTCTCGGCGGCCAGCTGGTGCAGGGCCACGTCCTTGGCGTGTGCCTCGGCATAGGCCTTGCCGCCGTAGAGGCCCTGTTCCTCGTTGGCGAAGGCGATCACGCGGATGGTGCGCTTCGGTGCCTGCTTGAGCTGGCCGATCAGGTGGCCGGCGGCCATGGTGATGCCCACGCCCGCGCCGTCATCGACCGCGCCGGTGCCCAGGTCCCACGAATCCAGATGGCCGCCGATCACCACAACTTCCTTCGGCAGGCTGCGGCCGGTGATCTCGCCGATCACGTTGTACGAGGTCGCCGTACCATCCCAGCCACAGTCCAGCGCCACCTTCACCGTGGTGCTGCCACGTGCCAGCAGGCGCGCCAGCTGGTCGGCATCGGGCACCGACAGTGCCGCCGACGGCACCGGGGTCAGGCCATCATCGAAACGGGTGATGCCGGTGTGCGGCACGCGGTGGGAGTCGGTACCGGCCGAGCGCATCAGGAAGCCCACCGCGCCCTTGCGGATCGCTTCTGACGGTCCCTTGCTGCGGATTGCACCGCCGCGGCCGTAGTCGCGGCCATCGCGGAACGGCAGCATCTGGTAATCGACGAAGGCGATCTTGCCCTTCAGCGAACCGGCCGGTGCCGCCTGCAAGGCGGCCAGATCGGCGAAGCGCACCACCTCCGCTTCCACCGTGCCGCCCGGGCTGCCGCCCAGCGCAGTGATCTGCAGCGGCTGCGGGTTCCTGCCGGTCACGGCAGCGTGTTCACTGCGGCGCTCCCACTTCGGGAAGGTCACCGGTTCCTTCCACACCTTGTCGAAGCCCAATGCCTTGAACTTGGCTTCGGCCCAGGCCACGGCGCGGGCGTCGGCCTCGCTGCCGGCGATGCGCGGGCCGATTTCGGTGGTGAGCGATTCGACCACCTTCCAGCCGGTGTCATCGGCCAGCGCCTGGTCGCGCAGCTGTGCGGCGGTGGCCAGCGACGCCGGGGGCAGGGTGGTGGTATGCGGCGCCGCGAAGGCCGGGGTGGCCAGCAGGGCGAGGGAGGATGCGATGGCAAGGACGCGGCGACGCATGGACAGCTCCGGGAAGGGACCAAGCCTTGGAGCTTAACAGTCGTTCAGCCCGGCGCATGGGCGGGAGGTCATGGCTGGCGCGAACGCTGTTTTCCGCCATGTCCGGCAATGCGAAAGCCCCGCCGGAGCGGGGCTTTCGCGCAGTCGCGGCAGTGCCGGCCGCTGGCCGGCTTCCGCATGTTCCGACATTGCCGGCCAGCGGCCGGCACTACCGTTCTGCCGCCTTATTTCTTCAGGCTGTCGCGGATCTCGCGCAGCAGCACCACTTCCTCGGCCGGTGCGGCCGGTGCAGCCTCCTGCTTGCGCGAGAGGCGGTTGATCGCCTTGACCACGATGAAGATGGCGAAGGCCACGATCACGAACTGGATGATGGTATTGATGAAGTCGCCGTAGCCAACCACCACGGCCGGAATCTCCTTGCCATCCGGACCCAGGTGGGCCGGCGACAGGGTCCAGGCCAGGCTGGAGAAGTCCACGCGGCCGATCAGGTAGCCCAGCGGCGGCATGATGATCTTCTCGACCAGCGCCGTCACGATCTTGCCGAAGGCCGCGCCGATCACCACGCCGACGGCGAGGTCGATGACGTTGCCGCGCATCGCGAATTCCTTGAACTCGGTGAGCATTCCCATTGTTGTTTTTCTCCGGTGGGGAAGTGGACAGCGCGCAGGGTAGCGCAGGTAATGTCAGCCGGCGATCACGCCGTGGCGCTCGGCCACATTTTCCAGGCGCGCGCTGAAGCGGTCGCCGGGCTTCAGTGCAGCCACGCCGGACGGGGTGCCCATGAACACCAGGTCGCCGGCACGCAGCTGCCACAGCTTGGACAGCTCGTGCAGGATCTCCGGCACGTTCCAGATCATCTGGTCCAGCAGCGCCTGCTGGCGCACCTCGCCGTTGACCTCTAGCGACAGGTTGAGCGCGGCCAGGTCGCCGACCTCTTCGGCGTGGACGATTTCGCTGATCGGCGCGGAGGCGTCGAAGCCCTTTGCGGCATCCCACGGGTGGCCCTTGTCCTTGGCCGCAGCCTGCAGGTCGCGGCGGGTCAGGTCCAGGCCGACGGCGTAGCCGTAGACCAGTGCTTCGGCATCGGCCACGGCCAGTTCGCCAGCGGGCGCATCACGGCCGATCGCCACCACCAGCTCCACTTCGTGGTGCAGGTTGGCGGTCGCCGGCGGGTAGGGGATGGCATCGTCATGGCCGACCACGATCGCATCGGCCGGCTTGCTGAAGAACATCGGGCGGCCGCGGTCATCGGCTGCCGGCACCGCCGCGCCCATCTCGCGGGCGTGGTCGGCGAAGTTGCGGCCGACGCAGTAGATGCGGTGCACGGGGAAACTGCCACCGCCCACCACCGGTACACGCGGCAGGGCTATGGCAGGGATCACATCGGAGACATCGGACATGCGGGCATCCAGGAAGGGCATGCCCGCAGTCTAGAACGCATGGCGCCCGCCGTCAGCGGGCGCGCAGGAGGTGGATCAGCGCGAGGCCGGCAACACCGGCTTGCGTACCACGCGGTACTCGCCTTCGACCACGGTCGGGTCGACCGGACGGGCAACACCCGGCTTGCGCGAGGCCAGCAGCTTCCACGCCAGGCCCACCAGGATCATCGCCGCACCGACGAACACGCCGATGAACACCATCGCGGCCAGGATCGCCAGGCCAAGCAGGCCCACGGCAACGCGCACCAGCGGGTGGCGCGGCTTGCGCGGCGCGAACAGGGTGCGGAACTGGTTGAAGGCGGATGCGCGATTGAACATGGCGGCTCGATAGGCTGGGATCAGCGAAACCAGAGTATCGGTACGCGCCACTGTCATTGAGTGAAAAACTCGTTAAATATAGCCTGTGCTTATTACGGATCAATGACTTGTGTTCATGTCGCAGCCAGTCACCTGAGTGGGCGTGCGACAATGCGGGTTTACTGTCCGAGCCTTCGCCATGACTGCCCCTGCCGCCCTGATCGCCCTTGATGCCATTGCCGATGGCGCGTTTGCCGAGGTCGAAGCGGTGGTTGATGGCGATGCCGAATCGCTGGTGCTGTACCGCGACGGCGCGCAGGTGCGTGCGTTCCTGAACATCTGCCCGCACGCCGGCCGCCGCCTGGACTGGGCCCCGGGCCAGTTCCTGAAGAGCCGTGAAGGCCACCTGGTCTGCGCCGCGCATGGCGCCTCGTTCGCGCTGGACAGCGGCGACTGCATCGCCGGACCCTGCAAGGGCGACCGCCTGCGCGTGGTGCCGGTGGACGTGCGCGACGGGCAGGTTTACCTGGCTTGAGGCAACCGGTGTGCGAACCAAGGTTCGCACCCACAGGCTCAATGGGTATCCACATCAATGGGTATCCAGAGATTCATCCACGCATGGCGTGGATCTACGGTGTCGACCAAGTCGACAGCTACCAGAGCGAGATCGGTGCCGACCAACGGTCGGCACCCACCACCAGCCGCGTGAAACTGTCGAAGGCGGGGTGGGTCCGGTTGCGGGGGGGGCCGCGGCATGGATGCCGCGGCCAAGCCCCCACGGACGGGTTTACGGCGTCCCCCGCAACCGGACCCACCCCGTCATCCCACGGAATGCCAGCCTTCGACGTTGACGTTGACGTTGACGTTGATTCGGCGGGTGCAGGGCGCAGCCCTGCCAACAAACCCAACCCTCAGAACATCAGGTTGATCATCAACACCACCACGCAGGTGTAGATCAGCGACAGCGGTCCGCCGACCCGCCACATCTCGCGCGGGGTGTAGTTGGCCGGGCCGGTGATCATCGAGATCACCGGGTTGGAGGCCGTCATCAGATTGTTGGACGCCGACAGCGCCACGATCAGCGCGAACGCGGTCGGGTTGCCGCCCGCCGCCAGTGCCAGGTTCACCGCGATCGGCACCATCACGATGGTCGCGCCCACATGGCTGATCACCAGCGAGAACGCCGTGGTCAGCAGCGCCAGCGCCACCTCCAGCACCCACACCGGGATGCCGGTGGGCAGCTTGTCGATGGTGTGGCCGGCCACCCATGCCGCCGCACCACTGGAGTCCATCGCCCAGCCGAGCGGGATCAGCCCGGCCATCATGAACACCGTTTTCCAGTTGATCGAGGCATAGGCCTCGTCCATGCGCAGCACGCCGGTCAGCAGCATGCCGGCCACGCCGGTCATCAGCGTCAGCGCCACCGGCAGCTTGCTGGTCAGCGCGATCAGGATGGTCAACGCGAAGATCGCCATGGCGATCTTGAACTTGTGCGGGCGTTGTTCGCCGGTCGGGTAGTCGGTCACCACCACGAAGTCGCGGCTCTTGGCCGCCTGTGCCAGGTCGGTCCAGATGCTGTGGAAGACCAGCATGTCGCCGGCACGCAACTGCACGTCGCGCGCGTCCTCGCGGATCACCTGCTTGTCGCGGTTGATCGCCAGCAGGCTGATGCCGCGCTCCTTGCGCAGGCGCAGGTCGGCCGCGCTCTTGCCGATCACATTCGAGGTCGGCGGTACCACCGCCTCGGAAATGCCGGCGCGGCTCGGGTTGAACAGGTCACCCAGGTGCTTCAGGCGCGAAGACATGCGCAGGAACTGGTTCTGCGCGAAGTCGTTGATCTGCTCGCGCGGACCCATTGCGCCGAGCACGCTGCCCACCCAGATGCGCATCTCCGCCGGCGGCGCCAGGCGTGTGTCGTTGCCGGTTTTCAGGGCCAGCAGCAGCGGGGCATCGTGCAGGTTCTCGGCCTCGCCCAGGGTCATGCCCACCAGCGGGCTTTCGGCACTGACCACCAGCTCGAACACATCGCCTTCGATGCCATAGGTCTTGGCGAAGTAGCTTTCGGTGCGCGCCGGGGTGACCCCGTCGTTGGCCAGGTTCTCTTCCTCGATCAGCTTGCGGTCGCCGTAGTAGCGGAAGTACAGCAGCGAGGCGATCAGCAGCGCCACGCCGATCGGCAGCGGCGCGAACATGCGCAGCGGCTCGATGGTGGCCAGGCCCGAGGGCAGGTTGTTGTTGGCCGAGGCCAGCAGGTCGTTCAGCAGGATCAGCGGTGAATTGCCGACCATGGTCAGCGCACCGCCCATCACGATCGCCGCCGAAATCGGCAGCAGCAGGCGCTGCAGGGTCAGGCCGGTGCGCGCTGCCAGTCGCGAAGCCACCGGCAGGTACAGCGCCATCACCGACGGGTTCTGCATGAAGGACGAGTTCAGGCCGGCAATGGCCGTGGTCATCATCAGCAGCCGCTGCTCGACGCCATGACCGCGTCGCAGCAGCCACGCGGCCAGCCGGTTCAGCGCCCCGGTGCGGTCCAGGCCGGCACCGAGGATGGTGGTGGCGATGATGCTCATCACCGCGTTACCGGAGAAGCCGCCGAAGATTTCCTCCGGCGCGATCAGCCCGGTGACACCGAGCACCACCAGTACCACCAGCGCGACCACGTCGGCGCGGATGCGCTCGAACAGGAACATCGCCATCGTGAAGCCGACCAGCCCGAGCACGAGCTTCATGTCGTTGGTCAGCGTCAGCGCGGTATCCATGTGGGGCGCGGCGTCCTCAGGCGATCGTCAGGTGCGGTCGTACAGCAGGTCCCAGACGCCATGGCCGAGCTTCTGGCCGCGGGTCTCGAAGTGGGTCTGCGGGCGCCAGTCCGGGCGCGGCACGCTGCCACGCGGGCCGGCACGGTTGACCAGGCCCGCGGTGGCATCGAGCACGTCCCACATCTGCTCGGCGTAGTCCTCCCAGTCGGTGGCACAGTGCAGGCGGCCGCCCGGGCGCAGCTTGCGCACCAGCAGTTCGGCGAACGCCGGCTGCAGCAGGCGGCGCTTGTTGTGGCGCTTCTTGTGCCACGGGTCCGGGAAGTAGATGCGCACTTCATCGAGCGCGCCATCGGCGATCTCGTTCTGCAGCACTTCAACCGCGTCGTGGTGGTACAGGCGCACGTGGTCGGCGTTGTCGTCGGCCAGCGCGTTCAGCAGCCTGCCCACGCCCGGGGCGTGCACTTCGATGCCGATGTAATCGCGTGACGGGTCGTGCTGGGCGGCGAAGCGCAGCGCGGCACCGTTGCCGAAGCCGATTTCCAGCACCTTGTGTGCCGGGCGGCCGAAGGTGGCGTCCAGGTCACGCGGTTGGCCGGTGTAGTCGAGGCCGAAGCGCGGCCAGCGTTCGTCGAACGCGCGCTGCTGGGCGGGGGTGAAGCGGCCTTGGCGCAACACGAAGCTGCGCACCTCGCGGCGGCCCTCGCTCACGGTGAAGGGCTTGGGCGGAGCCTTGGAACCGGCGCTGTCGAAAGGATTGGTCATCAGCCGATCAGCCCATCCACCGGCGAGGAGGCGCTGGCGTAGCGCTTGCGCGGGATGCGCCCGGCCAGGAAGGCCTCGCGGCCGGCCTCGACCGCCTTGCGCATGGCACTGGCCATCAGCACCGGGTGGCGCGCACCGGCAATGGCCGTGTTCATCAGCACGCCGTCGCAGCCCAGTTCCATCGCAATCGCGGCATCCGACGCGGTACCGACGCCGGCGTCGACGATGATCGGCACCTTGGCGTCTTCGATGATCTGCAGCAGGTTGTACTTGTTCTGGATGCCCAGGCCCGAACCGATCGGCGCGGCCAGCGGCATCACCGCAGCGCAGCCGATCTCTTCCAGGCGCTTGGCCAGGATCGGATCGTCGGAGGTGTAGACCATCACTTCGAAGCCGTCCTTGACCAGCTGCTCGGCAGCCTTGAGGGTCTGCACCACGTCCGGGTACAGCGACTTCTGGTCGCCCAGCACTTCCAGCTTGGTCAGGTTATGGCCGTCCAGCAGCTCACGGGCCAGGCGGCAGGTGCGCACGGCGTCTTCGGCGGTGTAGCAGCCGGCGGTGTTGGGCAGGATGGTGTAGCGCTCCGGCGGCAGCACGTCGAGCAGGTTCGGCTCGCCCGGGTTCTGCCCGATGTTGGTGCGGCGGATCGCCACGGTGACGATCTGGGCGCCCGCGGCCTCGGTGGCCAGGCGGGTTTCTTCCAGATCCTTGAACTTGCCGGTGCCGGTCAGCAGCCGCGAGCCATAGGTCTTGCCGGCGATCACCAGCGAATCGGGGGAGACATGAGCGTTCATGGCGCGATTATCGCCTATCCGCCTGAAGATGGGATCACGCAAGGCGGTGCTGTCCGCAGGAGAGCGAGGGTAGAGCCGGCCGCTGGCCGGCACATGCAGGGTGCCTGACAGCGTCGGATTGCCGGCCAGCGGCCAGCACCACCCGGAGGTCTCAGCCCCCGCCCAACGCGTGCACGATCTCCACCACGTCGCCTTCGGCCAGGACGTGCTCGCCGTGGCGGCTGCGGCTGACGATCTCGCCGTTGACCTCGACCGCCACCCGGCGCTGCAGCAACTGTTCGGCCTCGAGCAGGTCGTGGAGGGTTGCCGAAGCGGGCAGGGCGCGGGGTTCGCCATTGAGCTGGATGTTCATCCGTGCATTGTCGCCGATAGCCCGCCGGGATCGGAACACTTGCAAATTGAACGGGGCGCCAGCTCCGGCACAGCAGGTTTCCCGGCGATCGGGCGACAATCCATGCGGCGGCGCAGCGTGAGCAAAACGCGGCGCAGTGAAACCATTCACCGTGCGCCGGCGTACGTCCGCCGGGTCCTCAACGATATCCCCACAGGAGTTTTTTCATGCTGCTCAGCAAACGCCCGATCCGCACCCTGATGGCGGCCGCGATCGCGCTGGCCGCGCTTCCGGCCATGGCAGGCGAATCCCCGTATTCCAAGGCCGTGTTCTTCGGCGACAGCCTGACCGATGCCGGCTATTTCCGCCCGCTGCTGCCGGCCGATGTGCGTCCGGTGACCGGCCAGTTCACCACCAACCCGGGCTGGGTGTGGTCGCAGCAGGTCGCCAACTACTATGGCCTCAATGGCGCCGCCAATGGCAACGGCCAGAACGGTGACAATTACGCGGTCGGTGGTGCCCGCGTTGGCGTGGACGTGCCGAGCGCAATGGGGACTATCCCCTCGCTGAAGTCGCAGGCGGCCCGTTATCTGGCCGCCAACGGCGGCAAGGCTGACGGCAATGTCCTGTACACGGTGTGGGGCGGCGCCAATGACCTGTTCGCCGCCGCAGCTGCGCCGACGCAGGCACAGGCCATCATCGGCGCCGCCGTCACCGACCAGATCGCTCTGGTGGGTGCGCTGAAGCAGGCCGGTGCGCAGTACGTGCTGGTGCCGAACCTGCCGAACGTCGGCCTGACCCCGGCCTTCCGCGGCCCGAACGCGGCCACCGCCACCGCGCTGTCAGCCGGCTACAACAAGGCTCTTTATGGTGGCCTGAAGCAGGCCGGCATCGAGTTCATCCCGCTCGATACCTTCACCGTGCTGGGCGAAGTCGCCGCCAATCCGGCCATGTACGGCTTCACCAACGTCACCAGCACCGCCTGCAAGATCGATCCGGCCAATTCGACCCAGAGCATCCTGACCTGCAATCCGACCAGCTACGTCAGCCCGGATGCGGCCAACACCTATCTGTTCGCCGATGGCGTGCATCCGACCACGGCGGGCCACCAGCTGCTGGGCCAGTACGCGGTCTCTGTGCTGGAAGCCCCGCGCCTGCAGCAGGTGCTGAGCCACTCGGCACAGACCATCGGTCGTTCGCGTGCCGATCAGGTCAGCATGCACCTGGGCGGTCGTCCGGCCGACGGCCTGTCCTGGTGGGGCGGCGTCCGCGGTGACCTGCAGCGCTACGACCACGCGGATCTGTACGATGGCCTGGCGCCGGCCGGCCTGTTCGGCATCGACTGGGCGCGCGACGGCATGGTGGTCGGCGGCTTCGCCGGCTTCGGCCGCCTCAACGCCGACTTCGGCAACAGCCGTGGCGATTTCACCCAGAAGGACACCACCGCCGGTCTGTTCGCCGGCTGGTACGGCGATCGCATCTGGGTGAACGGCCAGGTCAGCTACACCTGGCTGTCGTATGACGTGAACCGCAAGGTCCAGCTCGGCCCGGCCACCCGCGAGCACGGTGGTTCGCCGGACGGCAGCAACCTGACCGCCGCCTTGAACGCCGGTTACGAGTTCGGCACCGAAGGCGGCTTCCGCCACGGCCCGATCGCTTCGGTGATCTGGCAGAAGGTGAAGATCGATGGTTACACCGAAAGCGCTGCGGCAGGCACCCTGGCCACCGCGCTGGGCTACGACCGCCAGAACGTTGATTCGACCGTTGGTCGCATCGGTTGGCAGGCCCGCTTCGATGGCGGCACCCTCAAGCCGTACGCGCAGCTGACCTACGACCATGAGTTCGAAGACACCAAGCAGGGCAGCGCGTGGCTGCAGACCCTGCCGGAACTGGGCAGCTACCGTGTGCCGGGCCTGAAGTTCGACAAGGACTACGCGACCGTCGTGCTGGGCGCCCGCACCGAACTGTTCGGGCTGCAGAGCAACTTCGGCCTGAGCGCTTCGGCCGGGCAGAAGCGTGCCCAGGACGCAACGCTGTTCGCCAACTTCAGCGGCACCTTCTAAGCAGAAACCAGGCGGGGTCGGCCCTCTCGGCAACGAGAGGGCTTTGACCCCCGGCCTGATGCGATGGGCACCATTGCGCAACACGGGGCCCAGCGCATAGACTTCCCACCGCAACGCGGGCGTAGCTCAATGGTAGAGCTGTAGCTTCCCAAGCTACTGACGTGGGTTCGATTCCCATCGCCCGCTCCACTTCAGCTTTCCATGGTGTTCCAAGGACGTCCATGGAGTGTTGCAAGTCATTGTCACGGTTCGGCTTTTCCAGAAAAGCCGTTCCAGTGACGTCCAGCGAAATCCACTGACGGCCGGCCCAAACTGGTACAAAAAGTGGCCCAAACAATGCGCGAACTTCCCCTGCCGCATTGTTGCTGGAGGAGCCGAGGTCCGATGGGAAACATGGCACTCAACTCGCTTTCATGGAGTTGGGATCATGCTTTCAGACCTCATGGCCCGGCAGGCCAAGTCCACCGGCAAGCCATACGCACTGGCCGACTTCGACGGCCTCTATCTCTACGTTTCCGCCATCGGCACCAAGGCTTGGCACTTCCGCTATTCGTGGTTTGGCAAGCGTGAGCGCATCACCCTAGGCAACTATCCGGCGCTTTCCCTGAAGGACGCCCGTGCACTTCGCGATGAAGCCCGCTCGCTGCTCGCCAAGGGCGTCAATCCCCACAGCGAACGCAAGCGCAAGCGGCACGCGATCGTCCTGGCCGGCGAGCACACCTTCATGGCCGTCTACGAGCAATGGCTGGCCCATCGCCGGCTCTCGCTGGAGGAAGGACGGCAGACCAGCCTGGAACAGATCGGGCGCGTCTTCAAGAAAGATGTGTTCCCCTCGCTACGGCACCTGACCATCTACGAAATCACCCGCGCGCACCTGCTGGACATCATCGGCAAGGTGGAGAAGCGCGGCTCGCTGTCCGTGGCCGAGAAGCTGAGGACCTGGTTCACCCAGTTGTTCACCTACGCCACGGTGGCGATTCCCAACATGGGCGATAACCCGTCCAGGGACCTGGAAGTGGTCGCGCTGCCATTGCCGCCTGTCGAACACAACCCGTTCCTGCGCATGCACGAGCTGCCGGTTATGCTGCAGACACTGCGCAAGTACCGCGGGCGCCTGAACACGCAGTTGGGCATCCGGCTGCTGATGCTCACTGGTGTGCGCACCGGCGAGCTTCGCTTCGCCACGCCCGATCAGTTCGACCTCGACCGGGGCCTGTGGGTCATCCCGGTGGCCAGGCTCAAGCAGCGCGCGCTGCTGACCAAGAAGAAGCGCAAGCGTCTCATCGACATCCCGCCCTACATCGTGCCGCTGTCGGTGCAGGCGCAGGAGATCGTTCGCCACCTGTTGGACCAATGCAAGCCTGCCCAGGTCCATCTCATCCCAGGCGACTGGTGCCTGAAGAACCCGATCAGCGAGAACACGCTCAACGCCGCGCTCAAGCGCATGGGCTACGAGGACCAGCTCACGGGGCATGGCATCCGGGCGACGATCTCGACGGCGCTGAACGAACTCGGCTACCCGAAGAAATGGGTGGATGCCCAGCTATCGCATGCCGATCCAGACAAGATCAGCGCGACCTACAACCATGCCGAATACGTCGAGCAACGCCGCGTCATGATGCAGGACTGGGCTGATCGCCTGGACCTGTTCGAGCAGAACCAGGTCGAGGTTGCCAGCCGGCATCTGACCATCACGCTCCAGGGCCTGCCGACCATCGCCGGCCAGGGGGCCGTGCAGCCGCCGGTGGTCGACCTCACCGCGCCGCAGCTGATCGTGACCGCGCCGACGTCCAACCAACCCGAAGCGCCGGCATCGGTGCAGCGGCTGTCGGCCGTGCGCATGCCCGAGTACGCGCGGCCGCGCCTGTCGGAGGTGCAGCGCGGACGCCTGCAGGTGCTGGAGACCTTCGAGGCGCCGCACAACCTCTCGGTGGCGGACTACGCCAAGCTCGCGGGCAAGTCGCGCCGCTGGATCACCTACGAGATCCAGGCCGGCAACCTGCTGTCGATCCACATGGGGCACCGCGGGCAGCGCGTGCCAGACTGGCAGCTCGATCCGCTCAAGCGCAGGCTGGTCCAGTCTGTCCTGAAGCAACTGCCACGGGGCGTCGACACCTGGGACATCTACCACGCACTCCTGCGCTCGTACGAGGCTCTCGGGACACGGCCGGCCATCGAAGCCGTCAACCCAACGAACCTGCACCTTGCCGCGCGGCTGGTGGCCGCACAGTGCATGCAGGCGAGCGAGCCAGTCGTGACGACAGAGTTCCCTGAGCAGGTCCGGCAAAGCGTGCAGCGGCTGGTGCGCGAAGCCGTCGCTGCCGATGCCGCCGAAGTGGCGCCCGGAGACTGATCAAGCCAGGGGCGCGCCGAAGTTCGGTCAGGCGCTTGCCTGGAGCGCGTGGAAGAACGGCTCCAGGCGGGCGCTGCCCGTATCTCGACGGCTCAGGAAGTACGTGGTGAGCGTCAGCGCGCCCTCTTGCAAGGGACGCTGGACAACGCCAAGGGAACGATGGCCCTCAATGCGGGTGGCGGGTGCCAAGCAGATACCGTAGCCGGCGGCCACCAAGGTCATCATCAACCCGAACGATGTGGCCGTCGTGACGGCCGAGGGGACGACGCCGGCTGCCGTCAGCAGTGAGTCGATTTGCCCACAGTAGCCGACACAGTCGCGCCCATCCAGGGCGATCCAATGGTGGTCGGCCGCCTGCTCCAGGGACACTGACGCAAAGGCCAGCAAGGGGTGATGGGCCGACACGGCCAATGCCAGCGCATCGCGCCAGACGGGTCGGACATCGATGCCTTCAGGGGCTGCGGGCGATTGGCAGAGGCCTGCCTCGAAAGCCCCCGCGAGCAGTCCTCGATGCTGATCCTCCAAGCGCTCTTCGTGAAGACGAATCGGGTTGTCCGGATAGCGCCGACGGTGTACCGCCATCGGTACCGACAACCTAGGATAGGCCAGGCAGTCCGACAGGGCAATGTTCAAAGGATCGGAAGCGATCATCGTGTCACCCGCACAACGCCGACACTGGAAAAAACCGCGTGCCATCGGTCAATGAGATAAGTTTAACGTGGTTTAAATTCGCGTGAAACGTGACGCTTCTGTTGATGCAGAAGCGATCAGTGCAACGCGGGAGACCTGCGGGAACAAGAACCTATGAAAGCGAGCCAGCGCGCGCTTTCGGCGTTGCCGTGCGCGAGGCACGGTCCGCGAAGGCGCTGGCGCAGGAGGTGCTGGCGGAACAGGCGGGTATCGCGCGATCGCACATGGGCAAGATCGAGCGCGGCGAGCACATGCCCACGCTAGTGTTGATCCTGCGGATCGCGAAGGGGCTGGGTTGCTCGGCCGCGGCACTGATGGCTGCGACCGAGGCGCAACTGTCCGAAAAACAGGAAGACGCTGTCTAGGTCGGCGTTGCGTCTCTCACCTACAACGAGGTAGTACGCAGGCGCCGCATTGCCGTCAGTGACTACCTATCGATAGACGGGATGGCGACGGCACAGATCCGCCACCTGCTGTCTTACTCGATCCCGCACGGCAATTAATCCAACACCACCGGTTTCCAATGCATCCAGCACGTCGCACAACCAGCCGGCCAGTTCCTCGCACTCGGCCACGCCGAAGCCGCGCGTGGTCACGGCGGGCGTGCCGATGCGCACGCCAGAGGTCACAAACGGCGAACGCGGGTCGCCCGGCACGCTGTTCTTGTTGGTGGTGATCCAGGCATCGGCCAGCGCCGCGTCCGCATCCTTACCGGTGTAGGGCCTGGCGGACAGGTCGATCAGCATCAGGTGATTGTCGGTACCGCCCGAAACGATTTTGTGGCCGCGCTGCTGGATCACGGCGGCCATGGCGCGAGCGTTCGCCACCACCTGGCGCTGGTAGGCCTTGAATGCAGGTTGCAGCGCCTCCTTGAACGCCACCGCCTTGGCGGCGATAACATGCATCAGCGGCCCGCCCTGGACGCCGGGGAATACGGCGGAGTCGAGCTTTCTGTAAAGGCCCTCGTCCTGCCCTTTCGAGAGAATGATACCGCCACGCGGGCCGCGCAGGGTCTTATGGGTGGTGCTGGTGACCACGTGAGCGTGGGGCAACGGGTCAGGATACTCGCCTGTCGCCACCAGGCCGGCGACATGGGCCATGTCCACCCAGAAGATGGCACCCGCCCTGTCGGCGATGGCGCGCATGCGTGCCCAGTCCTTGTGCCGCGAATAGGCGGAGAAGCCGCCGATCAGCAGTTTCGGCCGTGCCTGCATCGCGATGCGCTCCATCTCGTCGTAGTCAATCAGCCCGGTTAGGGGGTCGAGTCCATAGGGCACGATCTTGTAATGGCGGCCGGAGAAGTTGGATGGGTTACCGTGGGTCAGGTGGCCACCCTGAGCCAAGTTCATGCCCATCACGGTATCGCCGGGGTTGGCCAGCGCCAGAAACACGGCTGCGTTGGCCTGGGCGCCGGCATGGGGCTGGACGTTGGCCCAATCACAGTCGAATAGCACCTTGAGCCGCTCGATGGCTAAGCGTTCGGCCACGTCCACATGCTCGCAGCCGCTGTAGTAGCGCTTGCCTGGGTAACCCTCGGCGTACTTGTTGGTGAACACCGAATTCTGGATGGCCATCACCAAAGGGCTCGCGTAGTTCTCGGAGGCGATCAGTTCGACATGATCCTCCTGACGGCGCGCTTCGTGGTGGACTGCCAGGGCAAGTTCCGGGTCGAAATCGGCGAGGGCAACAGAAGTGTCATACATGGTGTGCGTCCTGGTCGGGCGGATAGCGGTTGGGGTTGGACGTCATACGGTGATGTCCATCGGCTGAGCCGGAACAGACCAAACCTCGCAATCAACCAGGTCCGATGAAAGCAGGCGCGCTACACGCACCACGATGTCGTCAATCTGACGCTCGTCGCAAACGAATGGTGGCAATAGCCTGATCACGGTGTCTCGGGTCACGGTGATGAGCAGGCGCTGCTCAGCCAGCGCGCGCCCAACTAGTTCCTTGCAGGGCCGGTCCAGTTCGATACCCACCATCAGTCCCAGGCCGCGAATGGCGAGGACGTGCGGGTGACCTGCCAGCGCCTTGCGCAGGCCCACCAGCAAGCGAGCGCCCAGCACCATGGCGCGCTCGGGCATCCTGTCACGGGCCATGATGTCGAGGACGGTGCAGGCCACCCGGCAAGCCAGCGGATTGCCGCCGAAGGTCGAGCCGTGCTGGCCCGGCGAGAACAGGTCTGCCGCAATACCGCGCGCCAGGCACGCGCCGATGGGAAAGCCATTGCCCAGCGCTTTCGCCAGGGTCACCACATCCGGTGAGATGCCCGCGTGCGCGTATCCGAACCACGCGCCGGTGCGCCCCATGCCGGCCTGGATCTCGTCGAGCATCAGCAACCAGTCCCTCTGGTCGCATAAAGCGCGCAGTTCGCGCAAGTATTCGGCACTGGCCACCCGAATGCCGCCCTCGCCCTGTACAGATTCGATCAACACCGCCACGATGTCCGGGGATTGTTCTGCCGCCTGGCGTACCGCGCTGATATCACCGTAGGGAGCACGCAGAAAGCCAGGCAGCAACGGCCCGAAACCCTGCTGGTTGGCCGCGTTGTCTGTGGCGGCGAGCGTGGCCAGCGTGCGGCCATGGAAGGCGTTGCCCATGACTAGGATCTGCGGTCGTGCCACCTGCCTGCGATGGGCATGCAGCCTGGCCAACTTGAGGGCGGTTTCGTTGGCTTCCGCACCCGAGTTGCAGAAGAAGGCGCTTTCCATCCCGGTCAGCGCACACAGGCGTTCCCCCAACTGCTCCTGCCAGTCGATGCGGAACACGTTGGAAGTGTGCAGCAGCGCCCCGGCCTGTTCGGCGATGACGGCCGCGATTTCCGGGTGGGCATGACCCAGGCTGGTAACCGCGACACCGGCAATGGCATCTAGGTACTCCACACCCTGATCGTCCCAGAGCCGCGCGCCGTTACCGCGCACGAAAGAGACAGGTTGGCGGGCGTAGGCGCGCATCAGGTGAGGGGCGGTCGTCTGCATGGGAGATTCCTCGAATTCGGCACGGTTGGCGTAACCGTCAGTCCGTGTGTTGAAAGCCTCGGTCATCACTTCACCCTCTCGTTTGCAGGCGTAGGCGTAATGACCGATGTACGTACCCGCAGCAGCACCCGCCCGTTGAGCACAGCATGCGCCGCCAGCCCTAGCACCAACCCCCAGAACGCCCCGCCAATGCCCAGCAGGGTGATGTTGGCGGCGGCCGCCAGAAACGTGATCAGTGAGGCTTCCCGGGTCCTGGCATCGGACATGGCGGTGGCTAGGCTGCCGCCGATCGTCCCCAGCAGGGCCAGGCCCGCCAGCGTGGTGATGAAGGTCGCCGGGAAGGCCATGAAGACCGCGGCCAACGTCACCCCGAACACGCCGATCAGAACGTAGAACACCCCAGCGGCCATCCCCGCGATCCAACGCCTGGACGGGTCTTCGTGTGCCTCCCGGCCCGTGCAGATGGCGGCGGTGATCGCCGCGATGTTGAAGGCGTGCGAACCGAACGGCGCCATCAGCAGCGAACCCAGGCCCGTGATGGTCACGATGGGGTTGGCGCTGGTCTTGAAGCCGTCATTGCGCAATACCAGCATGCCCGGCATGTACTGCCCGGTCAGGGTAATGAGGAACAGCGGCAACGCCACGCTCAACAAGGCGTTGAGCGAGAACGCGGGCATGGTGAACACCGGCGCGGCCAGTTTCAGGCTCAGTCCCGACAGATCGACGCGGCCCTGCGCCAGCAGGAATACCAATCCCAGCACCAGGATGCCCACCACCGCATAGCGCGCGGAATAGCGCTTGAACACCAGATAGGCGGCGATCAGCAGTCCCGCCAGCAGCGGATCGACGCTCAAGCCGCCGAAGGCGCCAGTGCCGAATTGCAGCAGGATGCCGGCCAGCAGCCCGGCAGCCACGCCTGGCGGTATCAAACGGATAACGCGCTCGAACCAACCCGACAGGCCCAGCAGCACAAAGGCGGCAGCCGAGATCAGGTATGCCCCGACGGCCTCGGCATAAGGTGTGGTTGCCAGTGCTGTGACCAGAAACGCCGCTGCCGGCGTGGACCAGGCGGTGATGATCGGTTCGCGGGATACCCAGCTCAAGATGATGCCTGTCACGCCCACGCCAATGGAAATCGACCACACCCACGAGGCCGTCAGCTCCGGGCTCAGGCCCGCGACCTTGGCTGCCTGGAACACCAGGATGAAAGTGCCGCCATAGTTGACGATGACCGAAATCAGTCCGGCCACGACGGGATGGGTGAGATCGTTCCAACGAACGGGCGAAGCTGAAGGATCCGACGGCATGATCTGAATTGGGCTCCTGGCATGGGGATGAAATGACCATGAGACGATAGACTTGTAATGGCATGATGTTCCCTACCAATTTCCAGATGAAGTACCTACCAATTGTTCAAGCATGCCCAACTTGAATCCGTCAAAGCCTGGCTCGGCGACCCCGCGCACGGCGCGTTGCCCCTGCATGCACGGGTACAGCGGGCCATTCGCCAGTTGATCCTGGATGGCGCGCTCGATGTAGGCCGCCCCCTGCCCGCGTCGCGCGCGTTGGCGAAGTCGCTGGGGGTGTCCCGCGACACGGTGGAGTCGGCCTATGGCCAGTTGCACGCCGAAGGTTTCATTGAGCGGCGGGTCGGCAGTGGCAGCTTCGTGTCCGAGCAGGCCCGGTGGCTGCCCGGGCGCGGCAGACCACGGCGCACGAGCGTGGATCGCAAGGCACCCCTGCGCCTGAGCCGGCGCGGCGATGCCATGCTCCAGGGCGGCGGCGTGCGCGACTTCCTGATGTCGCGCCCCTTCGCGCCCGGCGTGCCGGAGACGCGCAGCTTTCCGCTGCCAACCTGGGAGCGCTTGCAGCGGCAGGTGTTGAAGGAGTACGGCACCCTGGCGCTGCTGCACAGCCCACCGCAGGGCATGGAGCCGTTGCGACGCGCCATTGCCGCCTACGTCAACCTCGAACGAGGCGCGCAGGCCACACCCGAGCGCGTGCTGGTGCTGACCAGTTCCCAACAGGCCATGACCCTGTGCGCCACCGTGCTGCTCGATGCTGGCGAGCGCATCTTCATCGAAGACCCCGTGTACCACGGGGCGCGCAAGGCATTTGACGCCGCCGGGTTGGATTGCGTGCCCGTGCCGATGGATGACCAAGGCATGCAGATAGCGCACCTGCTGGCAAAGGCGCAGACCCCTTGCAATGCCGCCCGGGTGGTGTTCCTGACGCCCTCGCACCAGTTCCCAACCGGGGCTACGCTGGCGTTGGACCGGCGCCTGGCCGTCATCGAATGGGCCCGCCAGCACCAGGCTTGGATCATCGAGGACGACTACGACAGCGAATTCCACTACGAAGGAAAGCCCACCGCATGCGTACAGGGGCTCGACCCCCACGGCCGCACGATCTACATCGGCACCTTCACCAAGTCGCTGTTCCCCGGCCTGCGCATCGGCTACATGGTGCTGCCGGAGGCTCTGGTGTCGCCCATGACCGTGGCCCGCACCCTGCTGGATGGGCACAGCGCACCGATCCCGCAGCTCACCCTGGCTCGCTTCATCGAGGGTGGGCATTTCGGAGCCCATGTGCGAACCATGCGGGCCGTCTATGCGGAACGCCGCGATGTGCTGGCGCAGCTGGTGCGCCAGCACCTGGCCGACTTCGTGGAGCCCAGGGTGCCCGCTGGCGGGATGCAGATGCCTTGCGTGTTCATCCGCGACATTCCCGAGCGCGAGGCGGTGGAATCGGCACGGCGGGTCGGCATCGACCTGCTGGGGCTGACCGCGCTGCATGCATCGCGCCGCCATGCATCGGGCAGGGATGGGGCCGGTTTCCTCATGGGATTTGCTGCCCATGCACCCCATGAACTGGAGATCGCTGTCAAGAAGCTGGCAAGCGTGCTGCGTGCGCTGTGTCGCCGATCACCATGAGGCGCGCTGGCGCCTTTCGTGCTGCCAGCTCCGCGTCAGGGACAGGTAGGGGTTGTCCGGCGGGACTTCCGCGAACAATGTCGAAGGCGTCGCCAACAGATAGCCGTGCAACCGCCGCGACTTGCGCGGCCCGGTGACTTCGCAGGTCCAGATGTTCAGGCCGCTGTCCTGTTTGCGGTGCAGTCCCAGCTTCTCGAAGCGCTTCTGCACCCATTGCCAGTCGTGCAGATTGTCCTGCCGGGCCAGCACCTGGATCTCCGGATGTTCCTGCACGTAGCGCTGGAAAACGCCGGGGCTGACCAGGTACGCCGTGCCAACGACGGTATGCACCAGTGCGTTCGCATCGTTGATGATGAGCTTGCGCGATTCGATGCCTTGCTTGAGCCAGGCAATGAAGTCTTCCCCGGACGGCGTGGCCTTGGTGGGAGCCGGCATGGTGGCAGGACTGGTCGGCGCCAAATGAGTCACTGCCGCAGTTGCGGCGGCGGATGGTGATGGCGGTTCCGCGCTGGCGGACGATGCACTGGTGGTGGTTGCGTCGGACGCATCAAGCATCGACAGCAGATCGGAGACCGGGTCCGCGATCCCGGCCGGGGAATCCGCCACCCCAGGGGACGGTGAGGTGGCCGGGATGCCGGCGGAGGCCGGCGCTGCCTCATCGCCAGGGAGGGCCTCTTCCGTCGTGACCGTGCCGGCGAACGGTGCGGGACGCTCGCCGGACTCCCAGATCAAGGCCGGCGACAGGCGCAGGAAGGTAAAGCTGTGCGACCAGCCGGTGCCGCTCGTGACGGTGGCCCGCCAGATCGCCTTCCCATCCGGGGCGGGCTGCACGATCCCATGGTCCTGGAGCACCGTGAAGACGGCGGTGTTGTTCGATGGAATGCCTTCGATGCCCTGCGACAGGAGGTGCGCGCGCAGCTTGTCGCTGACCGTCTTGCTGACGAGCCAGAGTGCCTCCGGGGTCAGCCATCCATCCGACGGGCCGCCGGGCTGGTTCAGCTTGAATTCCTCGCGCAGCAGGTAGCGCAGGCCATCCAGCAGCTTGCGCTGCAACGCATGCTTCGGCGCCGCCATCGCCCTGGCCGGATCACCGCCGAGCGCCAAGGCCACCGATGCCTGGTCAGCCTTGACGACCAGCTCTCCAAGCGTGCCGGCATGCTCGTACTGGCCCGCCAGCACGTACAGCAGCGCCGACCACAGGTCCTGGTAGTCGCTCAGCCAGTCGAGGATGCCGGCATCGAGCACACGGGTGTAGAGCAGTCCCGTGGCGGCGCCATGCAGCCGGTACTCGCGATCCGTCCGGTAACGAAAGCGGTACGGCTGCCGCAGCGGCCCGTGCCAGGGGTGCCAGACCAGGCCATCGGCCTGCTCGACGTGCAGGTCGACCGCGATCTTGCCAATGTCGTGCAGCAACGCGGCGTAGGCGGTCCCGGCGGTCCAGGCCTCGGCTTGCGCGGCCTGGGCCTCGGGCGAGGCGCCGGCCGGAAGCAAGTGGGACTGCCTCAGTTTGAGCGCGTAGGCCACGATCTCCAGGCCGTGGTCCAGCATGCCGCCCGGCCATGCATGGTGATACGCCTCCGAGGCCGGGAACTGCTGGACCAGCTCGGCGTAGCGCTCCAGCGGCGCGAGGTACAGCGAGCGGAACTGCCGACGCGACAGCGAGGTGCGCTGCCAGATGTGTTCCAGCAGCCGCTGCCGGCGCGGCTCCGCCAGCAGCGCTGCGGCCGACTGCGGTGGCGTCAGCCCTTTGGCAGGCTCGGCAGGAGGTGGCGCGGCGGCGGTGGCCAGCGGCACCCGTTTGCGCTGGAACAGCGAAAGCATGGCGACATCCTGGTGATGGGCTGGCCGGAGGAGCCTTTTGGCCTTTTCGGGTAGGGCCTTTCCCCTTGAGGCCATTCCCTTGCTCCATCCCCAGCCCTTTGGCCTTCGACAAGCCCTTTGATATAGGGGCAGTCGGCTTCGTGTGCCGCAATCAATGCGGAGCCGGTGCGCTCCAGGATCGAGCGGAACAGGCACTGTGTTTTCACCAGATCAGTCCGTTTCAACCGGCGCTGAAAGCGCAGCAGGCCCTGAAACCCCTGCGCCCGAAGGCATGCTTGTCGAGAATGAAGTAAGGAAGTAAGATTTCCTTTGAAACTTATGGAGGCCTCCCATGCTTGCCAAGCTCACATCGAAAAATCAGATCACGCTGCCCAAGGCGGCCGTGTCCGGCGTGGATGCGGCGGAGTACTTCGACGTCACCGTCGAGGGCGGTCGGATCGTCCTGACCCCCGTGCGCGTCCAGAAGGCACAGGCTGTGCGCGAGAAGCTGGAGCAACTCGGGATCACCGAGCAGGACGTTGAGGATGCCGTGGCCTGGGCACGGCAGTGATGCGCAGGGTCGTCCTCGACACCAACATCGTGCTGTCGGCGCTGATCTTCAGTGCCGGACGCCTGGCCTGGATACGCCACGCCTGGCAGCACCAGCAGTTGCAGCCGCTGGTCTGCCGGGAGACGGCCAGTGAACTCCTGCGCGTCCTGGCCTATCCCAAGTTCAAGCTGTCGACCTCGGAACAGCAGGAGTTGCTGGCGGACTTTCTGCCCTACGCCGATGTGGTGGAACTGCCTGCGCCATGGCCAGACCTGCCGGTCTGCCGCGACAAGAAGGACCAGGTGTTCCTGGTGCTCGCGCATGTCGGCAAGGCGGATGCGTTGATCACGGGGGATGCGGACATTCTCGCCATGCGAGAGGACTTTCCCGGCTTGATCATGACCGCCGAAGCATTCGCGGCGCGACAGGCATGAAGGAAACCGGCACGGCCTTGCCCAACGACCGTGGAACGACCATGAGGTAGCCAACCATGAAGCACACCGCACGCATGACCACCGCAGCGCGACTCGGCCGCTGGCTGGGCGGTGTATGGGGCGGTTGCCTGCGCGCGGAGCGTCGGGTGCATCAATGGCTGATGGCGCAAGGACTGCCGGCGGGCGGTGCAGCGGTGCTGATCTGGGGGGTCAAGCTGGCGACCCTCGGCGTGTTGCTGTATGTCTCGGTCTGGGCGGCGCTGTTGCTGGTCGCTCTCGCTGTGGCAGCCAGGATGGCGGAGCAAGCGCCGCAAGGTGACGATGATTTCCTCGGACGCAAGGCCGAAGAGCTGGATCATCGCGAAAGCCTTGCCTACGACCCCATCAACTACAGCGATGACCCAGATCCACGATTCGAAGACGATTGAACCGGCGGTTGGAGCTATTTCTGCTTGGCCGCACCGATCATCAAGCCGCCGCCCCTGCCACCGGCTTGTCCGGCATCCCGCGTGCCAGTACTCAATCCTTGAAGCACGTTGCCTGCACGGATACCAGCCCAGGCCAATGCCGCCACCCAGAACGTGGGCAAGATCAAAAACATCGTGGCCATCACGAAGTTCAGCAGCATGTCTCCGAAGGTGTTGTTGAGGCCCACCAGCGGATCGAAGTTCGTGTGCGGCCGGTTCCAGCCCCACCCCCAGCCGTAGAGTGCATCGAGGATCGTCGAGTCGATCCAGCGGGCGAGCTGAAACCAGAATTCGGTGAAGAACAGCGCGAACTGCACCACGCTCACCGTGACCACGGTCTTGAGGTCATAGGTGCCGGTCAGCATCACCAGCGGGATGCAGATGACCAGCGCCATCTTGAGCAGGGACAGCACCATCGGCAGCGCCTGCCGCACCACGTCCATCGCCGGGAAATAGCCCAGTGATCCGACGGTCAGCCCCACGTCGCTGGCGGCGCGGGTGACGATATTGGGCAGCGTCATGTCGATCTGGCCACCGTAGTCCGTGTAGACCGCCCCCTGGTTGAGCTTCTGCTGGCGAGGGCTTGCGACGGCGCGGATCACCGAGTCGTTGACCTCGGACTGGCTCAGGAAGCCCGCCCAGCCGACCAGTCGCGTCAGCAGGCTGGGATCGACCTGGGCCAGCAGTCGTGCCCGCAGGCCGTGGTCGCCGTCGGACCACCACTGCCGGCAGGTCGGGTAGCCGCCCCCGCCGGGCACCTGGGCTAGGCCGGCGTCGCGCGTGGCGTCGAACGGCCAGGCATCGCGCGGAGTCCTGGAGCGGTAGCTGTCGTAGAAGCCGGCGGTGCCGACGAAGTAGCTGGAGCCGATCCAGGTGACGTCGTGCATCTGCTCCTCGCTCAGGCTGGGCCGGGTCATGAACAGCTTGGCGCGGGCGGGGCCGTAGCAGTCGCGGGTGAAGTCGCTGATCTCCTGGGCCAGCACCGGGTCGTCGATGCGGGTCGCGTCGATGTCCATGCGGATCTGCCGCAGGTCGGTGCCGCAAGGAATGGCCGCGACCGAAGCGCCGGTGATCGCGCGCGAGATCGCGTGCATGGCGAACCACCACACCGGCACCTTGGCCGACTGGTTGTTGATCGTGCTAAACGATTGCGACCAGCCCGTATCGGTCGGCTCTGGGACATTTACTTGGCATTGGGTCGAACGCGAACGGTCGTACTTGATGGTGTTGAAATCGACGTCGATGAAGGGAATGCCCGCGAACATGATCACCACGATGGCGACGAAGACGCGGTTCTCGATGCGAGCCGAGGACAGCACGCCCTTGTTGCCTTCGTCCGCGCCTTCCGCGCGGGCCTTCAACCATTCCTGGATGACGATCGCCAGGAACGGGACGGCGAACACGCCGCTGGCGACCAGCACCGACCAGATGCCGTTGTGGACCACCCAGGACACCAGCGTCAGGTAGTACTCCAGGTAGTCGGTGGTGTACAGCGTCATGGCGAACCTCGCGCTACCGTGCCTGCATCAGCAGGCTGGCTTCCAGCACGATCACGGCGACGATGGCCGCAACCTCCGCGCGCAGCAGCCGTTGCCCGGCAGCGCGCTCCGGTTCCCGCGCGCGCAGGCGACGTCGCATCCAGAGCCAACCCCAGGCGGTGGCGGCGTAGAGCAACAACCGCCAGGCCAGGAAGGCCCCGGATTGCGCCGCCATCCAGCGCTGCCAGCCCTCGATGCCGCCCGCGATGCGGATGCCGACCACATTGACGGCGGTCGCGGCGATCAGCAGCGACACCGCCCACACCAGCACCAGGATGGCACGCCGGCTGGACAGCCAGCGCAGGCACCGCCCCACGGTATTCATGGATGGCTTCCGCCAGACGGCGGCCGCTGCAGTTCATCGACCCGATTGCGCACCGGGTCACCCTCGTAGATGCCACGCGCACCGGCGGCGCGGGTGCTGTGGCGCTGGATGATCGCCATCGGCGAATTGCTGGCCAGTTCGCGGCGCAGCTCCAGCTCTGCTTTCAGGTTGTGAATCTCGCGATCGAGGATGTCGCTTTCGTGGGTGACGGCCTTCTGGGCCAGTTCGTTGGCGGCCACGTTGGGCTCCTTGCGCCCGGTCAGCAGCGTGCGTTGCAGCAGCAGCGCCTTCTCCAGCACGCTGGCCAGCGCAACCTCCGAGGCCAGGCGCCGAGCCAGGATGTCCTGGTCCGTCTCGTCGCGCAGCGCCTCGATCACGCCACGGGTGATGGGCAGCGACGCGCTACTCGCAGCCTGCAGGTTCTGCGCCGTGGTCGGACGGCTGCCGGCGACCAGCTCCTGCAGGGCCTGCAGCTTGTCCTCGTATTCCTCCTGAATCAGCGGGGTCAGGCCAACGCCCGGCGTGGTGACGGTCTTGGTGCATGCATCGCAGGTGCGCTGCTCCTGCTCGCCCAGCACGCGAATGGCCCAGGCTGCGGCGGCATCGGGCGAACTCCAGGTCTGGCATGCCAGGTTGCCGCTGCAACTGGCTTGCGGAATCGAACTGGCATCGCCGACGCCACGGCCATTGAGCAGGTTGTAGCCGGCGCGGGTCACGTCGCCGACCACACGCACCGGACGTTGGCCCGCGCCGCCAGCGTTGTCTCCGCCGACCCACGGCACGCCATTGTTGCCACGGTTCGCCTCGGCGTCGTCGATCGCTGAGACCGCATCGGTGCTCGCGACGGCCTGCTTCAGCGCCATGCCTTCGGCGAGCTGGTCCCAGCCGAGCTGCCCACCCGCCATGTCGGCCATGCGATTGGCGATGGCACGGCAGGTCAGCTTGCTGCGATCGAAATCCAGCCTGGCTTGCAGCACCCCATTGGTCAACAGGTTGTACAGCCCTGGATCGGCGCGCTGGATGATCAAGGCGGGCAGCGACGCCACGGCAGCGGTGGCGTTCTGGATCACCGAGGACATGATGGCCTGGAAGCCATTGGTGATGCCGTTCAACTGGTTCTGCAGCGTGGTGGTGATGCTCATGTCGCCACAGATCAGGTTGCTGTTCCAGCCGACGCCAACGCCGATGGAGTGCATGTTGGCCGCACCGCTCATGGACACCGCGCGGCCGCCCCCAATGCTGTAGAGCACGTCGTCGCCTATCACGCTGCCTTGATGCTGGACGCCGTACTCGTTGACGCTGGTCTGCGCCCCGGCGCTGGAGTAGCACAACGCTGCGACAACGGCCAATGCGACGTACAGAAATCGACGGGCGCTCGGAAATGAAGTCGTCATGGCATCGGGTCTCACAGGAAATCGACGCTGCCGAGGAACACCTGGCCGCGGCGCTGGCAGCAGCTATAAGGACGCCACAATGCCCAGGCGTAGTCGCCTTGCCGGGCCTGCACCTTGGCATTGCCGTGGGGGAATACCGCGCAACTGCTGGACAGCGTGGGGGTCAGCTCCTGCCACTTGCCCGTGGCGGCATCGGTTTCCATCAGGGCGCCGGCCGGCCAGTAGCCATCGCGCGAACTGGCGAGCAGCGGTTGGTAGACGTGGATCTGGTTGCGGCGCGTCACGATGTCACCCGCGCGCTGGGCGACCACGGCTGCGGCCTTGTGGTCATCCACCTGGTGCAGGAAGCCGCCACGCGGATAGACGTTGCCCCAGAGATTCATGGCCGTGCGCGTGCCGATCTCGCGCCGGCCGGGAATCAGTGCTTCCGGATACAGCGCCTCGGGGATGTTGTAGCGCCATGCCAGCGTGTCGAGCGTGCTCAGCAGATAGGGCATGAAGGCGGTGCCTGCGCCCTCGCAGGTGTAGCCGGACGCGCTGGCGAACTGGCTGAACACATGGCCACCGGGATGGCCGATGACGTCGGCGTTCTTGAACTTCGCCAGGTTGTTCTCGTGATCCTCGTTGGTGGTGCCGTCGCCGCCGGCCTTCGCGGTCGGGTTCGGCAGGCTCATCGCCCGCACCTCGACCCAAGGGTTCTCGCCGGTGTTCGAGTAGCTCGACACCACGGCATCCGGGATGTAGTGGCGCACCTTGACCGAGGTGCGCACGGTGCATCCCGTCCAGGTGCAATAGAGCCAGTAGCAGATGCCGGTGACGCGGTACTCCAGGCAATCCGGCGACAGGGTGGAGGCCACGATGGTGGCGGTGTTCAGTGCAAAGGACGATGCGGAACACCCCAGCAACAGCGCTGCGATGGCCAACCGCTGGCGCCGGGATGGTGCGAACGGACGCCTCGTCATGGCTGCGTCCTCCGGTATTGGTCGATGCGGGAAACCGCACGGGCCACGTCCGTCTCGCCATAGACCACGTATCGGCGATCCACCACGATGGCCGGAACCTTGGCGACGCCAAGGCTCCAGGCATCGGCAACGCCCTGGTAGGCGGTGCCGATCCTTCGCTGCAGGTCTGTACCGCCCAGCTTCAGGCGTTGCTGGACGATGGCGCTGGCGCGCTCAGGATCGGTGGGCAGGTTGTCGGCCAGCTCCGCTTCGAGCACCGCGGCCGCGTCCAAGATGAGGTGTCGGTCAGCCTGGCCAAGGACCGGATGATGCGAGTCGGTAACGACCCATACTTCCGCTGCGGCGGCGCGGGTGGCCAACGTCAGGATGGCAATGCCCGGAGCAAGCCATGCTGGGCGGGTGCGAGTGGCATGAGGAACAGCGCAAGAGTCCATGAGACAACACCGGAGGGAAGCCAATCCGGTGACAGTCGAACCGAAATCCGGCTTCGACACGACAAACAATCCGGAGACCGCCTCATCCCGTTTTCGCCATCCCTGTCATCGCGTGATCACCCCAAACGGTGCCTGCGAGTGCGCCTGCGACAAGGCCGCGTTCGGATCGACAGCCAAGGCGGCCGCCACAAGTCGGTCTCGCCTTCAGCGGCGATGAATCGCCTGGAGAACGAAGTCGGCCCGTTCGGCCACACTGGCGCGCGGAAGCAACCTGACTTCGTAGCCGAGTGCCCGGTAGGTTGCATCCAGGTGGGCGTATTCCGCCTCAGCCTCGGGAAAGCCGTGCCGCCGCGCCTCGTCGGCGCAATAGATGTCCGGCCAGGGCGGAGCGAGGAACACGAGCCGCCCATAGGGGCGGGATTCGCCCAGGCTTTCCGACAGAGGTACACCGAACAGTCGCTGAAGCGCTGCGGCTGCGTCGATTAGCCCTCGGTCGAAGAAAACCGGACCAGCGTCCCGTGCCGCGCCTTCGAAATCCATGGCGGCGACGCTCAGCGCCTCGCGCAGAAAGGCCGCCATGTCGGTCCATGGCAGGGCGTTGCCGCCCTGTCGAATCTGCTCGGCGATGATCCTCCGCCCGGGTTCGGCGACGGTCGCATGACCACGCCGCCGCAGTTCCCCGAGCAGGGTCGACTTGCCGCCGCCGGAGCACCCCGATATGACCACCTGAGGTGGCATCGGCGTCATGTCAGGGTTTGCTTCGACCAGCAGACGGTTTGTCAATTCACTTGTCATCAATGGTTAGCCGAAGAGACAGGCCCCACGCAATGGTGGTGCTGAGCATGCCAAGGGCGCAGACCCCGGCCCATCCATGGGCAGTGAAGGCCCACCCGCATGCAGCAGCGCCGAAGGCCCCGCCAAGCAGCATCGTGCCCATGAACACGGTGTTCAGCCGGCTGCGCGCACCCGCATCCAATGCATAGACCATGGTCTGGTTCGCCACCTGGGCCGACTGCACGGCCACGTCGAGCAAGAAGATGCCGAGGACGAGTGCGGGGATCGATGAGCCTCCCAGGTACAGCACGGCAAATGCCGTTGCGGTTCCCACCGCGCCTGCACGAACGACTGCGTCATGTCCGCGTCGGTCGGCAAACCGGCCAGCCGCCGGTGCAGCCAACGCGCCGCACACGCCGACCAGCGCGAACAGGCCGGCGGATACCGCGCCGAGCTGCAGTGGCGGCCGCTCCAGCCAGAGCGCGAACGTTGCCCAGAAGCCGATCATGCTGGCAAACAGCAGGAACTGGACGGCCACAGCCTGGCGCAAGGAAGCGTGCTTGCGCACCAAATGCCACATCGACAGCAGCAATCGTCCATAGCCGAGATCGGAGGACGGTGGTACCACCGGCAGCGTCCATGCCAGCCGAAAGCCCAGTACCAGCATCAGTGCCGCAGAAAAGCCGAAGACGGACCGCCAGCCCCAAAGCTCGGTCATCCAGCCGCTCACCACACGGGCCGCCAGGATGCCGATCAGGATGCCGCCCGTCACCACGCCGAGCACCTGCCCCTTGCGGTGGGAGGGTGCCAGGTGGATGGCCAAGGGAACCAGTTGTTGCGCCACGGTGGCGCACAAACCCACGGCGAGGCTCGCCAGTGCCAATTGAACGAAGCCGGAGGACGCGGCTGCCAGCACCAGGGAGAGCACCAGCGCCGCCAGCGTTCGCAGGATGAGCGACTTGCGCTCCAGGCGGTCACCCAGTGGTGCCAGGAACAGCACGCCCAGGGCATTGCCCGCCTGGGTGAGCACGGGCAGCCAGGTCACGGTCCCCGCAGAGAGCGCGAACTCCCGGCTCAATTCGCCGAGAAGCGGCTGGTTGTAGTAGCTGTTGGCCACGGATGCGCCCGCCGCCAGGGCAATGGTCCACAGCAGATGGGAGGGCAAGGCTGACGTGGCAGGCATCGGTGCGGCACGCGATGCATCGCCGGGGTGACCTGGGATATTGCTCATTCAAGGGGTCCGGCCGTATCAACTCTCGGCTTGCGGACAAGCTCTCACCAGTTCGGGCGATCCGTTCCCGGCGGCACTGACGGTCGCGCATAGCCGGCCGGTGTTCGCGCCATTTGCGCGCTGGGGCGCACGGCGCGCAGCAGGCCGAAGCCGGAGACTTCGTCGGCGAGCCAGGGGCTGAGGTCCGGCCTGCCGGCCCGCAGACCCTCTTCGATGCGCCCCAGCCCGCGCAGCCAGTGCCCGGTCTGCGCCAGCGACACCTGCACGTGCCAGCTTCCCCCTTCGCGCGACTGTCGCCACAGCGCGGCGGCGGCGCCGAAAGCCATCAGGAAGCCGCTGGCCTGGTCGAGGATCTGCATCGGCAGCGCGCGCGGCTTGCCGTCGCCCGCCGCCTCGCCCTCGGCGTGGTTGAAGCCCATTGCCGTCTGCACCAGCGAATCGAAACCGCGCCGGTCGGCCCAGGGCCCTTGCGTGCCGTAGGCGGTCAGCGACACGGCGACGATGCCGGGCCGGCGCGCGGCCAGGGCCTCGGGCGAGAAGCCGAGCGCGGCCAGGCCGCCGGGCCGGTACCCCTGCGAGAACACGTGGGCGTCTTCCAGGAGCTGCCACAGCGCTTCGCGCCCGGCCTCGCTGCGCAGGTCGATGTGCGCCGAGCGCTTGCCGCGGCTGGTTTCGGCAATAGCGGCGATGTTGGGCAGGTTCGGTGAGTTGACCAGCATCACGTCCGCGCCGAACGACGCCATCGCCCGCCCACCGACGGGGCCGGCCAGGATGCGCGTGAGGTCGAGCACGCGCAGGCCGGCGAGCGGCCGCTCATCGGCCGCCAGGGGCGGCAGTGCGCGCGGTGGCGCATCGGCGATTCGGGTGATGGTCATCAAGGGTTGCGAGGCCACCGCCTGACCCTGGGGCGTGGCATCCCACTCGGCGAAGCTGCGCAACGCCGTGGCCACCAGCGCGTGGTCGGCCGCGGCCTGCTCGAAGTCCAGCGCCTTCCAACCCCGCAGGGCCTGCTCTGCGTCGGCGCGTGTGGCAGTTGCGGGGTCCAGGCCCAGCAGGCGCAGCGCGCCATCGCGGTGGTGCGGGAAGTTGGTGTGTACACGCACGTAGCCATCGGCGCAGCGGTACAGGCCGGCGAACGGGTCCCACAGCTCGGGCTCCTGGCCGTCGAGCGTGAACCAGCCGGTGCATTCGGCGGCGGCGTGAGCCATGTCCACGGCGACACGCTGGCGCGGAGCACCCCGCTCATGGCCGAGTTCGCAGGCGGCGAGCGCAGCCGCGGCAATGCTGGTCTGCGCGGCGGTGCCGACGGCGAAGGATGAGGGGAACACCGGGTCGCTGCCCGTCAGCGCGATCCCGGCCAGCGCCTGCGGCGGCAGCCCGCCCAGCGACCAGAGCGCAGTCAGTGCATCGAGTGGATTCATCGAATGGACTCCTCACAGAAAGTTCGCCAACTAAATCGACAAGCTACCCCGTCGGCCGAGTCGGGTTGGCAGATCCAGGCGGGAGGCAGGGTCGGCGCCGCGTTGTCCGCAAACGCAGCGGACCGCGGAAAGCAGCATCGCGCGCCATTGGCGATGCCGGGGAGCGCCGTATTCGCACAGGCGTGGGCGTCGCGCGCCCGCTGCAAGCGATCCATCATGCGCCCGCCTTCAGCCCGAAGTACGCAGAGAGCGCCAGGCCGGTCGCCACGATCGTCCAACGCAGCGCCAGCGGCGGAATCCAGCGCGCCAACCGCGCGCCGGTATAGCCCCCCACGATCGCGCCCAGCAGGACCGCACTGCCTTGCGTCCAGGCGATGGACCCGGTGGCGACGAAGAGCATCACCGCGGCACTGGTCACGACGGTAGCCATCGCATTTTTGACGGCGTTGGCCTCCTGGACATCGCGCACACCCAGCAAGGTCAGGATCGCCATCAGCATGATGCCCAGGCCGGCTCCGAAGTAGCCGCCATAGAGTGCGGTCAGGAACTCCGCCCCCGCCGCCACCAGGTGCGGCACCTGACCGCGAGCATGCCGCTCGATGGCCTGGCGCAGCCAGGGCCCCAGGGCGAACAGAACGGTCGCGACGAGGATCAGCCACGGCACCAGACGGCTGAACTGCGCATCTCCGGTGAACACCAACAGTGCGGCGCCCACCAGCGAACCGGCACCGACCACGGGCAGGCTGCGCCGCAACGCGGCGCGGTGGCGCCCGAGTTCGCTGCGATAGCCGAGCAGACTGCTCGCATGCCCCGGCCAGATCGACACCGCGCTGGTGGCGTTGGCCACCACGGGTGGTACGCCGGCAGCCAGCAGCGCGGGAAAGGTGAAGAATGTGCCGCCGCCGGCCACCGCATTGCAGATGCCGCCGATCATGCCGGCACCGGCCAGCAGCAGGAAGGTTCCGATGTCCATGCCGCTCGCACCTCAGCTCGTCGGCCTGGACAGGGCCAGACGCAGGCCAAACCCCATCAGTGCCAGGCCGGTGAGCGCATCGAGCGAGCGCATCACCGTGGGCCGGCGCAGCCAGCGTGCCAGGGGCCGCGTGGCCAGCACCAGTGCGGCGAACCAGAGCAGTCCCATCGCGGCGTGGATGCCGGCCAACAGCACGCTGAACGCGACCACCGGCACATCGGCGGGAACGAACTGTGGCAGGAGGCTCACGTAGAACACCCCGACCTTGGGATTGAGCAGATTCGTCAGCAGACCGCGCAGGAACCAGCGCTCGCCACGCACGAGCGGCGGATCGTCTGCGGGCAGCGTCGGCCGGCTCTTGAGCGCGCCAGAGATCAGCTTCCAGCCGAGCCAGAGCAGATAGGCCGCGCCCGCGATCTGCAGCAGGGTGTAGGCGAGTCGGGAGACCGCGAGCACCGCGCCGAGCCCGAGGGCCGCGATCAGCCCCCAGATCAGCACGCCGGTCACGATGCCGCCGCCCGCCCTCATCGCCTTGCGCCCCCCTTCCACAGCGGCCGTGCGAAGTACCAGCGCCGTGTCCAGGCCGGGGGTCAAGGTGAGCAGCAGCGCCGTCAGCGTGAAGCCCAGGATCGCAGTCGATGCATCCATTGGGGGATCTCCGTCAGAGCACAGACAAGTCCAGTGACTCGCTGTACGTCGTCGATTCGATGGTCTTGACGATGGCTTGGCCGCAGATCACTGCGCCACGCGCCGCGTCGTAGGTCAGGCTCGGCGCGCCATACAGCTCCCAGCCGCTGTTCAGGGCCGCGGTGACGCGGTGGCAGAACGCCGCGTCGTCGATGCCGGTCAGGTAGCGGTACGCGCGCATGCTCATGCTCCCGGTCGATTCGATGCCGGCATCTGGACGCGCAGCCCCGCTCCGAATGCCTGCAGCAGATGCCAGCCGGTGTCCCAGTCGCCCACGCCGCTGGCGGCATTGATATGCCCGAGGGCGCCGACTTCCAAGCATCCCGCTGCCCAACCCATGGCCATGCGCCGGGCGTGCTCCGGCGAGCCATAGGGGTCGTCGCTGCTGGCGACCACCAGTGCGGGAAACGGCAGGGGTTCGGTCGGTGGCGGGCCGAACTCGCTCGCCTCGCCTGGAAACGCCGGTGCGCCGGGGTCAGGGACGGCAACCAGGAAGGCGCCCCGGACCTGGGCGATCCGATGCTGGATGTCTTCTCCGATTCCCGGCCGCGATGCCCAGTGCGCGACGAGCAGGCACGAAAGGCTGTGTGCGACCAAGACGACGGGCGCACCGCACTCGTCGATAGCCGCATCGAGTGCCTGCAGCCAGTCGGCCAGGTCCGGCCTGTCCCAGTCGGCAGGCTGGAATCGCCGGCCATGCTCCTGGCGCGACGCCCAGCGCGTCTGCCAATGCTCCGGCCCGGAATTGCCGATACCGGGAAGCATCAAGAGGCGAACGGTCTGAAGGTGGCTCATGGTGGCGTGCGCGGATATCCGGGGTGAGGTTGTCTGGCTGGAAACCTTAAGACCGATGCGTCGAATTGCCGAGTGAGAAGGTCTCAGCAAGCGTCGAGAAAAGCTCAATGGTCAGCTCGAATGGCCTTGGCTATCGTCGAAGTGCACTTCCTTCACAACCGACGAAGAAGCCCCCCGAGTTCGCCATGTCCGATATCCCGCTCCTGATTTCCTACGTCCTGGCGGCCTGGCTGTCCATCCTTACGCCCGGCCCGGCCATCCTGCTGGCGATGCGCAATGGCGCTCGCCAGGGCGTGGTCGCGAGCCTGTGGTCGACGCTGGGCAACATGTTGGGGTTGCTCGTGGTTTCCGCGGCGGCCGCGTGGGGCGTCGGCCTGTTCCTGCTTGCATCCGCCCACGCGATGACCGCACTGCGGCTGGCCGGCGCCGCCTACCTGGCGTACCTCGGTCTTCGCCTGCTTGTGCAGGGCAGACACACACGGCCGCCGGACGCCGGTGCCCATGACGCAGGGCCGGTGCAGGCCTTCGCGCTGGCGAAGGAAGGATTCCTGGTGGCGACATCCAATCCGAAGTCGATCCTCTTCTTCACCGCCTTCTTCCCCCAGTTCATCCGGGCCGACCAGGCGCTCATCCCTCAGTTCATGGGCCTGACCGCGATCTTCGTGATCCTCAGCGGCGCCACCTTGACCGGCTATGCCGCCATTGCAAGCCGGGTGCGGGGAGCATTGGGCACTTCCGTCTGGCGCCAGCGCTGCACGCGCTTGGCGGGCATCGGCTTCCTCGGATTCGCCGCATGGATTCTGTTGTGGAGACCGTCGAGCGGCGCCAAGGCCCTGGCCGCGTGATTCATTCCCGGCCACGCGCACGCAACCGAGCACAGGCGGTGCGACCGAACCTGGAGAAGCGATGAACAAATCCTTCCTGCAAGTCGATGTGTTCACGAGCCAGCCGCTCAGGGGCAACCCGGCTGCCGTCGTGTTCGATGCCGACGACCTCGATGCGCGGACCATGCAGCGGATCGCGCGCGAGATGAACCTGTCCGAGACGGTCTTCGTGCTGGCCCCGGAATCGCCCGACACCGACTATCGGGTGCGCATCTTCACGCCCTCCAGCGAGCTACCGTTCGCGGGGCACCCCACCATCGCCACTGCGAGCGCGGTGCGTGCGCACCGTGGCGATCTGGTCGATGCAAGTCTGCTGCGGCAGGCCTGCGGCATCGGCATCGTGCCTGTCGAAGTCGTTCCGACCGAGGGCTCGCCGATCTACTGGATGACCCAGGCCAGCCCGCAGTTCCGCAACACGGCCATCGGTCCTGGGGAAATGTCGGCCCTGCTGGGCTGCGATGCGAACATGCTGGCCGCGATGCCGGTAGAAGTCGTCTCCACCGGCATCCCGTGGCTGATCGCCGAGCTGCGCAGCGTCGCCGCCCTGGCGTCGCTGCGTCCCAACCTGCCTCGCATCGCCGAACGCTGCCGCGCATCGGGTGCCGTCGGCGTGACCGTCTTTGCCGAGCACGAGGCCGACGCGCCGGTACGCTTGCGCCTGCGCACGTTTGCGCCAGGCGAAGGCGTGGCCGAGGACCCCGTCTGCGGGTCTGGAAACGGGTGTGTCGCGGCATTCCTGGCAAGGCACCGGCACGCATCGGCTCTCCAGGGTGGCTACCTTGCGGAGCAAGGCATCGAGATGGGACGCGATGGCCTGATCCACGTCGAATGGACCCGAAACGGCGACGAACTGACGGTGCGCGTCGGTGGCCAGGCCGTGACCGTCGCCAGCGGCACCCTGCATCTGTAGACGCGGCGGCACGTTCAGCCGCTCGGTCGCCCATGGCTTGCCATGGCACCTGCGCGGCGTCCCCGACGAAGGTCTGCGCTGCGAGGAACGCTGTTGCCCAGGGCTAGATCGGATCGACGGCGGGACTGTCGTCGCGCGAGAGCATGGCGCGTTCGATGAAGTGCTGCAGCGGTTCCGAGGGCTCACTGTCCGGCCGCAACAAGTAGGTGGTCATGCATGCCGACGGGTCCGACAGGGGCCGCGCAATGACCTCGGGATGACGGCAGACCGAAATCTGCGCCGCCGTGGCGAAACCCAGTCCGTAGCCCGCGGCCACCAGCGTCAGCATCAATTCCAGTGTCGCGACCCGCTCTGCGATCCGGGGCTGGATGGCGGCCGTCCGGAGCAGCCGTTTGATCTGCCGGTACGCACCCTCGCAGGTTTCCGGGTGGCACTTGATCAGGGGATAGCGCAGCAGTTCATCCAGAGGGACCTGCCTGAAGGCCAGCAAAGGATGGCGCGTCGGAATGGCCACCAGGATGGGATCGGACCAGACCGCCTCGCACAGGATGCCCTCTCCAGCCTCGTCAGACTGCGCAAACCCGGCATCGAAAGTGTCGTCGCGCAACCCGCGCACTTGCGATGCGAGCGGCGTCTCGAACAGGCGGATTTCCACATCGGGCTCCTCCTCCCGGCACAGGGCCAGGAGTGCCGCGAGGCGTGTCTGCGCGATACCGTCCGACAGCGCGAGGCGCAGCATGCCGCGATAGCCCGTGGCGGCGGCCCGGACGTTGGTTCGTGCCTGTTCCAGCACCGCGAACACGCGGCGGGCATCTTCCAGCAGGACCTGGCCCGCCCAGGTGAGCTGGGTGCCGCGCCGATTGCGCTCGAACAGCGTGGCGCCGAGGTCAGACTCCAGCTCCCGGATGGTGCGCGACAGCGGAGACTGCTCGATATGGAGCCGCACCGCCGCACGCGTGAAGTGCAGTTCCTCGGCCACTGCCACGAAACAGCGCAGGTGTCGCAGCTCCATCGCGCCACCTACGCGTACATGAGGCCGGGAGCTTGATTCACGCGAGCGGCTCCTCGGGCGCCGTGCCAGACAGCAGCGCCGTGATCGGCAAGGGTTGGAACAAGAGCTCGCGGCCGAGGACCTTCAGGCCGCCAGGACCGCTTTCGAGCAATCGGCGCTCTTCGCGCGCGACGAACAGTTCGGTGCGATAGCCATCGCATTCGGGAAGTCGCTGTAGCAGGTCGCGGATCGCGTCGCCCGCCCAGGGCGTTTCGCTGTCGAACTGACCCAGCAGCCGGCTATGCCGGGAAATCACGAGGCGGTAGGCATTCATGGCCGGACGCTCCCGGCCATAGCGTGGATGGCCATTTCCTCCCAGCCCAGGCGCCGGGTGCGGGTCAGTTGCTCGGCGGTTTCGCCGCAGGCGCGCTCGACGGCCTGAGGCATCTCTATGCCAAGCAGGCAATGGCCGGTCAGGCGCGCGGCGAAGTAGTCGCCGGCCCCTTTCACCACGCAGGGCACGTGGGGATGCTCGAAGAGGCGCGATACCCCCTCTCGCGTCTCCAGCAGCGTCTGGACGACGGCGCTTTCAGGATCATCCTGGACACTGGTCACCACCACCCATTGGGTGGGGCCGCGCAACAGCGCACGGGCAGCCTCGCGGCAATCCGCCAGACCCTGCAGCGTTCTGCCGGTGACCTGTTCCAGCTCGAACCGATTGGGGACGAGGCCGTGGGCTTCTGGAATCAGCAGCGTGCGCCAGGCCTCGGCCATGCCAGCCGCCGCATACACGCCTTGGTCGTAGTCGCCAATGACCGGATCCAGGTGCAGGCGCAGTTGCGGGTGGCGCTCGCGCATCGTCGACCACCAGGATGCGAGGATCCGTGCCTGCGACGGCGCGCCGAGGAAGCCGACCTGCACAACGCGAGCGCACGCGGGGATGCCGCGCGCCTCCAGGTCATCCAACCAGCCAGCGAACCACGCGTCGGGCACCGCACCGCCATGGACCGAGGGATAGTGCGGGGTGTTGCTGAGCAGCGCGGTCGGCACCGCGGTCGTAAGCAGCCCGCAGGCTTCCAACGCGGGAATCGCCGCGTTGTTGCCGACCCGCCCGTAGACCACCTGGGACTGGATGCTGATGACATCGATGGGCACAGGTTGGGTCACCGTCATTCAGGACGCCCCCCCCGTGTCCTGCTGCCGGTCCAGCCACGCGCCGATCGTGTGGTGGGCCGCAGCCTTCAGCGTTGCCCCATGCCGCTCGGCATCCGCGCGCAGCGTGCGCGGATCGACGCCGGCCTGGCCCAGCTCGCAGCAATGGCCGACCAGCCAGCGTTCGATTCGGCTGGCATCGGCTTCCAGGTGGAACTGCAGACCCAGCACCCAGTTGCCGACCGCGTAGGCCTGCTGCACGCAGCTTTCGGTGCTCGCCAGCAGTTCACTGCCCTCAGGCAGCTCGAAGCGGTCGCCGTGCCAATGCAGCACCGGCACGCCGGCCAGCGGTGCCAGCACCGAGCGGCGGCCCGCATCCGTCAGCGTCAGCGCGCCGAAGCCGATCTCCTTGAAGCCCATGGGGGCGACGGCGGCGCCGAGCAGGCGCGCGATCAATTGCGCGCCCAAACAAATGCCGAGCAGCGGCCGGCCGCTGGCCAAGCGCCGTTCGAGCAGACGCAGTTCGTCGGCAAGAAAGGGATAGGCCCGCTCGTCGAAGGCGCCGATCGGCCCACCCAGTGCAATGAGAAGATCGCTTGCCGCGGCCTCCTCACCGGCCAGGTCGTCCGTCGCGGGGTCGAGGTAGCGCACGTCGAATCCACGCTCGCGCAGCAGCGGTTCGAGCGTGCCGAGGTCTTCGAAATGGATGTGGCGCAGGGCCAGGGCGGTCTTCATGCGGTCTGCTCCGATGCGGTCGATGTCGCAGCCCGGTCGTCGTCGGGCCAGTAATCGCTGTCCGGCGTCGCGCGAGCGCCAAAGATGGCCTGGCCGACGCGCACGACGGTGGCGCCTTCCTCAATGGCCAGCTCGAAGTCGCCGGACATCCCCATCGACAGTTCGTCCATGCCGATGCCCGCCGGCGCCTCCTGGCGCAGCCGATCACGCAGTTCGCGCAACAGCACGAAGCAGGGACGGACCCGCGCCGGATCGGCCGACAGCAGCGCCAGTGTCATCAGGCCTCGCACGCGCAGGGCGGAGAAGCCCGGCAGCGCCCGGACGAAGCCGGCCACCTCGGAAGGCGGCAAGCCGAACTTGCTGGCCTCGCCCGAGGTGTTGACCTGCACGAACACATCCAGTGCGCGCCCTTCGGCTTGCAGGCGACGGTCCAGCGCCTCCGCCACACGCAGGCTGTCCAGGGCCTGGAACTCGCTGGCGAAGCGTGCCACGACCTTGGCCTTGTTGGTCTGCAGGTGGCCGATGACCGACCAGCGCAGGTCGGCGAGATCCACCATCGCTTCGGCCTTGCGCTGCGCCTCCTGCACCTTGTTCTCACCCAGGTCGCGGCAGCCGGCGGCGTAAGCCAGACGGATGCGCTCCTCCGGCACGGTCTTGCTGACCGGCAGCAGGCGCACATCGGACGGATCGCGTCCCGCGCGGGAGCAGGCATCGGCGATGCGCCGATGCACCGCCGCCAGATTGCGCCGAAAGTCCTCGACGCTGTGTGCGGTGGGCCAGGGATGCGTCTGCGCGTTCATGGACAAGGGGTTCTCCGTGCTGCTAACATTGTCATAGGACAAAATATACATTGTCACGGGACAAACGGGAATGGCAGAAAAGACCGCATCGGACATCTTTGAGCGCATTCGCCGCGAGGCACATGCGGGCCAGCTTGCCGCGGGCCAGACACTGCCGTCCGTGCGCGAGATGGCCGATCAACTGGGCGTCAACCGCAACACGGTCGCCGCCGCGTACCGGAAGCTGGTGGCCGCAGGCATTGCCGAGACGCTGGGGCGCAACGGAACGGTGATCCGGCCAGCGGCGCGTCTCGGTGAGCAGGAGGGCCTGCAGCCCGGCTCGGCGCTGGCGGATCTGGCCAGCGGCAATCCGGACCCGGCCTGGCTGCCCGATCCATTGCAGGCGCTGGCAGCCAGCGGCTACCGGCCCGCGCTGTATGGCCAGCCTGTACTCGACCCAGCACTCGAACGGCTGGCGCGGCAGTGGTTCGGAGCGGATCTCCGGGAGGGTGACGGTCTGGTGCTGGCGCATGGTGCGGTCGATGCGATCGAGCGTCTGTTGGCTGCCTACCTCGTCGCCGGCGACAAGGTGGCGGTGGAGGACCCGTGCTTCCTCGGCAGCCTCAACATCCTGCACAGCACGGGCCTGGCAGCGGTGCCCGTGGCCATGGATGCGCACGGCATGCGCCCGCAGGCGCTGGAAGCGGCGCTGGCCAATGGCGCCCAGGCGGTGCTGTGCACACCAAGGGCGCAAAACCCCACCGGCTGCGGCCTGAGCGAGCAGCGCGCCCGCGAACTGCGCCGCGTGCTCGCCCGCCATCCGCACGTGCTGGTGATCGAGGACGACCACTTCGCCTTGCTGGCCGAGACGCCGTACTTCTCTATCGCGCCCGCGGCCACCACGCGGCGGGCGCTGGTGCGCTCCGTGTCCAAGGGCTTCGGCCCGGACCTGCGGCTGGCCTTCATCGCTACCGATGCGGGGACCGCCGCAAGGCTCGGCATGCGACTGGCTCCCGGCACGACCTGGGTCAGCCACCTGCTGCAGGCGGCCGTGCGCGGCCTGCTCGGATCCGACGCGGCCACGGCGCGCCTGCATGCGGCCAAGACCGCCTACGCCATGCGTCGCAAGGCCCTGATCGATGCACTCGGCGCCGTGGGCATCGCCGCCAGGCAGCCCTGCGACGGGTTCAATGTGTGGATTCCGTTGCCGGAAGACCGTGACGTTCACCGCACCGCGCAAAGCCTCGCACGCTGCGGCTGGGCCGTGCGAACCGGCGATGCCTTCGCGATCGCGCCCGCGGCCCCCGCGCTGCGAGTCACGGTCTCGACGCTCGAACCCGGGGACGCGGCGCGCTTTGCCGCGCAACTGCGCGACTGTCTGGGGCGTGTATGAAGCCAGTCTGCATGGCATCGTGCCTGTCCTCTCGCGGGTCCGTCTGCGTACCGGTCCATGGCGCGCTACGGCGCCTGCAAGGCGGAGGCGACGCGAGCGGGCCACGGGCGCCGTTCCAACAAGCCGGTCTCCCGTTCCCGCAGCGTCCGGCCGACCTGGCTCGCCTCGGTCACGGACGCGCGAAAGTCCCGGATCAGTTGTCGCGTCACCGGCCCCACGGACCATTCGGTGGTCGCCGCATCCTCGACCAGCGCCACCACCGGCTGCAGTTCGACCGAGGTGCCGGCGGTGAATACCTCGGAGGCGGCGCGAAGTTCGTCCAGCGTCACGGTCCGCTCCTCGACCCGCAGCCCGCGCTGGCGCGCCAGTCCCATCACGTGCCGCTTGGTGATGCCGTCGAGGAAGCAGGTCGGCAATGGGGTCACCAGCACCCCGTCATGGACCATCAACAGGTTGGTTGCCGTGGTCTCGGCGACCCGGCCTTCGCTGTCGAGCAGCAGTGCGTCGTCGCAGCCCGCCGCTGCGGCGGCATGGCGCGCAAGGGTACCGATCATGTACAGCCCCGAGCACTTGGCCGCGGTGGGTGCGGTGTCAGGACGGGGACGCCGCCAACTCGCCAGCTGCAGCCGGATGCCTTCCTCGGCGCGGCCCTGGGACGCCGCCGTGGGCCAGTCCCAGGCCGCGATCGCCACGTGGATGCGGGCGCGCGGCGAAGCGATGGAAACACTCTCCGCGCCGCGCCAGGCCACCGGGCGGATGTAGGCGTCGTCGAGCTGGTTGGCCCACAGCACCGCCTCGATGGCCTGTGTCAGTTCGCCTTGCGACCACGGCAGGTGGTAGTCCAGCAGCGCGGCGGACTGCTGGAAGCGTTCCAGGTGAGGCGCATTGAGGAAGACATGGCCGCCATAGGCGCGCATGCCCTCGAAGACGGCCCCGCCCATATGCAGCGCATGCGTGAGCACGTGCAGGCGCGCCTCGCGCCAGGGCAGCAGCTCGCCATCGAGCCAGATCAGGCCATCGCGATCGTCAAGGGAATTGAGCATGGTGCGCACCGCTGTACAGGTTGTCGATGGCGTCAGTGTGCGGCCGGTTCGCCGTCGGCACGAGTGAGCAAATCTCAGACGATGCTGAGTTTTGGTCCTCGTGTCGGCGAGCGTGGAGACGACGATTTCCGGTTTAATGAGTCCATGAACGACCAATGACTTCCAGGAGGGTGAATCCCCCATGCGCATCCCTGTCCCGTTGAATGCCTTGCGCGCCTTCGAGGCTGCGGCGCGCCATCTCTCGATCAAGGACGCGGCCCTGGAACTGGCGGTCACCCCCTCGGCGGTCAGCCACCAGTTGCGCACGCTGGAGGACATGCTCGGCGTCGAACTGCTGCGCCGCATCGGTACGCGGCTGGAATTGACCAGCGCCGGCCGCCGGCTGGCACCTAGCCTCAACGAGGGTTTCGCCCTGATCGCCGAGGGCGTGAGCAGCTTGCGCGAGGAGCGGCGCGACGGGCCCCTGCGCGTGAACATGCTGCCGACCTTCGCGACCAACTGGCTGTCGCCCCGCCTGAGCCTGTATCCGTTCGAGCGGCGCGGCTTCTCGCTGGACATCTCCACCACGCAGGACGACGTGGATCTGGCCGCCGGCGTGGCCGATGCCGGCATCTGGTATGGCGACGGCCAGTGGGCCGGCCTGCAGGCCGACCTGTTGTTCGAGGCCACCATCGATCTGTACGCGCGCCCGGGCTTTGCCACCGGCTCGCGCCGGGAACGCCTCAAGCAGGTCGCGCGCGCCAACCTGTTCGTTTCGCGGCATTGCCTCACTTGGCAGCGCTGGATGGACAGCCTGCCCGGCGGGCCGTTCGAGCCGGCTGTCGTGACCCGCGTGGATTCGGGCGGCCTGACGATGCAGGCGGCCGCCGATGGGGCTGGCGTGTCGATCGCCGTCTGCGAACTGGCCGAGAGTGCCGTCCGGCTCGGACGCCTGGCCTCGGTCTTCGACCACCCCGTGAGCGCGGGTGTCGGCTTTTGGCTCGTCTATCCCGAGGCGCTATCCGAGGATCGACGGCTGGATAACCTGCGCGGCTGGCTGCGCGAGCAATGTCAGTCGGAAAGCGGAACTCGGAACCCAGAAGCGCGGACAGCATAGACACGTATGAGTACCGCATATCCGAAAGACCAGAAAGCACCGCCGGATGACGATGTGACGCTTCGACGGCTCGTTGCCCATGAAGCCGTTGCGCTTGCCTCCCTGCTGGCCGCCTATGGCGACGAAATGCGCCACGGGCAAGGCGCGGGGGCGAATGCACTGACCCGGGCCGATGCCTTGATCGCCGATCCGATCGCGGAAGTGCTGGGTGGCTTTCTCGGCGCCGAACTCGTCGCCTTCGCGGTGTTCTTCGATCTGCCCGAGGCGATCTCCGGAGGGCGTTCGGGCCAGCTCGACGACCTGTACGTCTTGCCCGCCGCGCGCGGGAAACGACTCGCGCAGCGGCTCATCACGGCCATCGCCGATACCGGGCGATCACGCGCCTGGATCCATCTGCGCTGGCTGGTCCCCGAGGACAACCCCGATGCCATCCGGGCCTACGCGCGCTTCGCCGAACCCGCCGGCTGGAAGAGCTACGTGCTTTGGCTGGCCGGTAACGAGCGGTGGTAAAGCCATGAACAACCTGCAACAGGTCGATTGGTCGCGTCTTCCGCAGCCGGAGGATGATGGCGGCGCCCGCCACCTCGCGGGCATGCGCCTGCCCACGCTTGAACTGGCATCGACGGATGGTGGCCGTATCGATCCTTCGCGCCTGCGCGGACGCACGGTGCTTTATCTCTTCCCGATGACGGGCCGGCCGAATGTCGCACTGCCTCCAGGCTGGGACGAGATTCCAGGAGCACGGGGCTGCACCCCGCAATCCTGTGCCTTCAGGGATCATTTCGCCGAACTGAAGTCCTTGGGCGTCGCCCAGTTGCTCGGCGTGTCCACGCAGGACACCGCGTACCAATGCGAGGCGGTGGCGCGCCTGCACCTGCCTTTTCCCTTGCTGTCCGACCATCGCCTTTCATTCGCAACCGCGCTCGGTCTGCCGGTCTTCGAGGTGCAAGGCCTGACGCTGCTCAAGCGGCTGACCCTGATTGCGCACGATGGCGTGATCGAGCATGTGTTCTATCCGGTGTTCCCGCCGGACCGGAATGCCGACGATGTCATCGAGTGGCTCAAAGGCCATCATGCCAATCAATCCGGCAAACCATGAATATCGGATCGTTCGGCGGTTCCTGGAGTGAATTTCCCGACATGCAAGACATTGCCAGCTTCCACCGCTGGGTTCACCCGGTGAACAGGGCCGAGCGCTATCTGGTGCTGCCCGACGGATGCCGAGACGTACTGTGCATCCGCCATGCGGATGGCTTGGTTCAGATCGTGTCAACCGGGTTTGATGTTCGGCCTCGGCTGGTCGATCTGCTCCCCGGCACCACGATCACAGGCTATAGGTTGCGCCCGGGCGCGGGCGTGAGCGCGCCTGCCATGCAGGCGATTGCCGCAGACCATGATCGAATCGGGGAAATTCTCGACGAGCAGTGCGAAGCCTGGACGCATCTGGACGAGGCCATCCTGGCGCTCAGTTTTCCGGGTGCAACGGTTGGCGCCGCCTGCCGCAGCATTGGCATTTCCATCCGAACGATGCAAAGAGTCTTTCTGGGCAGAAGACTCCCACCGCCGGACTACTGGCGGCTCTTGGGACGAGCGCGCCGGGCAACCGGACTGCTTTCGTCGGGTGAACCTCTTGCCGAAATAGCCAGCATATGTGGCTTCAGCGACCAAGCCCACATGACCCGCGAACTTGTCCGCTGGTTCGCCCATTCTCCGGCGCAGTTGCGCAGGCAAGCCGACGTCCTTGAGCGCCTGCGTCAACCCGGGCTGGGCAACTGGGCGGGCGAACAAATCTCCACCAGATAACCGTTGATATCGGTGACGTAACACGTCGTCTGCCCCCAAGGTTCACTTCTAATCTCCTGCACAGGTTGTGCGCCGGCGGCTACGGCACGCGTATAGGCCGCATATACGTCTTCCGTTTCAAAGGCGATCTCGAATACCGGGGTTTCGGGTGCGGGCTTGCCGGGTGTCTTGCCCAGAGTTCGCATCAATTTGACGGAAGAAAAAGCCAGCTTGGTTGCCCCCGTGACGAGTTCACCATAGTCCCCCGACTCGTGCAGAAAACCCCGCTCCATGGCAAAAGCACGTTCGTAAAAGGCCAGCGAGGCGGCCACGTCTTCGACGTAGAGAATCGTGTATCTGAAAATCATCTCAGCTCTCCAAGTTAGATGGAGAAATGGATTCTGGGCCAGGCTTCATCCCCTGTATTGAATGATCGCGACAGGTGCATGTCAGTGAGCACCCCACGATCACGTTCAGTCAAGCCGCAGAATCGCTACTGATGTGATCTTGATCGGCCAGCGCTTCCGCTTCAGTCGTGGTGAATGGGCCTCATCCACAGTCATGCCGTACCTCTCGCTGCCCGAGGATTGTCCGCAGGTCGATGCTTCAGTGCGCCGAGGGGGCGGGGCGGTGGCTCGCCGGTGCGCAACCAGTCCAGCGCCAGGGGCCACAGCGCCTCGCGGAAGCGCTCGTGGAAGAAGGCAAAATGGCCGATTTCGGCCTGCCCGATGGCCGCGGGAGCCAAGCGCAGGTGATGGCGCTCGCTGCCGGTGTAGTAATCCAGCAGGCGGTCCAGCGCCGGTACCGTGCCGAATGGATCGTCCTCGATGCCCAGCGCCAGGATCGGTGCGCGCACCTGGCCGAAGCGCCGTGCCAGCATTTCGGCTTCGGGCTCGCCTTCCAGTGTTTCCCGGCCGCGGCGTACCGTGCCCTCGAAGCGCGGACCCATGCGCGCCCAGTCCAGCGCCACGCCCTTGGGCGTGTCCTCCATCCATCCCAGGCGCTTGGCCGGCACGTAGCCAAGCACCCGCGCCAACAGCGGCATGGCCACGTGCCAGCGCAGGAACATGGCGCGGCGCGCGGCGGGCGCATAGTCGCGCCAGTAGGCGTACTGCGCCCCCATGGTGAAGATGCGCCGCACGCGGTGAGCGGACTCGGCCAGCCCGATCACGAAGCCCCCGGCAGAGTGGCCAACCACGTCGATCGGCTGGCCGGGGAATCGCCAGGCGAGGTACTGCAGCACACCCTCGAAATCGTGCTGCCCCCAGTCGATCCAGTCGGCCTGCAGCCGACGCAGCCCACGGTGTCGCGATTCGCCGATGCCACGGTAGTCGTAGGTCACCACGTCCCATCCGTGGCTGTGGAGCCAGTCGGCAAAGCGCGCGTAGTACCGGCAGCGCACCGAGGTGGCCGCGTTGATGACCGCGACCGGATTCGGGCGTCGTGGATCGCAGGGACGGCGCCAGGCGAATCCACCCAGGGCATAGCCGTCGGCGGCGCGAATGTCGATGGGCTCAGCCATTCACAGCGAGACCCTGGACCAGCAGCACCACGGCCTGTGCGCCGGCCTTGCGATCCTGGGCAATGCGTTGGTACTCGGCCGATTCCGCCCAGTCATGGAAGGCGGCTTCGTCAGGAAAGGACATGAGCACGAGCTTCTGGTGCGGCCAAGTGCCTTCGATGGTGCGAGGCTGCTCGTCCGCGGCCAGCAGACGTCCCCGGTGGTGGCGGAACACCTCCATGAAGCGCGCCTGGTAGCGGTCGTAGGCGGTCCGGTCGTGGATGGTGAGTTGGGCAATGGCGAAAACGGTCATGACGCAGACTCCGAGTCGCGATGGCGATCCGGTTCGGCGGCCGAGGTCGATTCGACGCGGTCGCCCTGCGTGCTGGGGCTGGAGAACACCAGAAACTGCACGTCCCCGTCGCCACCATTGGCGGCGATGTGGCGAGTGCCGGCCGGGACATGCACACCTTGACCGGCGTCCAATAGCACGTCCTGGTCGGGCGTGCTCAGGCGCAGGTGGCCACTAAGCACGTAGAAGAACTGGTGCGCCCTGGCGTGCCAGTGGGGTGCCTCAGCGCCGTCTGCGGGCATCCATTCCTGCCGCACCTGCATGTGTTGCAGTTCCAGCAGTCGCCAGCCCAGGCAGACCCCACCCCAGTCATAGCGGTTGCCGTCGTCCGTCCGGACGGCGCGCAGCAGTGCCGTCATGGCGTGTCCTCCTCGGCGGGGACGCCGTGCAGAGCCTCGCCATGGACCTGCCGCCCGTTCTCGAAGCGCATGATCTCGCACATGCGCGTGCGCTTGCCGCAGGCCTGCGCCACGTAATGGACGACGACGGTCTGCGCCTCGACATCGCAGATGGCCGAGATGAGTTCGAACCGCAGGTCCGGCCTGTCAGCGAGCGCGGCCAGCCAGTAGCGGCGCAGCGCGTCCTTGCCTTGTACCCGCGTGCCACCGGTATAGGGCTGGGCCAGCGCGCTCACGAACAGTGCATCGTCGGCGTAGGCGGCCAGCACCGCCGGCACGTCGCGCCGGTTCCAGTCGTCGATCCAGGCCAGCGCATGGGCCCGGAGTTGATCATGAGAGAGTGTCGTCATGGCATCACATCCAGAAGAGAAGAACGGTCAGGGCGGCCAGGGTCGCCATCGCACGATTGACCACGCGAGCGACGGCGCGGTCGCGCAGCCAGGGCCGCAGGCCGGCGCCGAAGGCGGCCCAGACCAGCATGCAGGGCAGTCCGATGGCGGCGAACACCAGGCTGACCACCAGCAGGCGCAGTGCGTAGCCTTCGCCCGGCGGCAGGAAGGTGGACACCACCGTCACCGAGATCAGCCAGGCCTTCGGATTGACGAACTGGAAGGCCAACGCCTGCATGAAGCCGATGGGCCGGCCGGCTTCGGTCTCCTCCAGTTCGGCCGCGCGCCACAGGCGCGCGGCCAGCCAGAGCAGGTAGAGGCTGCCCACGACCTTCAATGCGACCTGCAGGCGAGGTTCGAGGGCAAACACCGCACCGAGGCCGGCGCCGGTGATCCCGAGCTGCACCATCACGCCCGCGGGGATGCCCAGCAGGTGCGGCCAGGTTCGGCCCAGGCCGAAGAGCAGGCCCGAGGACATCAGCATCACGTTGTTGGGACCGGGCGTGATCGACATGACGAAGGCGTAGACGATCAGCGCCACGAGGGCGGTATGTTCCATGGGAGTTCGCTGGGACGGGGAGTACCGGGGCGTTGAGGGAAAGACGAGGCCCGTCCGCGAATTGATTCTGGGCCGGGCATGGCGTCGGCTCCAGCGAGAAATTTTCAGTCCCTCCTGAGATATTCGCGCTTGGCCGCAAGCGTCATCGCGCAGCAGACTTCGCAGGTACTGCCCGGCGCTGCCGAATCGATGACGGCCCGGCACTTCGGGCGGTTCCTCGCAGGAGAACCCATGTCTTCCGATTTCATTCGATGCGCGTCGCACCCCGACGGCTATGCCGAGTTGGTCATCGACCGGCCGGCAGCCCGCAACGCCCTGTGCCGCTCACTGACCGATGCGATGGCCGCGCACCTCGACAGGCTGGCGGCCGACGCCGCCGTGCGGGTGGTCCTGCTGCGCTCCGAAGGCGAACACTTCGCGGCCGGTGCCGATCTCAAGGAAATGCTGGGCATCAGCGCGGAGCAGGCGCGGGCCACTGACTTCGCCGGTTGCTGCGCGCCGCTGGGCACGTTCCCCAAGCCCGTGGTGGCGCTTGTGCAGGGCTTCGCGCTCGGCGGCGGCTGCGAACTGGTCGAGATGTGCGACATCGTGCTGGCGGCCGAGAACGCCGTGTTCGGCCACCCGGAGGTTCGCGTCGGCACCATGCCCGGCGCGGGCGGCACCCAGCGCCTGCCGCGCCTGCTCGGCATGGCCAAGGCGCTGGACCTGCTGCTGACCGGGCGCCGCATGGACGCCCGCGAGGCCGAAGGCAGCGGGCTGGTCTCGCGCATCGTGCCCCCCGATCACCTGCTCGAAGAGGGCCGCCGGCTCGCCGCCGACATGGCGTCCCTGTCGGGCGAGGTGCTGGTCCTGATCAAGCAGGCCGCGCGTGCCAGCGCCAGCCTGCCCATGGACGAAGGACTGCGCCGCGAGCGGGCCGCCTTCCACCACACCCTTTCGCTGCCCGACCACGAGGAAGGCATGCGTGCATTCCTGGAGAAGCGGCCACCTCGATTCAACCCCCTCTCCACTGCAAAGAAACCTTAGAACGATGACCCAAGCCGCCCCATCCTTGCCGCTCGATCCCCAGGTCGAGCGAATCGTCCGCGACAGCTTCGCCCGCCAGGGCCTGATGCACCACCTGGGCGCCGAACTGCACGAGGTTGCGCGCGGGCGGGTCAGCATCCGGTTGCCGTTCCGCGAAACCCTCACCCAGCAGCATGGCTACTTCCATGCCGGCGGCACCAGCGCCATCGCCGACTCGGCCGGTGGCTACGCGGGCTTCACGCTGTTTCCACCGGACAGCTCCGTGCTGACCGTCGAGTTCAAGATCAACCTGCTCGCCCCCGCGCAGGGCGACTACCTCGAAGCGGTCGGCACGGTGGTGCGCTCCGGACGCACCCTGACCATCTGCCAACTCGAAGTCTTCGGCGTCACCGAGCAGGGACGGGCCCAGGTGGCGCTCGGCCAGCAAACCCTGATCTGTCTGCAGGGCAAGCAGGATCGATGACGTTTCCGGTGTCCGCGCAAGGATGCGCTCGGCGGCCAGTGCCGCCATTCATGAAGGAGAACCCATGACCCCAACCTCGACCCAAACCCTCGGGACCCTCGACACAACCCGCTGGCTGCGCGGACAGTCCAACGCGACCAAGGTGCTGGCGGTGCTGTTCGGCACCCTCGTGCTCACCGCGTCGTCCCACGTCAGCGTGCCTATGGTGCCGGTGCCAATGACCATGCAGACGCTGGCCGTCACGCTGGTCGGCGCACTGTACGGCTGGCGCCTGGGTGGCCTGACGATCCTCGTCTGGCTGGCCCAGGGCGCGCTCGGCTTGCCGGTGTTCGCCGGCGGCACGGGAGGTCTGGCGCGCTTCCTGGGACCGACGGGTGGCTACCTGCTGGCTTTTCCCGTGGCCGGCGCGCTGACCGGCTGGCTGGTCGAACGCGGCTGGCATGGCGGGCGCGTCGTGTTGGCCTTCGCGGCGATGCTGATCGGCAACGCCCTGTGCCTGCTGCTCGGCGGCGCCTGGCTGGCCGCGATGGTTGGCGTGCAGAAAGCGATCGCCGTGGGCGTGGCCCCCTTCGTCCTCGGCGGCGTGCTCAAGTCGGTGCTTGGTGCAGCGCTGCTCAAGGCCATCGACAGCGGTACCCGCAAGGCGGCGCACCGATGACGCGCGTTCCGGGTCGGCCCGGTACATCACGATGAACGCCCTCGATGCGGAGCAGGCGCGGCGCTTTGCGCTGGCGTGGCTGCCCGCCTGGACCGGCAACGATCCTCAGCGGCTGGCTGCCTTCTATTCCGAGGATGCCTTCTATCTCGACCCTGCCGTACCCCAAGGGCTGCGGGGAAAGCCCGCGTTGCTGGGCTATTTCGAGCGCCTGTTGGCACGCAATCCGGCGTGGGTCTGGACGCAGGTCGAGGGCATCCCCATGCAGGATGGCTTCCTCAACAAATGGCGCGCGGACATCCCGGTCGGCGGCGAGGTGTTGACCGTGGTCGGCGTATGCCTGGTGCAACTGGACCATGCGGGCAAGATTCGCCGCAACGAAGTGTATTTCGACCGCTCCGAGCTACTGGCAAGAATTGCCGCAGCTATCGAGCCGCAGGACAGCGAATGAACCGGCAGGGCGGGAAGTGTTGCCGCCTTGACAATCATGCTATCTCGCTCGACTCTCGGTCAGAGTGGCATCGCTTTTCGGTGATTCGGATGCCTTGGGTCCAACAGTTTCTTCTGACGCGACCAAGTCCAGAGCCGACAGCAGCGCATCGCCCTCGACCGGCCCATGCAGCAGCAGTGATCTTCCCGTCAGGCTGTCTTCCAGCCGTACGGTAGGCGTGGCGTTGATGCCGCTGCGCAGGGCCTCGTCGGCCTGTGCGCGAACGATGGCTGCGGGGCGGTCGCTGTCCAGGCAGGTCCGCATGGCGGTCGTCAGACCTGGCCAGGCATGATCGGTGGGCAGCCCCTGGCCATCGCCCCGGGTGTTTTGGTAGAGCCATGCGATCGCATCGAAGAACGCCTCGTGACCTTGCGCCTCACCTGCGCACTCGGCCACGCGGGCCAGCCGACTCGCCTCGGGATCGTGCATCGCCAGCGGCAGGTGATGCCACCGCAGGCTGGCCTCGGGATGGGCATCAATCCAGGCCATCAGGGCCGGGTAGTAGGCCTTGCAGAAGGGACACTCCAGGTCGGCGTACAGCGTCAGCGTGAAGCGCGCATCGGCTGGGCCGTGACGCCAGGGTGGGCCGGCCGGATGCGCCTGCGCGGCCTCAGGCCCCGTGCGTGGTGCCGGCGCACCGGGCGTGCGGTGCAGGAGCCAGCCCAGCAGGCCGGCTACAAGGATGCTGGCGACCACCCAGGGCAGCCGTGGCAGGCGCCCGGCGCGCTTGCGAATGGCCTGGGATCGGCTCGGCAAGGTGGTTTGCTTCGAGGACATGACGCGCTCCGGTCATTTCGGCAGGAACAGCGGCGGCGATGCGATGCCACGCGCCTGGTCGATCTTTTCGGCCACCTTGAAGGCGGCATCCAGTTCGCCGATGCCGTACTGGCGCATGAGCTGGTAGCGCTCGGCCTTCTCTTCCGGTTCGGTCTGCGCAAGGGCCAGATAGAGGCTGGGCGGCACGGCGCGGAACAGCACTTCCATCGACTTGGACAGGATGACGCCCTCGCTGAACTTGCCCGCCTCCTTGCGCGCGGACAGCATCAGCGCCTTCTGCGCGGGTGAAAGTTCGCGGAACCTGGCGATCTTCTCCACCTCGTCGGGCGGCATCGACAGGCAGATCCACCACTCGATCATGTTGAGCATGGGCTCGGCGGCCTTGGGCAGGTCATCGATGTTCTGCGTCGCCAGCCAGTACCACGCACCGAGCTTGCGCCACATCTTGGTGATCTTGACCACGTAGGGCGCGAGCAGCGGGTTCTTGGTGATGATGTGGCCCTCGTCGGTGACGTTGATGATCGGCCGGCCCAGGAACTGGTCGCGCTCGGCGATGTTGTTCACCGTGTTGATCAGCGAGATGTAGGCGATGGAGAGCTGCGCGTTGTAGCCCTCGCGCGCGAAGGTGGCCAGATCCACGATGGTGATGTCCGCCTCGGGCCAGGGCGTGCCCGGACGGTCGAACATCTCGCCGTCTGCGCCCTGGCAGAGCATGTCCATCGCATCGGCCATCTCCAGCAGCCGCGCGCGCCGGGCATCCGGCAGGTTGGCGTCGCGGGCGCGTTCGCGCAGCGCGTCGCGCACGTCGCGGGTCAGCACCGTGCGCGCCTGTGCCACGCAGCGCTGGGCGGCGTCCAGGATGCACTGGCGAATCAGGCTGCGGTCGGCGCGCGTCATGCGCGCTTCCTCCTTGTCCTCGCCGCCGGTGATCATCAGCCGGGCGGTGATTTCGAGTTCGCCGAGCACGTCGCGCTGGTCATCCCCGTCGTCGGCCGGATGGGTGTCGCCGTCCTCGTCCAGAGCGTCGGCATCCAGCGTCTGCACCTGGCCCGGTGTATCGACCAGGCGCCAGGCATCGGCGAATGGCGCCAGGCTCACGCCCGCGCCGGGTGCCAGCTTCACGCGATGCACGCTCAGGCCCAGCCGAGCGGCGAAGTCACCGAACAGGCCAAAGCTGTTGCCGGCCTCGACGATGAACAGCCTGGGCCGGTAGATCGCCGTGACCTGGTTGAGGATGTTGTTCAGCGTGGCGCTCTTGCCGGAGCCGGTGGGGCCGAAGAGGAACAGGTGGGCGTTCATCTGCCGGTCGAGCCGGTTCAGTGGATCGAAGGTGATCGTGCCGCCGCCCCGGTTGAAGAAGGTGATGCCCGGATGGCCGGTGCCCTGGCTGCGCCCCCACACCGGCGCCAGATTGGCCGCGTGCTGCGCGAACATCAGTTGCGTGTACCACTGTCGCTTGTCCGCCGCCGGGTCGAACAGACAGGGCAGCCAGCGCAGGTAGGTGTTGAGCGGGGCCACCTCGTCCTCTTCGCGCACCGGTTGCAAGCCCGCATTGAGCATGACATTGACCAGTTGCAGGCCGCGGGCGTCGAGCTGCGCCATGTCGCGGCCGCGCAGGTAGAACGCCAGCGTGCCCCGGTACAGCTTGTGCGCGCTGCCGATGAGGCCGCGGGCCTGCAGCACGTCCTGGCGCGCCTGTTCGCTGGCGAGCGTCTCGCCAACCGCCTTGCGGGCCAGGTGGTTGAGGTGCGCCTCCAGCACATCCTGCGGCGTGGCGACCAGAGTCAGGCACATCACCGTGTCCTCAGGCATCTGGTCGAACAGCGCGTTCATCGCATCGCCGCCCTTGCGCGTCTCGCCGGTCACGTGTCCGGTCGCGGGCGGCGAGCGCAAGCGGTCCATGACGATAGCCCGGTGCGGCATGCCGTCGAAGAACCACAGGCCGCGGGCGACATCCGAGCGCGGCTGACCGAAGAACAGGCGTTGTGCGAAGTCACCGCTGGCCAGTTCGATCTCACCTTCTTCCCGTTCCTCCGGGTAGCGGGCGAGCGCGTAGAAGCGTTCCCGGTCTTCGGCCGTGCTGCCCAGCGCGCCGGGATTCGGGTTGAACCAGCGCAGCAGCCAGTCGTGAATGTCCGCCGCGCCAAGGCGCCGGGCCTTGACGCCGGCATTCGCCAGGCCGCCGACCAGGCGGTCGCAAATCGTCGCCAGGGCCTGCTCGGGCGATTGCCCCCGCCGGGCCGATGCGGCGTCCGGGGTGCGCCGATAAACCACCATGCGCACGCGCCGGGTCTGGCCGCGCCACGGCAGGCGTGTGACCGTGGTGTCCTCGAACAGGCCGCCCGGCTTCGCGATCGCGCGCAGATGGTGCCCGAAGAAGCGCAGATAGAACTCGCTGAACGCGCTGCCCTGCGCGCGTGGATGCAGGTACGCCCCCAGCGTGCGCAGGTAGTGGTCCCAATCGGCTTCGTCCTGCGCGTAGAGCTGCACCACCCACGGGTTCTCGTCCAGTTCGTCGAAGGAGTCCTGCAGCGCATTCTCCAAGGCATCGCGGGCCTGCCAAAGCCAGGCGGTCTCGCGCCCTTCGGTACCGATCGGCTGCAACTCGAAGAACGCCGCCACCGATTGGCCATCTTCGAGCAGCATGCTCTTCGTGGCCGGCAGGTACTCGACCCAGGGCAGCAGGTCGGCGAAGGACGGCGCCACGTCGTAGAGCGCCGCGTGGTCGGCCCGCGTCGCGGGTCGCCGATGATTCGACCCAAGGGCGGCGCCAGGTGCGTCGATGCCGTGCGCAGCGAGGCGGTCGACATGCCGCGTCCAGGCGTCCGGCTCGATGTCGGCCTGGACTGGCCTGGGGGCCGGACGACGCGGCCACGGCAGTCGCCAGCCCATCAGTAGTCCTCCAACCGCTCGCCGGGCATCGCGTACTGCACGCGCTGGTAGAGCGGGAAGACGGTGCTGTAGCCGGGCACCGGTACCGGGTCGGTGCCGGCCAGGTGCGGAAAGACGTACATCACCAGATCGGGGTTCGGCAGTCGATGGAATTGTCGCTGGATCTCGTTCGCTGCCGTGCGGGTGTAGGCCGCGTTCCGGGCGGGCGCCGCGAGGGTGTCAGCGTCGGTCAGCGGGCGGCGCAGGTCCTGGCGTGCGTCGAGCAGCAGGCGGCCGGCCTGGCCGCCGCTGTAGCCGCCAGTCTCGTGCTGCCAGACGTCCTGCATGGTGTGCTCGCCCCGGGGCAGCAGCTTTTCCGAGCTGGTGGCACAACCCGCGAGAACGGCGGCGGCGAGGAGGACAAGGGGGCGGTCAATCCAGGTCCGATGCATGCGCTTCTCCCATGAGGTGATTCACCCGGCGCCCCTTGGCGTCGTGGTCGATGGCGATCGGCTGCTCCAGGTGCACGGCCACCCTGGCGCCGGGCTGCACGTAGACCGCCGCGAAGGCCTGGCCGTAGAGCTTGTTGACCCAGTCGGCCATGTCGCGCACGCCACCGGCCAGGATGCGGCCCATGGCCTCGTTGCCCGAAATGCCGACCGTGCCCAGCGAACCGCTGTTGTTGGCGACCACGGCCACGCTGCCGTTGTCGGACTTGATGAGCGAGGCGGCGCCTGCGCCGGCCGCGGTGATCAACGCCTGCGATCCCAGGTACTGCTGGGCATTGCTGCGGCGCTCGCCCGAGACGCACGGGATGCCGTAGGGATCGCTGATCCAGCCCAGGCCATCCAGCAGACTGGTGCTGTTCTGGCTTCGACTGCGCTTGCCGTCGTCCTCCGGCACCGTGCGGATGGTGCCGTCGCTGAATACGAAGGTGATGGAGCGGACCTGCCCACGCACGCACGAGAGCGTCCAGTCGCCCGAGGCCGTGCCGCTGACCACCGCACCGGCCACGTCGGGAATCTCGATGCCGTTGGCCGCCAGGTTGTCGGCCCCGATCAGCACCTTGAAGGGAAACGGGTCGTTGACGGTGCCGTCGATGGGAATGCGACCGATCAGCGCGGTCATGGCGACCGAGCCCATCAGCGTGGCATTGGCGGGCACCGTATAGACCGCCTGGGCGGTGCCGCCAACGGCTTGCGCAGTCCTGTCGCTGACGGCCTCCGCCGCAGCCGACAGCTCCGGCGAGGCCGGGCCGAAGCTGGAGGGAAAAGCGGGCAAGCGCAGGCTGCTCGAACCGCCCTTCGGATCGGGCCGGGCGTCATCCGGTTCGATCCAGCGCATGCCGCCATCCTTGAGCGGTCCGCCGTCATGCCCGTCCAGTCCAAGGCCGATCGGCAGGTCGGCGACATCGCCCTTGCCGGACAACCCGTCCAGGCGGCGCTGCAAGTCCTGCATCAGCCCTTGCGTCTGCTGCCGGTCGCTGGCGGCCTGGGTTCGCTCCTGTTCCAGGCGGCGGCGTTCGCTGTCGAGGGCGTTCTGGATGCGCTGGTCGATCGCACCCTCGCGGGTACGCAGGCGCTCGTTCTCCGCCTTGTGCTGGCGGTTGTCGCTCAGCGCGGTCTGCAGCTCGGTGCGGAGCTGCTTGACCTGCGCAACCAGGGTGGCGACGGTATCGCGCGGGGTGTCGCCCGCGATGCCGAGCGCCTTCATTTCTTCGGGAGTGAGCTGCCCCGGGACATCCGGCTTGCCGGGTGCAGCGTCGCTGCCCGAGAACAGCCTGGCGCCGACGAATACCAGCAACAATGCCATCGGAATCAGCAGCCACTTCAACAGGGGATTACTCCTCATCGGACGTCCTCCCCGCAGCGGCGGCCGGCGGCAAGTTCGTGCCAGCATCGATGGGGCTGAGCACCGGCATCAAGGACTCGGCCAGGCCACGGCCGCGCGTGACCAGATAGACCACCGTGGTGTCGGTCGAAGCGCCCGCCGGCCCCAGGTCGGGATGCTGGAAGGTCGCGGCCACGAAGTCGCCTTGCAGCACCCTTGGATCGAGATCGATACGGTGAGGTGAGGTGTTGATCAGGCGCACGGCGGTGACCCACTGGTCTTCGAGTCGCCAGGCCGCCAGCGCCCGCGCCTTCAGCGGCAGCGTTGGCAGCAGTGTGTCCAGCGCGAGCGGGCGCCGCAGCGGCACGCGCCCGATGCCGGCCACGGGCTCGACGGTGCGCAGCGGCGCGTAAAGGTTCTGCGCCGCGTAGCGCGTCAGGACAACGGTTATCGGCGTTTGCCGACTCCTCGCGGGTCGCACTGCTTGGGTTGGACCGGCGGCAGTGTCACCGCCGGCCTCCGCAGCGGCGTCCTGCAGGACGATGCGTACAGGCTCCAGCGGCTGCTCGCCTTCCCGGGCGTCCGTGGCTGCGATGTCGACCAGCACGATGGCGCCGGATTCCACGTCCTGCAGTTGCAGCCGCGTCGGCGCGATGGCCTCGCTGGCGCGCAGGTAGATGGCTCCACCCGCGCTCTGCACGCGCAGCCGCTCGCCCAGGCTCGGGGGCAGGCCGACACGCACGTTGCGGTCGATGAAGACCACGCGCTCCTGGCCGACGACCAGCGGGACGGCCAGCGGTAGCCGCTGCCAGCGCAGGATCTCGATGGCATGGCTGTCCGGCACCAGGCCGAAGCCGAGGGCCAGGCTCGCCACGATGGTGAAGACGTGGTGTTTCATGGGTTGCCTCCCTGCGAAAGGCCGCCGCCGGGCGTGCCGGACGGAGGCACTGCCGGCGACGGTGCCTCAATCCGCTGCGGCGCGCCGTCATAGCAGTCCAGCGCAAGGCCGAAGGGGTTGTGCTGGGGATCGACGTCCAGCCGCACCACTTTCAGCGGATAGCGCACCAGGGCCCGCTTGACCTGCTCGGCGCCGTAGTATTCGTCCGCGCTGACATCGAGCGTGACGATCCAGTCGCGGCTGGAAACCGTCTTTACCCGCATCGTGGGGTTGTCGCCAAAGCCGCGCCCCGGAATCTCGTAGATGCCACGCACCCGCTGGCGCAATTCGCCACTGCTGCGCCGGTGCTCGTAGTCCTGGCGCAGGAAGGCCTGGCAGGCCGGTGTGAAATAGGCCGCCAGCGCGTGGAGGTTGCGCGGGTAGTCCTGCTCACCATCCGTCGGCCAGCGCTGGACCTGCTGCCAGACGTAGAAGGCGAACGCATAGACATTCTCGGGCGGCACATCCCACCAGGCGCGGGTGCTGCCCGAGCGCAGATCGGGGGGCACGTGGATCGTCAGTTGCCTCGGCGCACTCCACCAGCCGAAACCGAGCAGCAGCGCCACCACGAACAACGCACCGGCGCCCAGGCGCAGCGTGCGCACATGGGCCTGCAGGTGATGGACTTCGTTCCTGAAACGGCTCATGAGGCGGCTGCTCCGCGTGAGCGCCGGGTGGTCCAGTACCCCGAGCGCGTGATGAGACGGTGCCCACCGAGCCAGGACGCTGCCAGCGGATGGCGCAGCGCCAGGCGCCACTGCAGTTGCCGGTACAGCCAGGTGTCCGGGCGGCCGCGCTTCTGCCTGCGCAGGAAGCCGCCACCACCGAACACGCCAGCCGCCACGCCGGCCACGATCAGGGTCGGCACCATGGCGACGCTGTGCGTGGCCCAGGCCAGCGGCACGCCGGCGATGAACCCCGCCACCGCGGACAGGCCGGCGCAGATCCAGAGTTCGTCGGCGGTCAGGCCCCTCACCACCACGGGCTGCCGGTTCAGCCTGTGCGGCAGGAAGGTGACCAGCCCGTCGCGCGCGATATCGTTCAAGGCAGCCATCGCCGCTCAGAGCACGCCGGTGGCCTTGGTCAGCAGCCAGATACCGACCACCAGCAAGATCGCACCCACGGCCACGGTGAGACCGAACTGGCCCCAGGTGGCGCGGCCAGTATGGATTTCCGAGTAGCGCGTATAGGCGTGGTAGCACACACCGACGAACATCGAGGCGACCACGAGGAGCGCGATCAGCAGCACGATGTCGTAGCCGTAGTTCTGCAGCGTCTGCATGATGCCGCTGCCCTGGCCGCGCGAGGGGTCCTCGATGGTCGGCAGGCCCTGCGCCCGGGCCGCCAATGGCAAGCCCATCAGCATCAATGGCGCGAGGATGGTGGTGGCAACGCGATGGGGAATCGGAGGGGTCTTCATGGCGGTAGGGCCTTTCGTGGTGGTCAGGACAGGAGGAAATAGGTCAGCACCAGGTACATCGCGACGAATCGCACAACGACACCCAGGAACTGGCGCTGGGACAGGCGCTGCTCAGCCCACCCGGTGTAGGCGGTACGCATCGCCCACACGCCCCACAGGAGCAGGACGGCGAACACCAGGCCGAGCACCACCGTGGCCACGGCGGCGGGGGCGAAGCCGCCATTGGCCTGGAAGGCGCTGACCTGGGCGGCGTTCATTGGGGTGCCTCCTGGTCGGAGGGCGGGCTGGACTGGCGGTAGTCACCAGACAGCTCGACCGGATCGCGCGGCTGGGCGCGCGGCGGCGTCAGGTAGTCCTGGATGCCCGCCCGGACGCGCTGAAGATCCTCGCGCAGGCGGGCATGGTCGAAGTGGTAGCGGGCGCGCTGCTGCTGAGCGGTAAGGACGGCGTGCTCGGCCTGGCGGTCAATCAGATCGATCTGGCGAACCAAAGCCGCAAGCTGCTCGCGTTCGATGGCATCGTCTGACGCGGTGGCGGGTTGCCCGGCCGCAAGCAACATGGCCAGCAGCGACCATGCGAGCGTGTAACGGTTGGGTTGCGCCATCGAGCCATTCCCGTGAATGCGGATGGCCAGATGCTGTTCCGTCGCCGGCTTCGGTGCCGCCGTGAATGCGAAATGCGGTTCGACCGGATTCCATCCGATAGCTGCTCATTCGGGGCTGGATGCAGCCGCCGATGATTGGTCATCGGCCGGGGTTCGTTGGTAGAATTGAGCAAACTTGGCAAGCGAAGGCTATGAAAGATCAACCGAGACGGTTTTCAGATGACTGACGCCGAAAGCGAAATCCTGACGCTTGAAGAAGTCGCGGCATACCTAAAAGCCGGTAAGCGGACGGTCTATCGCCTGGCTCAAAGGGGAGAGATCCCGGCGTTCAAGTTGGGAGGGACGTGGCGTTTCCGGCGATCCGAGCTGGATCGCTGGATTGCTAGCAGCATTAGCAAGATGAAACCGGAGACGGACTGAGTCTGGAAAGGCTAGCAGCCGACTACGCCTGAGACATAAGGGGGAGACCGCAGTTGACGACAACACAGCTCTTGACACCGCATCAACGTCAGTACGTTGCGTGGCTGCTCACGCGCCGTGCGGCGGGCGATTCCGTGGAATCGCTGGCCTCAACACTGGTCGACTCGCAGGTTGATCTCAATCCACATCAGGTGGATGCCGCCCTCTTCGCCTGCCGCAATCCCCTTTCGCGCGGTGTGCTCCTCGCTGACGAAGTGGGGCTCGGCAAGACCATTGAAGCAGGGTTGGTCATCTCTCAGCGCTGGGCCGAGCGACGCCGCAAGATTCTCATCATCGTCCCGGCCAACCTGCGCAAGCAGTGGCACCAGGAACTGCAAGACAAGTTCGGCCTGCAAGGATTGATTCTCGAAGCCAAAAGCTACAACGCAATCCGCAAGCAGGATCGACAGAACCCTTTCCTGTTCGCCTCCGGTCCGGTCATCTGCTCCTACCAGTTCGCCAAGTCCAAGGCTGACGATGTCAAGAGCATTGACTGGGACTTGGTCGTCCTAGACGAAGCGCATCGCCTGCGCAACGTCTACAAAACCAGCAACGTCATTGCCAAAACACTCAAGGAGGCGTTGTCGCACGTTCACTCCAAGGTGCTTCTGACCGCAACGCCGTTGCAGAACTCGTTGCTCGAACTCTATGGGCTGGTCAGCTTCATCGATGATCGCGTGTTCGGAGACCTTGACAGCTTTCGCTCCCAATTTACTGGCCGGGAACAGGCCTTCAACGCCTTGCGTGACCGACTGGCCCCCATCTGCAAGCGCACTCTGCGCAAACAGGTTCAGCCCTATGTGTCGTATACGGCGCGCAAGGCCATCATCCAGGAATTCACGCCGTCAAACGAAGAGCAGGAACTATCCAGACTCGTCGCTGATTACTTGCGTCGCCCCAACCTGAAGGCCATGCCTGAGGGTCAGCGCCAGCTGATTTCACTGGTGCTATGGAAGTTGCTCGCGTCCAGCTCGCACGCCATCGCAGGCGCTCTGGAGACGATGGCCAAACGGCTTCAGGGAGTGCTTGACGAAATTGCCGAGATTCCCGATCTGGCCCAAGAACTCGACGAGGACTACGAGTCGCTGGACGAAACAGCTGATGAGTGGAGCGAGCAGGAAGCCGCTTCTACGACGCCGAGCCGCTCAGAGCGGAATGCCATCGCGCAGGAAATCGAAGAACTTCGCCACTTCAAGGCGCTGGCAACCAGCATCCGCGACAACGCCAAAGGCAAGGCGCTGCTCACTGCGCTGGATCGCGCCTTTGCCGAGCTGGACCGGTTGGGCGCGGCCAGAAAGGCCATCATCTTCACCGAGTCCAAGCGCACACAGGAGTACCTCCTCAGCTTGCTGGCTGACACGCCCTACGGCGACGGCATCGTGCTCTTCAACGGCACGAACAGCGACCAGCGTGCGCAGGCGATCTACAAGGACTGGCTCAAACGCCACGAAGGCACTGACCACATCACCGGCTCCAAGACTGCCGACACTCGTGCGGCACTGGTTGAGCACTTCAAGGAGCGCGGCAAGGTCATGATTGCCACCGAAGCCGGCGCCGAAGGCATCAACCTTCAGTTCTGTTCGCTCGTCATCAATTACGACCTGCCGTGGAACCCTCAGCGCATTGAGCAGCGCATCGGGCGCTGCCACCGTTACGGACAGAAGCACGACGTGGTGGTGGTGAACTTCGTTGATCTCAGCAACGAGGCGGACAAACGCGTCTACGAATTGCTGGCGCAGAAGTTCCAACTTTTCGAGGGCGTGTTTGGCGCCAGCGACGAAGTGTTGGGCGCAATCGGTTCGGGTGTCGATTTCGAGCGACGCATCGCTGATATCTACCAAAACTGCCGAGAGCCCGAGGAGATTAAATCCAGTTTCGAGCAACTCCGACTTGACCTTTCGGGAGAGATCAGCGACGCCATGGTCAAGACGCGCCAGCTCCTCTTGGAGAATTTCGATGAGGAAGTGCAAGCCAAGCTCCGTGTCCGCGCGGAAGATAGCCACAGCGCCCGGAGCAGATTCGAGCGGATGCTGATGGAGCTGAGCTGCGCGGAACTGGGCGAATTTGCCAGCTTCGATGACCACGGCTTCCTCCTGCAGCGTGTGCCGGACGGCTTTGATGCCAGTGCACGCGCTGGAATCGTACTGGGACGTTATGAGTTGCCCCGTCGCTCCGGCGACGCACACCTGTACCGAATCCATCACCCGCTGGCTTCATGGGTCACCGAGAAGGCCAAGGCCCGTACGCTTGAAGCTGCGAAGCTCGTGTTCGACTACGACGCATACGGTACCAGGGTGAGCACCCTGGAGCCTTATCGCGGCAAAGCGGGATGGCTCACACTGAAGCTGATCGAAGTCGATGCGTTGGGCAACCAGGAGCAGCACCTGCTGGTAACGGCCATCACGTCGGATGGCATCACTTTGCTGGAAGACGATCCCAGGAAGTTACTGCGCCTGCCCGCCGTTGCCCAGCCGCCCAGCCTGCTCAGCAGCGCGGCCGACTCCGCACTGGCGTCCGACGTCGAAGCCCGCAAGGCCGAGCTGCTGCGCGAGATCAATCAGCGCAATCTCGGTTACTTCGAGCAAGAAGTACAGAAGCTGGATGCGTGGGCTGACGACCTGAAGTTGGGCCTTGAGCAGGAAATCAAAGAGATCGACCGGCAAATCAAGGAGGTGCGCAGCACTGCCGCCACCGCGCCGACGTTGGAAGAAAAGCTGTCCTGGCAGAAGAAGCAACGGGAGCTTGAGGGCAAGCGGAGCAAGCTCCGCCGCGATCTGTTCTCCCGGCAGGACGAAGTGGAAGCACAGCGCAACGGGCTCATCGGCCAGTTGGAATTGCAGCTTCAACAGCAAGTGGAGGAGCACATGCTGTTCACCATCGAGTGGGAACTGAAATGATGACAAAAAGAGAGATTTCTCGGGGTGCAGTTTGGAGGCAGTGGGACCTGCATGTCCATACGCCCGCATCATTCCATTGGTCGGGAGAGAGGTTCGAAAACGACCTCTCCTCTGCGGCGAGCAAGAAGCTGGTCGATGAAATGATCGAGGCCATGAACAAGGCAGAACCTGCTGTGTTCGCGATCATGGACTACTGGACATTCGATGGCTGGTTCGCGCTGAAGCAACGACTCTCTGACGCGGACGCGCCAAAGCTCACAAAGAAGGTCTTTCCCGGGATTGAGTTGCGGCTGTCAGCGCCCACCGAAAAGCGGTTGAACGCGCACGTCATATTCTCAGACGAGATCGCCGATCAATATCTGAAGGATTTTCTTGCCAACCTCAAGATCGAGCGCCTTGATCGCTCCGTATCCAAGGACGCACTTGTAGATCTCGCTCGCACGACTGCCGCCGATATGCTGGCAAAGAAGGGGCACAAGAAGGAAATTGTCGAAAGCGACTACGCGGATGCGCTGTTGGCTGGGTACAAGTTGGCTGAAGTAAAAACGGAGAGCTACAAGAACGCGATTGCAAGTGTTCCGAATGAGTTCGCGATTGGGTTCATGCCATACGACACCAGCGACGGGCTTACCGAGGTTAAATGGGAACAGCACTACTCCTATTTCCTCGGGCTCTTTGAATCGTCACCTATATTCGAGTCCAGGAATTTGGACCTGAGAACAGCTTTCCTGTGCGAGAAGACATCGACCAACCACGCCTGGATCGACAATTTCAAGCACGGGTTGAAGGGTATCCCCAGGCTCGTGGTGGCAGGCAGTGACGCTCATTGCTTTGTTGGCGCCGCCGGGAATGATGACAAGCGGGGCTACGGCGACTTCCCTTCAGGGAAAAGAACGTGGATCAAGGCCGACCCAACGTTCCACGGCCTCAAGCAAGCTATTCTTGAGCCGGCGAAGCGCTCCTTCATTGGTGACAGGCCGCCCAAGGTTCAAGAAGTCGAGTCCAACAAGACTTTTTACATCGAGTCTATCGAGATTAGCAAAACAGTGGACAAAGCTGGCGTCGGGCAGTGGCTGCACGGCTGTGACATCCCCCTGAATCCCGATCTTGTCGCCGTCATTGGGAACAAGGGAAGCGGCAAGAGCGCTTTGGCGGATGTCATCGCGACGCTCGGCAACTCCAAACAATCCAAGCACTTCAGCTTTTTGAAGAAGGATCGCTTTTGGGGCAAGACCGGCGAGCCCGCGCGGCACTTCACCGGAACGCTGACCTGGCGAGACGAAAGCACCGAGTCCAGGCCGTTGAATGAGTCGCCATCAGAGGAGAAGGCGGAGCTTGTTCGCTACATCCCGCAGGGCTACTTCGAAGAGCTTTGCAATGAGCACGTATCGGGCAAGTCGAACGCATTTGAGAAGGAGCTGAGGTCAGTGATCTTCTCCCATGCGAGTGAAGAAATGCGGCTTGGCGCACTCGACTTTGATCAGTTGACCGAACAACAGGAGCAATCGCTCAGGAATCGATTGGGTGAGTACCGTAAGGAGCTGGCATCGACCAACGCAGACATCGTTCGCATCGAGGAGCAGCTTCAACCCATTGAGTTGAAGAAACTCACCGATCTGCTCTTGCTGAAGGGGAAACAGATCGAGGAACACGACAAGCTGAAGCCTGCGGAGGTCGCGGCGCCGACCGAAGCAATGAGCCCCGCGCAAAAGCAAGCGGCTGAAGGCTTGGCTGCAGCAACTCAACAGGCCGAAGCCGCCAGAAAGCGCAGCCAAGAGATTGCTGGCGAGACCACGGAACTGGCCAAACGCCAAAAGGCCATAGGGAATATTCGCGAGCAGTTGAGGTTGCTTCAACGATCTTTCGATCAAGCCGAAAAGGCCGTCTCCGACGATATCAAACTTCTCGGCTTCGCCTGGACCGACCTCGCTGCCATCGAAATCAAGACCGCCGTTCTGGACCAGAAATCGACCGATTTGGCAACGAAGCAAAGCGAGATAAAAAACGAGGCCGAAAAGCTGGCGGAAGCCCTCAATGCCGTCACCGCAACTCAGCAAGGTCTCACAGCAAAGTTGAACGCTCCGCAACAGCAGTATGAGGCCTATCAGCGCCAGCTTGCGGAATGGAACGCAAAGCGCGACGAACTCATCGGCTCAATCACCGAGCCTGAGACCAAGGTCGGATTGGAAACCAGGATCGAGCAGATCAAGGAACTTCCGCAGCAGCTGAAGGATTTGGAAGCGAGGCGTTTGCAGCTGTCCGGGGAAATCTTCGACACTCTTGATGCACAGCGGCGTGCGCGCGCGGAATTGTTCAAGCCGGTGCAGGACCTGATTCAGAAGAACGTCCTGATACGCGAGGACTACAGGCTGCAGTTTCAGGCAACGCTGGCGGCATCCGCTGATGCTATCGCCGACCAATTGTTTGCGCTGATCAAGCAAACCTCGGGTGACTTTCGCGGGCAGGACGACGCGCTGGCGACCATCAGAAGACTGTTCGATGGCCATGACCTGAACACCAAGGACGGGGCGCTAGGCTTCATTGCTTCCTTGCACGAAAAGGTGTTGGCCGCTGCGAAGGCATCCGGTTCAGATGCCGGAATATTCAGCTTGCTGAAGAAGGGGCAGCCTGCCACGGCAGTCTATGACCTCATTTTTGGCTTGAACTTCCTTGAGCCTCGGTACTCGCTGCTCTTCCAGGACACACAGATCGAGCAACTGTCTCCTGGCCAACGTGGCGCGCTTCTGCTGATCTTCTACTTGCTGGTGGACAAGGGAAAGACCCCCATCATTCTCGATCAGCCGGAAGAGAATCTTGACAACGAGACGGTGTTCCGTCTGCTCGTTCCCGTTCTCTCCGAAGCCAAAAAGCAGAGGCAGATCATCATGGTTACGCACAACCCCAACCTGGCGGTTGTTTGCGATGCAGAGCAAATCATCCATGCGAGGTTCGACCGAGCGTTGGACTCCACCATCAGCTATGAATCGGGAGCCATCGAGAACACAGGGTTGAACGAAGTCGTCGTGACCATACTGGAAGGTACGAAGCCCGCGTTCGAGAACCGATACGGGAAATACCATTGACATGTCGGCACTCGAACCTCAGTACATGACCATCCTGAAGAAGGTTCTGGCGGAACGCTTCGTTCCGTTCCTTCCGCCCCTTTTGGGCGCGGCGAAGCCGGAGGATCAGGCGGCCAAGCAGCTCTCGCGCGCCTTCAGCGCTTTTGCGCTGCACAAGCTACTCAACATTACGCCGAAGGACGCTGCTGCCTCCGTAGTGGACGATTTCAACGACAAGGGGCTGGATGCAATCCACTACCACGCCCCCACGGAAACGCTCTACCTCCTGCAAACCAAGCTAAAGGAATCCGAGCAGTTCAAGCAGGATGAAGCCCAATCGTTCTGCACCGGCATCCGGCTGCTGCTGAAGCAGGATTTCAACGGGTTCAATGGGAACGTCCAGAACCGCAAGACCGAGATTGAAGGCGCGCTCGATGCGTGCAGCCGCATCAAACTGGTCGTGCCCTACACCGGGGACGGCGTGTCGCAATCGGCCATCGATGCGCTGCAAGTGCTGCTGGACGACGATGACCTCGACGAGGAGCGGCTCGACAAGCAGGTCGACTACTACGCGGCAGCCGACATCACCCGCGACCTTCTGGCGGAGCAGGCATACCCGCCGGTTCATACCGACATCGCCTTGCAGAAGCACGCCAAGGTGGAGACCCCGCGCACAACGTACTACGGCATCGCCCGCTTGATCGACCTGGTCGCGCTGCACAAGGACAAGGGTAAGGCGCTGTACGAGCGCAACATCCGCTACTTTCTAGGCAGCAGCCGATCCGACGTCAACAAGGCAATCAAGGCGACCCTGCGCGACGACCCGGGCAGCTTCTTCTACCTCAACAACGGCGTGACAGCGGTCTGCGACGAGATTGAGCTGAAGGGGAAGAACCCGAGCAATGGGTTCCGGAAGTTCAAGGTTCGCGGTCTGTCCATCATCAATGGTGCGCAGACGGTCGCGTCCGCCGCCGAGTTCGTGGCCCAGCACCCGAGCAGCAACATCGACGATGCCAAGGTGATGCTCACCTTGATCAAGGCCCCGGCGGACGGCCCGTTCGGCAAGCGCGTCACCAAGGCGCGCAACCACCAGAACCCGGTGCAGACGGCGAACTTCGCCTCGCTGGACGAAAACCAGGAGCGGCTGCGGCAGGAGATCGCGCACCTCGGCTTCGCCTACCACTACCGTCCGGAAGCCTCGGCGACCGGCCCCCAGGCCATCTCGCTCGACGAGGCGCTGCGCGTGCTCGCCTCGCGGCAGGACGATCCGCGCTACGCCGTCTGGCTCAAGAGCGAACCGGCGCGACTGGCCAATCCGGAATCCGCCGAGTACCAGGCATTGTTCCCGGCCACCCTGACCGGCGTGGCCCTGGTCAACGCGGTGCTCTGCCACCGGGCCATCCGGACGTTGGTGGTGGACTACGAGCAGAAGGCGGCGGCGCGCAGCCAGGAAAAGCTGATCTACCGCCACGCCATTCACGTCATCACGTGCGTGATGATGAAGCGGCTGCGCCAACGCATCAGCGCGGCCGCCGTCATCGACGCCGCAACGATTCCCGGCTTGATCAGCCAGCCGCTTGATCAGCTGCGGCAGCAAACCTTCGACCTCGGGCGGCAACGCCTACTGGGCGAGGGGCCACTGGCCTACTTCCGCAATCAGGGCAGCGTCGCGTCGTTCATGGCTGATCTGATGGAAACGCACTTCGCGCTGACTGCCGACCCGACGCTGCCCACTCTGCGCAATATCAATTCTGCGGCGGATGCTTATCCGCGCAAGCGCCTCTTCGACTACCTGTCGAACCTAGCACCACAACTTCAATAGCGACCGAGGGGCTTAATGAAGTTCGAAAAGCTAGACATAAACGGCCACATCATCCTTCGAGCAATGCTCGAACTTGATAAAGACGCTGATACGCTTGCGCAAGCTCAGTCTGCCAGAAAGGCAGAAAAGGTTCATCGAGATGCTCCATCAGGACGACGAAGAAGTATCGATGAGGTGAATAGCCAAAACTATCTCGGAACACTCGCCGACATCGTTTGCGCACGCCTGCTAGAGGGGTACTTCAAAAAACACTGCCTCAAAATTGATGTTGTCAGATATGACGACATCAGGACGGACGATTTTCAGGATCACGACCAATACGACATAAAGCTATCCACGCAAGGCCGCGAATACCTTGTTGAGATCAGGTCATCGGTTTGCATATATTTATCGCTGGCAGCGATGATAAGCAGGTGGCAAATTCTCGGGCCATACATTTCTTCCGCCAAAGGCTCAACGGAAACAGCGAAGCCTTTTTACCTTAGGCCAATTTTTCACCTATCCAGCTTCGAAGAGAATAAGAAGACAAACGGCTATCAGAGAACAACCGCCCCCGAGTTAATCAGAAGCGGCGATCTTCAACTCTATTTTGTTGGCGGGGCAACAAGCGGGATACTGGAGGAGAAGGGAAGAAATGAAGCGGGCCAGGAACTAAAGCAAGGAAAGGCCGAGTTTCGGGTGCTTGACATTACTGACGGCCTCGATGCGAAAGAAATGCTTGATACCATCGGGCAATTGGCAGCCAAAGAACCTACGGATAACAGGTATGACAAAACAAAAACTTGAGCTCACTTGGATTGGCAAGGAGCAAAGACCAAAATTAGAGCCGCGCATTCTTCTTGAAGATCCACAGAAGTCGTACCACGCCCAGCATCGCGTGACAGAGAACGACATCTTCGATAACAGGCTGATCTTTGGGGATAACCTGCTGGCTTTGAAGGCTCTCGAGCAAGAGTTCTCGGGGAAGGTGAAGTGCGTGTTCATCGATCCGCCATACAACACGGGCAGCGCGTTCGAGCACTACGACGATGGCCTCGAACACTCAATCTGGCTGGGCTTAATGCGGGATCGACTCGAGATCATCCGACGCTTGATGTCCGATGACGGCTCGTTGTGGATCACGATTGATGACAACGAGGCTCATTATCTGAAAGTACTATGCGACGAGGTTTTTGGCAGGTCTAACTTCGTTCGTCATGTTACTTGGCAAAAAAAGTACAGCGTAAGCAACAACTTTAAGGGGGTTGCATCAATCACGGATCACGTGCTGGTTTATAGGAAGTCCCCATCGTTTAGCAATCGACTCCTACCACGTTCCACCGAAGCAGCCGCACGCTACTCCAATCCAGATAACGACCCTCGCGGACCGTGGAAGGCTGTGGATTATTTGAATCAAGCATCCGTAACTCAGCGAAAAAACCTGGTCTATGACATTCGTAATCCATTTACAGGTGAAATAGTCAAAAACAAGGTAAAGGCGTGGAAATACGAAAAGGAGACGCACGAAATTCACGTCAAGGAAAAAAGGCTTTGGTGGGGATTACACGGAGAAAACTCAGTTCCGGCACTGAAGCTTTTCCTAAGTGAGGTCCGGGATGGAATGACCCCCCACAACTGGTGGCCGCACACCGAGGCTGGCCATACAGACGAAGCCAAGAAGGAGAGTATTGCGTTGTTCGGCGCTGATATGGTTTTTTCCACGCCCAAGCCCGAGCGACTGCTAAACCGAATCATTACTCTGGCAACCGATCCTGGGGATCTTGTCCTCGACTCCTTTGCCGGTTCCGGTACGACCGGCGCAGTGGCACACAAGATGGGCCGCCGCTGGATCATGGTTGAACTAGGCGAGCACTGCCACACGCACATCATTCCCCGCTTGAAGAAGGTAATCGATGACAAAGACAAGGGCGGAGTCTCCGAAAGTGTCGGATGGTCAGGTGGCGGTGGCTTTCGCTATTACAGCCTCGCGCCCAGCCTGATCGTCAACGACCGCTGGGGCAACCCGGTCATCAATCCTGCATACAACGCTGCCCAGTTGGCGGAAGCGCTCGCCAAGCTGGAGGGGTTCACTTACGCGCCCTCCGAGGTGCAGTGGTGGCAACACGGCCACTCCAGCGAGCGTGACTTCATTTATGTCACCACGCAGAGCCTATCCGCCGACCAGTTGCAGGCGCTGTCCGAAGAAGTGGGAGCCGACCGTAGCCTGCTCGTGTGCTGCTCCGCCTTCCGGGGGGTGACAGCAGCGCAAGCTGCGGAACGCTGGCCGAACCTAACGCTGAAAAAGATTCCAAAGATGGTGCTGGCGCGCTGCGAATGGGGCCATGACGACTACAGCCTCAACGTGGCGAACCTGCCGATGGCGAAGCCCGATCCCGTTGCGGCTTCGGCCACCGCCGAGGTCTACAAGAAAACCAAGAGCAGGAAAGTACCCGCTGGACAGGGCGGTCTGTTTGGGGAGAATGAATAATGAACAGCCGCGTCCTGCACGCCGTCACCGGTCGTCTTTCTCTTCGCGCGCCGCAGGAGGAATCTCTTAAGCGGCTGGTTCGCGCGCTCGAAGCCTCGCCCGACCTGTTGGGCCACGAGCGAGATGTTGCATCCATTCTTTCCTCGCTGAAGGCCGAATTCCCCACGCTGGAGGACTTCGAGCGCGAATTTCCGTCACTGTGCTTTGCACTGGCAACAGGCGTGGGAAAGACGCGCCTCATGGGAGCCTTCATCGCCTACCTGCATCTGGCTCACGGCATCAACAACTTCTTCGTGCTCGCGCCCAACCTGACGATCTACAACAAACTCATCACGGACTTCACGCGCAACACGCCGAAGTACGTGTTCAAGGGGATTGCCGAGTTCGCGCAGCAACCGCCGCTGATCATCACCGGCGACAACTACGACCAGACCGGCGCGGCGGTGGATGATCAGCCACAGGGCTTCGCCCACGACGTGCGCATCAACATCTTCAACATCTCCAAAATCAACTCCGAGGTGCGCGGCGGCAAGGAGCCGCGCATTAAGCGGATGAAGGAAGTGCTGGGCGACAGCTACTTCAACCATCTCGCGAACCTGCCCGACCTCGTGCTGCTGATGGACGAGTCGCATCGCTACCGCGCCAGCGCGGGTGTGCGTGCCATCAATGAGCTGAGGCCGCTGTTCGGCCTGGAGGTGACGGCGACGCCATTCGTGGAGTCCAGCAAAGGACCGGTGCCGTTCAAGAACGTGGTGATGGACTATCCGCTGGCGCGGGCAATGGAGGACGGCTTCGTCAAAGAGCCTGCCGTGGTCACCCAGCGCAACTTCGACGCCAAGGCGCACACGCCCGAGGAGATCGAGAAGACCAAGCTGGAAGACGGTGTGCGCCTGCACGAGACGACCAAGGTCGAGCTGCTCACCTATGCCCGCGAGAACGGCGTCAAGCCGGTCAAGCCCTTCATGCTCGTCATCGCTCGCGATACCACGCACGCAGGGCAACTCTTGGCGCTGCTGGAGTCGGAAGCCTTCTATGAGGGGCGCTATCAGGGCAAGGTGATTCAGGTCGATTCCAGCCGTACCGGCGCGGAAGAAGAAGAGATGATCACCCGCCTGTTGGCCGTGGAGAGCGTGGACGAACCGACCGAGATCGTGATTCACGTCAACATGCTCAAAGAGGGTTGGGACGTGACCAACCTCTACACCATCGTGCCGCTGCGCGCCGCCAATGCCCGCACGTTGATCGAACAATCCATCGGACGTGGCCTGCGTCTGCCCTACGGCAAGCGCACGGGCGTCGCGGCGGTGGATCGCTTGAACATCGTCGCACACGACAAGTTCCAGGAGATCATTGACGAGGCCAACCGCGGCGACTCGCCGATTCGCCTGAAGCAGGTCATCCTCGATGCGCCGAGCACCGACGATAAGAAGGTCAGCGTGCAGGTCCAGTCCGGGGCGGCGGCGCGCCTCGGTCTTACGGAAGCCCCGGTCGTGGTCACGGGGGCTTCAGCCACTGACAGTGGAGCGAAAGTCTCCGTGGCCCAACCGGTGTTCACCACGGAGGCGGAGAAGCAGGCCGCGCGCGTGGTCATGGACGTCATCGGCAAGTACGAGGTCAAGCGCGATCTGGTGCCCACCAGCAGCGCGCTGCTGAAACCCGAAGTGCAGAAGGAAATCCTCGCAGAGGTGGCGGAACGGTTGAAGCCGCTGCAGGGCGAATTGCTGGCGGGCGTGGATGCATCGGCCTCCGCTCTTGATTTGTCCGCCGTGGTGGCAAAGACCACCGAGATCGTGGTGCAGCAGACCATCGACATCCCGCGCATCGCGGTGGTGCCGACTGGCGAAGTCACAACGGGCTTCCACGCCTTCAAGCTGGATGTGAGCCAGCTCCATCTCCAGCCGGGTGAGCGCGAGATCGTCGGGCAGATGCTGCGCACCAACGAGCAGTTCACCCTGGCCGCCGAGGTCGGGCTCAAGGAGCAGCGCCCAGAGGACTACATCGTCCACGCGCTGGTGGACTTCGACGACATCGACTACTTCACCCACGCCGACCTGCTCTACGACCTCGCGGGCCAGATGGTGCAGCACCTGCGCAGCTATCTGTCCGAGGATGAGGCCATCAGTGTCCTCGATCGAGACCGCCGCCTGATCGCACGGGAGATCCACGCGCAGATGATGGCCCACTTCTGGGAGGAGGCGACGGAGTACGAAGTGCAGGTCAGTCGCGGCTTCACCGAACTCAAGCCGTGCAACTACACCGCTACGGCGGGCCAAACGGCTCACCACTTCCGGGAGACCGTGACCGAGACCAGTCGCATCAAGCAAATGCTCTTCGGTGGCTTTGCGCGTTGTCTGTACCCGCTGCAGAAGTTCGACTCGGATACCGAACGGCGCTTCGCCGTCATCCTGGAGCGCGACGCGACGAAGTGGTTCAAGCCCGCGAAGGGGCAGTTCCAGATCTACTACAAGCTTGGCACCGAGCAGCCAGAGTACATCCCCGACTTCGTGGCCGAGACGGACGCGACCATCTTCATGGTGGAGACGAAGGCGCGCGCCGACATCAACACGCAGGAGGTTCAGGCCAAGGCCGCTGCCGCCATGCGCTGGTGCAAGCACGCGTCCGATCACGCGGCGAGCGTAGGCACCAAACCCTGGAAGTGCCTGCTGGTGCCCCATGACGAAGTCAGCGAGTCGAAACGGCTCGCGGATTACCTGCGCTACGAGGTCAAGGCGTAGTCCAGCTACCGTCGCTCACCCACGGAGATTCCGATATGAGTCGTGCTCATCTGCGCTTCCAGGTAGATTCCCGCCTCGCCACATTGTTGAGTCAGGAGTATCCCTCGTCCGAGCGAGCGTTGAAGGAACTCGTGGACAACGCATGGGATGCCGACGCAGAGCAGGTAACGATCCTCCTCCCGAAGCCTCTGAGTGGAGAACCTCTTGTCATCCAGGATGACGGCACTGGCATGACCGAGGAAGAGCTGCGCCGCCACTATCTGTCGATCGCATCTGATCGGCGCTCCCGACGCGGGGAGCGTACGGCCGGAAAGAACCGTTTGGTCAAGGGGCGTAAGGGCATCGGCAAGTTCGCCGGGCTCATGGCCGCAGCGGTGATGACGCTTGAAACCCGGGCGCGTGGTCGGTTGTGCCGTATCACCTTGCGGCTGGACGATCTGTCCCAAGTCGAAGACATTGAACAGTTGAATATTGGCCTGCAGAGCGATCCTTGTAGGCCGGAACTGCATGGCACGACCATTACGCTGAGCGATCTGCATCAGGGCCTGGCTTATCCGGATGCCAATCGGCTGCGCCAGATCCTTTTGCAGGACTACGGGCGACAGGATGACTTTGCCATCACGATCGACGGCAAGCGGCTCGACGTCGATGATGTATCCGGTAGCTACTCGGAGCAGGAAGAGGAACTCCCAGGTGCCGGCAAGGTAAAGCTGCGTTTCTCTATCAGCGACGGCAAGTCCGGGTTGCGTCAGCCAGGTATCACTTTGCGTGTGGATGGCAAGGCTGTTGGACGGCCTGGGTTCTTCGGCCTGGATCAACGAGATGACTTTCCATCCAAGCTGCTGCGAAAGCTCTACGGCGAGATCGAAGCAGATGGACTGCGCGACCACATCACGGCGGGCTGGGATGCGGCGGTCGAGAACAGCGAGCTTCTGAAAGAAGTTGAAGGCTACGTCCAGCCTATCTTGCGAGAAGCCTATGAGCAGCAGTACCGGCGCGAAATTCAGTTGGCGCAGGCTCGCCTGCAGAGAGCGATCCTCACGCGCTTGTCGGCTCTGCCAGAGCACAAACGTGCATTTGCCGATCGTGCGATCAAGAAGATTCTCGACAAGTATTACGGTGAGCCGGAGAGCAAAGTCGAACCGGTGGTAAACGTGCTGTTGGAAGCGATGGAGCGTTCCGACTACCGTATTCTTCTGGAGCATATCGCGGAGGCAACGCCGGGCGATGTCGCAGGGGTAGCTGAGCGCCTGGATGAATTTGGCTTGGCGGAGATGGCATTCCTCGTACAGCAAGCGACGGCTCGTCAGGTCTTCCTTGATCAACTGGACGGCCTTGCCCGTGATGCCGCCACGACGGAAGCCGTCTTGCACAAGGCACTGGAGCGAAACTTGTGGGTATTTGGCGCCGAATACTCGCTATTCAGCTCAAACAGTACGTTGCGGCGACAAGTGGAAGATGTCCTCGGCAAGACCTACACAGGCGACAAAGCCGACAAACGCCCCGATCTGCTTCTCAACGAGAACCTCGGTGGACAGTACCTGCTGATCGAGTTTAAGCGGCCGAGCCACGCGCTGAAGCACGAAGATTATGTGCAGGCGATTGGTTACCGGCACGAACTGGCGAAGTATCTGGGTTCCCCGATTCAGGTTCTGCTCGTCGGCGGCAGTCGCTCTTCGGATTTTCCGACGGACAATCGTGAGCCAAATGTCGAGGCTCGGATTTTTAGTCAGGTCATCTCCACCGCGCGGCGGCAGATTGAGTGGCTGCTACGTACAGCGGAGACATGTTCAAACTGATCCCCATGTCTCGATGAACTCGACGAAGCATATTCCATCGTAGCGGCGCCCAGATCACAGGTACTTCTTGAAACTACTGGCCGCAATATTGGTTGCAACCCCGAGCATCGCCGCGCTCGGCAGCAGGATCACCAACGGGTGCAATGACACCGGCAACGCCAAGTAGGTCACCCACGGCAGCACCGCCAGCGGCATCAAGGCCGCCTTCGCCCGGTGGTAGACGAAGCCCGATTCCCGCCCGGCGCCGAACTTGCGGATGTCGCGGCGAACGAGTCCGTCGACCAGGCCGACGAAGGCCGCGAGCAGGAACAGGGGCAGTGTCAGCACCAAGACCAGCAGGCGGACGATGAACGTCAGAACGGTGAAGCCGGCAGCAATCAGATAGCCCTTGGTCCAGACATAGACCTGGGCCAGGTAATGGCGGAAGTCTCGGTGCGCGCCTCGGCTGGGTGCGCTGGCCTGCGCCGAGGCGTCGCGCATCCAGTCCAGCAAGCCCGTATTCACGAAAACCCACTCGTAGGTGCCCTCCACCAGCCAGCGCGCGGTGCGTCCCGGCTCCTGCACGACGGCGCTCCGGGTGAAATGGGTGGAGAGCTGGTTCAGTTCGTAGTCGAGCATGCCCTGCGCGTGGCGCCAGCCCTGGTCGGGCCAGAACAGGTGCATACCAACGCATTCGATGACGATGGACAGCAGCAGCGAGGCGACCAGCACGCCGAACAGGCGCCATGGCAGCGTGACCACGCTGGCGACCAATCCGCGTTGGCGTGCCTGCTGTCGCTCGGCGGTCGCGGCGGGCTCTTTCACGATGGCGCCTCTTCATCCGGCGTGCCTTCTTTCACTTCCTCGGCCAGATCCGCTGGCAACGCGTCGTCGTCGTGCAACCGGAGCAGCCCGTTGCCCTCCCACCATTCGCCCGCCTCGGCGTAGTGCTGGCGCATGTAGCCGGCCAGTTGTTGCAGGTCCCGGGGCATGGCTTCGTCCGGATCGGGCGCTGGCAACGGCATGCGGACCTTCCACAGGTTACCGCCTTCGATGAGGGCGAAGCACTGCCCTTTGGGCAGGCCGACCACGTGCGCAGGCTCGATGAGCGGCACGCTCGACGTGCTGATGCGGTCCTGCGCGTTGCTCGTGAAGTCGGTCGGGCCGTGGATGTCGGAACTGTCGGTGGCGCCGCTGACCAGCGTGGTGGTGTAGACCTCCACCTTCGGCAGTTGTCGCGTCAGCAGTTCGGCGGTGGCGGTCTCGCGCACCCGCAGCATGAACAGGTTGTTGAAGTTGCCGATGACCTGGCCGGCCTTGGCGCGATTGCCGATGCGCGCCTCGATGTCCGAGAGCGTCTGCGTATAGGCCGTGACCTGCATGCCCGCACCGCCACCCTTGTTGATGAGCGGGATGAACTCATCGCCCATCAGTTCGTTGAACTCGTCCGCATGGACATTGATGGCGACCTTGGCATTGGCCGATGCTCCAGGCAAGCCGTCGTCGATGCCGTGCTTGTAGATGTGCCCCGCTACCGACACCAGGTCGCTGAACATGCTGTTGCCGACGGCCGCCGCCACTTCGGCGTCGGACAGCGCATCCAGCCCCACATAGACCACGGCCCGCTTCCTGATGATTTGCATCCAGTCGAAGATCGGGCGCGGGTCGGACAGGTCGGAATAGTTCGGGGCGAGCAGTTGCGCGATCTTGCCGGTGGTGAGCTTCTCCAGTAGCGGCAACAGCGAAGCGACGATCTTGTCGAAGTAAGTGCGGTCGTAGCGCACCGCGGAGCGCAGGCCGTCGAGCACCGCGTCATAGGTTCGCGTCTGCGACAGGTACTGCTCCAGTGCCACCACCCGCTTCTCTCGCCCGACCATATGGCGCGGGATGGTCTTGTCGTTGAGGCGTCCTTCGAGCTGGACGATCACCTCCCAGGCCTTGGGCTCGGTTCGGGCAAAGAAGTGCTGGGCGTACTCGATGAACAGCGCGTCGATGTTGACGACATGGCGCTGGATCAGCAGGTAGTCCGGGCGCTGCCCCAGTTCCACCAGGGCGCGCGCGATGATGTTGACGAAGCGCCAGGCGAACTCTCGGAACGCGGCGCTGTTGCCTTCGCCGGAAAGCTGCCCCGCGATGCGGGTGGCGACTTCCGAGATGCGCCCGAACCGGCCCACGGCGTTGTAGCGTGCCGAGATGTCGGGCCAGCCCAGGTGGAACACGTACATCTCGCCTTCGCGTCCGGCGCGCCGGGCCTCGACATACATGCGCTTGAGCAGGTCGGCATCGCCCTTGGGATCGAAGACGATCACCACCTCGTGCTCGCCATGGACCTTGCGGCGGATGTCCTGCGTGATGAACAGTTCGGCCAGGCGCGTCTTGCCCACGCGCGTGGTACCGAGCACCAGGGTGTGGCCCACACGCTCGCCCAGCGGCAGGGTGACGTCGGTCTCGTGCGGCTCGATGCCATGCAGGCGCGGCATGCCACCCACTGGCGGCAAAGGCCGGACCGGGTTGAGCGGGTTGTCCCAGGCCAATGCCCGCGCCAGCCTAGGCAGCGGCGGCGGCGCGAACTCCAGCCGCTCCTCCAAGCGGCGCGCCAGGCGGTAGAACGTCGTCGGTTCGGCGTAGCGCCGGAACTCGGGCTTGTAGGTCTGCGTTAGCCGATGGGTGTGTCGTTGTTCCCAGCGGAAGCCACGCCCAACGAACAGGCGGTACTGGCTCACTGGCACGTCGCGGCTCGTCATCACGTAGCGTGGCAGACGACGGATGTGGCGGCGGTAGCGCAGGATGGCCCAGGCGTCGCGCAGGCGGACCGCGCCGAAGGCCAGGAAGGCCAGCGCGCTGCCGAGGCCGAGTACCGGATTCAACGCGAGCGACCACGGTGCCACCACGCACACCACCGCGGCGCCTGCGCATACGGCAACGGTGTATAGCTCCACTGCTGGCCGCAGCAGGACTTCGACGGCGTGCGGCTGGGCCATCGGGCAGTTCTCACTGTTCGATGCCGGTGGCGGTCACCAGCACCGGGTAGTGGCGCAGCCCCAGGCGCTCGGCCAGTTCGTCCCCGGACGCCGGTGCCAGCATCAGCCCGGGCGCCAGGGAACGCAGCGCTGCCAGTGCCTGCGGTGACTCGACCTGGACCACCAACCCCACGGCCCCGAGCTCGCGCAGCGCCGGGGCACGCTGGCGCAGCCAGGCATGGGAGCGCTGGTCATCACCAACCAGGAACATCGGCGTGAGCCCCGGCGCCTGGATCGCCCGGGGAGCCACATCGCCAGGGGCCAAATGGGCCGAACGCACCGGCAGCATGGCCGCCTCGCCAGAAGGCCCTTCGGGCAGGCGTGGCATCTCGATCCTGGGAGATGACCTGCTTCCGGTGCGCGGTTGCAGGTCTAGGGCTTGGTAGTAAGGCAACGCGGAGGCACCGCCGTGATCCTCGACGACGATCAAGGGCGGCGATTGTGCGAAAGCGGCTGGCACGGACACGAGCGGCAGCAAGCCGATCAGCCACCGCGTAGCGGGACGGAAGATTCGAGGCTTCATGGCAGGGTTCTCCGGGTATCCGAGCCCCGCGCTGGCTCGCCCAGTACGCGGGCCAAGTGGCGGCCAACACTCTGGCGGTAGCGCGCAGCGGGTGCGCCACCAGCGGGACGGTGGTAGCGGCCGATCGTGATCAGCCAGTCCTGGCCAGGCGCGTGCTGCTCGCGCAGGATCTGCGCGGCCAGCGCCAGGTTCCGATAGGGATCGAGCAGTTCGCAGGGGTGGTCGTAGCGGTGACGCTGGTAGCCCAAATTGATCTGGCCCAGGCCAGCGTCGATGCGGGTGCGCGGCACGTCACGCAATGCCTGGTGCAGGCCGGCGCAGGCCTCGGTACGGGTGGCGAATCGACGCGTTGCCCCGGCCACGTTGAGCGTCCAGGGCCAGGGCACGAGGCGGCCGTGGTACTGGGCGCCACTCTCCTGCAAGGCCACGGCGTAAAGCACCTCCGCCGGGATGCCCGCGCGCTGTGCCGCGAACTGGTAGGCCGGCGGCGGGACCTCCCCCGCCTTCGCCTGGCCGAGTGCCCAGCAAGCCAGCAGCAGGAGCGGGAGACGCGCGAGGCCTACTGTCGCTGCCATTGGCCGCCGACCTGGCGCACGACGGCGGGCAGTTCGCCCTGCAGGCCGAGGGACAGCCAGCGGCCACCGTCATGGTTGAGAGTGATGTACCGGGCGCGCACTTTCGCCGGGTCGATACGGGCCCGGCGTGCCCATTCACGGATGCGCGCGTCGTCGGCGCGACTGCCGACGACATAGACATCGAACTCGACGCCCGACGCCTGCAGCCGCTGCACGGCCTGGTCGCAGGCGGTACAGCCGTCCTTCACGAAGATGGCGGTTCGGTCGGTGCCTGATGCGATGGCGGTGCCCGCGCCGGTCGGCTTGGCCCCGGGTAGGTTGACCCTCGCCATGCCCGGCGCGATCCGTTGCCAGGCGGCGTCGTAGGCACGCTGGTAGGCCAGCGTCTTCTCGACCCGCCGGGCTTCGGCCCGAACCTGCAATTCCGCGTAGCGGCGGCGCTCCTCGTCGGAACGTGCTTCGATGCCAAGGGCGGTGAGCGGGTCGAGGCTGGGCGAGTAGACGCCCAGCGGCCCCTGCATCAACTCGCGATAGCGCGTCCATTCATCCGTGCGCAGCCCCCAGTCCTGCGCCCGCTGTTCGTCGCTGCGAGCGATGGCCGCAGGAGCTTCACGGCTCGGCGCCGTCCTGGCCGCGGTGGTTGCGCCGGTGGGCTGCGCGAGCGCCGCCTGCATGGCGGAGGCGGCCAGCAATGCAACCAGCAACGTCGGGGTCAAGTGGCGCGGGACCATCGGTGTGGGCCTCCTTATCGGGGCGGGATGGGCAGCCTGCGGATCTCGTCTCCCTGCCGGAAGACGGCGCCATCGCGCTCGATCCCGTCCAGTCGCCAGCCACCCTCCGACTCTCCGGCGCGCAGCAGGCGGACATCGGCCAAACCGGTGCCATCGGCAGGCATCACCGACACGAAGTGTTCTCCCGCACGCAGTTCCACTCCGATCAGGCGGAATGAAGGCTCAACAGGCTTGGGTTGGGCCGCCACAGGTTGGGATGGCCGTGGTGCGGGCAGCTTGGGCTGGCGCGAGCCCGGGCGGGCTTCCAGTCGCGTGACGCGGGTTTCCAATGCGTGCAGCGCATCGGTGGCGGCGTATTGGGCCTGCGCCAGCTCGATCGCCGCCAGCCGCTGGTCCAACGCCGCGGTGTCCTGCTCGTAGCGCGCCTGCGGCAAGGCGGCGGGCTGAGTATGGCGTTGTTCGACCCGATGCGATAGGCCATCCACTCGGGATTCGAGCAGGGACACCTGCGCGGTGGGCGCGAAGGCCTGGGTCTGTTCAGCCAGCCCGGACAAGGCCATGTGATCCACCAGCACCACCGCGCTGACGAGCAACAACCAGGTTGCGGCCGCGACCCGCAGCAGCGTCGTGCGCTGGCCCGTCGCTGAGTCCCGGATGGTCATGGCGAAACCTCCCGGATCAGCGGAGGGCTCTCCGCCGAACGGTTGATTTCCGGTGGCTTGGGCTCGTGCGGCGTATGAGCCTCCCTGAGGCTGCGGATGAAGCACACCTTCCGCTCACCGTCGTCGACCTGCAGATCCCAGACGGGGCCGGCCAGTGTCAAGAGCGCATCGCGCAGCAGGACCGGGCCGAGCCGGTAGTGAGCCGCCGGCAGCGGCAAGGCCAACAGATCGGCGGACTGCTCATCGCACAGCCGGTAGCCGGAACGCAGAACGAGGTGCCGGAGGGCATCCCCGACGGTGGCGCCCAGCGTGCCGGGGATCTCCACATCCACCACCTGCAGCAACAGGTCGTGCTGGGCCGCTGTGGGCGCGAGTTCGACCAGGGTGTAGCGGCCATACCGCGTCACCGGCACGAACTCCATCACGGCTTCGGGCGCGATGTCGGTGACTTTGGATACGGGCGTCGGTGGCACGGCGTTCGTCATCGCGCAGCCGCTGGCGATGGCGGCCAGGAGCAAGCCGGGCAAACGGATCAGATGGCTGCGTCCGGCAATACGGAAGAGCTGGCGGGATGGGCGCATGGATCGGTGTCCTGAAACAACGAGCCATCACCATCGCCGCGCCGGCCCTTTGTCACAGCAAACAAAGCGAATCCGTCGGCTCCCGATTTGCCGAAAGCAATGCCGGCAACCGCGCAGTCGCCAGGACGCATGTCGGGATCATGCCGCGGCGAATGGTCGTGCCGGGGCGATCTCGCCGCCTACCGCCGCGTCCGATCGTTGATCACGATATAGAAGACAGCCGGCTCGCCGCCTTGATTGCGAAATTCATGCACGCAATCCGAAGGAAAGAACAACGTATCTCCGGCAGCGACGTCGAAGCGCCTTCCGTCGATGACCACGGCAAGCGCCCCCTCATGCACGACGAGAAACTCCTCCACGCCCGCATGGTGCGGGGGAAACTCGACGGACTTGCCCGGTGGCAACACGTTGAAGGCCAGATCTACCGCGCCGTCCTCGAACAGCGGCGAAAGAGAACGGCGTTCGAAGCCGGAAGCGGGGTCGTGATAGACCGCCTGGCGCTCCCTGCCATGCAGCCTGGGCTGGCGCGCATGGAATCCCCCCAGGAGTTGAGACAGGCTGACCTGCAATGCCGCGGCAAGCTTGCCCAGCACCGTGGCAGTGGGCACCGAGGCGCCACGTTCGATCTTGGAGATCATCGCGCGGCTCACGCCCGACAACGCCCCGAGCCGATCGAGGGTGAGCTGCGCCTCCAGGCGCAGACGTCGAAGATTGGCCGGGAGCGCTTCGGCGCGCTCACCTTTCGGCCTGGTCTGGGGAGCGGAGGAGTTCGGCATGGGCCGCGATCAAGTCAGGATGGATGCGTGGGATCTCGATGGCGCTGAGATCGATCGCGCCACGAATTTCTACTATAGTAGAAATTCTCAACTTCAAACAGGAGCATGGCTATGCGTCTTCTGGTGCTGGGTGCAGGTGGGATCGGAGGCTATTTCGGCGGGCGTCTGGCCGCGGCCGGCGTGGACGTGCGTTTTCTGGTTCGGCCGAGACGCGCCGCACAGCTCGCCGAGACCGGGCTCGTCATCAAGAGCCCTTTGGGCGACCTAACCCTTCCCGTCAAAACAGTCGTCGAGGCGCCGCCTTCCGTCGATGCCGTGCTGCTGGCCTGCAAGGCCTACGATCTTGAGGGCGCGATGGCCGCCATCGCGCCCGCTATCGGTCCCTCGACATGCATCGTTCCGCTGCTCAATGGGGTGCGGCATCTGGATCACCTGGATGCGCGCTTCGGCGCCGAGCGCGTCCTGGGCGGCCTGTGCCATATCGGTGTTGCGCTCGGCCCGGCCGGAGAAATCCAGCATCTCAATACGCTGCAGCGCCTCGCCCTCGGCGCACGCACCCACAGCCAGCAGGACGCGGCGCAGGCGCTGCATGGATTGATGGAGCGCGGCGGCTTCGCACCGGTGTTGAGCCAGGACATCCTGCAGGAGATGTGGGAGAAGTTCGTATTCCTCACGACCTATGCCGGCATGACCACGCTGATGCGCGCGCCCGTTGGCGCAATCGTGCAGGCACAAGATGGCGAAGCGCTGGTGCGCCAGATGCTTGGCGAATGCGTGGCGACCGCCGCCGCCTCAGGGTACATCCCATCGCAGGACGCCTATGCCCGCATGTTCACAACGTTGTCCGAGCGCGGGTCCACCGGCACCGCATCGATGCTGCGCGATCTGCAACGTGGTGGCCCCACCGAGCATGAGCACATCATTGGGGACATGCTGCGTCGTGCGCATGAAGCTCGACTGGATGCGCCGCTGCTGAGGGTGAGCCTTGCACACATGCAGGCCTACGAGGCGACCCGCATGGCCCATGGCGGTGGATGAGGCCCTGTCTTCCGCTTCCCGGATCGATGTCACCGTCTGGATGACCAAAAAAGAACGGCTCCCGGAGGAGCCGTTGAAGTGAAGCAGTGAGGTTCAGCACACCAACTGTCGTGCCAGCGCGACTTCCACCGAGTCTCCGTCCTGATTCAGGACATCAAGCCCGGACTCCGGCACGTCGCCCGACGTGCTTTGCGACACCATGATCTTCCGGGCCATCAACCCCAGGCAGGTCATCTGCGAGGAGTTGGCGTAGCCCAGGTAGATCACGCGCACCGGCTGCTTCTGGCCGATGCGCCATGAGCGCCGGGCGGCCTGCTGCAGCGAATACACGTTGTAGCCGGACTGGAGGAATACGATGGTCGGGAACTCCAGCAGGTCCAGGCCGGTTTTCACCAGCTCGGGATTGGTGATGAGCACGTCGATGCCACGGTCCAACTGCTCGGCGATCCAGTCCTCGCGGCGGGAAGCATCCACGCTCGCGCGCAGTACCGCCACCTTGAAGCCTTCCTGCTCCAGCAGCACCCTCAAGCGCGACGTGGTGTCGCGCGTGCCGGTGTAGACCGAATAGACCAGGGTCTTGCGACCCTCTGCCTTCTCCCGCTTGCAGATCTCGATCAGCTCGCGTTCCTTAGGCATCACCTCCAGCTCGTTGAACTGAGCCGGCACGAACGCCAAGGTGCTGCGCGTGCGCGGATGCACCACCGTCTCCGACCGGAAGCAGCAGTCCGGCCAGGCCAGCAACACGTTGAGGACCACACCGAGCAGCGTCGTGTCGCGCTTCGCCAGGGCCTGCTTCAGCTCCTGGGTCAGGCGACCCGCCAGATCGCGGTAGGCCGCGGCTTGCGCCGTGTCCATCGCGACTTCGCGGAACTCCTCGTCGTAGGGCGGCAGCACGTTGCCACCGATGTCCTTCAACTTGAGGAAGACCGTGAACGGCAGGACGCAACGCAGCACGCCCTTGGGACCGAAACCCGGCGCCTTGACCGTGCGCACCGATACCTTGGTGCCTTTGGCCGTCTTGTGCGCCGTGCCGGTGCTCTCGGAGTAGATGTCCTTCAAGACACCGTGATCGCGCATGAACGCCATCGCGGCCGACGTCATGCTGCCGCTCTTCGTCGGCCGGTAGCCGTCTTCGATCATCCGCCCCGGCAGGGCTCGGAACAGCAGGTGGAACAGGTCGTCGCCGTAGCCGCCCATCAGTGTGCCGGTGAGCAGCAGCGTCTTGCGCGCCTTGGCCGCCAACACCCCCATGGCCTGGCCCTGTGCGGAGCCGCCGTTCTTGTACTCGTGTGCCTCGTCGGCGATGAGCAGGTCGAACGTGCCTTGGGGAAGCTGCCTCTTGATGAACTCGGACGGCTGGTAGCCGCCCTCGCCGAAGCCGAACTCCATGTTGGCCATCGCGCGTTCCATGCGATGGGCTTGCCGGTCCGAGAAGACCAGCTCGCCGTTGCCATCCATCAGGTTGATGAACTCGTGGATGTTGTCCCCGAGCATCGACGCGAGGAAGGCGTCACCGAACTTCTGCATCAGCTTCTGCGCGGTGACTTCGCCTATGGTAGGAATGCGCTTCAGTGCCTTGAGCACGGTCGAGGACTGGTCGCTGGCGGACAGGCCTCTGGGACGGATCAACGACCACAGCGGTGCACGGCAGTGGCTGCACTTGCGGCGGGACTCCTCGGCTTCGAGTTCGACCGGGTTGATCGGCTCGCCGTCGAGGTCGGTGATGACATGCCCGCAATCCGGGCAGGCCCCCACGTCGCCGTGAGGCGTGCGCCGCCGAACGAAGACAGGTTTCCAGTGGAACCCCATCCGCATCCGCACGCGGCCCAGGACGAAGAACTCCTGGCCCTGGGCCGGCACGCCCAACTGCTCGCGCAGTTTCAGCAGCTTGACCAGCGTGTCCGGGCCGTTGAGCACCCAGACCTTGGCACCGGCCACCGTCTCCTGAATCTCGCGCCGCCACTTGTAGACCAGGTGGGGTGGCGAGAGCACCAGGGTACGGCGGTAGCCTTCGGCGTTGAGCACGGCTGCGGTGGCAATACCCACCGTCGTCTTGCCGCAGCCCATCTCGCCATTGACGATCGCGGCACGTTCGCCGCGGTCGACCAACAGCTCGGTGACGGCGTGGACCACATCGGCTTGCGCCGGGAACAGCTTGCGCTTCAGCGCGGCGAGGATCAATTGCCGATGCACCCGCACTTGGCCGGTGTAGACCGGAGGATTGGCGCGGTTGAGCGAGTCGAGCAACTCGTCGCCGAACTCGGACACGAAGTCCTGCAGGCTGAGCGTGAGGGGTGAAGCGGCCGCTTCGAGGAGGTCGCGCTGCACAGCGGTTTCGGGAACGGTTTCGAGATCGAGGGACATGGTGATGCTCCAGAGCAATGGGGCATGCACCTCCCCCACGGGGCGGTGACATGCCCCTGGGTGGGAAGAAAGAAGCGGCGCGAGGCCGCTGGATGTGGATCAGTATTCGCTGGGCAACAGCAGCGTGGTGACGCTGCGATCCCATTCGGTGATGATCCAGAGCTTCAGGTCGCGCGTGACCTGGTAGGACGAGAACAGACGATCCTCGCCGGACTTCAGCGCGGCATCGTTCTGCCGTTGATCGCTGTCGTCCAGGTCGCCCCAGTCGCCATGAAGATGGCGGCGCAGGTACGCGCTGGGATTGAGCCGGCCCTGTCGGACCAGCTCGTCGACGCCGGCGGTCATGACCACTTGCCCGGGCGAAAAGCGTGCTTGTGATGCGAGGTTGAGGATTGCGAGTGCCATGGTGGTTTCTCCTTCTGGAAGAAGGGGCCACGGCACCCCATCGGGGGCAACGTGACCCCGGTGGGTGGATGAAAGCGACGGCGAACCGTCAGGGAACAGGGATCAGCGGATGGTCAGCACTTCGCCCCACGTGGGCGAGCCCAGCGTCAAGTCCCATGCACGAATGACCGGCACGAACTTGTCGGTGAGGATGCGCGTCTCGGCCACGGAGCCGTCGTCGCGTTCGGTGTATTCCGTCTGGAGGGTCTTCTCCTTGTGGGTATCACCTTTGACGACGAGCACGCGCCCGCTCTTGGACTTCACTACGCCGGAGATCGCGCCTGTGGCCAAGGCCAAGGCGAGATGCCAGTGCGACAAGGCCCGCGCGGGCGGACGCAGCGATTGCTGCGCGGCGCCCAGGTGCGTATCGAGCGCCGGCCAGAGACCTTGCAGCCGGCCGACTTCATCGGCGAACTGCTCGGGCTCCATCGTCACGCGATAGAAGTGCTCCGGCTCGGCCGGGCTGGCAGGGACGGTGTACGGCAGGAACGGCCATTCGAGCGGCAGTTCCTCGGCTTCGGCGTCACCCTGTCCGATCTGCAGCAGCAGACCGCGCAAGGACTTGGCCGACTCCGACGCCTGGTCGCGTTGACGAATCCTGCGACCGAAGATCACCACCTGCTTGAACTGCGTTTCCACCGCACGGTAGATGCGCAGGTCGGCGAAGTGGCGCGTCAGCCATCCGACCAGCTCGGCATCGAGCACGTAGGACGGCACGATGAAGATCAGCACGCCGCCGTACTGCAGCAGCGGCAGCGCGCGCTGATAGAAGAGCTTCTCCAGCCGCGCACGGCCCTGGCCCTGATAGCCGATGTTGCCGTTCACGTCCTTGCTCAGGTCGCCATACGGCGGGTTCAGCCACAGCAGCCCGAAGGACTGGCGCGAGATCAGCGTGTCCATCAGGTCACCTTGGATGCAGCGATCGACCAGTTGCCGTGCGTGGCGGGCGCGCTCGGCGTCGTACTCGACGGCGAAGGCCTGGACCTGCTCGCGCCCGAGGGCGTGAGCGGCTTCGGCGATCGCCACGCCTTCGCCGGCGCAGGGATCGAGGATGGACATGGCGCCGGGAGACGGCGCCAGTGCGGACAAGGCCCGCTCCAGCGTCGGTTCGTCGGTGGGGAAGTAGCCGTTACGGATGAAATTGCGCGCCAGGCGCGGAAACATGAGTGTCATGGATTTCTCCTGGTGATGGATGAGGGAAGGCGGGCACGCGCGGCGCGCATGCCCGTGGGGATGGCTCACGCCACACGCCGAAGCGGTGCGTTCGCGGCCAGTTCGTACTGCGTGGCGCCGAGGGTGCCGTTGCGGATCAGCTCGCCCAACGCCTTCGTCAGCGCCGGGACATCGAGGGCCAGCCGATGGCCTTCCAGCGGCCCGAGGGCCAAGGGAAGACCGGTCAGCATCCGCCGTGTCTGCAACAGCTCCAGCACGGTGTCGCGCCAGTGGTCGAGCAGTGGCAGCGGGCAGGTGTCCTGCACCAGGGTCCACAGCCGGTCGAGCCGGTGAGCGGAATCCCTGGGCAGCAGCGCCAGCGCGCTGGCGTTGGCCTTGTCTGGCTTCACGCAGCGACGATCGAACAGCCACACATTCGTCAGCGAACCGAACAGCGTTCGCCGATAGGCGCGGGTGATGCGCTTTTCCAGGTTCTCGGCGTTGCCGACGAAGACCGGGATGGATGTGCCCTGCTCGGTGATGACGTGGAACTGGTCCAACCCCTGTTCATCCCGGCTGAGGGTCAGGCGGGCGAGGAACTCCTGAACGGCGGTGTCGCGCGCCCAGATCGAGAGAAAGACGAGATTGCCCTGCTCGTCACCGACGCAACCGTCGGCCATGAGGTCGGGGCATTCGTCGATGCGGTACAGCGGTTTCGCGGAAGAAGGTGCAGGCATGGTGATGTCCTCTTGGAAAAGAAGGAGCAACCACAGCCCGCGGGGCCGTGCTCGCCCCGGTTGGGTGAAGGAAGATGCGTGCCGCTAGACAGCGCGCCCCGCGTGGAAGCGGTGAACCCGCTCGCGCCACTCGGAGCTTTGCACCGGCGCCATGTCGAGATAGCGCAGCGGGCACGAGTAGTAGTACGGATGCACGGACTCATCGAGGGACTTGTAGCCCCAATCGCCGCCCGAACTTTCCAGCAGATGGCAGCCGATGTAGCAGACGGACTCACCGGCCGCGAGGCCCATGACGCCCGCCTGCCTGGCGGTGACGCGAACCACGGTCCACAGAACGTCGCCGTCCAGCGTGTGGTCGATGACTTCGCAGCAAGCGCGTTCGGACGCCTGCGGAGCGATCAGCTCGCGGATCAACTGATCGCGCGTCTGACGAACGAAGGTCCAGCCCATGAAGGTCTCCTTGAAGAAATGGCCGGAGCCCTCCCCGTCGGGGGAGAACCCCGGCGGGTGGCGGAATGCCGCGCAAGGCGGCGGATGGATCAGGCAGCTTTGAGGTGCCAGTCCTGGGACAACGGAGCGAACTCGTAGCCCAGCTTGTCGAGACGGTCGCGCTGCTGACGCAGCACACGACGATCCACGGTCGCATCGAGCTTCACGGTCTCGCCCAGGGGCCACAAGGCACCGAACAGCGCCGCGTCGTCTGCCTCGGCCGAGGCCGCAGCGGACACGGTAGCCGGTTCGCTGCCGAACGGCGTGGTATCGACCAGGGGATCGCGCGGACTGCGCGGCTTCGCCTTCGGCTTGGCCGGGGGCGTTGCCGGCACGGGCGCCTGCGCTTCCTCGTCGATCGGATCGACTTCCTGCGGACTCAGCCGGCGGGCTTCGTCGCGGCTCAGGGCGTCGATGTTGGACAGCGTCATCCCGCCCAGATGGGCGCGGATCTCGATGACCATGCGGCCGTTGGCGTTGTACGTGGAGGGGCGAATCTCAACGATGACGAAATCACCGTCGTACTTGCCCTCGCGGTACTGATCGAGTTCGGCGTTCTTCACGACGAACTCGCCGATCGAGGTCGCCAGGCGGCCGACGTTGAAGTCGCCGTTCCTGCCGTGGATGGTCTTGATGGCCAGTTGGCCGGGGATGGTGATCATGAAGGTCTCCTGCTGACGAAGAGAAGACAAGGCCCCGGGGATGGGGCCTTGCGGATCAGAACGACTCGGCAACGGCCAATGCGGGGGCATCGGCTGCGTCGTCGGCAGCATCGGCGACGGGCTCGGAAGGCTCCGGTGCCGAGGCTTGCTGCGCGGCGGGCGCGTCGGACGTCACAGGGACTTCCGGCTCGCGCTCGTCGGTCTCGGTCGGCTTGGGTTCGGCCTTGTAGACGAGCTTGCCGTCGACCTTGATCCAACTGACGAACAGCAGGCGGGCCTTGAGGCTGACCCCCTGCTCGCCGGCACGCTTGCCCTTGGAGTAGGTGAAGGTGTCGGTCCACAGGTCGCCCAGGCGGAAGCCGATCATCACCTTCTTCTCGGCGTCGACCGCCTGAATGCAGCGGCGCACCAGGTGCTGCGCTTCCGATCCCGATACGCGCGTGTCGAAACGCACATACGAGACGTCATCGCTGGGACCGTTCAGGGCTGCGATGTCGCAGGCCAGGAACGCATCGCCTTTCTTGGGCTTCACTTCGCGGATGCGATTGAGGTACCCGAGGCCGGTGATGTGCAGATCGAAGTAGGATTTTTCGTTGGAAGTGGTCATGGTGAATCTCCTGGGAACAATGAGGCGGAGACACACCCGACCCAAGGCGGGGAAGGTGTGGAACCCCCGCGTGGGTTGATGGAACAGCTTGGTGGCATCGCCATCGAGAACCGATGGCCGTTCGCGCATGGATGCCGGTGCGAACTGGGGTGATCAACGCGGTCGGAACCGCGTCGCAGCCTTGAAGATCGTGGCTGCCTGGGCATGTCGCTGACGGACGTCAGCGGAACATGGCCGGAAGCGTGGCGCCGGGATGGCGCGCAGGCGAGCGGCAATCGGCACTCGCGGCTGTCCACATTGCCGGGAAGAAAGAGGCTCCCGGAGCGGGGGCCAGGGATGGGCGGTCAGTTACCGCTGGGCGTGGGAGGAACCGCCTGCAGCGACAGGTGTGTCGTGGTAGCGGACACGTCGAGGTCGTCCTCGCTGCGCAGGATGCGCGCAAACACGCCCTCCTGCGGATCGAAGAACTCGCCAAAGTCATCGCCGCCGAATTCGGCACGCGCCAGTTCCCACCAGTCGTCGAAGCCATCGACATCCGGGTTGCAGCCGGCGGCATAGGCGATGGTCTTCTGGCGACCATCGGGTCGGCGCTCGCCGCGCTCGGCCAGGAAGTACACGCCCTGATCCTTGACCAGGATGACGCGGCATTGATTCGCCACCGCTTCGGCGAGCACGGGCCGCAGCTCCGTGCCTTTGAATCGAACAGTCATGGGTGTGATCTCCAGGGGGCAGGAAAAGAAGCTTCCCGCCGCGAGGGCGGGAAGCTGCTGAGAGGTCAGTGCCGGACAGCCTTGCGACTCGACAGGCACTGCACGCGGATGCGCCTCCAGCTCCCGTCGTCAATCAGCCGTTCCAGCGTCTCGCCGAGGGTGTCGAAGAACACCTCATCGACCCGTTCGACCAGCTCGCCGTCGCGGCGCAGCTCCACCGCGTAGAGGTCGAGGCCACGCTCATACAGCACGGTGACGCGACCCTGGAACTTCATCGTGTCGACGGTGAAGCCGATGGCCGGTGGCGTGCGGATGATGTCGGCGGGCAGCGGATCGACCCAGGTGATGTCCCGCGCACCGGCATCCACCAGCATGTGGGTGATGCGCCGGAAACCATCGGGAGCGGGCAACTGTTCAAGTTGGTCGACCAACTCCTGCAGCTCCGGGCAGCGCGGCTCGGGAATCGGCAGCTTCGCCGGTGCAGACCCGAGCACGAACCGCTTCACCGTGTAGGGCTGGCCGTCGGCGGTGAACTCGGTCTGCTCCTCGGGCGTGTCCGCCCGCTGACCGTCGAAGCGGCGTCTGACATAGGGTTCGACCTGCACCTTGGCGCCCTCGTCGGGCACTTCGGTCACGAGGGTGCGATCAAGCACCGCGAACTCGGCCCGTGCCGTCTTGACTATGATGGCCTCGTCGGTGGTGGCGATGACCTTGCCCTCGAAAGGCTTCGGGTCGATGTGAAAGCCCAGCGTCGAAACCTTGGGCTGGCCGTCGAAGATGTTGAACTTGAACGAACGGACGTTGGAAGGCACATGACCGACGACGAGCGTCGGCATCTGTGCGCGGATGGCTTGGGTATCCATGGGGAGACTCCTTGTGGCAACCAAGGGACTCCCTCCCTCAAGGGAGGTCGATCCCTTGAGGGTGAGGTGGATGGACGCGGGGGCGCCCGGAGAACGAAGCAACCAGCACGGCGAACCGCGCCACAGTCTCGAAGGTCTCGACTGCCTGGGCATGCTGCCGGCAACGCCAGCGAACATGCGGCCAGCGTGCGGCACATGGCTGCGGCCGTCCGTTGGGAATCGGCAATGCGCCGGCACCGCGTTCCGCGAAAAAGAAGAGCCCCGACGTGGGGGCTCGAATGGGTTGCGGGTTACTCGTCGTCGTAGAGCGTCAGTCCGTCCAGCACGGGCGCGTCGGCATCGAAGATCAGCAGCCGCACGTCGGCGCGCGCAGCCAGGTGCAACACCTCCACGAGGGACTCCGGCACGCCCTTGGCCCGGTGCTCCTGCCGCAGCTCTTCGGCAGTGATGCCCTCGACATGCTGCAGGTTCGCATCCGTCCAGGGGGGGGCGATCAGCTTCACGCCGACCGCCAGGCTGTAGGGAATGCGGAAGGCGACGAACAGAAAGCCGCTCGGCGTAGCGACGTCCGCCAGTTCGGCGAGGAAGCGGCCGGCCTCCTCGGTGATGTGCGCTGAACTGATCTCCCAGGCACGGCTGTAGAAGCCGGTCTCGAAGCGCAGGCGCCGCACCACCTCGCGCGCGGCTTCCTCGGAGTAGGTATCGCCGACGTGCAGCGGTTGGCCGGCTTCTTCGGCCATGACGGCGTAGACGAGGCTTCGGGCGATGCCGTGGCTGGGACACTGCGCGTCCAGCTCGGGCGGCACGTTCTGGCCTTCCGTGATCAGCGCGAAGTCGTCGCAGAAGACGCAGGCATGGCGCTCGACCTGGCTGTCCAGCAGGTGCGACTGCGAGACGTGCAGCGGCAGATAGCTCAGCGGGCAGTCGTCGTCGTAGGAAATCGCCAACAGCCGCTGCACGGACAGGCCATCGTAGCCTCGGACGAAGGGGTTTTTGGAATGAGACATGGGATTCCTCCAGCAGAGGATGGCCGAGGCAATCCCCTGCCGGGGATTGAACCCCAGCGAGTGGATGAAGTGGCAGCCGGTCAGCCGGCCGCGGCGTCGGGCCGCCCTGGTGGCGGGCGGTGCAGGTCAGTGGAAGATGGTGATTCGGGACATGGCCGCTCCTGCGAAAAGAAGGAGGGACATGGCCCCGAACGGGGACGCATGTCCCTCGTGGGGTGGGATGAATGGACGGTGGGTTGCCAGGCGCGGCTCACCAGCCGTTGTAGTGCAGCGTGAGGTCAGCGATGACCTGGCGCCGTTCCAGATCGAGGCCGCCGAAGTCGGACAGCCCCTCGAAGCCGCAACGCTTGAGCATCGCGCCGCCCTCGCGGGAGTTGTAGAAGCTCACCATCGCGGACAGGAACATGCGTTGACCGCTGCTCAGCACGCCCAGGGCGTCGTTGAGCATCAGCATGTTGGGCCGCAGGTCCCACTTGGTGGTGGCACGCTGCAGACCTTCGCGTGTGCCGTCGCCGAACCACTCGTGGCCGGCGATCTGCGCGCCGCGCTTCCAGGCCTCGAAGAAGGCCTGCGGTGCAGCGTCGAAGTGCGCCTGTTCCAGCGCCATCTGATCGAGCACGTCTTCGGGTAAAGACAGATTCATGAGAGAACTCCTTGAAGGGTGGGAATCAGGGGTGAGCGCGCTGTGTCCAGGCATGGGTATCCAGGGCGCGCTGTGCTGCGAGGTGGTTCGGGAAATACTCGACGGACTCCCGCGATACCGGGCCTTCGTCGTCTTGCGTGCCGATGTAGTGGCCGGCCGCGCTGCGCAGCACCTGTAGCGGCAAACGCTTGCGGGTCCAGGCCAGCGCTAGCGCACCACTGCGCACTGCGGTTGCAGAGGAAGATGCGGAAGGTTCAGACATGCCGTGCTCCTTGGTGGGTCGGGGAGCACGCATCCCGCAGGGGATGGGTTCCCCTCGGGTGGTTGAGAAAAGTGCATCGTCGCCAGGCCGGCGAGCGTCCGCGGTGGGCGATGCGAGGCGGACTGGATCGGTCAACGCGGCGAACCGCGTTGCAGTCTTGAAGACCGGGACTGCCAGGGCATGCCGCTGACGACTGTCAGCAACGCATGGCGTGAGGATGGGCGCGCAGCATGGCTGTCGTCGCAGGGAAAACCGAATCGCGGACGGCCCGCTTTAGGCAGGCCCGCGTCACGGGACAAGGCAAGGACCAGGGCGCCGAAGGCCACGCGGACCTTCGGCTGGAGAGGAAGGAAAACCACCTGTGGGCTGCGTCAGCGCGGGCCGTCGTCAAAGCCGTTCGCTGCGTCAGCAATCGCACCCGGCCCGTTTCGTGGCTGGGGCCGGAAACCTTTGGCACGCATACGCGCACAAAGGGAGCCCGTTGTTCCGCCGGCGGGCACCGGCACGGAATACCCTCAGCCCAAGGGGCCTCCTCACGGCTCGCGCGGCGGCAAGGCGTCAGGAAGCCCCTCATGACGGAGGCAAGGCACACCGATCAAGGGAATGGCGGCGGGCGCGATTCGTGGAGCAATGACCTTCTCGCCCGTCGCCCGATGGCGGGCAGACGGGGCGCGCACACCGTTGCAGAAGGAGACGCGCGCTTTGGAGTCCCGCGCGGTGCGGGACGTTTGCCTCGCCGCCAGTGAAGTGGCCGGCGCGGCAGGGGGAAGCGAGGATCAGGACACCTTGGAGGCAGCGCGCCGCTTGCGCGGTGCGCTGCGCCGGCCCGTCGGGGACTCGATCGGCAACGTGCCCTTGCAGTCCGGGTAGCGCGAGCAGGACCAGAACGCGCCGCTCTTGCCCGTGCGCTGCTGCATCGGTGCGCCGCACTGCGGGCAGGCCGGCGCCGGCGGCAGCTTGAGCGAGAGCGTTGCGCCGCGATACTGCTGCACGAGCTGGCCGACCCACACGGACTGCTTCTCGATGAAGGTGTCCAGCGCCATCTGGCCGGCCTCGATCATGTCGAGCGCCTGCTCCCACACCGCCGTGGTGCCGGGGTCGGCGATGGCCGAGGGCACCGCGTCGATGAGCGTGAATGCCGCGTCGGAAGCGCGGACGGCGCGGCCTTTCTTGACCAGGTAGCCGCGACCGATCAGACCGTTGATGATGTTGGCGCGTGTCGCCTCGGTGCCGATGCCGGTGGTATCTCGCAGCTTCTGTTTCAGGCGCGGGTCGGTCACGAACTTGGCGACGGTCTTCATGGCCTTGATCAGCTCGCCCTGCGTGTAGGGTTTGGGCGGCAGCGTCTTCAGCGCCTTGAGATCCACCTTTCCGACCGGGCAGGACAGGCCCGCATGCAGGGCGGGCAGCACCTGGCTGCGCTGCGCATCCTCGCCACCGGCATCGTCCGGCCCCGGCGTCGCCAGCACCTCACGCCAGCCGATGACGGCGATCTGCTTGCCCACGGCCACCAGCGACTGACTGCCGCACGAGAACTGCGCCACCGTCCGGTCGAACTCATGGTGCGGGAGGAGCTGCGCGAGGTAATGGGCGCGGATCAGCCGGTAGGCGGCCAGCTCCTTCTCGTTCATGGCCGACAGGTTGGCGGGCTCCAGCGTCGGGATGATGCCGTGGTGAGCCGATACCTTGCCGTCGTTCCACGCACGCGAACGCTGTTGGCGATCCAGGCGCTCGATCAGCGGCCGCAGGCTGGGGTCGGTCTTGACCAGGCTGTCGAGTACGGTCGGCACCTCGGCCAGCATGCTCTCGGGCAGGTAGCCCGAATCGGAGCGCGGGTACGTTGTCGCCTTGTGCGTCTCGTACAGCGCCTGGGCAATGTCCAGCGTCTCCTGCACGTCGAGGCCCAACTGCTTGGAGCACACCTCCTGCAGCGTGCCCAGGTCGAACGGCAGCGGCGGTGCCTCGCGCACGCGCTCGGTGTCCACTGACACGACCTGCGCATCGCGTGCGGCGCGAATGCAATCCGCAGCCTGCTGCGCCACCGGCTGCTGAAGGCAGCGACCCGCTGCATCCGTGCTGCCTTCGGGCGGTATCCAGCTCGCGGTGAAGGACCGGCCGGCATGGGATAGCAGCACGTCCACGGCCCAATACGGCACAGAGACGAAGCGCGCGATCTCGCGATCACGATCCACCACCAACTTCAGCGTCGGCGTCTGCACGCGCCCCACCGACAGCACGCCGGTGTAGCCGGCCTGCCGACCTAGAAGCGTAAACAGCCGGCTCAGGTTCATGCCGATCAGCCAGTCGGCACGCGAGCGGGCCAGGGCCGAGTAGTACAGCGGCAGCGTCTCGGCGGACGGCTTGAGCGCACCCAGCGCCTTGCGGATGGACGCATCGTTGAGCGCCGACAGCCACAGACGCTGAATCGGCCCGCAGTAGCCGCATAGCTCGATGATCTCACGGGCGATCATCTCGCCCTCGCGGTCGGCGTCGGTCGCAATCACCAGCTCGCCCGCCTTGGCGACGAGCTGCTGCACGATCTTGAATTGCGCTGCGGTCGCCGCCTTGGGCTCGACACGCCAACGCTCAGGAAGAATGGGCAGTTGCTCGATGGCCCAGCGCTTGTATTGCTCACCGTAGCCTTCGGGTGGAACCGCCTCCACCAGATGACCGATGCACCAGGTCACGACGACACCCGCGCCGCTGTAGCAGCCATTACCGCGTTGACTGGCACCCAGCACACGGGCGATGTCCTTGCCCTGGGACGGCTTCTCGCACAGGAACACGCGCATGAAGCCTCCTTGGAAATGTGCGGTTCATCGGATGGGCGTCAGCTTGGCGGGGCCAGGAGATACCGTCAGCAAGGAAGCTGATTGGTGCAGACACCGCTTTGTGATCGGCAGGCGGTCCGTTGCCGCAGCGGTGCGCATAGACCGCAGGAGCTGGCACAGCAAGAGCGTCGTTTCGGGAGCGCGGCTGGGACGCTGTGGACGACCTTGGAACTATCCCCTGGGGATAGCTCGCTGGTGCATCGCGGGCGTATGACGGTTGCTACAGCCGCCCTCGGGGGAACGGCGATGGGCGAATTACTGTCCGCCGGCCGGCTTGGCGCTGAGCGCCACCGACTCGATGCGGTACGGCAGGATGCCCACGCGCCGCGCCTCGACCTTGAAAGTCACGCGCTCGTTCTCGTCGGCGTCCTCCCATTCGTCGCGCACGGTGCGGCCCTCGACCAGCACCCGCATGCCTTTCTGGTACAGCGTCTTCCAGTGCTCGGCGTCGCGGTGCCACAGCTCCACGGGCGCCCAATAGCCGCCGCGGTCTTCGTAGCCGTCCTTCGTCGGCACTGGATTGTCGAAGTAGACGTTCAGGCGCAGCAGCCGGCGCGGCTCGTCGTTGCCGTTCGGAAATTCGCGGTAGTCCGGCGCAGAACCGATGTTGCCCTCGCCGACGAAGTGCGTGCTCATGGTGACTCCTTGGTGGTGGGTGGAACGGACGCGGTATGCCCGTGGACGCGCCGCAGGTAAGCCGCTTCGGCCTGCGCGGCCTTGTTGGCGCATTCCAGGGCTTGGCGAGCGATGCTGTGGGTCAGGCTGATCTGCATGTTCAGCACGATGCGCTGCAGTTCGATCGCGTACAGCTCGTCGATCAGCGAGGCCGGCGTCGCGGGGTTGGCCAGCAGGGCCTCCCACAACGCCACGCCCATGGAGGAACGGTCGAGGTTGCGCCAGCGCAGGAAGGTCGTCCCTGCGCCAGTGGCCTGCTGGGCCAGTTGCACGTCGAGCAGGCTGAAGGGATAGGCGCGCGCCTGGGGCAGCACGCGCCGCTGCGCCAGGCCAATCACGCCGTCGCGCAGCGCTGCGCACTGGCTGGCCCAGGTCTCCAGACTCCCCTTACCCTTAAAGGGCTGTAAAAGGCCTTTTAGGTAGCCTGCGTGTTCCAGCCGCTGGAAGTCCGCCTGTTCCAGCGCCACGAAGCGCGTGGAGTGGCTGATGGGGGGCGATGCTGTCATGCGCCAGCACCCTCATTGCCCGTCGCACCATCGGCTGCGCCACCCGTGGGAGCCGGCGTATCGGGCTTGATGGCGGGCGCAGCAGGCGGCGTGCCGGGCTTGGTCGTCCGCCGCGCGATGGGTGGCGCGAAACGCGAGCGGCGCGTGCCTTCCAGCACGTCCTGCGGCAGCTCGCCGAACTTCTCCAGCGCCGCTCGCGCCGCGGCGTTCTTCGCCGCGAAGTCGTCGCGCGTCGTGCCCGAGTAGCGGTACTGCTGGGCCAGTGAGAACAGGCTGCGCAGCGCGTGCGCACCATCATTGAGCCAGCGCTCCAAGGTGCTGCGGTCGATCAGCGCCGTGTGGTGCGCCAGGATGAGTTTGCGTGCCAGGTCGTCGTAGTCGGCCAGCAGGTACACCGCCATGAAGCCGAGCTGGGCGTTCACGAACAGCGGCAGCTTAACCGGCTGCATGTTCATGTTCTCGCCCAGGGACAGCGCCGCTGGCACGTCGGCCAAGGCCTGATCCACCTGTTCGCGCAGGGTCTGCAGACGGGTCTTGGTGTCGGCGAGCTTGTCCTCGATCCGCAGCATCCACCAGTCCGAGTAGGGGTCGTCCTGCTCGGCGCCGCGCTTCATCTTGTTCATGGCGCCGATGAAGCCGTTGAGACCGATGATGCCTGGGCGCCCCTCGGTCGGCGCGCGGCCGTGCCAGATGCGCGAGGCGTGGTGCGTGTGCAGCGTCAGCGACATCGCGCTGCGCAGCGATCCGAGATTCAGTTGCAGGGGTTGTGTGCGTTCGTTGGCCATGGGAGCGACTCGCGGTGAAGGGGCGAGTCGCCAGCATCGGCATCGGCCGGAAGGCCGTCAGTCAACAAACCGCAGCCCATGCGCGCCCGGTTTGTTCCGCACGGAAGGCTGTGTGTGCCGGCTATCCCCTGGGGATAGGTCTTGAGCCACCAATGCTTGATGTCGGGGCTTGAACCATGACAATGACTGGGGGCGCATCGCACCTGGGGTTGCTGCGCAGAAGAACGAGGGGAAAACATGCAGGATGGGAAAGCCGTTCAGTTGCTGTTGAACGAGGAAGAGCACGGGCACGGCCACGTGGTCGAGAAGCTGCTGAAGCGGGCGGAACGCCTGGAATGCCTGGTGGCGTTCGCGAAGACCTCGGCCCTCGGCGACTTGTTGAAGCCCTTGCGCAAGGCGCTGGAAAGCGGATTGAAGGCCAGGTTTGCGATAGGTCTGGACTTCTACCTGACCGAACCCGAAGCACTCCGACAGCTCTTTGCGCTCGCCGAGAAGCACGCGCTCGTCCTGTACCTCAGCAACGCCAGCGACACCTTCCACCCGAAGATCTACGCCTTCCAGAATGGCAAGCAATGCTCGGTGATCGTCGGCTCGGCCAACCTCACCCACGGAGGCTTCTACGGAAACTACGAGGCATCGGCCCTCATCGACGACGCGAGCGGCGCGCTGATGGCATCTGTCACGCGACACCTCGATGCGCTGGTCGCGGACAGGATTCTCGTGCCAGCGACCAAGCCCCGGATTGATGCCTACGAGCGGGAATACATCATCCACGACACTTGCCGGAAGGTGGCCAAGAAGCGCGCCCAGAAGGCGAGCCGAACCAAGGGGTCGGACTTCACGATCCTGGCCGACCTCCTGGAGCTGATGAAAAGCGACGATTCAGCGCATGGATTCACTGCGCAGAAGAACGGCCGCAAGGGAAACCTGCGCCAGGCAAGGCGCAGGCTGGCAGAGCTGGCGGCCCTGAGCAGCAATGCCAGGCGGGACTTTCCGAGTAACTACGACGCGCTGATCGGCCTGTTCCATTCCGGCGGGCTGCACCGCAGCAAGAGCCGGATCGCCAACCACCCAGGGCAGTTCGTGGCCGCAGTGGCGGACATCCTTGACCGGCGCAACCTCTCGCCTGCCGAAGCGTTTACCGTTCTACATGGACATTTCGGCGCCATCACCGGAGCAGGCATCAACCTGCTGACTGAGATTCTGCACGCGCTGGACAACAAGCGGTTCGCCGTGATGAACCAGAACGCGGTGTCGGGACTGGCGCTCGCCGGCATCCGGGACTACCCACTGCATCCAACCAAGCAGAACGTCAGTGCGGAAAGCTACGCAAGGTACTGCGGGCATGCCGATACGGTCAGACGATCGTTGGGCCTGGACGACTTCACGGAGCTGGATGCACTGTTCAACTACGCCTATTGGCGGGAAACGGAAGAAGACGAAGCCGCGACCTGACCGGATCACCCCACGGAAGGCGACCTGTTCCGTCTATCCCCTGGGGATAGCTCAGGGATCGCGCAAGGCTGAACGCAGCCGTGCGAGGTAGGCGCGCGCCACCTCGGGGTCGGCTGGGCGGGAGGCCGAAGGCGACGACGATGACGCGGGCCCCGCAGCTCGCGGCGCGAGCGGCGCTGCTGCGTCGGTGCCCGCCCACGCCTTGAACTCTCCGCGGATCGCCTTCTGGATGATGCCGAACAGGTAGCCGGCCGGGTTGCGCACCGCGCTGTTGTGGCAGCGTGCCGCCCACTCGTCGAGAACGGCCTGCCGCTGCGCTTCGTCCACCTGCTGCAGCGCCACCAGCGCGCCGGCCTGCTGTTCGTCCTTCAAGCGCAGGAAACGCTCCGGCAGCCGCAGGTTCTGCAAGGCCCTCGCGCGCGGTACTGTACGTACTTCATTTATACGATCATTACGTACTGTACGGTCCTCCTTCGGAATCCGAAGAGAGCCGTCCGGCGCGGGTTTCGGCCCTGCTTCGGATTCCGAAGACGGGCGTGCGCCATTCCGAAGCAGGGCTTCCTGGCCTTCTTCGGATTCGTGGTCCGCACCCTCCTGTGGATAACCTGGCGTCGTCCAGCCATGCCGCACCATGCGCTGCGCGAGCACCTGCAAGCGGGTCGGCAGCGTGCGCCCGCTGAGCAGCGGGTCTTCAGCGATCTCCCGCAGCGTGTTCATGCCCACGACCTGCACCGCCTTCGCCGCGTGCGTGAGCGCTTGGCTCACCAGGCCCAGATAGTCGGGGTCGAGCTGCATCGCCTCGAAGGGCGACAGCGGTTCGTCGTGCAGCACGTAGAGGTTCCCCTGGATGCGGCCGGTCTTGGGATCGCGCCGCCGCCGCACCAGGCTGAGCCAGCGCGTCAGCCGCAGCAGCGTCAAGGCGCGCGCCACGGTCTCGTGCGAGGCTTGCGCCGCACAGGGCATGGACGCCAGATAGGGGCGGAGTTGGTCGTAGGTGGGAAAGGCGGTCACGCCGTCGTCGTTGAGCTGCAGGCGGAACACCTGCCAGGCATTGCGCTCCAGCGGCGTCAGGCGCCGGTCGAGGAACAGCGCGCGCGGCACGCTCTCGTGCCGGTTGCCGCTGTAGAGGAAACCGTCGGCGGCCGGCGCCGTTCCCTGCGCTGGCTGCAGGTGCTGCAGGGCCTCGTCGAAGAGCGCGGACAGCGCAACGGGGCCTTCGCGCCGTGGTGCGCCGCCCGTGGTCATGGCCTACACCAGCCCCTGGTCGATCCAGTTCCGTATCGCCGCCCACACCACCGACATCGGCAGGCTCAACGCCTCGGCCAGGTCCATGGTCAGCGCCAGCATCGCCATGTCGTCGGACAGGGCGATATGGCGCTCGGTGACGCCGGCCTTCCAGCGCTCCCACAAGGTCACGTCCTGTGCCTCGTCGAGCACCGGATGCCGGCCCTTGCGCTTGGGCAGCCCAAGGATGTCGCGGCGCAGCGCCACTTCCTGATGCGTGAGGCCGTAGAACTTGCTGACCATCTCCGTGCTCGCTCCCAGGCGCAGCATGCGGTCCACCGTGGCGATCTCCCGCTCCACGTCGTGCATCTGGCTCAGCAGCCGCTTCAACACATCCCGGTTCACCGACACCGAACACCACGATACCGTGGCATTCACCAGCATGCTCACGAGTTCGGGGTGCTTCAGCGCATCCAGCTCTTCCTCGCCGAAGCCCATGGCCTTGCAGCGGCGCAACTGGCCGTTGCGCAAGTCATGCAGGGCCTGGGCGATCACGGCTTGGTTGAGTGGGTGCGGTGCCGACATGCGGAAGCCTCCTGCGCTCAGGAATCCTGGCTCGCTACGCCGGCTTCCAGATCCAGCAGCCGGCGCGCCAGGCGCAGCAGACGGAACAGCTTCACCAGCGCAGCATCGCTCAGGCGTGTAGCCGAGCCGCCATGGCCATGCAGCAGCGCAGCCAGCTCGTCGGCCAGCCGCGCGCGGTCCACTCCGTTCGCGGAGGGCGGCGCCGCACTCAGCACATGCAGCAGGGTCAGCACCGCCCGCGCGAACGCCGGCAGCGCCTTCGCCTGGCCCACAACCGGCGCCGCGCAGACGAAGCCGATGCCGCCGACGCTGGCCTCGATGTGGTCGGCGACCGCCGCTTCCTCGCCGATTTCGCGCGCGAACTGCGCGATGTGCACACGCAGGCGATCCGGCACGTCCAAGCTCGGCTCGATGTACCAGACGTCCGAGATGGGATAGAGCCCGCCCGCCTGCACGGGGATCGCACGCAGCGCATCGGCCTCGAAGTCGGGCAGCTTGTCGCCGAGCTGGTCGGCGACCATCCGCTGGATGGACTGCAGGCGCTCGGTGGTCGGTGCCGGTGTCACGATGTGCCCTTGCAGGCGCTCGTCGCGTTGTCCGTGCTGGTCCTGCGGCGCTTCGGGCGATGCAGGCGGTGGCGCTGCTGACGCCGCAGGCGAGACCGGCGTGGTGTCGCGCGGACCGGACGACACGGGTGGCTGCTGAGGCGCGGAGACCGGTGCGGAAGGAGCAGCAGGCACGACAGGCGCCGGTTCGCTGGTCAGCGCACGCTGGCGGCTTTCGCTGTCGTCGATCTCCAGCGCCAGCGTGTCGTAGTCCGCCTCCAGCAGCTCGGCCATCTGGCCCACCAGTTCGTCCTGCACCCGCTGTGGCGAGAAGTCGTCCGGTTGTGTGTCGAACTGCGTCAGCACGTCCTGAAACAAGGTGGCGAAGTCCACGGCCACGGTGCGGCCCAGCGCACGCCGCTCCCAGGTGCGCTCGCACGCCTTGCGCAGCACCGCGAGCCGGTCCACCTGATGCCGGCCCAGTCCGCCGTACAACAGCGTCGGGATCGCCGGCAGCAGGTAGCGCACCGCATCGTTCATGCGGCTGATGTGCGACTGCGGCACCGGATAACCGTCGGCAGTCAGCCGCCGCGCGAGTTCGCTCTGCGACAGTGCCTGGCCGCTTTCCTGCTCGTAGAACTCGCGCGCCTTCTCGATGCCCAACGCCCGCTCGATGAAGGTCAGCCCGCCACGCAGCTCGTTCTCGGCCAGATGCCCGGTCAGCGCCACGATTTCGCCGCGCGCCGGCCACGGGCGGAACAGGCACGCGATGCGGAAGAAGCGTTCTTCCTTGGTTTCGCTCCACAATTCGCGCAGGATCGCCAGCCGCGTATTGCCACCGTTCCTGATGATGTAGTGCGCCTCGCCCGGCCGGCGCGTGATCGCGGGCGGTGCGTCCAGCCCGCGCTCGCGGATCGAGGTCTTGATTTCCTCGTAGGCCGGGTTGCGCGTCACGCGTGGGTCATGTTCATAGGGGCGCAGCTCGTCCAGTGTCACCACCATCGGTGTGTCGGCGATGGGGTCGGTCAACGCCGCGGCCGAAGGACCGTTGCGTTCGAAGCCCTTGGCCAGCAGCTTGGTGGCCATGTCCTGCGGCGTCGGATCAGCCATCGCTGCTCTCCCGAGATGCCGTCAGTGCCTGTCGATCGGCGCGGCGAAGCTGCGCGCGTGCGTTTCGACTAGCGCGGTGATCGCTCGCAGTCGAGCTGGTATAGATCACGGCGCAGCCGGGCTTGGTGAACATCAGGTGCCCGCCGCGCGTGCGTTTCACGTGCCAACCTTCGTCCAGCGCGAACTCGATCAGCGCGCGCAGCCGCGCATGGCCGCGGGCCAGTTCATGCGCGTTCGCCATGACTGGCTCCCCCTGCGCGGCCTCTGCCGGAAACGCATGCAAAGCGCTCCCGCCATGCCGGGAACAGCTCGCCAGCCAGCGCACGCATCGTCTCCAACGCCGCAGGCGCAGTACGGCCCACTGGTTGCCGGTACTCGACGCGATGCACTGGCAGCCCCCGTGTTGCGGCACGTGGGTAGGCTTCAATGGCCGGAACGTCGGTGTTCAGGACCTGTATGCCAGCGTGCGCCTGGAACACTTGTCGCAGGGCCTGCTGGATCAGTCGGGCGTTCGACGAAACCGGATGCACACGGTTGATGAGCAAGCGCAGCGGCGGTGGCTCGATGCCGAGGTGCCGATACGGAGCGATGTCCTCTATCAGCTGCAGCGTGCCGCGCCTCAGTTCACGCGCCGCCAGGATTTCCGGCGTCACCGGTGACAGCGCCAGATTGGAGGCCAGTACTGCCATCTCCAGCAGCACACTGCGCGCGCCCTGGGTATCGATCAGCAGCAGGTCGTAGTGCGACGCCAGCGCGGGGAGCAGGTGACGCAGACGCAGCCGACCGTCGGGCGCGTGCAGCAACAGTGTGTTCAGTTCGCCGCGGTGGTCGTTCGACACCACCAGGTCGAGACCCGCCACAGCAGTCTGCGAAGCCAATTGCTCGATGCGCTGCTCGTTGAAGGCCAGCATCTCGTAGATGCCGGCAGGCGCACGCGTGCTGAGCGTGAAGTAGCTCGACAAGGTGGGCTGTACGTCCAAGTCCAGCAGCAGCACGCGCAGTCCCGCATCGGCGATGAAACCGCCCAGGTTCGCTGCGGTGGTCGTCTTGCCGACGCCACCCTTGGTCGAAATGATGGATACCACCTGCATGGTGCGACTCCTCGTGGAAGGGATTCCGGGGGAGCGCGGGCTCATGCCCGTTCCCTGAGTCGATCGGTGATCCACTGATCGATCTCCACCGAATCCCATCCGATGGCGCGTACCCCGAGGCGCAGGGGCTTAGGAAACTTGCCCTCCTTGATCAGGTTGTAGATGTGGGCGCGTTTGAAGCCGGTCTTGGCCTCGACTTCCGCGCGGCGCAGGATGCGGTGTTCGTTCGGCGTCGCGGTGGCGATGGTCTGGGCAGTCACGAGGGACACTCCTTGGCGCTGTGTAGCGGCGGTGATGGAAGTGCCCCGTATTCAATAGCGCGGTTCCCGCGCGGTCACCGCAAGTGCAGACACGCCGTCTGCACTTGCAGTCAGCGGTCCTGGGTAGCGAGATGACGCTTGGCTGCCGAAAACTTCGCCCACAGCGTTCGCTCGCTGATTCCGGATTTGTCGCCGTAATGGGCAACCAGCGCATTGATGACCGATTCCAGCGTCTCGAAAGACGAATAGGGAACGCCATTGGGTGACTTGCCCAACAGCAGGGTCAGAAGACCGCCAACGATGTTCAGGTAGGTGGATTCACTGCGGGCGCCCGGCATCCCGGATCGCTTCTCGCGCTCCGTGCGCGCCTGGTGCTCCTGGCTGAGCGTCTGGAACTGCTCATAGAGCGCGTCCCAGGCCTGCACCTTGTCGGCAAGCTGGAGCTTCAACGCCTCGCGATCCATGACCAGTGCCTGCACGGCATCGACACTGACGGCCGGATGCAGGTGACGCTCGAAGGCATCGAACAGGAATGCCGGTCGCTGGTCGGGATAGAAACGGATCATCCAAGTCTTCAGATCGACGTGGCGGATCGTGAGGCCAGGATCATCGAGCAAGGCGGGATCGTTGCTCGTGAGGCCATCCTTGCCGTAGGGAAGGTCGAGATGCACCAGTGCGTCGTAGATCCGTTCCGCGTTCAGGCGAAGCTGTGGCCAGCGCGCCAGCGCAGCGTGCTCCGGCAGCCGGTTCATCCCTTCGGCAATATCAAGGATACGGCGCTCGAAGCGTGACAGTCCCGCCCACTGGATGGCCGCCTCGATCGGACGATAGAAGACCTTGGCTTGGGCGCCGGAAGAAGATGACTTTCTCATGGGCTACTCCCTGGTGAACGGGTTCAGGACATCGGCTTTTCTCGTGGTCTGGTCGACGCCATCCACACCTTCGCGGCGCGGAGCGGTGGCGACTTGGCCTGTGGAAAGGTTGTAGTGACGGCGAATGGCTGCAATGCTCACCCCAGCAACCAGTCGATGTGGCACCTTGTCCACCAACACCGAGCCTCTGCGTGGCGGTATGCTTCAAGATGTTTCTCGCCCGAGGCGGGGAGGCTTGGTGGTGAGGTTTTGCTACAGATGCCATCGCGGCGAAAGACGCATTCGGTCTACGTGCTTTCAAGTCTGGGCATCACCCGCATGTCAGACGCCGAGGGTCTTTCAGCAGACGCGGTTCGGGTGGCACCAGGCGCGGCGACGCCGTCTCGACGGGCAACGATGAGGCTTCGAGCCAGACGGCACGGGTCTTCGTTCAGATCAAGAAAGAATGACAGGCGAATGCCATCGATTCACCGACAAGTCTCAGAACATCAACAGTTCTATTGCGGGCAACCGACATGACAGAAAAGCCGATCACGGTCTTCCAGCATCTTCACCTCAGGGGCAAGACAGCAACCGCAATGCGCAATGGCATCCTCGCGCAGGTTGGTGGCTCTTGGCGTCACGACGCTGAGCGGGAAGAAGACCTCAAGCAACACTTGGGCGACGACGATGTGATCGTGCTTGTACGATCTGCATTCGACGACGTCGATGAATCGGCTCTGGTGCTGTGGCAAGAGCCTGATGGCTACAAGGTTTCCAATATCGTGCCGCGAAACGTCGGTGAGCTTTGTATTGACAAGTACAACGCGATTCTTCGCGACTTCGTCGCCCAAGTCGCGGAACCGGCGTCCCGGGCCGGCGGTTTCGGCGTCGAACTGACCTCTCCCAACCAGACTCTTGAGGATTGGCTGGATGCCGAACCGGCAGCAGCCCTGCGGCGCTTCTCGCGGCTCGCCAATAAATCCACAGGTGCGGCCCATCCCATGGACAGGGAGCGCTGGTACGCGTTCCTGATTGCTGCGCACCGTGCATCGAAACGACTGGATAGTGACCAATTGGCACGGTGGCTTGTCGAGGTGGAGGCCTGGTCCGCAGGGCGGGCGCAGGACTTGGCCATCGACTATGAATTCGCACTCGGACTGCTTGAACAGTATGACCAGTCGCATACATGAGCCTGAATACTTCAGTCATTGACGACTTGGCTGCTTTAAACGCGCCTGTGTTGTGCGTGGATACATGCACCGTCCTTGACGTCATCCGTGACATCACGCGCGAAACAGCGGTAGCACACGATGCCAACGCCGGGCTTGCCTTGCTTGCGGCAGCCGAGGCCGGCTCCGATCTGATAGTTCTGATGGCAGAACAGGTGTAAGCGGCCGGCCATCCCACCTTGGCTAGGCATCGGTGTGGGATGCCGCTAGATTGGCTATCGGAGGTTCAGGATGCGCCGGGCACCGCTGAGCACTATCAGCGCAATGACTGCGCCAATCACGAGGTCAGGGTACGAGGAGCCCGTCCAAGCGACCAAAACACCAGCGACTATCACCCCCGCGTTTGCGATCACATCATTCGCAGAAAAAATGTAGCTTGCCGTCATGTGGGCGCCCCGATCCCGCTTCTTGGCGATCAGCACCAGGCAGGTGACGTTGGCGATCAATGCGACCAGCCCGATACTCATCATGAGCATGGACGCCGGCTCACTTCCCACAACTGCCCGCCGAACGACCTCCAAAAGCGCGCCAAGCGCAAGCACGACTTGCAACCAACCAGCGATGTGCGCTGCCTTCATCTTCAAGGCGGCGGCGCGGCCCACCGCATAGAGCGCCAGTCCGTAGACCGCCGCATCGGCGAACATGTCAAGCGAGTCCGCTATGAGACCTGTGGACTGGGCGATCAGGCCAACGATCAACTCAAAGACAAACATCGCACCGTTGATAGCGAGCAGCAGCTTTAAGGTCCGAGCCTCAGAGGCATTCCCCTCTGCGTCTGGGGCCGTAGACTCGTCGCTTTGCACGCTGTCCAACACTTGCGCGCCGAGGTTGAGAGGGATGAGACGGCCCAGCAGCTCTTGCGTACTTCCCCCATGCTGCACGGTGAGTACACGGTCCTTCAGATCGAAGTCCAGTGCCGCAACAGCCGACGCATCGGCCAGCGCCATCCGAATGAGATTCTCCTCCGACGGGCAATCCATCTTCGGCACGGAGAAACGCGTCTTCCACTGCCCGCCTTCGGTGCGCCTCTCGCTTGTCAGCAGAACCGCACCCAAGTTCAGGGGCGTCAGCTTCTGGGCGATCCTGGCGGGCTCGCCCGAGTGCACCACCCGGAGCTGCCGATGGGCCAGATCGAAGGTCATCGGCCCAACCCCGGTCAGACCACCCAGCGCCATGCGAATGAGGTTCTCCTCGGAGGGGCAGTCCATTCCCGGAACTGAAAATGTGCTCTCCACGGAAGCAATGGCGCTTGGGGCCTCGTCGACCGTCTGCGAATTGCAACTGCTCGAGCAGCTACTGCTTTGACATGTACTCATGTCCCGTATTAGAAACCCTCAAGTAGCTGTAGAGTCAAGCGGTAGGTAGGCAAATATGAAAATCGGTGAACTATCGTCATTGGCAGGGTGCTCCGTTCCCGCGGTGCGCTTTTATGAAGCAGAGGGCCTTCTGCAGGCGCCCCTGCGGGCCGCCAACAACTATCGGCAATATGGCCAACAGCATGTCGACAGGTTGGCCTTCATCGTTCGGTGCCGCTCGCTGGACATGTCGCACGACGATATCCGGGCTCTGCTGCAGTTGCAGGACGACCCCGCCATGTCCTGCGACGAGGTCAATGCCTTGCTAGACGATCAAATGCGCTTGGTAGAGCAGCGAATCGCCGAGTTGCAGGCGCTGCGCAAGCAACTGCGTGCCATCCGCAGTACCTGTGCGGGAGGGGTATGCGTTGGCGATTGCGGTGCACTTGAATCGCTGCGCAGCGCCACTGGGGCAAGCTGGCCAACCGTTCGCTGAGCGGAGCCTCAAATAACGACATTCAGCTCGGTGCGAACCAACGATGCGGTAGCAACTCGTGAACCAGGCTAACCCGTTGCGTCGGCAAGCGAGCCAAAACGTCCTTGAGATACGCATAGGGATCATGCCCATTGAGTCGTGCTGACTGGATGAGCGTCATGACGGCTGCTGCCCTCTGACCAGCTCGTAGGCTGCCCGCAAAGAGCCAGTTGTTGCGGCCAATGGCAATCGGCCGAATCTGGTTCTCGATCCAGTTGTTGTCCACGGGCAGCTGTCCGTCATCGACGAACCGGGTCAAAGCCTCCCAGCGCCGCAAGCTGTAGTCCAGCGCTTTGGCGCTTGCCGAGCCTTCCGGCACCTTCTGGCGTTGCAGCACCATCCACTGGTGCAAGGCATCAAGCAGCGGCTTCGTTTGTTGTTGCCGGATGGTTTGGCGCTGATCGGTCGCAATCTCCTTGACCTCACGCTCGATCTCGTAGACCCGCGCGAACTGCTGCAGCGCGACCTCGGCGATCTGGCTTTGGTTCGCCGCGTGCAAATCGAAGAACTTGCGCCGCGCGTGCGCCAGGCAGCCGACCTCGGTCACACCACTTGCGATCAAGGCCTTGTAGCCGCTGAAGTCGTCACAGGTGAGGCTGCCTCTCCAGTCGCCCAGGAAGCGCCGGGCGTGTTCGCCCGAGCGCGATTCGCAGAAGTCGTAGACGACCGCCTTGATGTTCTCGAAGGCGCCCGTGGCATAGGCCCATAGGTACGCCCGGTGCGCCTTGCCGTTGCCCGGCTTGAGCATGGACACCGGCGTCTCGTCGGCATGCAGCACGCGGCGCTGCAGCAGCTCTGTCCTCATGGCGTCAACCAGTGGCTGCAACTGCACGCCACACGAGCCCACCCATTGCGCCAGCGTGGAGCGGGGGATGGCTAGGCCGGCGCGGCCGAAGATCGCTTCCTGGCGGTACAGCGGCAGGTGGTCGGCGTACTTGGCCACCAGCACTTGCGCCAGTAGCCCAGTGGTAGGGATGCCTTTGTCGATGATGTGAGGATCGACAGGCACCTGGTGAATCGTCTCGCACTGGGCACAGGCCCACTTGCCCCGGATGTGGCGCTCCACCGTGAACACGCCGGGCGCGTAGTCCAGCTTCTCGGCCACGTCCTCGCCGATGCGCTTCATCTGGCAACCGCAGGCGCAGGTGGTGGACTCGGGCTCGTGGCGGATCTCGCGCCGCGACAGGTTGGCCGGCAGGGGTGCGCGTTTGGGGACTTGCTTGTCTTGGCGGCCTGCCACTGGCGGCGTGGCCTGCTCGATCTCATCGGCCACCGCCTGCAGGTCCTCATCCAGCGATTCATCGAGCAGGCTCTTCTGCTCGGCGCTGAAGCGCTCCGACTGTGCGGCGAACTTCATGCGCTTGAGCAGTGCGTTCTCGTGCGTGAGCTTGTCGATCTGCGCCTGCTTGAAGACCGCCTCTTGGCCCTGGCGTGCGATCACGCCGTCTCGCTCGGCCAGCTCACCCATCAACGACAGCAGGGCCGCTCGCATCTGCTGCGGCTCCAGGGTGTCAAGGTGGTCTGCGGTGATCACGGGAGAAGATGATGCGGCTAACATCACATTCGCGCATCGGTGCAAGCGCTGATTGCCTGGCCAACGACCGGAGCACTCAAAGTACAGTGATGACTCCAGCCTCGCCGACGTTCTTCCAGGGCAGGCCCAGCACGAGCGCATCGAACTGCGTTCGGCTGAGTGTGGCGGTGGTGGCGGCATCGCGCGGCCAGACGAACTTGCCGCTATTCAGGCGCCGGGCCGCCAGCCAGACACCGATGCCGTCGTGCACCAGCACCTTCATGCGGTTGGCTCGTCGATTGGCGAACAGATAGGCGTGGTGTGGGCGCGCTGCGCCAAAGACAGCCACTACCCGGGCGAGCGCCGTCTCGGTGCCTGCTCGCATGTCCAGCGGCTCGGTGGAGAGCCACAGCGCATCAATGCGGATCATCGGAGCCAGTCGCGCAGCCACGCTGCACATGACGCTGCATCTTCCAGGGGCCAGTTCACGGTGACTACGCTGGCGCTGCGCCGAACATCAACGCGAATCGCACGCGACACGGGCGGCGAGCTGGTCTCGGTTGCTGGGAGCTGTTCAACTGGTGGAGGCAGATTCAGCGCAACGAACTCATTCCGGGGCGCTGGCAACAGGGAGTCTGCTTGCTCGCGCATCCAGCGATGAACGATGTTGGCGTTGATTCCGTGTGCAAGCGCTACGCCGGCCACTGACGCGCCGGAGACCTGGCATTCGGCCACGATCTGGCCTTTAAGTTCCGGGGAGTAGTAGTGCCGCTTGGGGCGCTGGGCGATCGTGTCGTTCGCCATAGTGTGCGTGATGTTCATCGTGCACACGATGCCTCGACACTGGGTCTATCTCAAGATGGGATTGCCGGACGCTTACGAACAGGTGACCATCGAACTTGCTGCTCATGTCGCTGGCGTCGAGGTAGAGGCTCGAAACGCTTTGGCAAGGTTCCGGGCACAAGCTCAACGTATCCATGAAGTGGCCTTGGCCTACGGTGCCCAGGGAATGCATCACCCGCATGTCGGACGCCGATGGTCTTTCAGCAGACGCGGTTCGGGTGGCACCGGGCGCGGCGATGCCGCCTCGACGGGCAACGATGAGGCATCACGCCAGACGGTACGGGTCTTCTTTCAGATCAACAAAGAATGACGGGCGAATGTCATCGATTCGCCGGCAAGTCATAGAGCGGCAAGCGTTCCATTGCGGGCGGGGTCAATGCCGAATGGCTGCGATTCAGCACGAAGCGCGGGGCGCGGCCCGCGAACCCGGCGGTGGAACGCCGAGACGCTGGGCGGTTTGCCTTGCATTTGCTCATTAATTCAATAAATGTTGTAATATCGAACTATGAAAGAAGATCAAGCCGTTTGCGCCCTGAGTGCCCTGGCCCATGCCCAGCGCCTGCGCGTGTTCCGCGCCCTGGTCATCGCCGGCCCCGAAGGGCGGACGCCCAGCGTGCTGGCCGAGCAACTGGACGTGGCCCGCAACACGCTGTCCTTTCACCTGAAGGAGCTGGCCCATGCCGGCCTCGTCACCATCGAGCAGCAGGGCCGCAACCTCATCTATCGCGCCGACTTTTTCCAGATGAACGGACTGCTCGGCTACCTGACCGAACACTGCTGCCAGGGCGGCGTGTGCGAGGTCACCGAATCCTCCCACTGCGACTGCTGATGCCATGACCACCGACACCACCTACAACGCACTGTTCATCTGCACGGGCAACTCGGCCCGTTCGATCCTCGCCGAAGGCATCCTCAACGGACTGGGCAAGGGGCGCTTTCACGCGTACTCGGCGGGCAGCCACCCCAAGGGAGAGGTGCATCCGCTGGCACTCGCTACGCTGGAGCGGCTGCACATGCCGACGGCAGGCTACCGCAGCAAGAGCTGGGACGAGTTCGTGGCACCAGGCGCTCCGGTATTCGATTTCATCTTCACCGTCTGCGACAACGCCGCCGGCGAGGCGTGCCCGCTCTGGCCAGGCAAGCCGGTGTCCGCTCATTGGGGCGTGCCCGATCCCGCAGCGGTCGAAGGCTCCGAAGAGCAACAAGTCAAGGCCTTCAAGGACGCCGCATTGACCCTGCGCCGCCGCATCGAGCTGTTCCTGTCGCTGCCGCTGCAGCGCCTGGACGCCATGTCCTTGCAGCACGAACTGCGCGACATCGGCAAGCAGTGAGGCGCCCATGACCGCAGCGACTGAAACGGCCCGCTCCATGCCGGCCACCCCGACCATGAGCGTGTTCGAACGCTATCTGACGGTGTGGGTTCTCCTGTGCATCGTTGTTGGCATTGCGCTGGGCCAATTCGCGTCCGGCGTGTTCCAGGCCATCGGCCATATGGAAGTGGCCCAGGTCAACCTGCCGGTGGGCCTGCTGATCTGGGTCATGATCATTCCCATGCTGCTCAAGGTGGACTTCGGCGCGCTGGGCCAGGTCAAGCAGCACTGGCGTGGCATCGGCGTCACGCTGTTCATCAATTGGGCGGTCAAGCCGTTCTCAATGGCGCTGCTGGCGTGGGTCTTCATCCGCCACGTCTTCGCCGATGCGCTGCCCGCCGACCAGCTCGACAGCTATGTCGCCGGCCTGATACTGCTGGCCGCCGCGCCCTGCACGGCCATGGTCTTCGTCTGGAGCCGGCTCACGGGCGGCGATCCGGTGTTCACGCTGTCGCAGGTGGCGCTGAACGACACCATCATGGTGTTCGCCTTTGCCCCCATCGTCGGTCTGCTGCTGGGCCTGTCGGCCATCACCGTGCCGTGGGATACGCTGCTGGTGTCGGTGGCGCTCTACATCGTCATCCCCGTCATCCTCGCGCAGGTCTGGCGTCGCGCCTTGCTGCTGCGAGGCCAGGCCGCGTTCGATCGCGCCCTGGAGCGTATCGGCCCACTGTCCATCGCGGCACTGCTGCTCACGCTGGTGCTGTTGTTCGCCTTCCAGGGCCAGGCCATCCTGCAGCAGCCGCTGGTCATCGCCATGCTGGCCGTGCCGATCCTCATCCAGGTGTTCTTCAACTCCGGGCTGGCCTACTGGCTCAATCGCAAGGTGGGTGAGAAGCACAACATCGCCTGTCCTTCGGCACTGATCGGCGCGTCCAACTTCTTCGAGCTGGCCGTGGCGGCAGCTATCAGCCTGTTCGGCTTCCAGTCAGGCGCAGCGCTGGCCACCGTGGTCGGCGTGCTGATCGAAGTGCCCGTCATGCTGCTGGTCGTGCGTGTCGTCAACCGGTCTCGCGGCTGGTACGAAGGCGACCCGAACCCATCAACCCGATAACCACGACATGCCCATGAGCACCATCACGATCTACCACAATCCCGCCTGCGGCACGTCGCGCAACACGCTGGCGCTGATCCGCAACAGCGGCGAAGAGCCCGCGGTTATCGAGTACCTGAAGACGCCACCCGATCGCGCCACGCTGGTCAAGCTGCTGGCCGATGCGGGCCTTGGCGTGCGCGACGTGCTGCGCGAAAAAGGCACCCCCTATGCCGAACTCGGCCTGGGCGATCCAAAGTGGACGGATGAGCAGTTGCTCGATTTCATCGAGCAGCACCCCATTCTCATCAACCGACCCATCGTGGTCACGCCGCTGGGCACGCGCCTGTGCCGCCCTTCGGAAACAGTACTGGACATCCTGCCGCAGCCCCAGCGCGGCGCGTTCAACAAGGAAGACGGTGAGCCGGTGATCGACGCGGAGGGCCGCCGTGTCTGAAGCGCGACTTGACCTACCCAACATCGACACAACGCTGTTTCAGGAACCGGATGTAGCGCGGCTGCTGCCGCCCGAGCGCGGCAGCCATGCACCGCGCTTTCTGCTGCTCTATGGCTCGTTGCGGGAGCGTTCGTACAGCCGCCTGGCCGCCGAGGAAGCGGCGCGCATCCTGCGCGCGCTCGGCGGCGAGACGCGGATGTTCAATCCCTCGGGCCTGCCGCTGGTGGACGATGCCCCGGGCGATCATCCCAAGGTCCAGGAACTGCATGCGCTCACACAATGGGCCGAAGGCATGGTGTGGTGCTCGCCCGAGCGCCACGGCGCGATGACCGGCCTCATGAAAACCCAGATCGACTGGATTCCGCTGTCGGTCGGCGCGGTGCGCCCGACTCAGGGCAAGACGCTGGCGGTGATGCAGGTCTCGGGCGGCTCGCAGTCCTTCAACGCCGTGAACCAGATGCGCGTGCTGGGGCGCTGGATGCGCATGCTGACCATCCCCAACCAGTCCTCGGTTGCCAAGGCATGGCAGGAATTCGACGACGCCGGGCGCATGAAGCCTTCGGCCTATTACGACCGCATCGTGGACGTGATGGAAGAGTTGATGAAGTTCACGCTCCTCACGCGCGATGTAGCGCCGTACCTCGTGGACCGCTACAGCGAGCGCAAGGAGAGCGCCGAGGCGCTGTCCAAGCGCATGAAGCAAGAGGCTATTTGATGACAGTACCCACCACCGCAGAGCGCGACAGCGCCTGGCGGGTTTTTCTGGTGTTCCTGCGGCTGGGGCTGACCTCCTTTGGCGGGCCGATCGCGCATCTGGGCTATTTCCGCACGGAGTTCGTCGAACGCCGCCGCTGGCTGGACGACCGCGGCTACTCCGATCTGGTCGCCCTGTGCCAGTTCCTTCCAGGCCCGGCCAGCAGCCAGGTCGGCATGGCGCTGGGCCTTGGGCGTGCGGGCTGGTCCGGCTTGCTGGCCGCCTGGGCGGGATTCACCTTGCCGTCGGCCATCGCGCTGATCCTGTTCGCCTTCGGCATCGCCCAGTACCAAGGGCTGGCCGCATCGGGCTGGGTGCACGGGCTGAAGGTCGTCGCCGTGGCCGTCGTGGCGCAAGCGGTATGGGGCATGGCCAAGTCACTTTGCCCGGATCGCCCGCGTGCCGCGCTGGCGATTCTGGCCGCGTTGCTGACCCTGTTCCTGCCATCGGCTACGGGACAGGTCATCGCCATCGTCGTCGCGGGCCTGCTGGGCCGCTGGGCACTGAAGCTGTCGCAGCCGGCCGGCGGCCAGCCCCATGCCTATCCTGTCTCACGCAAGCTCGGCGTCGTGGCCTTGCTGCTGTTCGCCTTGCCCCTGGTCGGCCTGCCGCTGTGGACGGCGGCCAGCGGATCATCCGTCCTGGCCCTGCTCGAAGGCGTGTACCGCGCCGGCGCGCTGGTCTTTGGTGGGGGCCACATCGTGCTGCCGCTGTTGCAAGCCACCGTGGTGCCCAGTGGCGCCGTCAGCAACGCCGACTTTCTGGCTGGCTACGGCGCCGCCCAGGCGGTGCCGGGGCCGCTGTTCACTTTCGCGGCCTATCTGGGCGCGGTGGCCCAGGGGCCGCTGCACGGCTGGTGGGGCGGACTGGCGCTGCTGGGGGTGGTTTTCCTGCCGGCCTTGCTGGTGCTCGTGGGTGCACTGCCGTTCTGGGAGAGCCTTCGTCATCGCCAGGGCATTCAGACCACGATGGCGGGCATCAACGCGGGGGTGGTGGGCATCCTGCTATCGGCGCTGTACGACCCGGTGTGGACCAGTGCGATCCAGAATCGGGCGGATTTTGGGCTCGCGCTCGCGGCATTCGGCTTGCTGGTGATCGGCAAGGCGCCGCCGGTTCTGGTCGTTGTCCTGGCATCGGCCGCCGGCTGGGTCTTGGCCCGTTGATGGGAGCTGCCCGGTCGGCCTCCGGGTGGGCGTTTTCGCTTTTGGCCTGCAACTCCTTTAAAATGAGGGGCTTCGCCTCTGTCCGCAGTCAATTGGAGTTCCCACCGGTGTAAGTCTCATTCTCGCTGCGAGCCAGCTTTTCCCTCCTCATTTCTTGCTCGCACGAGGCTGCGCGTCCGTTTGACTGCGTCTTGCCGTCCCCTTTTTTTGCTTAGGGACGGCTTTCTATTCCGGGTTCGGAAAGACGCATTCGCGCTTGTGTCCGTTCCAGCCCGTGGCTGAGTCCTCTCTCGGAATAGAACAATGATCAAGTCCTTTCGCCAGGACTGGCTGTCCAACGTCCGCAACGACCTGCTCGCAGGCATCGTCGTCGCGCTGGCGCTGATTCCCGAAGCCATCGCTTTTTCCATCATCGCCGGTGTCGATCCCAAGGTCGGGCTGTACGCCTCCTTCAGCATCGCCACGATCATCGCCTTCGCCGGTGGACGGCCCGGCATGATCTCGGCCGCCACGGGCGCCATGGCCCTGGTCATGGTCACGCTGGTCAAGGAGCACGGCCTGCAATATTTGTTGGCCGCCACCGTGTTGACCGGCGTGCTCCAGATCGTCGCGGGCTGGCTCAAGCTGGGCGCGCTGATGCGCTTCGTCTCGCGCTCGGTCATCACCGGCTTCGTCAACGCGCTGGCCATCCTGATCTTCATGGCCCAGTTGCCCGAGCTGACAAACGTGACTTGGCACGTCTATGCCATGACGGCAGCGGGTCTGGGCATCATCTACCTTTTTCCGTATGTCACCAAGGCCGTACCGTCCCCGCTCGTGGCCATCGTGGTGCTGACCGCCGTGGCGATCTTCTTGGGCCTAGACATTCGCACCGTGGGCGACATGGGTCAATTGCCCGACAGCCTGCCGGTGTTCCTGCTGCCTGAAGTGCCGCTGAACCTGGAGACGCTCAAGATCATCTTCCCGGTGTCGGCCACCCTGGCGGTGGTGGGCCTGCTGGAATCCATGATGACGGCCTCCATCGTCGATGACCTGACCGACACGAACAGCAACAAGAACCGCGAATGCGTGGGTCAGGGCGTGGCGAACATCGCCACCGGATTTCTCGGCGGCATGGCGGGCTGCGCCATGATCGGCCAGTCGGTCATCAACGTGAAATCGGGCGGCCGGGGCCGTTTGTCCACGCTCGCCGCCGGTGTGTTCCTGCTGCTGATGGTGGTGTTCATCGGCGACTGGGTGGCACGCATCCCGATGGCCGCGCTGGTCGCGGTGATGATCATGGTGTCCATCGGCACCTTCAACTGGGCCTCGTTTCGCAACCTGCGCGAGCACCCCAAGAGTTCCAGTGTGGTGATGCTGGCGACCGTCGCCATGACGGTGGGCACCCACGATCTGGCCAAAGGCGTGCTGGTCGGCGTGCTGCTGTCGGGCTTCTTCTTCGCGCACAAGGTGGGCCGCATCTTCCATGCGTCCTCGCGCACCGAGGACGAAGGCCGCATGCGCACCTACACCATCACCGGCCAGGTGTTCTTTGCCTCGGCCGAGCGTTTCACCAACGCCTTCGACTACAAGGAAGTGATCGACAAGGTGCGCATTGACGTCAGCCGCGCCCATTTTTGGGACATCACCGCGGTGAGCGCGCTGGACAAGGTGGTCATCAAGTTCCGGCGAGAAGGCACGGAGGTGGAAGTGATCGGCCTGAACGAAGCCAGCGCCACGATGGTGGACAAGTTCGCCGTCCACGACAAGGACGGCGCCGCCGACATGCTTGCGGGCCATTGAGAAAGGAACGGACCATGAAAAACGAAAACAAGGTACTGGCCTGCGTAGATCAATCCCGATATGCGGATCATGTGGCCGACTACGCCGCATGGGCGGCCTGGCGCATGATGGCGCCCCTGGAGTTCCTGCATGTCATCGACAGCCACCCGGAACGGGCCTCGGGCAATGACCACAGCGGCGCCATCGGCATTGACGCCCAGGAAGGCCTGCTGGCCCAACTGTCGGCCGAAGATGAAGCACGCGCCAAGGGCGCGCGGGAGCACGGCCGGCTGTTCCTGAATCGGTTGCGCGAGCGAGCTCTGGCTGCCGGCGCAATGCGGGTCGATGTGCGCCAGCGTCACGGCGCGCTGGAAGAAACCGTGGTGGAGCAATCGCAAGGCGTGCGCCTGCTGGTGCTGGGCCGACGCGGGGCAGGCGCCGAGAAGGCGCAGCACGAGTTGGGCCACCACGTCGAGCATCTGGTGCGTGCGCTGAACCGGCCCATCCTGACCGTGACCGAGGACTTCAAGGCGCCCGAGCGGGTGATGATCGCCTTCGATGGCGGCGCCGTCACGCGCCGCGGCGTCGAAATGGTGGCGGGCAGTCCGCTGTTGCGCGGCCTGCCCATCCTGCTGCTGATGTCGGGCAAGCACCGCGAAAACGTCCCGAAGTCTCTGGACTGGGCGAGGGACACCCTCCAGGCCGCAGGCTTCGAGGTGACGGTTTCGCTGGCCGCGGGCGACGCACAGGACGTCATTGCCCGAACGGTGCGCGAGCAGGCCATCGACATACTGATCATGGGCGCGTTCGGGCATTCGCCGGTTCGCAGTCTGCTGTTCGGTAGCAAGACGACTGAGTTGCTGCGTTCGTCGCGGGTTCCAACGCTCTTGCTTCGATAGTCTGGTACGTCTTCATCCTTGAGAATGTGTCGGGCGGAATGCCCCAAGCATTCAGGACTCGGCACGGCGCAAGCAGTTTGGGATCACCAGGTGGGAGCACCAGGATGCCAGCCCGCACAAGCGTTCGCCGCCTATGACGGCGAGAACGCCGCGCTACGGGGAAGGCAACTGCAAGACCGTGCCCACTGCACTCCCTCGACATTTGGAGAAAGAGGTGCACGCAGGTCCACAAGGCTGGAGGATTCAGGGGACAAGGCAGGCTGTCGGCGCCGATCGTGTCCGCCTCGTCGAAGACGAAGGAGGACTACGTGCCGAGAACCCGACGTCTTCAAGATGGAATCGCTGCCGATCTGGAGGACGTTGGTGTGGAGTACGTTCCAAACGTCGGAGCAGCGAAACACAGCCTCGGCCTGTAGGCGCGTCTGAACATGACCCTTGTGGCTGTACATGGGCGTTGCTGGGCGATGGCAGACGATCCCGGATTGCCGGGCAGGTGGGGCTGGTACATAATCTGGTCCAATTCCATGGCGCTCATGGAAGAAACTCGTTATCAGTCAACGGGTTGAGTGCGGCGTGATGTTCCCTTCACCCGCTCCATGTCTCCAGCGGTCTGCATCAGGCAGACGCTCCGCGATATCCGCACCCCGCTTTTCCGCGCATGGATCCCGGTCGAGATGCCCGGTGAATGCCAGGGCTGGACGTCGCTTCGCAAACATCCCTTGGCCGGATCGGTCGTGTCCGAATGCATCCTTGCGCAGAGCCTGCAGGACAGGAACTGCCCTGCTGCAGCTGCTGCTGTGGCCTCCCGGGCCCGGTCGAGCTGCGGGGTTCAGTTGATGCTTGGCTTCGCAATGCTAGAAGATCGTCAGCTGTTGACGCCCAACATCCATTGCCCGGAGCGTGAATGATCGCTGCACTTGTGCCCATCAGGCGATGCTTTGATTTTTCCGGACGATCCGACCGGCGGGAGTTCTGGTCGTATTCGCTGCTGGCCGGGTTCGTGATGGCGGTGAGCTACAGCGTGATGGATCGCGGTTACTGGCTGGTCGGGTACCTGTCATTGGATTGGGAAACGTCCGAGAGCCTGTGGAAGGTGGGATGGGTCATGACCGTCTGCGCTGTCTTCGTCTTCCTGCCTCCGATGCTGGCCCTGACCGTGAGGAGATTGCACGATATCGACGAGTCAGGCTGGTACACCGTGATCGCGTTCATTCCCTTGGGGGTGTTCGTCCTCTTTCCGGTCATGCTGCTTCCCGGGAGCGAGGAAGAGAATCGATTTGGCGCAGTTCCAGGAGCGCAGGATGCTTGAACCGGCATCGGCCGCAATCGATCGGATCGGCATTGAAGACGTCGACGGTTCGCTGGGGCGCCTCTCTCATCCGCATGTCCCTTGATCGAACCGCCCTGCGGCGCTACACCCAGTGGTTGCCGTTCCTGGCCCTGGTCGCCGTCTGTGTGGCCTGGTGGTCGCCTCTGGGAGTGATTGTCGGCCTTGCCGTGTGCCTTGCGTTGGGGGGCGCGCTGCAGCGAATCGATCTGGTCGGCAATGCCGTGGGCGGCTCACGACTGCGCTCGCGATCGATGAAGCCCTTTGCCGAACGGCCGCCCGCACATGATGTGCTGTTGGATTGGGGCGAGCTGGGCATGGGCGGACCGGCGTACAGCACGCAGATGCTGCGCGATGGCGCCATCGTCGAAAGCGTATCCACTGGAGGCAGTCGTGATGCCAGTGGTGAATGGCAGGACCTGCCGGGAGGCGCGCTGCGCCTGGCCAGCGGGTATGTTGATCGATGCGAAGCAGTGATCGTCTACGACGAGCGCCAAAAGACGGTGCAGGTGCTTGCGGCTGATCCCGGCCAGTTCCGGCAGCAGCTGGGCGAGCGCCTGCAGACCGATGGGGAGGCGGGGGCGGCGGCGTGGCTGCGCAGCCAGTCCGGCGGCGTGACCCAGCTGCATTCCTGCCGAGGCCTATGGTTGGAGCACGGACATCCGGCGCTGGCCGCCGGATGGCCGCGGGAGCTGAGGCACGTCCTGCCTGATGCCCGGGTGCTGCGCGCGGTCCCGCTGCTTCCCGATGATCTGCGCGTGACTGCGCATCCGGCCCTGTTCGCGTGCATCTGCCCGTATGCCCTTTACCTTGACGAGACCTCCAGTGGTCGCCATGCCTGTGATCTGGAGACCGTGATCGCAAGCCCGTCGGGACGCTGCCTGGTGGTGGCCGGCAGTGTGCTTGATGAGAACCTGCGACCCATCGAGGGCGTGTGGCTTGTCTGCTGGCAGGGTCGTTGGCAAGCCTTTGCCCGTCATGCGATAGGGGGCTTCGGCAAGGCCCGGAGCATGGCCTGGATCAATGTGATCGATGCTGACGATGACGGCACACTGCAGTGCGAAGCCTATGAGGAACGCTGGGAGTTCGATGCCGTCCATCGATACCCCACGCGCCACACAGCCTTGGAGCTGCCTGTGGAATGGCGGGAAACCGGGTTGGCGCTGCGCGCCCGGGATGGGCGCTTCAGGCTGCGCCTTCCCTCGCGCTGATCAGGCCTCGGCGGCGCGCGCGCTCGTTTCCCGCAGCGACTGTGCATATTCCTCGGTGAACAGCCCCGACAACGCCTGGCGCTGCTCCGCATCGATCTCGCGCGAGGCGTTGGCCGTGTAGTCGAAATGAACCATCACGCAGCGGCCGCTGGCTACCAGGGCCTCGAACTGGAACGCCTGCTGCACGATCGACAGCGAGGAGCGGCCAATGCTCTCGATCCGGGTCTCGATGCGCACTTCGTGTCCCGCCTGTATCTGCTGCAGGAAGTCGATCTCGTAGCGGCGCAGGATCAGTGCCAGGTCGCGCATGCTGGCCTCGCGGCTGAAATGCCGGAAGATCTCCTGGCGGCCTTCCTCGAACCAGACGGGCAGGGCGGTGTTGGTGACGTGGCCGAGTACATCCACTTCGGAGAAGCGCGGGAATACGGTGATCGACATCGGGTTTCCTTGCGGTCTGGCCTGCCCCCGCAGTGTGCCGCCTGCGCCGGAGCAAGCCACGCCGCAGGGCATCATCCACCCGCCACACGCCCGCGCTATGCTGCGCGCCTGCCGCCCGATCCTGCCGCGATGAAGCTCGCCATCCTGTCCCGCAACAGTTCCCTGTATTCCACCCGCCGGCTGGTCGAGGCGGCGCGCGCGCGCGGCCACACCGTGCGCATCCTCGATCCGCTGCGCTGCTACATGCGCATTGCCGCCGATGGCTTTTCGATGCATTACAAGGGCCGGCCGATGACCGGCGTGGACATGGTCATCCCGCGCATCGGTGCCTCGATCACCCGCTATGGCACGGCCGTGCTGCGCCAGTTCGAACTGATGGGTGCACGCACCCCGAATCCGTCCGACGCGATCCTGCGCTCGCGCGACAAGCTGCGCGCACACCAGCTGCTGGCGGCCAAGGGCATCGACATGCCGGTTACTGTGTTCGGCGACAACCCCGACGACACCGTCGACCTGTTGTCCATGCTGGGCCCACCGCCGCATGTGGTGAAGCTCAACGAGGGTACCCAGGGGCGCGGCGTGATCCTTACCGAGAAGGCCAGCGCCTCGCGCGGCATTGTCGAAGCCCTGCGCGGGTTGTACGCCAATTTCCTGATGCAGGAATTCATCGGCGAGGCCAAGGGCGCAGACCTGCGCTGCTTCGTGGTCGGTGACCAGGTGGTTGCCTCGATGCAGCGGCAGGCGCCGGAAGGTGACTTCCGCTCCAACCTGCATGCCGGGGGTACGGCGGTGGCGGCCAAGGCCAGCCGTGCCGAGCAGCAGGTGGCGGTGCGGTCGGCCAAGGCACTGGGACTGTCGGTGTGCGGGGTGGACCTGATCCGCTCCGCGCGCGGCCCGCTGGTGCTGGAGGTCAATTCAACGCCGGGGCTGGAAGGGATCGAGGCTGCGTGCGGGGTGGACGTGGCCACGCGCATCATCGAGCACGTCGAGAGGCTTAAAAAACCCTGATTATTCAGCGGCTTGAGATTCTCACGGGCGGATGAGGCCGGCTTTAACAAGCCTTTAATCGGCCCACGCGTAGGCTTCAGCGAACCGCAGCTCTGCCTCTCAGCAGGATCGGTATCGGGATACAACTTCAGACCCAGGCGGGGGCACCGCCTGGGTCTTTTTTATGCCTGCCCGCTGTCCCTTGTGGAGGTGGCGTGACGGCCGTAGAGTGGCCCCCATCGTTCCTGGATGGATCGGAGGCTGGCGATGTACCGCATCACGATGATCGCGTTGTTGCTGGGCCTGGCCGGATCTGCTGCGGCCAAGCCGGAGAAATCCGTTGTGCAGATGGACCGGCAGTCGCCGGTGGCCGAGCAGGTGCGCCAGGTCGAAAAAGCCCTGGATGATGGCGATTACAGCGAGATTTCCGCTGATGACCGCAGCACCGTGCGCGAAGCGCTGGCCCGGATCACCGCGCGGATGGGCGGCCACCAGAGCGTGCAGGAACTGCCGCCGCAGGTGCAGGGGGAGGTCTTCAACGACCAGGAGCGGATCAATACCCTGCTCACCCGCGCCCACGAGGACAGCCGGCAGATCTGCCAGCACATGCGCAGTACCGGCAGCAACATGCCCAAAAGCCGCTGCCTGACAGTGGCCGAACGCCGCCGGATCGAGGAAAAGGGCAAGGCGCTGTTGAACGACCAGCGCACCTTCAACAACTTCAACCCTGCCAGCTCGCGGTAGGGCTTCCGCTGCCCCGACCATTGGCACTTGCTGGCGTGAAGGGGGTGCGAATAGAGTCGGGATTCGCCACAGACAAGGATTTGTTTGCCATGAAACAGGCTTTGATGTCGGCCGTCCTGTTGTCAGGACTCGCCCTGGTCAGTACCGCATCGGCATCCAGGGGCAAGGACGTGTTCGTGCCCGGCCAGCCGCTGCAGCAGCAGATCGCGCGTATCGAGGTGGAGCTCAAGGACGGCGAAACCTATTCGGAACTCAAGCAGGACGAGCGCACCCGCGTCAACGACGCCCTGGCACGCATGCGCGCAGCGGTGGAGCAGTACCCGGCACGCGATTCCATGCCTGAACCGGTGCAAACCCAGGTCTTCAACGATCAGCAGGTCGTGAACACGGTTTTGACACAGGCGCGTGAAGATAGTCGTCTAATATGCCAACGTGAAAAGCCCATCGGTTCCAACCGGACCACGACGCAGTGCATGACCGTTGCCGAGCGCGCTCGGCAGAAGGAACGGGCACAGCAGGACATGAGGCAGGTCATGCGCGCCGGCAGTACAGTCAATTAGAGGTGACAGTGAGAATCCTGGTAATCGAAGACAACAGCGACATTGCGGCCAACCTGGGCGACTATCTGGAGGACCGGGGGCATACGGTGGACTTCGCGGCTGACGGGGTCACCGGCCTGCATCTGGCTGTGGTGCACGAGTTCGACGCGATCGTGCTGGATCTCAACCTGCCAGGCATGGACGGCATCGAAGTCTGCCGCAAGCTGCGCAATGAAGCGCGCAAGCAGACCCCGGTGCTGATGCTGACGGCCCGCGATTCGCTGGACAACAAGCTGGCCGGCTTCGATTCCGGTGCCGATGACTACCTGATCAAGCCGTTCGCGCTGCAGGAAGTGGAAGTGCGTCTGAACGCCCTGTCGCGCCGCGGCAAGGGCGTGCAGACCCGCGTGCTGGAAACCGGCGACCTGGAATACAACCTGGATACGCTGGAAGTGCGCCGCCAGGGCAAGCTGCTGCAGCTCAACCCCACTGCGCTGAAGATCCTGCAGGCGCTGATGGAAGCGGCACCGGCGGTGGTGACCCGCCAGGAGCTGGAAACCCGCGTGTGGGGCGAGGAACTGCCTGATTCGGATTCGCTGCGCGTGCATATCCATGGCCTGCGTGCGGTGGTCGACAAGCCGTTTGAAGTGCCGCTGATCCAGACCCGCCATGGCATCGGATACCGCATCGCCACCCCGGAAGCCTGATTCCGTGGCAGCCAAGGGGGAGCGCCGGCGCACGCCATACCGGCGGCGCCTGCGCAGCCGCATCATCGTCTCGTTCGTGTTGTTGGGCTTCTGCCTGACGACACTGTTCGCGTTCGCCACCAACTGGGCCCGCATGCGGGTGGAAAACCAGTTGGTGGAAGACGTGATCAACCACAACATCGAAGAGTATGCGCGGCGCTTCTACGAGCATCCGGGGCGCAATCCGGCAGTGCCCGTGCAGCAGATCCGGGCGTACGCCTACTCGGCTGACAAGTTCGACAAGGCCCGCGAGTCGTGGCCGCAGTGGGCCGACCTGCAGAACGGCAATTACAACCTCAGTGGCACCGACGAGCAGGGGCAGCCGTATGCCTACAAGCTTGCGGTACGTAAGGCCGACGACGCCTGGTTCTTCCTCGCCTATGACATGACCGACAGCGTGCGCGGCGGCAAGCAGCTCAACCGCGCGCTGGTGTTGTCGGTGCTGGTGTTCAGCGTGCTGTCGCTGGTGCTGGGCTGGTGGTCGGCGTCGAAGGTGATGAAGCCGGTGTCGGACCTGGCCGCGCGGCTGCGTGCGTACCGTGGCGGTACCAGTGAGCCCGAGCCCTTGGCGCCGCGCTTTCCCGATGACGAGGTGGGGCAGCTGGCACAGGCGCTGGACGACTATTCCTCGCGGCTGACCGAAGTGGTGCAGCGCGATCGCGAGTTCAATGCAGACGTCAGCCATGAACTGCGCACGCCGCTGGCAGTGATCCGCGGTGCCACCGAGCTGCTGCTGACCCGGCCCGGCCTGGACGAGAAGGTGCTGCAGCGCCTGCAGCGTATCCAGCGTGCCGAGCAGCAGTGCAGCGACCTGATCGGCGCACTGCTGCTGCTGTCGCGCAACGAGCGCGGGCAGGGCACCAGCAACGTGGCCCGCGTGGCCGAGCAGCTGCTGGATGCGCACCGCGCGCAGCTGGGTGGCAAGCCGCTGGAGCTGCTGCTGGAAGGCGAGCGCAACCTGGTGATCGATGCACCCGAGGCGGCGCTGTCGGTGGCGTTGGGCAACCTGATCGGCAACGCGGTGAAGTACTCGCAGGATGGCGAAGTACGCGTCTTCGTGGGCGCCAATTCGGTGTCGGTGACCGACAGCGGCCCGGGCCTGAGCGAGGAAGATGCGGCCAAGCTGTTCCAGCGTGGCTACCGCGGCACGCACGCTGGTCATTCGCAGGGCGGCGGCATCGGCCTGTCGATCGTCAGCCGTCTGTGCGACCTGTACGGCTGGCAGGTGAGCGTGCGTCCCGGTGGCGAGCGTGGCGTGATCGCCACCCTGACGTTCTCGCCGAAGCCGTTGTAAGCAGCCCTGCTTTGGTGGGTGCCGACCTTGGTCGGCACGGACCCTGCCGACCTTGCATCACGCCCTGTGTCGCTTGTGACACTGAATCCCCCGCACGCGGACATCGCATCACAGGCCCGACACGACACCACCGTGATCGCTGCCGCGCCCGGCGCGTGTTCCAACGCACGCATTGGCAAGCCCGCGCCGCACTTGGGAATTTCCTTACAGATCGCCGTGCGCGGTGATGGCCTGATGACCTGGCCGGGGTAGGTGCCTTGGCCGGGATTGGCGTCCTGAAATCAACTGTCAGATGGAAAACTTCCGATGCCTCGCGCGGCATCGCGGACAATGCACTGTGCTCGCTTCATGGCGGGCGGTGCGTGGGGATTCCCAGGAATCCGCCGGAGTTTCCATCCATCTGGGAGTTGTCCGGTACGCCAACCCGCACCGTCCGCCACCTTGCATCTGCAGGTGGCCTGCCGTCTGCGAGGAGCTTCATCATGTCCACCCGCCCGCTGTTCCCCCAGTTGCACGCCCTGATCGGCGATGCCGCCCATCTGCTGCCTGCCGACGTCGCCGAGCGGGTCGAAGTTCTGCTGGATGACCCCAGGGACCTGCTGCCCGCCCTGCTGGCGCGCATGGATGGCCGCGACGCCGCCGACGGCCAGCGGCTGGATGTGCAGGGGGCCAGCCCGGCGCAGGCCGCCACGATGGCTGGTCTCAGCCGCACGCTTGCCGGCCTGAATACCCTGATCCAGCTGCTGCACGCTGCCGAAATCGCGCGGGAGCAGGGTGGCGCCCGCCAGCAGCTCAATCCCGATGTGGTCGACGGCCTGCTGTTGGGCGCCCGCGAACTGGCCCGCTACGCCCGCCAGCAGCTGGAGTAGATCCACGTCACGCATGGATGCGCTTTGGTAGTGCCGGCCGCTGGCCGGCAATCGAATCGGCCAGTAGATCCACGTCACGCATGGATGCGCTTCGGTAGTGCCGGCCGCTGGCCGGCAATCGAATCGGCCAGTAGATCCACGCCACGCGTGGATGCGCTTTGGTAGTGCCGGCCGCTGGCCGGCAACCAGGCCTCAAGCCCCGGCCAAGCCCAGATACCGCGCATGCAGCTGTTCCACCTGCACCTGCAGGTCCTCCGGCTGCCCATCATTGACCACTACGTCATCGGCCAGTGCCAAGCGCTGCGCACGGCTGGCCTGCGCAGCAATCATCCGGTCGGCCAGCGCAGCATCAATGCCATCGCGCTGCATCAGCCGGGCATGCTGCACGGCTTCCGGTGCATCCACCAGCAATACCCGGTCCAACCAAGGGTAAGCCTTCCGCCCGCCCACCTCGGTCAGCAGCGGAATGGCGGCAATCGCATAGGGGCTCTCAGCCTGCTCGCACTGCTGTTGCATCAGCAGGCGGATGGCCGGGTGGGTGATGGCTTCCAGCGCCGTCCGCTCGGCCGGATCGGCAAAGACGTGGGCGCGCAGGCGGGCCCGGTCCAGGTTGCCGTCGGCCAGCAGCATGTCGGCGCCGAAACGCTCGGCAATGCGGGCCAGCGCCGGGCTGTCGGCAGCCACCACGGCCCGGGCGGCCAGGTCGGCGTCGGCCACCACGATGCCCAGCGCTTCGAAGCGCCGGGTCACTTCACTCTTGCCCGAGGCGATGCCACCGGTCAGGCCAACCACATAGCGGCTCATGGGGCCTCCCCTCAGCGCAGCCCGCTCATCACCATGTACTGCTCCACCAGCGGCGCACCCCACATGAAGTACAACCAGCCGGCAATGGCCAGGTAAGGGCCGAACGGAATTGGCGTGGCGCGGTCACGGCCCCGGCTGTACAGCCAGATCGAGCCGATGATGGCGCCCAGCACCGACGACAGCAGGATGATCGGCAGGATGCCCTTCAGGCCACACCAGGCGCCCAGCGCTGCCAGCAGTTTGAAGTCGCCGTGGCCCATGCCCTCCTTGCCGGTCAGCTGCTTGAACAGCCACCAGACCGTCCACAGCGACAGATAGCCCACCGCCGCGCCCACCAGGGCGGGCTTGGCCGGCATGTACAGGTTGTCGATGCTGCCTATCAGCCCCAGCCACATCAGCGGCAGGGTGAGCTGGTCGGGCAGCAGCTGGGTGCGCAGATCGATGCCGGACAGCGCGATCAGGAAGCAGGTCAGCACGATGGCGCCGAAACCCTGCCAGCCGAAGCCGAACTGCCAGACGCAGGCCACCACCAGCAGTGAGGTCAGCGCCTCCACCAGCGGGTACTGCAGCGAGATCGGTGCCTTGCAGTGGCGGCACTTGCCGCCCTGGATGATCCAGCTGAACAGCGGGATGTTCTCGTACCAGCTCAGCTTGTGCTTGCAGTGCGGGCAGTGCGACGGCTCGACCACGATCCCCGGTGGGGGCGGCTCATAGAAGTCCGGTTCCTCCAGGACTTCGCGCGCATCGCGCTTCCACTGCCATTCCAGCCGCTTGGGCAGGCGCAGGATGACGACGTTCAGGAAACTGCCCAGCAGCAGTCCGAAGGCGGCCGCGGCGGGGTAGCCGAGGCCAGGATGCTGGTCGAGAAAAGCCATGTATGTGTTATCCGACGACGGCGCCGAGTTTGAAGATGGGAAGGTACATGGCAATCACCATGCCGCCCACAATGGTACCAATGAACACCATGATCATCGGTTCCAGCAGGCTGCTCAGGGCATCCACCGAATTGTTGACCTCCTGCTCATAGTACTCGGCCACCTTGAACAGCATGGCGTCCAGCGCACCAGCCTCTTCGCCGATGCCGGTCATCTGGATGACCATGTGCGGGAACAGGTTGGTCTGCTTCATCGACATGTTCACCGGGTAACCCACCGAGACGTCGTCGCGCATGCGCAGCACCGCCTCTTCGTACACGGTGTTGCCGGTAGCACCGGCCACGATGCCCAGCGCCTCCACCAGCGGCACGCCGGCCTTGAAGGTCACCGCGGTGGTGCGCGAGAAGCGGGCGATGGCGCTGTTGTGCATGATCTGCCCGATCACCGGCACCTTCAGCACGAACCGGTCCATCGCATGCTGCATCTTCGGCGAGCGCTTGTAGGCCATGATCGCACCGACAGCGGAGCCCACCACGATCAGGAATATCAGCCACCACCACGACACCATGAACCGCGAGAGGTTCACCACCATCTGGGTGAAGGCGGGCAGCTCGGCACCAAAGCTCTTGAACACGTCCTCGAACTGCGGGACCACGAACACCAGCATGATGCCGCTGACCAGCATGGCCACCACGACCACCATGATCGGGTAGAACAGCGCTTTCTTGATCTTGCCCTTCAGCGCTTCGATGTTCTCCTTGTAGGTGGCCACCGTGTCCAGCACGGTTTCCAGCACGCCGGCGCCTTCGCCGGCCCGCACCAGGTTGCGGTACAGCTCGTCGAACTGCACCGGGTGCTTGCTGACTGCTTCGTACATCGAGGAACCGCCCTCGATGTCGGTGCGGATGGTGTCAACCAGTTTCTTCATCCGTGGGTTCTTGTGCCCGCTGGCGATGATGTCCAGCGCCGACACGATCGGCACGCCGGATTTCATCATCGTGGCCATCTGCCGGCTGAAGAAGGCGATGTCCTTGGGCTTGACCGGGCTGCCGGAGGCGCCGAACAGCGGCTTCGGCTTGGGCTTGACCTGGCCCGGGTTGATGCCCTGGCGGCGCAGCTCGGCGCGCAGCAGGTTGGCGTTCTTGGCCAGCTGCTCGCCCTTCATCTTCACGCCCCGCTTGTCGGTCCCCACCCAGACAAACGGCTGCAGTTCCATGGTGGCGCGCGCCACCGGCTCTTTCTTGATCGCACTGCGACTGACAGACATGTTGGCTCCCCAAGACCCGCCATCCCCAGGCGGGTAACTAGCCATCGATGGTAGCGGGTTCAAGGCCGGATGGGCAGTTGGCAGGGGGCCCAGCGTGCGATTTCGTGCCGGGTGCCGACCAAAGGTGACGTACTGCGTCACATTGCCGCGTCCATCGCAGATTCGGAAGCGGGGGGTTCCCATCCGCGAAATTGCTGCCATCATGGGCGCGGGGAAATCCAGGGGGAGGCGTGCCGGGGTTGGCACGCAACCTGCGTTGATCCACCCGCAGGGCATGGGGCCCGCTCAACCGGCGCTGTCCGGTCCGATCCCGTGCACTGAACTCAACCACCACTATCTTGGGGATGTACCAAATGAAGAACCAGAAGGGCTTCACCCTTATCGAACTGATGATCGTCGTCGCGATCATCGCCATCCTGGCCGCCATCGCGCTGCCGGCATACCAGGACTACACCGCCAAGTCGAAGGTCACCGCTGCGCTGGCCGACCTGGCTTCGCACAAGACCCAGTTCGAGATGGAAAAGAGCGCGGGCCGCGATCCGACGCCGGTTACTGCTGGCTTCCAGGCTGAAGAAACCGGTAGCTGCGAAACCATCGCTGTGGACAAGGATGGCATGACCTGCACCATCCGTGAGCCGGGTAGCCGCATCGGTGCCGGTTCCACTTTGGCGCTGAAGTACACCAATACCGTGACGGATGCCTCCGGTGCGATCACCACTCCGGGTGGCTTCTCCTGCGTCGTAACCGTGATGGACGCCAAGTTCATTCCGAAGGGTTGCACCAAGTAATATGCTCAGCTGAGTCGCGTGGTGGCGCTGTTGCTTCCACCGCTCTCAACAGAGAAAACACAAGGCCCGCTTCGGCGGGCCTTGTGCTGACCGGGCTGCGAAACACGGTCGGTATGCAGCAATGGGGATTGCTGGATCAATCAGGGGGAGTCATGAACACGCAGAAGGGCTTCGCGCTCATCGAACTGATGATCGTGGTGGCTATCATCGCCATCCTGGCGGCGATCGCGACGGTGGCGTTCCAGCCCTACGTCGTACGCACGCAGCTGACCGCCGCACTGGCCGACATCACGCCGGGCAAGACCAAGGTGGAAATCCTCGTCAATGAGGGCCGTTCGGCCAGCCTGGTCACACCGAACTACATCGGTGTCGCCCAGAACGCCCACTGCTCCAACGTCGAAGCCGAACTCAGCGACTCCGGTGTCGGCCACATCAGCTGCACCCTGAAGGGTCACAGCGTGCTGGAAGGCAAGGACCTGATCCTGCGCCGCTCGGCCGAGGGCATCTGGAGCTGCGATGGCAGCGCGTTCGAAGCGCGCTATCGCCCGACCGGCTGCTGATCACACTTCAGCGCTCCGGTGGGATGCTGGCTGCCCCTTGACGGGGCTATCATCCCCGGGGGAGTCAGGATCGTGCCTGCCGGGCCGGGAGTGCCGGGCAAGGCAGTGTTGCTCATGGATTGGCGATGCCGGTGGCCATTGGGTCGCGGCGGGTTCTGCTGCCCCGTGCGGTGTCCGTGCAAGAAGCACGGCATGGCATGACCCCATGAGCCAAGGATTCATATGAACGCTGTCACCACCGCCAATCTTGTCGGCATCACCGGCCTGGCCCGTCGCCTGGTGCAGGACGGGGCCCTGGACGAGGCCACCGCCCGCGACGCCATGGCCAAGGCCGCCGCCGCGCGCCAGCCGCTGCCGACGTGGTTCGCGCAGAACAAGCTGGTCAATGCCTCGCAGCTGGCCGCCGCCAACGCGGTCGAGTTCGGCATGCCGCTGTTCGACGTGTCCACTTTCGACGCCAGCCAGAACGCGATGAGCCTGGTCAGCGAGGAGCTGCTGCGCAAGCACAACGTGCTGCCGCTGTTCAAGCGCGGTGGCAAGCTGTTCGTCGGCACCAGCAACCCGACCCACTCGCTGGACGAGATCAAGTTCCATACCAACCTGGTGGTCGAGCCGATCCTGGTCGACGAGGACCAGATCCGGCGCACGCTGGAACAGTGGCACGCCAGCCATGACACCCTCGGCGATGCCCTGGGTGGCGATGACGATGGCATGGGCAACCTGGACGTGGCGGCCGGCGACGAGGATCTCGGCGCCACCGGCGGCGATTCCGGCATCGACGCCAAGGGTGACGACACCCCGGTGGTGAAGTTCGTCAACAAGGTGCTGGTCGATGCGATCCGCAAGGGCGCCTCGGACATCCACTTCGAGCCCTACGAAGACGATTACCGCGTGCGCCTGCGCATCGACGGCCTGCTGAAGATGGTGGCGCGCGCACCGGTGAAGCTGAACCAGCGCATCGCCGCGCGCCTGAAGGTGATGGCACAGCTGGACATCGCCGAGAAGCGCGTCCCGCAGGACGGCCGCATCAAGCTCAACCTGTCCAAGACCAAGCAGATCGACTTCCGCGTCAGCACGCTGCCGACCCTGTTCGGCGAGAAGGTGGTGCTGCGTATCCTCGATGGCAGCGCGGCCAAGCTGGGCATCGACAAGCTGGGTTACGAGCCGGACCAGCAGAAGCTGTTCCTGGATGCCATCCACAAGCCGTACGGCATGGTGCTGGTGACCGGCCCGACCGGTTCGGGCAAGACCGTGTCGCTGTATACCGCGCTGGGCATCCTCAACGACGAGACGCGCAACATCTCCACTGCCGAAGACCCGGTGGAAATCCGCCTGCCCGGCGTCAACCAGGTACAACAGAACAACAAGCGCGGCATGACCTTCGCCGCGGCGCTGCGCTCGTTCCTGCGACAGGACCCGGACATCATCATGGTCGGCGAAATCCGCGACCTGGAAACGGCGGAGATCGCGATCAAGGCCGCGCAGACCGGCCACATGGTGCTGTCCACGCTGCATACCAACGATGCGCCGCAGACCATCGCGCGCCTGATGAACATGGGTATCGCGCCCTACAACATCACCAGCTCGGTGACGCTGGTGATCGCCCAGCGCCTGGCGCGCCGCCTGTGCGGCAACTGCAAGCGTCCGTCCAGCCTGCCCGAACATGCGCTGCTGGCCGAAGGCTTCACCCAGGCGCAGCTGGATGCGGGCATCGAGCTGTACGAGGCCGTGGGCTGCGACGAATGCACCGAGGGCTACAAGGGCCGGACCGGCGTCTACCAGGTCATGCCGATGACCGATGAGATCGCCACCATCGTGCTGGCCGGTGGCAACGCGCTGCAGATTGCCGAGGCGGCGCAGCAGATCGGGGTGAATGACCTGCGCCAGTCGGCATTGAAGAAGGCGGCGGCGGGCATCACCAGCCTGGCCGAGATCAACCGCGTCACCAAGGATTGAGGTAGATCCACGCCATGCGTGGATGACGCGATGCAGGAGGTTGCCGGCCAGCGGCCGGCACTACCAGGTTGGTGGTACGCGCCGGGTCAGAGCCCTTTCCTTTGGAAAGGGATCCGACCCCGGGTTTACTCCATCCCCAGCTTCTTCAGCTTGTAGCGCAGCGCACGGAAGGTGATGCCCAGCTGCGCGGCGGTACGGGTCTTGTTCCAGCGGTTCTCTTCCAGCGCACGCTGGATGGCGCTGCGCTCGAGCTGCTCGATGTAGGAGGGCAGGGCGGCACTGCCCGGCTGCAGGTCGGCCACGGCTTCGGCGGGCGCCGCACTGCCGGGAGCACGCGGCGCGTGCTGCGGCAGGCGCAGGTCATCGGCGCCGATGCAGTCTTCTTCGGCCAGGGCCAGCGCACGCTCCAGGATGTTTTCCAGCTCGCGCACATTGCCCGGGAACGCGTACTGCGCCAGTGCTTCCAGCGCCGAGGGCGCCAGCAGCGGGGTGGCGCGGCCGTGGCTGCGGGCCAGGCGGGCCAGCACGGCCGCGGCCAGTTCGGGCAGGTCCTGGCGGCGTTCGCGCAGTGGCGGCACCTTCAGTTCGATCACGTTGATGCGGTAGTACAGGTCGTGGCGGAAGCGCCCGTCCTCGACCAGCTCGGCCAGGTCCTTGTGGGTGGCCGAGAGGATGCGGACATCCACCGGCTCCTCGTTGGCCGCGCCCACCGCGCGCACCGACTTTTCCTGGATCGCGCGCAGCAGCTTCACCTGCATCTGCAGCGGCAGTTCAGCCACTTCGTCCAGGAACAGGGTGCCGCCGTGCGCAGCCTGGAACAGGCCAGGCTTGTCAGCGTGTGCGCCGCTGAAACTGCCCTTGCGGTGGCCGAAGAATTCGCTCTCCATCAGCTCGCCGGGAATGGCACCGCAGTTGACCGGCACGAACGGGCCGGCCGCGCGCGCGCCCTGGGCATGGATGGTGCGTGCAACCAGCTCCTTGCCGACGCCCGACTCGCCGAGGATGTAGACCGGCGCCTGGCTGCGCGCGACCTTGCCGATGGTGGTGCGCAGCACATCCATGGCCTGCGAGTGGCCCAGCAGGCGCCCGCCCTGTTCGGCGTTGGGGCCCGGTGCGGGGCGCTCGGCGTTGTTGAGTTCCAGCGCGTGCTTGACCAGTCCGCGCAGCACCGAGATGTCCACCGGCTTGCTGACGAAATCGAACGCACCGGCCTTCAGTGCCTCCACGGCGAGATCCATGCTGCCGAATGCGGTGATCATCGCCACCGGCGTGCGCGGGTAGTGCTGGGCGATCTCGCTGACCAGTTCGATGCCGTTGCCATCGGGCAGGCGCATGTCGGTGATGCACAGGTCGTACGGATTGCTGGCCAGCAGCTCACGTGCCTCGGCCAGGTTGGCGGCGGTACTGATGCGCAGCCCCATGCGGCCGAGGGTCAGCACCAGCAGTTCGCGGATGTCGCGTTCGTCGTCGACGACGAGGGCGCTGCGGGTTTCATTCATGGGCGTGAAAGATAAACGAGGGGGCTGGAAGCGACAAATGTTTGACGCACAGAATGGGGATCAGCTCGGCAGCAGGGTATGTGGACCGGGCAGCACCAGGCGGAAGCAGGAGCCACCGGCCGGCACCGCGATGTAGTCCAGGCGGGCCTGGTTGGCCCTGCACAGCTCGCGCGCGATGTACAGGCCCAGTCCCGTGCCATGCTCGGACGTGGTGAAGAAGGGCCGGAACAGCTGCGCGGCCACGCTCTCCGGGATACCCGGGCCACGGTCCATCACGTCGATCACCGCGCTGCGTTCGTGCTGGGCCACGCGCAGCCGCACCCGTGCAGGCTGCTGGCCGATGCGGCCGTACTTCAGTGCGTTGTGCACCAGCACGGTCAGCACCTGGTAGAGATGCTTGGCGTCGACCTGGGCCATCACCGATGTGTCGCTGATGATCGGTTCGATGCTGTCGGTCTCCAGGGTCTGGCCCTGCTTGTACTCCAGCACGAAGCGGCGCACGAAGGCGACCAGGTCCACGTTCTCCGGCGTGGCGCGTTCGCGCCGAGCCAACCCCAGCACGCTCTCGACGATGCCGTTGGTGCGCTGGCACTGCTGGCGGATGATCTGCAGCAGGCGGCGGTCGCTCTCGTTGAAGCCGGTGCCTTCCTCGAGCAGCTGCACGGCATAGTTGATCGCCGCCAGCGGATTGCGGATCTCGTGGGCCAGGCTGGCCGAGAAGCGGCCCATGGCCGACAGAGTGAGCGATTCGGCGCGGCGCGAGACCACGCTGGAATCGTCCAGGAACACCAGCGCAAGGTCGCTGCCGGCCAGCAGGCGGGCAAAGCGCGGCTGCACTTCCGGCTGGTCGGGGTTGAGCTGCAGCGGCAGTTCGTCCTGTGCCCAGCCATTGCGCCAGCGCTGCAGCCGGCGCGCCAGTTCCGGTGCGGCACTGGCCAGGTCCAGGCGCCCGCTTTCGCCGTTGCCGTCGTTGTCGCCCAGCAGCATCGAGGCGGCTTCGTTGGCCAGGGTGATGCGGTTGTCGGCGTCCACCACCAGCACGCCGGTGCGCATGCGGCGGATGATCAGTTCGTTGATCTGGAACAGGTTGGCGACTTCATCGCCGCGCTGGTTGGCCAGCTGCTGGTTGCGGCGGGCGCGGTTGCCCACCTGGAAGCTGATGAAGGCCAGCGCCAGGTAGCTGGTAGCGAACATCGCCAGTTCGGCGAGGGTGCGGGTGGGGTCGCCGCCTTCCAGCAGCTTCCAGGTGTACTCGACGCCGGTGGCCAGGCTGGCGGCCAGCGCCAGGCCCAGCCCCAGGCTGAGCGGCAGCAGAGTGGCGGCGGCGGCGATGTTGAACAGCAGCGACATCGAGATACCGGCGCTGGCGCCGGGCAGGGCGTGCGACAGCAGGGTGGCAGCCACGATATCCACCAGCACGCCACTGACCACGATCGGGCGCAGCCAGCGTTCGTTGCGGCCGACCACCAGGGCCAGCAGCGCCAGGGCCAGGTAGATGACCGCAACGACATCGGCCAGCCGCGGGTGGTGGGCTTCGCCGACCATGGCCGACAACGGGCTGTAGAGCAGGGCGGCAATGACCGTAGCGATCAGCACCCGGTACAGCGCGAAGAAATACAGTTCACGCCGCGGAATCGATTCGATGCGGTCAATCAATGAAGCACTGGGTGACACGCCGGAACTCCCCTTCTGGCTGCCTGGGTCTGGATTCTGCGGCGGGCCTGTCCGGCGTCCCCTGAAGCCGGGCCGGCACGTCGCGTTTGCGAAGGGCAGTATAGGGCCCCCGGCCGGGCGCCGCCGAAGTGGTCCGGATCGCGCATTTGGCCCGTTGCGGACACCGGTGGCCAGCCCCGGCCCGGGTGCAACTGCCTGAATGACGGTGGAAATCTGCCCGCGTCTGGCGTTTTGTACAGACTTCTTTGCGCCCCGGCGCCGGCTCGGCCACAATAGTGGGCCCGCCGCGGTCCATGCCGGCGCCCCGCCGGGGCCCTGAGGAATTGCGTGCGGTCGTTCCTATTCCCACGGTGACGCATGAATTTCCACGAATACCAGTCAAAACAACTGCTTGCCGAGTACGGCATCCCGGTCCCGGCCGGCAAGGTCGCTGCGACCCCGGACGAAGCGGTTGCCGCTGCCAACTCCCTGGGCCAGGGCCCCTGGATGGTCAAGGCGCAGATCCACGCTGGCGGCCGCGGCAAGGCTGGCGGCGTCAAGTTCTGCAAGACCACCGACGACGTGAAGGCCGCTGCGGCCAAGATGCTCGGCACCAAGATGGCCACCTACCAGACCGCTGGCGTTGAACTGCCGGTCAACCTGGTGCTGGTGACCACCGCCGGCGAGATCGTCAAGGAACTGTACCTGTCGGTGCTGGTCGACCGTGGCACCAAGACCATCACCTACATCGCCTCTTCGGAAGGCGGCGTGGAGATCGAGCAGGTCGCTGCTGAAACCCCGGAGCTGATCCACTCGCTGAACGTCGACTTCGTCGAAGGCGTGCAGGGTTACCACGGCCGCGATTTCGGCTTCAAGCTGGGCCTGACCGCCAAGCAGGCCGGCCAGTTCGCCAGCATCATGGTGAACCTGTACCGCCTGTTCAACGAAAAGGACCTGGCCCTGGTTGAAATCAACCCGCTGGCCATCCTGGACGACGGCAACCTGTACGCGCTGGACGGCAAGTTCGACAGCGACGACAACGCCGCGTTCCGCCAGAAGGCCCTGGTCGCCATGCGCGACAAGACCCAGGAAGATCCGACCGAAGTGATCGCTTCGGAACTGGACATCAACTACGTCACCATGGACGGCAACATCGGCTGCATGGTGAACGGCGCCGGCCTGGCCATGGCCACCATGGACGTCATCAAGCTCAACGGCGGCGAGCCGGCGAACTTCCTGGACGTGGGCGGCGGTGCCAACAAGCAGCGCGTCATCGAAGCCTTCAAGCTGATCCTGTCCTCGGACAAGGTCGAAGGCATTTTCGTCAACATCTTCGGCGGCATCGTCCGCTGCGACATGATTGCCGAAGGCATCATCGCCGCCGTGAAGGAAGTGGGCGTCAAGGTTCCGGTCGTGGTGCGCCTGGAAGGCACCAACGTGGAAGAAGGCAAGCAGCTGCTGCGTGACAGCGGCATGGCCATCATCCCGGCTGACAACATCAACGATGGCGCCAAGAAGATCGTTGAAGCTGTCAAGAACGCCGCCTGATACCGACACCAAGGAATTCCAATGTCTGTTTTGATCAACAAGAACACCAAGGTGATCGTGCAGGGCTTCACCGGCCAGCAGGGCACCTTCCACGCCACTCAGATGATCGAGTACGGCACCCAGGTTGTCGGCGGCGTGACCCCGGGCAAGGGTGGCACCACCCATATCGACCTGCCGGTCTTCAACACCGTTGCCGACGCCGTGCAGAGCACCGGCGCCAACGCCTCGGTCATCTACGTGCCGCCGCCGTACGCGGCTGACGCGATCCTGGAAGCCGCTGCTGCCGGCATCAAGGTCATCGTCTGCATCACCGAAGGCATCCCGGTGCTGGACATGCTGCGCGTCAAGAACGTGCTGACCCGTTCGCATCCGGACACCGTGCTGATCGGGCCGAACTGCCCGGGCGTCATCACCCCGGGTGAGTGCAAGATCGGCATCATGCCGGGCCACATCCACCAGCCGGGCAAGATCGGCATCGTGTCGCGTTCGGGCACCCTGACCTATGAAGCGGTCAAGCAGACCACCGAAGTCGGCCTGGGCCAGTCCACCTGCATCGGCATCGGCGGTGACCCGATCAACGGCCTGAACTTCGTCGACTGCCTGAAGCTGTTCAACGAAGACCCGCAGACCGAAGGCATCATCATGGTTGGCGAAATCGGCGGCGACGCCGAAGAAGCCGGCGCCGAGTACATCAAGAACCACGTGAAGAAGCCGGTCGTCGGTTTCATCGCCGGTGCGTCGGCTCCGGCCGGCAAGCGCATGGGCCACGCCGGTGCGATCGCCTCGGGCGGCAAGGGCACTGCCGAAGGCAAGTTCGCCGCCATGGAAGCGGCCGGTGTTGTCACCGTCCGCTCGCCGGGCGACCTGGGCGCTGCCATCGCCAAGCTGGTCAAGTAAGACCGCTGGGCGGGGGATTGTAGAGTCGACTGTTAGTCGACTGCTCTTCCCACCGGCTGCTGCAAAACAGAAAGGCCGCCTCCGGGCGGCCTTTCTGCGTCTGGCGCCCTGGCCATCCCGGCAAGCTCATCCACGCATGGCGTGGATCTACTGAGCCGGGGCTGTCCACGCAGCGAGCGCGCCCGGCGCGCGCATGGCGCAGCGCTACAATGGCGGCATTGCAACCACAGGCTGGATTCCCATGGCTTCGATCCGCATCGCGATGGCGCAGTTCGACTTCCCGGTCGGCGACGTCGCCGGCAACACCGAGCGCATCATCGAGATGATCGGCCAGGCGCGCGACGAGTACGGCGCCGAGCTGGTGATGTTCCCCGAGCTGGCGGTGAGCGGTTATCCGCCGGAAGACCTGCTGCTGCGCCCGGGCTTCCTGTACGAGTGCGAGCAGGCAATGATGCGCATCGCCGGTGCCTGCCGCGGCATCACGGCGGTGGTCGGCTGGCCGCAGGCGGCTGGCGCGGTGGTCTACAACGCCGCCAGCGTGCTGCGCGATGGCCTGGTCGAGCAGACCTACCGCAAGCGTGAGCTGCCCAATTACGCCGTGTTCGACGAACGCCGCTACTTCGATGTTGATCCGGACGGTGGCAGCTGCGTCTTCGAGGTCAACGGCATTCCGGTGGGTTTGCTGATCTGCGAGGACCTGTGGTTCGCCGAGCCGCTGGCCGACACCGTGCGCGCCGGCGCGCAGCTGGTGGTGGTACCCAATGCCTCGCCGTACGAGCGCGGCAAGCACGCCCAGCGCGATGCGGTGCTGGCCGCACGCACCCGCGAGAGCGGGGCAGCGATTGCCTATCTCAATGTGGTTGGTGGCCAGGATGCGCTGGTGTTTGATGGCGCCTCGGTGGTGGCCGATGGTGATGGCACGGTGCACCCCGCCGCCGCCGCCTTCGTCGACCAGTGGCTGGTGGTGGAGTACGACGGCCAAACGCGTCGCTTCATGCCGCACGTGTGGATGGACGACGGCGACGAGAGCATGGACGCGCTGGCCTGGCGCGCGGTGACCCGTGGCATCCAGGACTACTGCCGCAAGAACGGTTTCAAGAAGGTCTGGCTGGGCCTGTCCGGTGGCATCGATTCGGCGCTGGTACTGGCGCTGGCGGTCGACGCGCTCGGCGCCGAGAACGTCACCGCTGTGCGCCTGCCGTCGCGCTACACCGCCGGCATGTCCAACGACCTGGCCGCCGAGCAGTGTCAGGCACTGGGCGTGAAGCTGGAAGCGGTCTCGATCGAGCCGGCGTTCAAGGGCCTGATGGAATCGCTGGCGCCGATGTTCGAAGGCACTGCGCCGGACGTGACCGAAGAGAACCTGCAGTCGCGCAGCCGTGGCGTGATCCTGATGGCGCTGGCCAACAAGTTCGGAGGGCTGCTGCTGACCACCGGCAACAAGAGCGAGTACGCCGTCGGGTATGCCACCATCTATGGCGACATGTGCGGTGGCTACGCGCCGTTGAAGGACCTGTACAAGACCGAGGTGTTCGGCCTGTCCAAGTGGCGCAATACCGTGGGCGGTGCGCCGGTGATCCCGCCGGCGGTGATCAGCCGCCCGCCGTCGGCCGAACTGCGCGAGAACCAGCTGGACCAGGACTCGCTGCCGGCCTATGACGTGCTGGACGGCATCCTGTACCGCTACATCGACCAGGAGCAGTCGCGCACGGAGATCGTTGCCGCCGGTTATGACGCGGCCGTGGTCGACCGCGTGCTGCGCCTGGTGCGCATCAGCGAGTGGAAGCGGCACCAGGCCGCGCCAGGCCCGAAGGTGTCGCGCCGCGCTTTCGGTCGCGAGCGTCGCTACCCGATCAGCAACGGCTACAAGGGTTGAGGTAGCCGTTGGCAGGTAGTGCCGGCCGCTGGCCGGCAACCCGTACCCCGCGTATCCACGCATGGCGCGGATCTACTGCCTTTGGTAGTGCCGGCCGCTGGCCGGCAACCCGTATCCCGCGCATCCACGCATGGCGTGGATCTACCGGGCGTCGTCGAGCAGCTGTTCGAGGCCGGCGGTTTCCGCAGCGTCGTTGAAGTGGCCGTCTTCAAGCCGTGCACGCACAAACGCCAGGCCATCCGCCGCCGCCGCGTCCAGCGTGCCGCGATGGTCGACCGGGTAGCGCCGGAACGCTACCGGCTCGCCGCGCAGCGCCAGGCCTGCGGCATACAGCAGGGTGGTCAGATAGGGGACGTCGCGGTCCTCGCTGCCGTGGCCCAGCATCAGCGGTTGGCTGAAACCGCGGCGCGGTACGCCGAGATAGTCGTACAGCACGGCCCAGATGCCCGGCACGCTGGTCAGCGGTGCGGTGAACATGCTGCCGGTATCCGCGCCGTCCAGCGTGGTGGCCAGTTCGCCCAGGCACTGCTCGCGTGCCACTGCCACGCGGGTGCGGCCGGTGTCGCTGAGGACGCGGTCGATCTGCGGCGCAACCTGCAGCAGACCGTCGAGCAGATACGCGTGATACGCGTTGAGCGCGCCAGGATTGGCGGTGCGGTTGTCCGGCTTCATCACCAGTGCGGTCAGCTCGACGGCGGTGGGCGTGCCGGTGGTGAAGCTGCCGCGGTAGTGCAGCGACGGGCCAGCATAGGTGGGCGCCAGATGCCCGGCAGTGAGCGCGGCGGCACCACCCTGCGAATGGCCGACCGAGACCCAGCGCGGCGACAGCGTTGCGGTGCCCAGATACTGGCGGCTGGCTTTGACGAGGTCGATGGCATTGCGCGCGGCAGTGCGCACATGCAGATAGGCATGGTCACCTGGACCGCCGAGGCCCTGGTAGTCCGCAGCAACCACCGCATAGCCCTGTGCCAGGAACTGATCGAGGAAGCGGCCGTCGCGTTCGGGTTGGTAGGGGCCGGACACCGAGGGCGCACAGCGATCCGCGATGCCCTGGGTGCCATGTGCCCAGGACACCACCGGCCAGCCGCCTGCAGGCGCCGCGCCGGCGGGCAGGTACAGCAGGCCGGTGCCTTCGGCCAGCTGGCCGCGATGATCCGGGGTGCGGTAGTGCAGCTTGTAGGCCTGCGCGGCCTTGGACGGCACCCATGACGCGCGATAGGGGGCAGCAGACAGCAGATCGCCCGGTGCGGGTGAGGCAGCCGCCACGGGGCCCGAGGACAGCGCCAGCAGGGCAGTGGCGAGGAGGCAGGCGAGGGGGCGGAAACGACGGGGTGGTGGGGTCATGGGGCGCTCCTTCACGGCCGGGATGGCCGTTGCGCCGCAGTGTGGAGGGCCTCGCCTACGCCGATTGGGACCGGCGTCGCATCCGCCGGGGATTCGTAGAATTCCTAGTGTCGTGGTCCATGGGCGCACGAACCCTCCACGCATGGCGTGGATCTGCCGACAAAGAAAAGGCCCCTTTCGGGGCCTTCTTTTACTTCTTTTCCAGTCGCGCGTTGCGCTGGCCGGTGCTGGCGGACTTTTCGCCAGCGAACGGGTTCAGCTTGCGGATCATCCACGGGTACTTCGGCCACTTGCCTTCCAGCCACGGGTGGTCCGGCTGGTTCAGCTGCAGGACGCGGCGGGCGTCGTCGGCCAGGGTCTTGTTGCCCAGGTGGGTGTAGGAATCGGCCAGGACGGCGACGGCATCGTACTGGAACGCGCTCTGCGGATAGGTTTCCAGCAGGTAGTTGGCGCGGCCGGCGGCCGAGACCCAGGCGCCGCGGCGCATGTAGTACAGGGCGTTGTCCAGCTCATGCTGGGCGAACACGTCACGCAGCTCCAGCATGCGCTGGCGCGCATCGGCGGCGTAGCGGCTGTTCGGGTAACGGTCCACCACGATGTTGAAGTCCGAATACGCCTGGTGCGGCGTGGACAGATCGCGGCGGCTGGCATCCAGCGACCATACGCGACGCAGGAAAACCGTACTGCGGTTGGAGTTGGCCAGGCCGCGCAGGTAGTACAGGTACGCGATGTTGCGATGGGTCGGGTAGGTACGGATGAAGCGGTCGATGCTGGACACTGCATCGTCGTGCTTGCCGGCCTTGTACTGCGCGTAGGCGGTTTCGATCATCGCCTGTTCGGTATACGGGCCGTACGGATACTGGGCCACGAGGCGGCGGAAGCTGGTTTCAGCCCCGCTCCAGTTGCCACCCTGCATCAGCTTGTGGCTCTTCTCGTACAACTGTTCGACCGGCGTCCCTTCATCGGGGCGATCGCCCTTCTTGGCGCCACGGTGGCAGCCGGTGGCGGCGATGACCAGCACCAGCAGCAGGGCGGTGAGGCGGACGGGCGCGGAGAGCATGGAGGAGCGTCGGATCATGAGGTCGAGGCGGGACGCGGCTGGAATACGAAGGGTCGATGATAGCCTAGTGTCCTGTCCAGCGACTGAAACCGGCCGCCGGGACCCCAAAATTTCAAAGAATGCCCCCTGCCATGTCTGAACAACCCTCTGAATCGGCCCGCCAGGCCATCGTCCCCGACACCGCTGCCGGCCGCCGTTTCGACGCCGTGGTGGCCGAACTGTTCCCCGAATACTCGCGTTCGCGCCTGACCGAGTGGATCAAGGCCGGGGAGGTCCTGCTGGACGGCGCCCAGGTGCGCCCGCGCGATCCGCTGCGCGGTGGCGAGGTGGTGACCCTCAACGTGGTGCTGGAAACCCAGACCGACGCCCAGCCGGAGGACATCCCGCTGGACGTGCTGTTCGAGGACGAGCACCTGCTGGTGATCAACAAGCCGGTCGGCCTGGTGGTGCACCCGGGCGCGGGCAACCACAGCGGCACCCTGGTCAACGCCCTGCTGTTCCGCGACCCGTCGGTGGCGGTGCTGCCGCGCGCGGGCATCGTGCACCGCCTGGACAAGGACACCAGTGGCGTGATGGTGGTGGCCAAGACCCTGGAAGCGCAGACCGCGCTGGTCGAGCAGCTGGCCGCACGCGACGTGCACCGCCAGTACCTGGCCATCGTGATGGGTGCGCTGGTGGCCGGCGGTACCGCCGATGCCCCGATCGACCGCCACCCGCGCGACCGCCTGAAGATGGCGGTGCGCGAGGACGGCAAGGAAGCGATCACCCACTACCGCCTGCGCGAGCGCTTCCGTGCGCACACCGCGCTGGAGTGCCGCCTGGAAACCGGCCGTACCCACCAGATCCGCGTGCACATGGCGCATGTGCGCCATCCGATCATCGGTGACCCGCTGTACGGCGGTGCGCTGAAGCTGCCCAAGGGGGCCAGCGATGAGCTGGTGGCCGCGCTGCGTGGCTTCAGGCGCCAGGCCCTGCACGCCGAAACCCTGGAGTTCACGCACCCGATCACCGGTGAGCCGGTGCGCAACACCGCGCCGGTGCCGGAGGACATGCTGCACCTGATGAAGGTGCTGCGCGAAGACAGCGAGGCCTTCGCCGCGCGCGAGCGGGACCGCTGGTGATGGCCGCCGTGCTGCCGGTGCTGCAGGCGGACTGGCCGGCGCCTCCGGGCGTCCATGCGCTGACCACGCGTCGGCACGGCGCGGGCATCTCTCCAGTGCCGTTCGCGCAGTTCAACCTGGGCAACCGGCACGCGGCCGACGGTGATAACCCAGCCAACGTAGAGCACAACCGCCAGCTGCTGCAGCAGGGGCTGGGGCTGCCCTCGACACCGCACTGGCTGCGCCAGGTGCACAGCAGCACCGTGCTGCGCTTCACCGCGCCGCCGGTGCCCGGCGCAAGCGAGCCGGTGGCCGATGCCGCAGTGACTTCGGTGCCGGGCGTGGTGCTGGCGATCCTGACTGCCGACTGCCTGCCGGTGGTGTTTGCCGCCGCCGATGGCAGTGAGGCGGGCGCGGCCCACGCAGGCTGGCGTGGCCTGGCCGACGGCATGCTGGAGGCCACCGTGGCCGCCATGCAGACGCCGCCGGCGCAGCTGCGGGCCTGGCTGGGCCCGGCCGCCGGACCGGCCGACTACGAGATCGGCGAGGAGGTCTACCACGCCTTCGTCGGCCATGATCCGGCCGCCGAGGCGGCGTTCGTGGCCACCCGCGCGGGCCACTGGAAGGTGGACCTGTTCGCGCTGGCGCGGCAGCGGTTGCAGGCGGCGGGCATGGACCCGGCGCAGGTCCATGGCGGCACGGTGTCGACCATGGCCGATCCGGACCTGTATTCGCACCGGCGCGACCGTCGCACCGGGCGCATGGCGACGCTGGCCTGGATCGCGCCCTGACCTTGCCGCTGTTCGCGCGCGTGCTGGGGCCGGCCTTCGTCACCCTGGCCGCGCCGGTGCAGGCGTTGCATGCCGCGCCGTTGCCCTGCCGCTACGTGGGGCAGGCGCATATCGTGAGGGGGCGGCACTGGCTGGTGCCGCTGCTGGCCGCGTTGGCGCGGCTGCCGAAGGACGGTGGAGCGTTGCCGACCGAAGTGGCGTTCAGTGCACACGGGCAGGGCGAGCAGTGGGCGCGGCGTTTTGGCCGCTGGCCGATGGTGTCGCGGCTGTGGGCGCACGAGGGATGCCTGCGCGAGCAGTTGGGCGCGGTGCGCTTCGAGTTTGATCTGCAGGCCCGCGAGGGTGGCATCGACTGGTCGGTGCGCCGGGTCTGGGCGTTCGGGTTGCTGCCGTTGCCGAGGCGCTGGTTTGGTGGCGTGCGTTGCCGCGAAGCCTGGCAGGGTGAGCGGTACACTTTCCTGGTCGATGTGACGCTGCCCTGGGCGGGAGCCCTGATCCGCTATGAAGGTTGGCTCGAACCGCAGTGAGGCCGCCGCCGAGGCGGGGAGCGCGGTGATCGTATTCGATGGCGTATGCGCGCTGTGCAACCGCTGGGTGCGCTTCCTGCTGCGTTTCGACCGCGCGGGGCGCTACCGCTTTGCGGCGATGCAGGGGCAGCAGGGCAGCGCGATGTTGCGCGCGCACGGGCTGGACCCGCAGGACCCGATGTCGTTCCTGCTGCTGGACGCGCAGGGTGCCTGGACCGATACCGATGCGATCCTCCGCGTGCTGGCGGGGCTGGGCGGCGCCTGGCGCCTGACCGGCGTACTACGGGCAGTGCCGCGCGGCTGGCGTGATGCCGCGTACCGCGTGCTGGCGCGCAACCGCTACCGCTGGTTCGGACGGCACGACGCCTGTCATCTGCCCGCACCGGAGCAGGCAGCGCGATTCCTGGATTGAAGGAAAAAGGGGACGGAGGGGATCAAGGCGTCTGTGCACAACTGCCTTGATCCCCTCCGTCCCCTTTTTTCCTCAACCTTCCAGCGCGTCCAGATAGCTGCGGCGCCAGTGGTTGATGTCGTAGGTACGCAGATGTTCCATCATCGCGTGCCAGCGCTCCTTGCGCCTGCTCAGCGACATCGTCGCTGCCGTGGCGATGGCGTCGGCCACGCCGTCCAGATCATGTGGGTTCACCAGCAGCGCCTGCTTCAGTTCGTCGGCAGCGCCGGCCAGCAGTGACAGCACCAGCACGCCGGGATCCTCCGGGTCCTGCGAGGCCACGTACTCCTTGGCCACCAGGTTCATGCCGTCGCGCAGCGGCGTGACCAGGCCGACCGCCGCCGCCCGGTAGAAGCCGGTGAGGGTGGCATGGGTGAAGTTCTGGTTGACGTAGCGCAGCGGCGTCCAGTCCGGCTCGGCGTGGCCACCGTTGATGTGGCCGGCGATCTGTTCCAGCTGGCTGCGCAGCTGCCGGTACTCGGTGACATCGCCGCGCGAGACCGGCGCGATCTGCAGGTAGGTCAGCGAGCCGCGCTGGTCCGGGTGGCGCTCAAGATAGCGCTCGAAGCCGAGGAAGCGCTCGGGCAGGCCCTTGGAGTAATCCAGGCGATCCACGCCGATCGCCAGCTGGCGATCACGCAGGCTGTTGCGCAGGTTCTTTACCGCGGCCTTGGTGGCGGCGGTGCCGGCCTGCCGTGCGATCAGCTCGGTGTCGATGCCGATCGGGAAGGCAGCGGCACGGAAGCGGCGCCCGCCCGGTGCTTCCAGCTCGCCGTTGTCGAGTACGCGGCCGCCGCCGAACAGGCGCAGGTAGGTCTGGAAGCGATCAGCGTCGCGCTGGGTCTGGAAGCCGACCAGATCGTAGGCATACAGCGCAGAGAACAGCCGCAGGTGGTCGGGCATCGCCTGCAGCAGGTCGGCCGACGGCATCGGGATGTGCAGGAAGAAGCCGATGCGGCAGCCGATGCCGCGCTCGCGCAGCAGTGCGCCGAGCGGGATCAGGTGGTAGTCGTGGATCCAGACGATGTCATCCTCTCGCAGCAATGGCGCGAGCTTGTCGGCGAACAGCGCATTGACCTTGTGGTAGGTCTCGCGGGTGCCGCGGTCGTAGTCGACCAGGTCCAGCCGGAAGTGCAGCAGTGGCCACAGCGTGCGGTTGGCGAAACCATTGTAGTAGCCATCGACTTCGCGCTTGCTCAGGTCCATGGTGACGTAGTCGATGTCACCGTCCTTCTGCCGGTGCAGCGTGCCGCTGCCTTCCTTTACGGTCTTGCCGCTCCAGCCGAACCACAGGCCGCCGCGCTCCTTCAGGGCGGCCAGCAGGCCGACCGCCAAGCCGCCTGCGCGGTTCTCGCCGGGCACGGCCACACGGTTTGATACCACGACCAGACGACTCACGATGCCTCCTGCCAGGACCGCGACAGGCGCATCGCGGCGGTGATCAGGCCGACGTGCGAATAGGTCTGCGGGAAATTGCCCCAGGCCTCGCCACTGTCGAAGGCCAGATCCTCCGACAGCAGGCCCAGATGGTTTCGCTGCTTCAGCAGCAGCTCGAACATCTCGCGTGCTTCGTCCATGCGCCCGATTGCCGCCAGCGCATCGATGTACCAGAAGGTGCAGATGGTGAAGCTGGTTTCCGGCTCGCCGAAGTCATCCGGCGCGACATAGCGGTACAGCGAATTGCCATGCTTGAGGTCGCGGCCGATGGCATCGACGGTGGCAATGAAGCGCGCATCCAGCGCGTCGATGAAGCCGATATCGGCCAGCAGCAGCAGCGAGGCATCCAGCCGATGGCCACCGAAGGTATCGGTGAAGTGGCCCAGCTCCTCGCTCCAGGATTCGGCCATGATGCGCGCGTGGATGGTGTCGGCGCGCTCGCGCCAGTAGCGGGCGCGGTCATCACGCTTCAGGCGCACGGCGATCTTGCACAGGCGGTCGCACGCGGCCCAGCACATCGCGCTGGTATAGGTATGCACTTCGGTGCGGCCGCGGAATTCCCACAGGCCGGCATCGGGTACGTCATGCAGGGCGAACGCCTGTTCGCCCAGGGGCTCCAGGCGGGCGAAGGTGTGCGCATCACCCGGGTCCTGCAGGCGCCGGTCGAAGAACAGCTGCGTGGACGCCAGCACCACGCTGCCGTAGACATCGTGCTGGCGCTGCACCCAGGCCAGGTTGCCGCGTCGCACCGGGCCCATGCCACGGTAGCCGGACAGGCTGGGTACTTCGTCCTCGTCCAGCTTGGCTTCGAAGCCGATGCCATACAGCGGCTGCAGCGTGCCGTCGGTGGTGGCCAGGTTGAAGATGTAGCCGAGGAACTGCTCCATCGTGCGTGTTGCGCCGAGGCGGTTCAGCGCCCGCACCACGAAAGCGGCATCACGCAGCCAGCAGTAACGGTAGTCCCAGTTGCGCACGCTGCCCGGGGCTTCCGGAATGGAGGTGGTCATTGCCGCGATGATCGCGCCGCTGTCCTCGTACTGGCACAGCTTCAGGGTGATCGCACTGCGGATCACCGCGTCCTGCCATTCCAGCGGAATGGACAGGTAACGCACCCATTCGCGCCAGTAGTCGCGGGTGCGTTGGAAGGCTTCCTGCACATAGCCACTGATCGAGCGGTTGAGCGATTCATCCACGCCCAGGATCAGGTGGATGGGATGGTTGAGTACGAACGGCAGACCGTCGCGCACGAAGCGCACCGGTACATCGGTGGTCAACCGCAGCACATGCTCGGGCAGGATCCAGCGCACGTGGTTGCTGCCCCAGGTGGACTCCGGCACGCGTGCGCCCCAGTCCGCCAGCGGTCGCGCACGCACGGTGATGCGCGGGCTGCCGGCCAGCGGACGCACCTGGCGGATCAGGCTGACCGGCCGGTAGAAACGGTCGTTCTGGCGCCAGCGCGGGGCGAAATCGAGGATTTCCAGTTCGCCACCGTGCGCGTCGCGCAGGACGGTGCGCAGGATCGCGGTGTTGGTCAGGTATTCCTGCTCGCTGCTCGCGAAGTCCTCCAGCTCGATGGCGAAGTCGCCACCGGTCTGCTGGTTGGGACCGAGCAGGGCACAGAAGGTGGGGTCGCCGTCGAAGGTGGGCAGGCAGCTCCAGACAACGCGGGCACGTTTGTCGACCAGGGCGCCGAAGCTGCCGTTGCCGACCACGCCCAGATCAAGATCGGGTTGGGTCATCACGCGGTACATCTCGGTTGCGGCCGTGGGGTGGCCGGGTCAATAGGCATTCTCACGCAGCCAGGCGTGCACGCTGCGTATGTCGGGCAGCGCGAACACCGCCTTGCTCGGTTCCCGCTCGCCCACCAGCACGCTCCAGCCATGCTGGACGTTGGCGGCGTCGAAGCCGAATTCATCGGTGAGGTCGTCACCGAGGAACACCGGCAGGCGGCCGCGGAAGGGCAGGTACTGCATCATCCGGCGCACGGCACGGCCCTTGTCGGTGCCGACAGGCACGAACTCGACCACATGGTCGCCAGGTTGCAGGCGGTAGCTGGCACGGCCACGCACGTGGCGGTCGGCGAAGGCGCGGACATCGCTGGCGGCATGCGGCGCGCCGCGCCAGTGCAGGGCCAGGCCGACGCCCTTGTCTTCCACCAGCACGCCGGGATGGCCGTGGGCGAAGCGCATCGCCTGCTGGTGCAGTGCGTGCAGCCACTCGGCGGTGTCGTCATCGTGTTCGTCACGCAGCACACGACCATCCTGGCCACGCAGTTCATGGCCGTGCAGGCCAGCGGCAGGCAGTTGCAGGGGAGCGAACAGTTGATCCAGCTGTTCAAGCGGGCGACCACTGACCAGTGCCACGGCACCTTCCAGGCGGTCGCTGATGCGGCCGATGGCTTCACGCACATCCGGCAGCAGCTGCACGGCATCCGGGCGCGCAGCGAATTCGATCAGGGTGCCGTCGACATCGAGGAACAACGCACAGGCGTCGTCCAGCAATGGCGGTGGCGGACGCAGGGGGAGCGGTTCAGCCATGACGCCCAGCTTGCCAGCGTGGGCGTGTACGCGGGGTCGAGGGCAGGCTACGGCCTTGCTTCGGTGGGTGCCGACCGTTGGTCGGCACGGCAGGTCAGCCTGCATCCAGCTCAAACAGTGCGGACCAACGGTCCGCACCCACCCAAAGCAGATCCGCACCCGGATCACGAAGTTGCCGGCCAGCGGCCGGCACTACCGTGTCGTGCGGACCAACGGTCCGCACCTACCCAATGCGATCAGAACGTATAGCGGACGCGGCCGTAGTAGTACGCGCCGTTGCTGCCGATCGGCGACAGCACGTCATACGGCAGGTTGCCGAAGTAGTGGATATCGCTGTTGGATCGATCCGGGTAGTTGTCGGTCAGGTTCTGGCCGCCGATGGCCACGCTCCAGCGCGGAGTGATGCGGTATTCGACCTCCGCATCCAGCTGCCACTCGGCCTGGTAGGTCTGGCGCGGGATGTAGCCGTCACCGAAGTTGAACACGCGGGTGGCGCTGCCGTAGCGGTTCACACGGGTGCTCAGCGACCAGTGGTCGTTGCTCCATGCGGCCGAGAAGCTGCCGCGGGTACGCGGCGTGGCATCGGTAAGCGTGTTGGTTTCTTCGATGCCAAACAGCACGTAGTCCGGATTCAGTGCACGCAGCTGTGCCGGCGTAGCCAGCACGTTCTTCAGCGTGGTCTTGGTGTAGGCGTAGGTGCCGGTCAGCAGCAGCTGGCCATCGCCCAGCGACTGGCGCCAGTTGCTCACCAGTTCGGCGCCGCGGGTGCGGGTGTCGGCGGCGTTGACGAAGAAGCTGGCGCTCTGCAGGCCACTGACGCCGTAGTTGGCGGCCACATAGTCGGTCAGTGCGTCGCCAGTGATGCTCTCCGACAGCGCGATGCGGTCGTCGATGTCGATCTGGAAGAAGTCCAGTGACAGGTCGAAGTGCTCGCCAATTCGGCTGGTGAAGCCCAGCGAGGTATTGATCGACTTCTCCGGCTTCAGGTTCTGCGCACCGAGGCCACGCGCGATCGGGTTGTTGACCGACAACAGGCGGCCCTGCACCAGCTGGCCGCCAGCGTTGTAGCCGGTGGAGGTGGATTCGTAGCCGATCTGTGCCAGCGACGGCGCACGGAAGTTGTTGGAGATGGCACCGCGCAGCGCGAACGCCGGGGTGAACTCATAGCGCAGGCCGAGTTTGCCGGTCAGTTCACCGCCGAAGTCGTCGTTGTGCTCGTAGCGCGCGGCCAGATCGGTGGAGAACTTCTCGCCGAACTGACTGGACAGGCTGGCGTAGGCGCTGGCGACATCGCGCGACAGGGTGGCCGCGTCCTGCGGGGTCAGGCCGCCACCGGCCTGCGAACCGGTCGGGCGGTCGGTGTACGGGCCGGCCGCATAGCTGGCCGGGTCGCCGGGACGGGTCTGGTAGCGCTCGTGGCGTGCTTCCACGCCCAGGCCGAGCGTGTGGCTGATGCTGTCGCTCTGGGTGAACACGCGGCTCAGGTCGAGGTTGCCCACGGTCTGCGCGTATTCGTAATCGGCGGTCTTGAAGCGGGTCGGGCTGGTCGGGCCCAGCGAGGCGTTGAGCGAATCACGCAGGCGGTAGGTGAAGTCGTTCTGGCCGTAGTCCAGGCTGCCGTCGTAGCTCCATTCGCCCCACTGCCCGCGTACACCGGCCACGGCCTGCACGTCGCGGTTCTCGCCCTCGGAGATCGGCCGGTATCCATTCGGATAGACCTGCTTCCAGTTGGCATCGCCATCGGGGTAGCGGAAGTAGTTTGCGCCTTCGGTATCGCGCTGGTTGAAGGTGCCGAATGCATAGAATGTCGAGGTCTGGCCCACCGGGATCTCGGTGTTCAGCCACAGGTTGATGTCCTTGCTCTTGCCATCGCCCAGCACATAGTTGCGCTTGCCCTGCAGCGCCAGGTTGCCCGGGGTCTGGTCCCACGGCGGAATCTGGTCGAAGCCGGCACGGTTGGTGCCGTTGCGGTGCTTGTATTCCAGGCCGACGCGCAGGAAGCCGCCGTCCTCGCCCAGCGAGGTGCCGACCTTGGCGCTGATGTTGCCGGTCTGGCCGTCGGTGAGGGTACGCCCGATCGGCTTGAGGTCGGTGTGGTTGGCACCGTAGCTGGCCTCGATCTCGCCACCGTCGCCGCCGTTGTCGAGTATCACGTTGATCACACCGGCCACCGCATCCGAGCCATACAGCGCACCAGCGCCATCACGCAGTACTTCGATGCGCTTGATCGCGCTGACCGGGATCGAATTGAAATCAACCGGGGTGGTGCCCTTGCCGATCTTGCTGTCGGTGTTGACCAGCGCGGTGTGGTGGCGGCGCTTGCCATTGACCAGCACCAGCACCTGGTCCGGCGACAGGCCGCGCAACTGTGCGGCGCGCACATGGTCGGCGCCACCGGAGTTGGACTGGCGCGGGAAGTTGAACGACGGCAACAGCGCCTGCAGCGCGCTGCCCAGCTCGCCGTTGACCACGCCGGCCTTGCGGATGTCCTCGGCGGTGAGCACATCCACCGGCGAGGTGGATTCGAGCACGGTGCGGTCGGCGGCACGGGTGCCGGTGACGATCACCGTGTCCAGGTTGGTGGCGTCCTGGGCCAGGGCCGGGACGGCGGCGGAGGAAAGCGCGAGGGCGATGGCGAGGCCGAGCGGCGACGCGGGCAGGCGGACGGACATGGGGGCTCCAGCAACAACGACGACGGGGAAGGGGGGAGATGGTTTCACTTACATCCATCCGGATGAAGCGATATATTATCTTCGCGTGATGACCGGTGCCGATGCAAGCCCCTGCCGGTCCGGCATGAGTTGATGCCCTGCTGGCATCAGCACGCCGGGCCGGTGGCGCTGTACGCTGCCGGCTCGCCTTGTCCCCCTTCCCCGGAGCTGTACCGATGAAACACCTTGGCCTCGTCTTCGCCGTGCTGCTGGCCACCAGTGGCTGCGCCAGCCTGTCCTCGCAGGCGCCCAGCGCCTATGCCACGGCCACCACCGCCGAACTGAAGGGCGATGCTGCACGCCCGTCCGCCGGCCACGGCTGGGTGCGCAGCGAGCTGTATTTCGGCGTGGGCGAGGAGCAGGGCGCCGGCAACCGCCCGCAGGCCGATACCATCAGCGAGGCGCAGTGGCGCACCTTCCTGGACAAGGAAGTCACTCCGCGCTTCCCGGATGGCCTGACCGTGTTCGATGCCTATGGCCAATGGCTGTTCCGCGGTGATGCCGCGCCCAACCGCCTGCGCACCAAGGTGCTGGTGGTGCTGCACGAGGACACCCCGCAGCGCCGCGCCGACATCGAAGCGATCCGCCTGGCGTGGAAGCAGCAGACCAAGCATCAATCGGTGCTGTGGTCGCGGCAGCCGGTCGAGGTATCGTTCTGAGTTGAAGGTGCCGCCGCGGTGTCGCAGGGAGCAATGATGAATTACAGGGAATGCGTGCTGGGCCTGGTGCTGGCGGGAGTGCTGGCACCGTCGGCGCAGGCAAGTGGCGACGACGGCGAAACGCTGCGGTTCCAGGTGGCCGCGCATGTGCAGACGCATGCCGATCCGCAGCAGGACGGCAGCATCGCCGTGCAGCTGTCACCGTCGGGCAAGCGCCAGACGCTTGAGGGCGTGGCGGATGCCGATGGCAGTTCGCGATGGTCGCTCGAAGATGTCGATTTCGATGGCTACCCGGAACTGGTCGCACGCGCCTCGGTGGGCATGGTCAACGAAGCGGTGACGGTGTACCGGTTCGATCCGGCCAGTGCGGGGTTCCGCGCGCTGCAGGCCGACACTCACGGCAAGGACAGTTGCGGTGACCTGATGGGGTTGAGCGTGGATGCTGCCAATCGAACCCTGACCAGCAGCTGCCGCAGTGGCCCGATGTGGTACACCGACCAGTACCGGTTTGCAGGCGCGAAGCTCCATCTGTACCGCTCTGAGAGCGTGCTGATGCTGGGCGATACCTTGAACGCCGCGCTGCAGTGGGAACAGACCGACGAGCAGGGCCCGTTGGCGGTCTGGCGCACGTATGATCCGGCCGGCCGTGTGCTGGAAAGTGCCATCGCCGATGGCCTGGGCGCACCGCCGGACGGGCCGTTGCAGGGGCAGCAGGCCACCGTGGTACCCGCGCGCCTGTTCCTGTTCGACCGACCCGGCGCGTCCAGCACCAAACGCTACCTGGTGCAGGGTGATCGCGTGGAACTGCTGGATGAACAGGACGGCTGGGTGAAGCTGCGCTACCGCAACCCGAAGCAGGGCGCGGTGGAAGGCTGGATCAACGTCAACGATTGAAGAAAAAGGGGACGGAGGGAATCAAGTCGTTTGCGGCACATACGACTTGATTCCCTCCGTCCCTTTTTTGCGGAGGCATCACTTCATCGGGTCTAGCCTCGGATGTTCCCCCGTTCGAGGATGTATCCGATGAGCAAGCGTGTGGCCGAAATCGTGGTGGACGCCCTGCAGCAGGCCGGTGTCCGCCGTTGCTACGGCATCGTGGGCGATACGCTCAACCATGTGACCGATGCGATGCATGGCAGCGAGATCGCATGGGTGCATGTGCGGCATGAGGAAGTAGCAGCCTTTGCCGCAGGCGCCGATTCGCTGGTGAGCGGCGAACTGACCGCCTGCGCCGGCTCCTGCGGCCCCGGCAGCCTGCATTTCATCAATGGCGTGTTCGAGAGCAACCGCAACCGCGCGCCGATGGTGCTGATCGCCAGCCAGGTGGTGACCAGCGAGCTGGGCATGGAATTCCCACAGGAAGTGGACTTCAAGGCGGTGTACGCCAGTTGTTCGGTGTTCTGCGAGCAGGTGCACAGCGCCGAGCAGGCGCGTCGCGTGGTCACCCTGGCCTGCCAGGCCGCGATCAGCCGCCGTGGCGTGGCGGTGGTGATCCTGCCCGCCGATATCAGCCAGGCCGAAGTGAAGCACGATGTGCCGTTCTCGGTGCATTACACCCAGCCGGTGCTGCGCCCGTCGGATGCTGAGCTGCAGCGCATCGCCGAGTTGCTGGGGCAGGGCAAGCGCATCGGCATCTACGCCGGCGCCGGTTGCCAGGGTGCGCACGCACAGCTGCTGGAACTGGCCCGGCGCCTGCAGGCACCGATCGCGCACACCTCTCGCGCCAAGGACTTCGTCGAGCCGGACAACCCGTACAACATGGGCATGACCGGCATCTTCGGCATCGAATCCGGCTTCCACACGCTGATGGAGTGCGACACGCTGCTGCTGCTCGGCGCCGACTTCGCCTGGGGCCAGTTCTACCCGGACAAGGCCACGATCATCCAGGTCGACCGCGATGGCAGCCATCTCGGCCGCCGCCACCCGGTGAACCTGGGCGTGGTCGGTGATATCGCACCGACGCTGGATGCCTTGCTGCCGATGTTGCCGCCGCGCGAGGACAGCAGTTTCCTGGACGAATGTATCGAACGTCGCGACAAGGCGCTGAAGAAGCGCGAGCAGGAAGAACAGCCGGGCGAGGGCGAGCTGATCCACCCGCAGCATCTGACCGCGCTGCTGTCGAAGTACGCCAGCGACGATGCGCTGTTCACCGCTGACGGCGGCTCGCCGATGGTCTGGGTGCTGCGGCATATCCGCGTCAACGGTCGCCGCCGCACGCTGACCAGCCTGCTGCACGGCACGATGGCCAATGCAATGCCGCAGGCACTGGGCCTGCAGAAGGCGTTCCCCGGCCGGCAGGTGATTTCGCTGTCCGGCGATGGCGGCCTGGCGATGCTGCTGGGCGACCTGCTGACGGCCGTGCAGGAGAACCTGCCGATCAAGGTGGTGGTGTTCAACAATGGCTCGCTGAACTTCGTCGAGCTGGAGCAGAAGGTGGAAGGCCTGCTGGACAACTACACCGACCTGAAGAACCCGGATTTTGGCCGCCTTGCCGAAGTGATCGGCTTCCACGGCCGCACGGTGACGCGCAGCGAGGATCTGGAAGAAGCGGTGCAGGATTTCCTGTCGCAGCGTGGCCCGGCGCTGCTGGACGTGCATACCAGCCGCGCCGAGCTGGTGATGCCGCCGCAGATCGAGGCCAAGCAGGTGGCTGGTACCGCGCTGTATGCAGCCAAGGCGGTATTGAACGGCCGCTTCGACGACGTGAAGCATCTGCTGGTGGACAACTTCCTGAAGAAGTGAGGGGGTGGTCGATGCAGGGCTGCGCCCTGCACCCGCAGAGGCCAATGCAACAGCCGAAGCAACAGCAACAACCGAAGCAACAGCAACAACCGAAGCAACAGCAACAACCGAAGCAACAGCAACAGCGGGCATTCCGTGGGATGGCAGGGCGGGTCCGGTTGCGGGGGACGCCGTAAACCCGTCCCTGGGGGCTTGGCCGCGGCATCCGTGCCGCGGACACCCCCGCAACCGGACCCACCCCGCCTTCGACAGATTTCTGCGATCTGTCGGAATGGCATGGCCGGTGCCTGATGGGTGTCGACCTTGGTCGACACGGTAGATCCACGCCATGCGTGGATGAACGAATGAATGATCGGAATGATCTTCTGTAGAGCCTGGCCATGCTCGGCTCAGAGGCCTCGCGTACAGCAGCCGAGCATGGGCTCGGCGCTACAACGAGAGCGTGCCTTTGCTTTTGATCTTTTGATTCTCTTCCGTGGCTGGCACGCGCAGGAAACTGTCAGGGGCCGGGCGGGTAGGCTGCGCAGGGGCGTGAGCCGCATGGATGCGGCGACCGAGCTTACAGGGACGTACTTGCAGCGCCCCCTGCGCAGCCTACCCGCCCGGCCCACCCCCTGAGGTCCGCCGTCCGCGACCAACCCAGCCACGAGGGGCTCGGCCGTTGGCTGGAACCCATCATTCCGCGACGGAATTGGCACGCTGGCCCCGCTGGGCCTACCATCGGCGGTCCCCACCCCCACCGCCCCTTCCATGTCCGCTCCCGCTTCCGCCGCACCGCGTCGCTGGTTCGTCGCCGGTGACTTCAACGGCTTCTTCGGCCTGGTCGTCGACAACCTCTCCATCCTCGGCTTCATCGCCATGGCCCTGGTCGGGATCTTCCAGTTTCCCGCCGACGTGGTGTTCGGCCGCATGTTCCCCGGCACCGCCTTCGGCGTGCTGGTCGGCAACCTGCTGTACACCCTGATGGCGCGCCGGCTGGCCGCGCGTACCGGCCGCGACGACGTCACCGCCATGCCGCTCGGTCTGGATGCACCGACCAGCATCGGCATGGCGCTGCTGGTGCTCGGCCCGGCCTTCCTCGCGTTCAAGCAGCAGGGCATGGACCCGCATGCTGCGGGCATCGCCACTTGGCAGCTGGGCATGGCCGCGCTGGTCATCATGGGCGTGCTCAAGTTCGTGCTGTCGTTCTTCGGCGAAGCGGTCACCCGCGCGCTGCCGCGAGCCGCGCTGCTGGGTTCCATCGCCGGCATCGCGCTGGTGCTGATGGGCCTGCTGCCGCTGCTGGAAACGCTGCGCTCGCCGCTGGTCGGCTTCACCACGCTCGGTTTGCTGCTGTACGTGCTGATTGCCAAGGGCAAGCTGCCGGTGCGTGGCCCGGGCGTGCTGCTGGCCTTCGTGTTCGGCACCGTGCTGTATTACGGCCTCGGCCTGGCCGGGCTGGGCGCACCCGGCTTCCATGTACCGGAGTGGGTGCCGCCGCAGGCGGTGCTGCCGCTGCCGACACTGGGCTTCCTCGACGGCCTGCCCACCGCGATGACCTACCTGCCGCTGCTGCTGCCGTTCGGTCTGCTGATGGTGGTCGGCGGCATCAACGTCTCTGAAAGCGCGCGCGCAGCCGGCGACGACTACCGCACCCGCGACATCCTGCTGGTGGAAGCGGTGGCCACGCTGGTGGCCGGCGTCTGTGGCGGCGTGGCGCAGACCACGCCCTACATCGGCCAGCCGGCGTACAAGCACATGGGTGCGCGCAGCGGCTATACGCTGCTGACCGGCCTGTTCGTCGGCATCGGCGGCATGCTCGGCATCATCTCCGGGCTGGTGCAGTGGCTGCCGCTGGCGGTGCTGGCACCGATCATCGTGTACGTGGCCATCGATATCACTACCCAGGCCTTCCAGGCCACGCCGCGTCACCACACCGGTGCGATGGTGTTCGGTTTCCTGCCGTCGGTGGCGTACCTGCTGGCGATCAAGGCACCCGGCTGGATCGCGCCGGACCAGCTGCCGCCGCTGCTGACCAAGCTCGACGGCCATGGCCTGCCCGAGCTGGCGGTGATCTTCACCCTCGGCAACGGCTTCATCATCACCTCGATGCTGTGGATTTCGGCGGTGGCGGCGATGGTCGATGGCCGCCTGTGCCGTGCCTGCGGCTTCCTGCTGGTGGCTGCGGTGCTGACCCTGTTCGGCCTGATCCACTCGGTGGATCCGCGTGGTGGCATCTACCTGCCGTGGGAGCTGGACGGCCTGGCGCGCATCATCAGCTGGCAGTTCGCTGGTGCCTACGTGGCACTGGCGTTGCTGCTGGGGTTGCTTTCGCTGCAGAAGCAGCCGGTGCAGCCGCTGGGTGAAAACAACTGACCCAACGGTAGTGCCGGCCGCTGGCCGGCATCCTCAAGGGCTTCGGTCGGATCGTGCAGCTGCCGGCCAGCGGCCGGCACTACCGCTCTCCATCCAGTTCCGGGTAGTGGCGGAAGATACCGTTGGTGTTGAACGGCAACCGCCGCTCCGAGGCCAGATAGGCGGCGATGTTCGGCCGCTTGGCCATCCGCTCCTGCAGCGCACGCAGCAGGGGCAGGGTCGGCGCCAGTGCCTGCATCCGGCGTGGGAACATGTAGTCCAGCCCGCTCAGCAGCTGGAACAGCGACAGATCCACATACGAATGTTCGCGCAGTGCGTGGCGGCCACCATTGGCAGCCAGCACCTGCTCGAAGTAGCCGAGGAACTTCGGTAGCCGTTCGCCACGCAGGGAGGCGGCCCGTGCCTTGGCTTCGCTCTTCTGCTCTTCGTAGTACTTCGATGCGGCGATCGGATGGTGGGTGTCGTGCACCTCGGCTACCAGATCAGCGATGGTCAGCTGCAACTGCAGCGCCTGCACCCGCCGTGAGGCCGCCTGCGGCACCAGGTCCAGCGTCGGGCCGAGAAAATCCAGGATCGCTGCGACCTGTGCAATGACCTGGCGACCCGCCTTCAGGAATGGCGGCGCGAAGGGCTGCGCACCTTCACTGCCGCCATCGAGAAACGGCTGCATCACCGCATCGCCGTGCTCCCGCGCCATGTCGATGTAGTCGGCACCGGCATCCTCCAGCGCAAGCCGCACGAACTCGCCACGGCCCTGGATGCCGGTCCAGTAATACAGCGCGTACTGCATGGCAGTGCCTCCACAGAACAAGGCTCACAGCCTCGCGCGCTGCATGCAAAGCAAGTGTGAGCACGGCCTTGCTGCAGGCCTCAACCCGAACGGCAGCGGAACAGGCGGGGAACCGGCTGCAATCGGTGGGGTCACACCTTCATCATGCGTGTGAAACGAGGTGCTGCATCATGCAGAGTGGAAAGGCGGTATGGCCCTGGGTGTTGGGCGTGGTGGTGATCGGTGGTGCCGGTGGTTGGCTGTTCCGCGATCAGCTGAAGCGCCTGGCAGACGGTGTTTCGGTGCCGGTGCAATCAACCCCCGCCAGTACCGGCGCGCCGCCACAACCGCAGGCGGCCGCGGAACCCGCGCCAGCACCGCCCGCGATCAAGCATCCGCTGGATACCGAGGCCGCCGCCGATCCGGCGCTGCCCAAGCTGGCTGACAGCGATACGGCCGCCTGGGGTGCATTGAGCCAGTTGCTCCAGGGCGAGGGGCCACTGACCCTGCTGCTGCGCGATCATCTGATCCAGCGCCTGGTCACCCAGGTCGACAACCTGGACAAGCCCAGCGTGCCGCCGACTGCGCTGGCCGCGCGGCCGCTGCCGGGCAACCTGCAGGTCGAACCCGCCGAGGGCGGCGAACGCATCGCCGCCAGCAACGCGGCGCGCTACGCGCCCTACGTGCAGGCCTTCACCGCGCTGGACCCGGCGGCAACGGCCACCGCCTACAAGCGCTTCTATCCGCTGATCCAGCAGGCCTATGTGGACCTGGGCCGGCCCGACGGGTACTTCAACGACCGCCTGGTCGCGGTGATCGACCACCTGCTGGACACCCCGGAACTGGCCCAGCCCCCAGTGGTACAGCGCGATGAACGCGGCCGCTACCGCTTTGTCGATCCCACCCTGCAGTCGCGCTCGATCGGGCAGAAGGCGCTGCTGCGGATGGATGCCGCCCAGGCGCGGGCGGTCAAGCAGCAGCTGCGGGCGATCCGCAGCGCGATCACCCGCTGAGCCCGTTCACCGCGTGGAACTGATCGGGATCAACGCGCCGACCACACCGGTTCCGGCATGCTGGCCGAAGCCTGACTGGCCTCGGGGTGCAGTCGCAGCCACCCTTGAAACCGGGTGGGGCAACCGCATCTTTCCAGCATCGCCGGCGCGGGCCGGCCCTGATGACCGATGAGGATTCGCAATGCGGATGGACAAGCTCACCTCGCGTTTCCAGCAGGCGCTGGCAGACGCACAGTCGCTGGCCGTGGGCCGCGACAACAGCATCATCGAACCCGTTCACCTGTTCAGCGCGCTGCTGGACCAGCAGGGCGGCAGCACGCGTCCGCTGCTGGCCCAGGCCGGGGTGAACGTGCCGGTGCTGCGCGAGCGCCTGACCGAGGCGCTGGATGCGCTGCCGAAGGTGTCCGGCCAGGCTGGCAACGTCTCGATGGGCAACGACCTGGGGCGCCTGCTGAACCAGACCGACAAGCTGGCCCAGCAGCACGGGGATGCCTTCATTGCCAGCGAGTGGTTCGTGCTGGCGGCGCTGGACGACGGCGGCACGCTGGGCATGGCGCTGCGCGCCGCCGGTGCCGACAAGACCCGCCTGCAGGCGGCGATCGACAAGCTGCGCGGCGGCGAGAACGTGCAGTCGGAGAATGCCGAGGAACAGCGCCAGGCGCTGGAGAAATACACCATCGACCTGACCGCGCGTGCCGAGAGCGGCAAGCTCGACCCGGTGATCGGCCGTGACGAGGAAATCCGCCGCACCATCCAGGTGCTGCAGCGCCGGACCAAGAACAACCCGGTGCTGATCGGCGAACCCGGCGTGGGCAAGACCGCGATCGTGGAAGGGCTGGCCCAGCGCATCATCAACGACGAAGTGCCCGAAGGCCTGCGCGGCAAGCGCGTGCTGTCGCTGGACATGGGCGCGCTGATTGCCGGGGCCAAGTTCCGCGGCGAATTCGAGGAGCGCCTGAAGGGCGTGCTCAACGACCTGGCCAAGAACGAAGGCCAGATCATCCTGTTCATCGACGAACTGCACACCATGGTCGGCGCCGGCAAGGCCGATGGCGCGATGGATGCCGGCAACATGCTGAAGCCAGCGCTGGCACGCGGCGAGCTGCACTGCATCGGCGCCACCACGCTGGACGAATACCGCAAGTACATCGAGAAGGATGCTGCGCTGGAGCGTCGTTTCCAGAAGGTGTTCGTGGGCGAGCCGTCGGTGGAGGACACCATCGCGATCCTGCGCGGCCTGAAGGAAAAGTACGCCGTGCACCACGGCGTGGAGATCACCGATCCGGCCATCGTCGCGGCTGCGACGTTGTCCAACCGCTACATCACCGACCGCCAGCTGCCGGACAAGGCCATCGACCTGATGGACGAAGCCGCCTCGCGACTGCGCATGGAGATCGACTCCAAGCCGGAAGAGCTGGACCGCCTTGAGCGCCGGGTGATCCAGCTGAAGATCCAGCGCGAGATGCTGAAGAAGGAGAAGGACGAAGCCTCGCGGCAGCGCCTGGCCGACCTGGAAAACGACATCGACGGGCTGGAGCGCGAGTTCTCCGACCTCAATGAAATCTGGAAGTCGGAGAAGGCCGCGCTGCAGGGCGCGACCAAGATCAAGGAACAGGTCGAGCAGGCCAAGCTGGAGCTGGAGGCCGCGCAGCGCCGCCAGGATTTCGCCAAGATGAGCGAGATCCAGTACGGGCTGCTGCCGCAGCTGGAAAAGCAGCTGGCCGCGGCCCAGGAGGCCGAGCACAAGGACTTCAAGCTGGTGCAGGACCGCGTGACCGACGAGGAGATCGCCGAGGTCGTATCGCGCTGGACCGGCATCCCGGTCAACAAGATGCTCGAAGGCGAGCGCGACAAGCTGTTGCGCATGGAAGAGGTGCTGCACAACCGCGTGGTCGGCCAGGAAGAAGCGATCAAGGTCGTCTCCGATGCCGTGCGCCGTTCGCGTGCGGGCCTGTCCGATCCGAATCGCCCGGCCGGCTCGTTCCTGTTCCTCGGCCCGACCGGTGTCGGCAAGACCGAGCTGTGCAAGTCGCTGGCCGAATTCCTGTTCGACAGTGCCGACGCGATGATCCGCATCGACATGAGCGAATTCATGGAGAAGCACAGTGTGGCCCGCCTGATCGGCGCGCCTCCGGGCTACGTCGGCTACGAGGAAGGTGGCTACCTGACCGAGGCCGTGCGTCGCCGTCCGTACTCGCTGATACTGCTGGACGAAGTGGAGAAGGCGCATCCGGATGTGTTCAACATCCTGCTGCAGGTGCTGGACGATGGCCGCCTGACCGATGGACAGGGCCGTACCGTGGACTTCCGCAACACTGTCATCGTGATGACCTCGAACCTGGGCTCGCACCAGATCCAGGACATGAGCGCCGACGACAGTCCGGAGGCCTACACGCAGATGAAGGCGGCGGTGATGGGCGTGGTACAGGCGCACTTCCGTCCGGAGTTCATCAACCGCCTGGACGACATCGTGGTGTTCCACCCGCTGGACAAGCAGCAGATCAAGCAGATCGCGCGCATCCAGATGCGTGGGCTTGAGAAGCGGCTGGCCGAGCGCGGGTTGAAGCTGGCGGTCTCCGATGCGGCGTTCGACCTGCTCGGCAACGTCGGCTTCGATCCGGTCTATGGCGCGCGCCCGTTGAAGCGTGCAATCCAGTCGCAGCTGGAGAATCCGCTGGCACAGCAGATCCTGTCGGGTGCTTTCGTCAACGGCGATACCATCGAAGTCGGAAACGACGGCGGCCGCCTGGTGTTCGCCAAAGCGTGATTCACACGGGGCGCCGCCTGGCCGCAGCGCCCCGTTTCCTGCGAAGTGGGCCGGGCCATGCCCGGCGCTCACTCAGAAGCGGTGCGTATAGCCGCTCATCAAGCCGAACTGGTTCGCCTTCTGCACGATCGGGCTGTCGGCGGCATCACCGAGCAGGCGCGTGCCTTCGGCCGAGATGTACCAGTTGCCGTTGCGGCCCACGCGGTGGCTCCACTTCAGGCCGACACCGGCACTGACCAGGCCGGCCTTTGGCTTGTGCTCGGCAAAGCCGGTACGCGCCGCCTGTTCCGGGCTGACGCCGTACCAGGTCTGCATGTAGCCGCGGTTGCCGTAGTCGGTGGACACGCTGCCGCTGATCACGCCGCCGGCCAGGTCGAACAGCGGCATGCTCAGGTTCAGATGGATCTGCTGGGTGGCCAGGCCGTTCTCGGCCTTGTCCTCGTCCTTGCGGGTGAACTGCCAGGAGCCGCTCAGCACGGCTTCGCCCAGCGTATAACCAGCCGAGACGCCGACCAGGGGACGGGCATCGATATCACCCATGCCGCGCAGGAAGTCGGAACCGCCGAGCAGCGAGTCCTTTTCCTTGCGGATGCCGCTGGCGCCGACATACGCGCGCACGCGGGTGTGCTCGCCGATGGAGGTGCCCCAGCCAATGCCACTGGTGCCCAGAAACCATCCACCCGGCGAGGTGACATCAAAGGACAACGACGGCGTCGCACGATACTCCTCGCTGCCGCTGTAGCGCGGCGCCACGCCACCGCCGGCAGCGACCTCGAAGGTCCAGTGGTCATCCTTGGCGTGGGCGATCGGTGCGGCGAACAGCGGCAACAGGGCCAGGCAGAGCAGGGCGGGGGAACGGCGAAGCTGGGACATGGAAACTCTCGACAATGGGAGGAAGGCAGCACGCGCATCCGGCGAGTGCTGCAGGGTCGCTAGCGTGGCGATACGCCGGCGACCGATCCGTCCGCAGTTGTGCGGGAGTTGTAATCAACTGTAATCGCGCCCAGGGGCGTTCAGCTGGCAGCCAGCGGCCAGTGCATTTCCATGCGCGCGCCGCCCAACGTGGCGCGGCTGATGCGAAGCTCGCCGCCGTGGCGGACGGCAATGCGGCTGACGATGGCCAGGCCCAGGCCGAAGCCCCCGGTATCGCGGCTGCGGCTGTCGTCCAGGCGGGTGAACGGGCGCATCACCTTCTCGCGATCGGCTTCGGCAATGCCGGGACCGTCGTCATCCACACGCAGGCAGGCGCGGCCGCTGACACCGACCAGCGAGACTTCCACCTGCGAACGCGCATGGCGCAGCGCATTGCCCACCAGATTGCTGAGTGCCAGCTGCAGCAGGCGTGGTTCGGCATCCACCCGCGGCAACGCGCTGGGCTGCACGCGCAGTATCACGCCGGCACGTTCGGCATCACGGCGCGCATCGGCCAGGCAGGCCTGCAGCCAGTCGTTGGCTTCGATGCGTTGCATCGGTTCGCCCTCGCTGGGATGCTCCAGCCGTTCGTAAGCCAGCAGTTCGCTGACCAGCCGGTTGAGCTCGGCCAGGTCACCGTGCAGGCCCCGCGCCAGCCGTTCGCGGCGTTCGCGGTCATCGCTGTCCTGCATCAGGTCCAGGCCGAAGGCCACGCGCGCGATCGGCGTGCGCAGCTCGTGCGAGATCGCATGGGTCAGGTCGCGCTGGCGCTGCACCAGTTCGGCCACGCGTGCCGCCATGCGGTTGGAGTGGTCGACGATGACCCGGATCTGCGAGCGTGGCGAGACCTGCGCACGTGCCTGCAGATCGCCCGAACCGATGCGGTCGGCATGCCGGCGCAGCGCTTCCAGGTCGCGCCAGAGCAGGCGCACCCACGCGTACAGGCTGGCGCCCACCAGCAGCAGGATGCTGAGGTAGGCGGCGATGGTCATGTACGTCGTCATCTGCACCGCGCCAGGCAGGCGCAGGTGCAGCCAGCGGCCATCGCTGCCCTCGATGGGCAGCAGGACCTGCTGGTATTGATCGCGCACGATGAAACCATCGGCCTTCACGGCCACCTGTTCCTGCGCGTCGAGTGCGGGAGGTTTGTCGAGCAGGGTCAGGGCGATGCCGTAGTGTGGCTGCCACTGCTTCAGGCGCTCACGCTGCTGGTCGGCATCCAGGCCGGCCAGGCCACTGCGCAGGGCGTACACCTGACCACGCACCTGCTGGACGAAGACGCGATCCTGCACGGGCGTGTAGATGCCGTCCAGGATGTGGTTGAGGAAGAACACCGACACCAGGAAGCAGGCACCCGTGATAAACCACAACCACAGGAACAGCCGCTTCATGCCGTCCAGGCCGACGGATTGAACTGGTAGCCACGGCCCCACACGGTCTTGATCCGCCGCGGTTCGCGCGCATCATCACCGAGCTTGCGGCGCAGCTTGCCGATGCTGACATCGACACTGCGGTCCAGGCCGTCAAAGCCGATGCCGCGCACCGCCTGCAGGATCTGGTCGCGCGACAGGATCTGCCCCGGCTGGCTGGCCAGCAGCCACAGGATCTCGAATTCCGTGGTGCCCAGCTCGACCGGTTGACCGTGCAGGTGCACTTCGCGCTGCATGCGGTCGATCAGCAGTTCGCCATGCATCAGACGGCTGGGTGTACCGGTGTTGCTGCTGCCATGACGGCGGCGCAGCAGGGCGCGCAGGCGGGCCAGCAGCAGGCGCGGCTCGATCGGTTTGTGCACATAGTCATCGGCGCCCGATTCCAGGCCCAGCACCTGCTCGATGTCGTCTTCGCAGGCGGTCAGCATCAGGATCGGCACGTCGGAGAAGCTGCGGATCTGCCGGCACACGTCGATGCCGCCGAGGCCGGGCAGCATCAGGTCCAGTACCACCAGCTCGGGCGCATGCTGGCGGCAGGCCGCGCCGGCAAGGTCACCGCGTGCCACATGCTGCACGGCGAAACCATGTTCGTGGAGATAGTCGCTGACCAGCTCGGCCAGGCGACGGTCGTCCTCCACCAACAAGACCTGGGTCGGGGTGCCGTTGGCGGTGGGTGTCCAGGGGGATGGCTGCATGCGCGTGGGGCCTCCGTGCCCGGGCAGGAGCGCCCGGCGGCGAAGCCTATCAACGCTCCGTGACCGCTGCCTGAATCGCGGCCAACCTGATAACCCCCGGTATGGACGTCATCGCCAGCAGCTTTCAGCGGCGGGCGACGGCTGGCCTATGGTGGCGGTTTCCCCGGATGGAGCCTGGCGCAATGAGCGACCCGCAGTGGCAACTGGAAACCCTGGCCGTGCACGGCGGCTACCGTCCCGACCCGACCACCCGCGCGGTGGCGGTGCCGATCTACCAGACGGTGGCGTATGCCTTCGATGACACCCAGCATGGCGCCGACCTGTTCGACCTGAAGGTGCCGGGCAACATCTACACACGCATCATGAATCCCACCACCGACGTGCTGGAGCAGCGCCTGGCCGCGCTGGAAGGTGGCATCGGCGCGCTGGCGCTGGCCTCGGGGCAGGCGGCGATCACCTATGCCATCCAGACCATTGCAGAGGCCGGCGACAACATCGTCGCCTCCAGCGCGTTGTATGGCGGCAGCTTCAACCTGCTGGCGCACACCCTGCCGCAGTACGGCATCCAGGCGCGCTTTGCTGATCCGGCTGATCCTTCTGCGTTCGCCGCGCTGATCGACGAGCGCACCAAGGCGGTGTTCGTCGAATCGATCGGCAACCCGCGCGGCAACGTCACCGACATCGCTGCGATTGCGGAGGTCGCGCACGCCGCTGGCGTGCCCCTGATCGTCGACAACACCGTGGCCACGCCGTTCCTGCTGCGCCCATTCGAGCACGGCGCCGACATCGTGGTGCATTCGCTGACCAAGTACCTGGGCGGCCACGGCACCAGCCTCGGCGGCGCGATCATCGATTCCGGCCGCTTCGACTGGACCGCACAGCCCCAACGCTTCGCGCGGCTCAACCAGCCCGACCCCAGCTACCACGGCGTGGTCTATACCGAAGCCCTGGGGCCAGCGGCCTACATCGGCCGGGCGCGGGTGGTGCCGCTGCGCAATACCGGCGCTGCGTTGTCGCCGTTCAATGCGTTCCTGATCCTGCAGGGCATCGAGACCCTGGCCCTGCGCATGGAACGCATCAACGCCAACGCACTGGCCGTCGCGCAGTTCCTGAAGTCACACGCAAAGGTGGCGTGGGTGCGCTATGCCGGGCTGGCCGACGATCCCGAGCACGCCGCCGCGCAGCGCTATCTGGGTGGGCACGGCTCGGGCGTGCTGACCTTCGGCCTGCCGGGCGGGCGCGAGGCAGGCGCACGTTTCCTTGACGCGCTGAAATTGTTCACCCGCCTGGTCAACCTGGGCGATGCGAAGTCACTGGCCACCCATCCCGCCTCGACCACCCACCGCCAGTTGGATGCGGCGGAGCTGGCCAAGGCCGGCGTCAGTGAAGACACCGTGCGGCTGTCGATCGGCATCGAACATATCGGCGACCTGCGTGCCGACCTGGAGCAGGCCCTGGCCGGCGCCTGATAGCCACACGCTTGGTCGTCATCGCTACAGGCGATCACCACCGGTGCCGCGATGCGCTACGGTGGAACTGCCTCTCCAAGGCGTGGCAACGTGGCGATCCAGATCCCCGGTCGATGCGGGTCGACCGGGGATTTTTTTGTTTCCGGGGTCAGATCCGTTTTCCTGTGGAAAATGGATCTGACCCCATGCACCGCCGTGTCGACCAAGGTCGACACCTACCAGAGCAGGACGCCGTTCCGGCAGATCGCAGGAATCTGTCGAAGGCGGGGTGGGTCCGGTGGCGGGAGTGTCCGCGGCATGGATGCCGCGGCCAAGCCCCCATGGAAGGGTTTACGGCGTCTCCCGCCACCGGACCCACCCCGCCATCCCACGGAAGGCCTGCTTTTGCCGTTGCAGTTGAAGTTGCTTCAGCAGGTGCAGGGCTGCGAGCCCTGCCGCACGCACACCCCTCACACCACCGGAATACTGTGCTGGCCCAACCCGCGATACGGCGGCGTGGCCATCACCATCTCCGCCAGCGAATACGCCAGCTCACGTTCGGCCATTACCGTGCCATCCGCACCGTGTTCCAGCAGGTGCTTCACTTCCGCGTCGCTGTGCGCACGCGCCAGCAGGGTCAGATCCGGGTTGATCGCCCGCAGCTTGGCCAGTGCCTCACCGGCTTCCAGCGGCTGCGGAATCGCCAGCACCGCGATCTTCGCGCGTTCCGGATGGGCCTCGGCCAGCACCCGGTCGGCAGCGGCACTGCCGCGGATCGCCGCCAGGCCCTTGGCGTGCGCCTGCTCGACGTGTTCCTTGTTGTCATCGATCACCAGCACCGGCACGCCACGGTCGCGCAGCACCTGTGCCAGTTCGCTGCCGACCCGGCCATAGCCGATCACGATGGCGTGGTCATGCAGGTCGCGCGACGGGCCGATCGCTTCGGGCGGCTCGGGTACCTGCGGAGACTGCTCCTGCTTGGCCTGCCAACGGTCGAGCAGGCCGAACACCAGCGGGTTGAGCATGATCGACACCAGCGCACCGGCCAGCACCAGCGACTGGCCCTCCTTCGGCAGGATCTGCAGCGCCACGCCGAGGCCGGCGATGATGAAGGCGAACTCGCCGATCTGCGCCAGGCTGGCCGAGATGGTCAGCGCGGTGCTGGTCGGGTGGCCGAACGCACGCACGATGAAGAACGCGGCGGCCGACTTGCCGAACATGATGATCAGCACCGTGGCCAGCACCTGCCACGGGTGCTGCACGATGATGTTGGGGTCGAACAGCATGCCGACCGACACAAAGAACAACACCGCGAACGCATCGCGCAGCGGCAGCGAATCATGCGCGGCCTTGTGGCTCAGCTCCGATTCGTTGAGCAGCATGCCGGCAAAGAACGCGCCCAGCGCGAACGAGACGCCGAACAGCATCGCCGAGCCGAACGCCACGCCCAGCGCGATCGCCAGCACGGACAGGGTGAACAGCTCACGCGAACCGGTACCGGCGATGCGTTCCAGGATCCACGGGATGACCCGGCGCCCGACCACCAGCATCACCGCCACGAACAGGCCCAGCTGCACGAAGGTCCAGCCGATGTCGGCCAGCACGCTGCCCAGCGAGTGCGATTCCTTGGCCGCGTCGGGGCCGAACACGCCGGCCATCACCGGCATCATCACCAGTGCCAGCACGCAGGCCAGGTCTTCGACGATCAGCCAGCCGACCGCGATCTTGCCGCGCATCGTCTCCAGCAGGCGGCGTTCTTCCATCGCCCGTAGCAGCACCACGGTGCTGGCGGTGGCCAGCGAGAAACCGAAGATGACGCCATGGATGGCCGGCCAGCCCATCAGCGAGGCCACGCCCCAGCCGAGCAGGGTGGCCACTGCGATCTGCCCAATGGCACCGGGAATGGCGATGGCCTTGACCGCCATCAGGTCCTTCAGCGAGAAGTGCAGGCCGACACCGAACATCAGCAGCATCACGCCCAGTTCGGCCAGCTGGTTGGCCAGCGCCTGGTCGGCGACGAAGCCGGGGGTGAACGGACCTACGCAGATGCCAGCAACCAGGTAACCGACCAGGGGAGACAAGCGGAGCTTGTTGGCCAGCGCGCCGAAGATGAAGGCGAGCCCCAGGCCAACGGCCACGATGTTGATCAGGTCGGTGTCATGGTGCATCGGCACTCGCAGGAAATCGGGGGGATGCCCGATTTTCACCGATGCGGCCACATACGGCAAACCCGGCCAGCGTATCGGATCGTTGCGTGGGCGGAGCCATCAGTGGTCGGCGTCCGACCTGGCGTGTGCAGGGCGATCGAGGGTGGCGCTGTCGGGATCGGACCTAATTGGGGTGACCCGTTCCTCTGGACCGTGAACCGGAGCCAGGCCGACGCCACCCGAGAAAGGCACGGGAAGGGGGATGGGTTCGATACGCGGCGGTGCCATCGCAGGACTCTTTGCCCCTGTGCGCCAAGGTTTTCAGTCGATCCAACGACATACGAGGGTGGGAAGTCATTCTGGTGGCGCGCGTTCTGGGCAGGACGCCTGAGGTCTGGCCGAAGTTTTCCCGAGCCCCGCACGCGTCACCATGTGCTCATTGCCCCTTCTGCTTGCCAACCAGGCGGGGCCTGCTCTCTTCAGACTGCACGGGTGGATGACCGCATGAAGCTTCCCGACATTGACGTAGTGATTCAGGCGGTAGGCCAGGACACGAGTTCTGCTTCCATTTCCCGGTTGCTCCTTGAACTGGAAATCGGCGAGGTCGACTTCCGTCGCTATCCGTTCAACTTGGCCGGAAGGCGAATATGGACCGACAGCGAGGGTTCGCTGCAGTTGGAATTCAAGGACATCGGCCTGCTGAAGGACATTCCATATCACGATTTGGACGATGGCCCATGGGTGCTGACCGACGCGATCTTCTGGGGAGTCAGGAAAAACAAGCGGGCCTACGCTGGATCTCTACCCCACGGACTGAGCTTTTCCATGCCGCGTCCACATATCAGGGACCGACTTGGCGCTTTGGGTGCAGGGAACGCTGTCGAGATGGGCTTTTCTGGAGAAGTGGATATCTGGTGGGTCAGCGGTCTGGAGCTTGCGGTGGATTTTTCTGGTCCCGGAGATTCGATTCGCTGCGCCTCCGTTGGCATTCCGGTGGACCGTCCTGATCGCCGGGCGTAAGCGCGGCGTGTGTGCTTCTCGCCCGTATGGACAAGGGACCTTGATGAATCATCCAGCCATTGAAGAGTTCATCGCTGCGATCGGCAGCGATTCAGAATCGCAGGAGCTCGAAACCATATTTTCGAGGATCGGAATCCAGCTTAAGAATCTGGATGATTACCGCATGGGTGTCAGTGGTCACCGGATCTGGGCAGATGACGCTGCTGGACTGCAGCTTGAATTCAAGGATGCCGGTCTGGTCTCAGAGACCGCCTATCACGACATCGATGATGGCCCCTGGATGCTCACCGACGTGATCTTCTGGGGCTGGCGAAATGACACCGGCACCCAGTATGAAGGGCCGATGCCTTTCGGCCTGAACTTCCTGATGTCCAGGGACCAGATCAGGTCGGACGTATCTGCCGATCTGGGGGCGCCAATGGTGTTTGGTCTGTCTGGTAATGTCGACGCATGGATGCTCGGAAAGCTGGAGCTGGCTGTCGACTACGACGGTGAAAGGGCAATCCGTTGCGTCAGCCTGGGGCTTCCACCAGAGGAATGAATGGACCTACAGGTGATAACGGCGCTGTTTGGCAGAAGCGCCACTGACCCAGCCGTCTCAACGATGCTGCAATCGCTTGGCGTCAGGCGAAGGCCAGAGCTGGCCCGTCCTGCAAAATGCCCGTACGAGGCGATTCTGCGTGTGAGCGCGCGGGGCATGCTGTTCTCTTTCAGCGAGCGCAACTACTGGAACGGGCGATCCGTTGCTTCGCACGGCAAGAGCGGTGAGCTGATCTTCACCAACGTTGCGGTGACAGCCGGCATTCCGGATGTCATGCGCAGGTACGAAGGCGATCTGCCGTTTGGCCTGCAATGGGAGGACGACAGGACGACCGCTCGCGAAAGGCTCGCCACGGCGGGCTTTGGGGATAGCTTGCACGCCGGCAGGCGTGACGCGTGGTGGTTGCCTGACTACCGCATTCGTCTGACGTATCAGGCTGGATGCATCAAGCAGGCAGGAGCGTGTGGGATCTTTGATATCAGCTTGGGAATTCCCATGCGTCCGTTGGCTTGCGCACCGGCAACGTGCGAGTACCCTTCAGCGGAGCAGGTGCTCGCTGTCCTCGGCAGATCGACCGAGGATGCTGATTTCCGGGCAGTGTTCCGGGAGTTTGGTCTTGCGAGTCTGATGGCGGAGTCGAGCAGGGAGGTCGTCGATAGAGCCGACGAGCATGGCTTCATCCTTTACTTCGACAGCAAGCGGGGCACGCCCGGTGGCCATCCGGTATGCACGGGTATCAGTTTCATCCGCGATCGATTGGGAAACTCAAGAGCCTGGGCTGGGTCGCTGCCATTCGGTCTTCAGTTCGATGATCCGCCGTCCATTCTCGAAGAGCGCATTGGCCAAAGGGCCAGTCGTTGGCACGATGAACAGACATTTGGCAGCGCGAGCTGGATGCTCCCTGGTCTTCAAGTGAACGTGAATTTTGACAGTCTGGATAACTGTCTTGAGTCTGTCCGTGTGATTGCAGAAGGTCATCGCACGTCCAATTGCCAGCCGCGCGGCTGATCTTGCTCGCAGCACATAACAAAACACCCGCCGGATCATTCCGGCGGGTGTGAGAGATGTGGCGAGGGTACGCCGGCCAGCAGCCGGCTCTACCCCTTACCAGGTGTACTTGATCCGCCCGTACACATACGCGCCGTTGAAGCCGAACGGCGAGTAGTTGCTGTAGGGCAGCATGCCGAAGGTCGAGTTCTGCAGGTCTTCGGTGCGGTCCGGGTACTTGTCCAGCAGGTTGTCGGCGCCCACGGTCAGGGTCCAGTTGCTGCTCGGCTTGTAGCTGGCCGAGGCATCCACCACCCATGCATCGCCGTAGGTCTGGTCACGCAGCGCGGTGGCCGAGTTGCGCACGGTGAATTTGCCGTAGCGGGTGGCGGCCAGGCCCAGTTCCCAGTGGTCCGAACGCCAGGTGCCGCTCAGGATCGCCTTGTCGCGCGGGTAGCTGTCCTCGATGCGGCCAATTTCGTCGCGACCGATCAGCGACTGGGTCAGGCCCAGCGTTCCGAACACCGCCGGGGTGCCGCCAACGCGGCGCACTTCGGTGTCGTTGTAGCTGTACGCAGCGGTCAGCTCCAGGCTGCTGGCGTTGAACGGCACCGTATAGCTGGACACGAAGTCGACGCCACGGGTGCGCGTATCCAGGCCGTTGGTGAAGTAGGAGAACGCGGTCACCTGCGGCAGGCCCAGGGTGCCCAGCAGCGCGCTGGTGGCCGCGTTGGTGGTGATGCTGGACGACAATGCGATGCGGTCATCGATGTCGATCTGGTAGGCGTCGACGGTGATATACAGGCGGTCGACCGGCTGCAGCACCAGGCCCAGGCTGTAGGAGGTGGAGGTCTCGGCCTTCAGCGGCGAGGCGCCCAGCGCCTGCGCGGCCGGGCTGGTGGTCGGGAAGGTGCCACGCTCGACGAATACGCCATTGAGGAACTGGCTGGTGACCGCCTGGTAGCCCTGCTGCGCCAGCGACGGTGCACGGAAGCCACTGGAGGCGGTGGCCCGCAGCGCGACCTTGTCGGTGAATGCATAGCGCGCCGACAGCTTGCCGGAGAAGCGGTCGCCGAAGTCCGAGTAGTCCTCGTAGCGGCCGGTGATGCCGGCCGAGAACTTCTCGGTCAGGTCCGCTTCCAGGCCAGCATAGACCGCGTAGTTGTGGCGGTCCGCATGCACTTCATTGGTCGGGGTGAAGCCCGCGAAGCCCTGCGCGCCACTGCCGGTGTACGAGTTCAGTTCGCCCGGGTTCTGGTCCCACTTTTCCTTGCGGTACTCACCACCGAAGGACAGCGTGACCGGGTAGGCCAGGCCCCAGTCCAGCGACTTGGTCAGGTCGGCATTGAAGATGTCCTGCTGGTATTTCAGCGTGCCGTCGTAGAACGAGCGCGGGCTGGTTGCGCCGAGGCTGTAGTTGATGCTGTTGCGGGTGTGGAAGTCGAGGGTGTTCTCACCGTGGTTCAGGCTCAGGTCCCAGGTCCAGCCGTTGTCGGTGTTGCCCTTGACCCCGGCCACCAGCGAGCGGTCCTTCGAATACTGGTTGATCTCCGGCACGAAGCCGTCGGGGTAGGTCTGCGCCAGCAGCGCGCTCTGCCCGCTGTGGTTGCGCGAACGGTAGAACGCGAACGAGGTGATGTCGCGGTTGCTGAGCAGCGCGCTGGCGTAGCCGGTCACGTGGTCGCTGAAGTCGAAGCTGGCGTTGGCCGACGCGGCGGTGGCATCCACGCGCGGGTCGCCGACGATGAAGGTCTTCTGGCCGATGCTGGGGAAGTTGCCGGTGTTCGGGGCGGCGCCGCGGTACGGGCTGGCGCGGTTGCTCTCGTCCTGCTGGCTGATCTGGCCAGCCACGTGCACGCGACCACGGCCGTTGCCGAACTCGACGCCGGTATCGCCGGAGAGCTGGTACTTGTTGCCGTCACCGGCCGAGTACTGGCCGTAGTCCACGGCCAGGCTGCCGCCACGGCCGCTGCCCTTGAGCACGATGTTGATGACGCCTGCAATGGCGTCCGAGCCGTACTGTGCCGACGCACCGTCGCGCAGCACTTCCACACGCTCGATGGCGGCGATCGGAATCGCATTGATGTCCACCGCCGACGAGCCACGGCCGATGCTGCCGTTGACGTTGATCATCGCCGAGGTGTGGCGGCGCTTGCCGTTGACCAGCACCAGCACCTGGTCCGGCGACAGGCCGCGCAGCTGCGCCGGGCGCACGCCACTGGTGCCGTCGGTCAAGGCCGGGCGCGGGAAGTTCAGCGAGGGCAGGGCGCGCGACAGTGCGGTGGCCAGTTCACTGGTGCCGGTGGACTGCAGCACTTCAGGGGTGATGATGTCGATCGGCGACTGCGATTCGGCGACGGTGCGGTCGGCCACGCGGGTGCCGGTGACGATCACCGTGTCCAGGGTGTTGGCGGCGGTGCCGGCCTGCTGGGCAGCGGCAACGAACGGAGAGCCACCGAGTGCGACAGCGACGGCGGCGGCGATCAGGCTGGTCTTGCGGGTCATCGGGATGGGGCTCCGGTTGGCGGGGGTGGCACCGGAATCGACATCACGGGGGTGAGGCGGACGGCGGTTGTTGCGGTGCGCAAGGCAGGAATTAACGGGATATTCAGTGCCTGTCAAATGGTTGCAACAGGAAAAAACGTTGCAGCAGCAACCATTTAGCGGCAGAGGGCAGCGGCGGGAGGTGGGGCCCGGGGGCTGCGCGGGGCCGACGAGGGAGAGAGTTGGCCTGCCGCCGCGCATCCCGGGGCGCGTCAAGTATTCGTTAACGCTAGAATTACGTCGCAGGAACAGTGCTCACCAGCACATTCCATCCGGTTATATGGACCCCTCCCCCGATGATCTCCCTTCGTAATTTCGCCTTGCGCCGCGGCGAGCGGCTGCTGTTGTCCAATGTCGACCTGACCCTGCACGCCGGTTACCGGGTGGGCGTGGTCGGCCGCAACGGTGCTGGCAAGTCCAGCCTGTTCGCGGCGGTGAAGGGCGAGCTGGAGGCCGACAAGGGTGACGTCGACCTGCCCGGCAAGGTCCGTATCGCCAGCGTGGCCCAGGAAACCCCGTCGCTGCCGGACCCGGCGCTGAGCTTTGTGCTGGGCGGGGATACCGATGTGGCTGCGGTGCTGGCTGAAGAGGCTGAAGCAACCGCGCGCGAAGACTGGGAGGCGGTGGCCAACGCGCACACGAAGATGGCCGAGATGGGGGCCTACGACGCCGAAGCGCGCGCCGGCAAGCTGCTGCACGGCCTCGGTTTCCCGGCCGAGACCCACCACCGCGCGGTGTCCTCGTTCTCCGGCGGCTGGCGCGTACGCCTGAACCTGGCCCGCGCGCTGATGATGCCCAGTGACCTGCTGCTGCTGGACGAACCGACCAACCACCTGGACCTGGACGCGGTGTACTGGCTGGAGCAGTGGCTGCTGAAGTACCCCGGCACCCTGCTGTTGATCTCGCATGACCGTGAGTTCCTCGACAACGTGGCCACCCACACCCTGCACCTGCACGGCGGCGGCGCCAAGCTCTACCCGGGCGGTTATACCGATTTCGAGCGCCAGCGCGCCGAACAGCTGCGCCAGCAGCAGATCGCGCACGAGAAGGAACAGGCCGAGCGCGCCCACCTGCAGAGCTTCATCGACCGCTTCAAGGCACAGGCCAGCAAGGCCGCGCAGGCGCAAAGCCGCATGAAGCGCCTGGCCAAGCTGGCCGGTACCGAAGCAGTGCGCGCCGAGCGCGAGTTCCGTATCGAGTTCGCGCCGCCGGCCAAGCTGCCGTTCTCGCTGATCCGCCTGAACCATGTCGAGGCCGGCTACGGCAAGGACGCAGTGATCCTGCACAACGTCGGCTTCGGTCTGGAAGCGGGCCAGCGCATTGGCCTGCTCGGCCCGAACGGTGCCGGCAAGACCACCCTGGTGAAGACCCTGGTGGGCGAGCTGGCGCCGATCGTCGGCGAGCGCATGGCGCACCCGGACCTGAAGATCGGCTACTTTGCCCAGCACACGGTGGAGTCGCTGCACGAAGGCCAGTCGCCGATGGAGCACTTCCGCGAGATCGCCCCGGACGCACCGAACCAGTCGTTCCGCGACTTCCTCGGCAAGTGGAACTTCCCGGGTGACCGCGCGTTCGAGCCGGTCGATGGCTTCTCCGGTGGCGAGCGCGCACGCCTGGCGCTGGCGCTGATCGCCTGGCAGCAGCCAAACGTGCTGCTGCTGGACGAACCGACCAACCACCTTGACCTGGAAATGCGCGAAGCGCTGGCCGAAGCATTGGCCACCTTCGAAGGCGCGATCGTGATGGTCTCGCACGACCGCCATCTGATCGGCCTGGTCTGCGATACCTACTGGCGCGTGGCCGATGGCGTGGTCGAGCCGTTCGATGGCGACCTGGATGCCTACGCCGCGTGGCTGCGTACCCGCCCGCAGGCGCAGGGCACCAAGGCGCGCATGGAACAGGTGGAAGAGCCGGTGGTGGTCAAGACCACCCCGGTGGCGCAGGTGGTGCAGAAGAAGCCGGTGAACCCGCACAAGCTGGCCGCCGCTGAAGCCAAGGTGGCCGAGCTGGAAGGTGCCCTGGCCGAGCTGGACCGCCAGCTGGCCGACCCGGCCAACTACGCCGATGCCACGCGCATGGCCGTGCTTGGCCGCGATCGCGAAACCGCCGCCGCGCAGCTGGAAAAGGCCGAAGCCGCCTGGATGGAACTGCTCGAGTCCTGACCGGTAGTGCCGGCCGCTGGCCGGCAGCGCGATGCGCCCACAACGATCAAGGGATTGCCGGCCAGCGGCCGGCACTGCCTACCCGCCCTGTGCCTGCAGCCATTCGCGGAAGCGCCTGGCCGGCTCACGTTCGGCACGCGATCGCAGCCGCGTCAGCCAGTAGCGCCCCAGCTCCAGCGTGGTGCTGAACGGCTGCAGCAGGCGACCCTCGGCCAGTTCCTGCTCGAACATGCGCAGCGGCAGCAAGGCCACACCGGCGCCACCGGCGGCCGCCATCGCGACCGTCAACGAGGAATCGAATACCGGCCCGCGCGCTTCCACGCCGCTGACCCCGGCCGCCTGCAGCCAGCGCGGCCATTCGTCGCTGCGGTAGGAACGAAGCAGCGGCAGCGTGCCCAGGTCGCGTGGCTGTTTCAGGCGCCGCGCCAGCGCCGGTGCGCACAGCGGTGCAAACGGCGCGTCGAGGATCGCCGTGCACGCCTGGCCCTGCCAGTCGCCATCACCAAAGCGGATCGCCAGGTCCAGCCCTTCTCCGGCCAGGTCGATGCGGTTGTTGTGGGTCTGCAGGCGCAGCTCGATGTCCGGGTGCGCTGCCTCGAACGCGGCCAGCCGTGGAAGCAGCCAGCCGGTGGCGAAGGTGCCGACCACGCCCAGGGTCAGCACTTCACGCGCAGGTCCGCCGGTGTAACGCGCGATGCTGGCGGAGATGCGCTCGAACGATTCGTTGAGCACCGGATACAGGGCCGCGCCTTCATCGGTGAGCGCCACGCCGCGCGGGAGGCGATGGAACAGGCGGATGCCGAGCCGGTCCTCCAGTCCACGGATCTGGTGGCTCAGTGCGGCCTGGCTGACACACAGCTCCAGCGCGGCACGGGTGAAGTTCTGGTGGCGGGCGGCGGCCTCGAAGGCGCGCAGCGCGTTCAGTGGCAGGGTAGGGTGCAGCATCGTCGAGTCGTGAGCTGGAGTGATGGATGATCCTAACGCTTCAACGAAACATTTCGGAAAATTAAGGGGTTGAATGCGTCAGACATTAATTGAACTAATGTCTCTCGCAGATTTTTTGCGCTGGTCGCCCCCGATCAAGGCTTCAATAATCGAGCGGTCCCCCAGGAGAACCCGCATGCTCGCCCGTCGCCGATTCCTGCAGTTCAGTGGTGCCGCCGTGGCTTCCTCGCTTGCCTTGCCGCTGCTGGCACGTGCAGCGGGCAAGGCCACCGCCAACGCACCCACCGATGCCGCCATCACCGCCGCCAGTGATTTCGCCGCGCTGGAAAAGGCCTGCGCCGGACGCCTCGGCGTGACCCTGCTGGACACTGCCAGCGGTCGCCGCATCAGTCATCGCCAGGACGAGCGCTTCCCGATGTGCAGCACCTTCAAGAGCATGCTGGCGGCCACCGTGCTCAGCCAGGCCGAACGCATGCCGGCATTGCTGGACAGGCGCGTGCCGGTGGGCGAGGCCGATCTGCTCTCGCATGCACCGGTCACCCGCCGCCACGCCGGCAAGGACATGACCGTGCGCGACCTGTGCCGTGCCACGATCATCACCAGCGACAACACCGCCGCCAACCTGCTGTTCGGCGTGGTCGGTGGCCCGCCCGCAGTGACCGCGTTCCTGCGCGCCAGCGGCGACACGGTGAGCCGCAGTGACCGCCTGGAGCCGGAGCTGAACAGCTTTGCCAAGGGCGACCCGCGCGACACCACCACGCCGGCGGCGATGGCCGCGACCCTGCAGCGCGTGGTGTTGGGCGAGGTACTGCAACCGGCTTCGCGGCAGCAGCTGGCCGACTGGCTGATCGACAACGAAACCGGCGACGCCTGCCTGCGCGCGGGCCTGGGCAAGCGCTGGCGCGTGGGTGACAAGACCGGCAGCAATGGTGAAGACGCGCGCAACGACATCGCCGTGCTGTGGCCCGTAGCCGGGGGCGCCCCGTGGGTGCTGACGGCTTATCTGCAGGCAGGTGCGATCAGCTACGAGCAACGCGCTAGCGTGCTGGCACAGGTGGGGCGGATTGCCGACCGGTTGATCGGATGAGGTAACCGGGGTCATTCAAACGTGGCTTGCCGGATCGGTTCGGCGCGCGCATCCTGCGCGCGTTCGAACCACACGGAAGTCCCCATGAGCCATGAACTGATCTACCTGCTGCTGATCTTCGCGCTGCTGGTGATCCCGCGCGCGCTGCAGCGTTTCAGCCTGCCCGCGCCGCTGACCTGCCTGCTGTTCGGCATCATCGGCATGCTCTGGCTGGGCGACCAGGCCCATGATGCGGTGATCGGCCTGCTGGCCACGCTGGGCATTTCCTCGCTGTTCCTGTTCGCCGGCCTGGAAGTGGACCTGCAGGCGCTGCGCCGTGGCATGTGGCCGCTGCTGGCGCACCTGGTGATCCGTACCGGCACGCTGTTCGGCGTGGGCTGGCTGGCCTGGCGTTATGCGGGGCTGCCGTGGCAGGCCGCCGGCCTGCTGGCGCTGGCGCTGCTGACGCCGTCCACGGGCTTCATCATGGACTCGCTGTCGCGGCTTGGCCTCAGCGAAGACGAGCGGTTCTGGGTGACCAGCAAGGCCATCGCCGGCGAACTGCTGGCGCTGGCGGCGTTGTTCATCGTGCTGCAGGCCGGTGACCCAGGGCACATGGCGTTGTCCAGCCTGGCACTGCTGGCGATGATGATCGGCCTGCCGCTGCTGTTCATCGCGCTGGGCCGCTGGGTGGCACCGCACGCGCCGGGCTCGGAATTCTCGCTGCTGGTGATGGTCGGCATGGTGGCGGCCTACATCACCTACCTGCTGGGCGTGTACTACCTGGTTGGCGCGTTCATCGCCGGCCTGGTCGCGCGCCTGCTGCACCAGCGCATGCCGCTGCTGGCCTCGCACGAGAACCTGCACGCGCTGCGCCTGTTCGCCTCGTTCTTCGTGCCGTTCTACTTCTTCAACGCCGGCACCAAGGTGCCCGCCGAAGCGCTGAGCTTCGAGGCGCTGGGGCTGGGCATCGTGATCACCCTGGTGGTGCTGCCGCTGCGCATCGGCGTGGTCTGGCTGCAGCGCCGGGTGATGTTCGGCGAGAGCTTCCGCAGCAGCCTGCGGGTTTCGCTGGCGCTGGCACCGACGCTGATCTTCACCCTGGTGCTGGCGGCGATCATGCGTGAGCGCTTCCAGATTCCGGCGGTGCTGTTCGGTGCGCTGCTGCTGTACGCGGCGCTGACCACGCTGTTGCCGTCGCTGGTGTTCCGTACACCGTTTGACGTTGATCCGGTGGAGCAGGAGCCGGCCGGCGAGGGCGAGGCCGCACCGGTGGCGGCGACCGAAGCACTGCCGGCAGCACCGTCTGCCGAGCGCTGAGCGGGACTGGCGCGCGGTTTGCGCCCATCGTCCATGGCCGTTAGGGTTGGGGCATGAGACCGATTGCCGTTGCCACTACCGCCGCCCTCCTGCTCAGCCTCGCTGCGTGCACGCAGCGCTCCGATACGGTCGCCCACGATCTGGCGACCGCACCGGCCGATGCGTTCATGGCCGCCATCGCCGCACATTGCGGCCAGGCCTACGTCGGCAAGGTGGTGGAGGACACGCCTGCACCGACCGCCAAGGATCCGTTCGCCGGGCAGCGCCTGGTCATGCATGTGCGCGGCTGCGCCGACCCGGCGCACGAGCTGCGCATCCCGTTCCATGTCGGTGATGACCACTCGCGGACCTGGGTGCTGACCCGCACGCCGAACGGGCTGCGGCTGAAGCACGACCATCGCCACGAAGACGGCAGCCCCGACGCGATCACCCTGTACGGTGGCGACAGCACGCCGCCGGGCACCGCCGAGCGCCAGCAGTTCCCTGCCGATGCCGATTCGGTGGCGATGTTCCGCCGTGCCGACATGCTGGCTTCCACGCACAACACCTGGGCGATGGAGATCGATCCGGACCAGACGTTCGTCTACGAACTGACGCGCCCGGACGGCCGCCGCTTCCGCGTGCAGTTCGACCTGAGCAAGCCGGTCGACCTGCCACCGCCACCGTGGGGCGACGACACAGCACCCGCACCGTGATCCCGGGGTCGGATCCCTCCTGCGGAGGGCTCTGACCCCGACCCTGCACTCACCGCGTGCCGAAGCGCGCCCGGCAGCCGTTGCTCACCCACACCTGGCCACGCGAATAACCCCAGCTGCGGCCTTCCTGGCAGGCGCTGCCCGACAGCTGCTGCTGCAGCACCGGCCGGCCCTGGCGCTCATCCCAGTCGCAGGTCTGCGAGCGGTTGTTGTTGCTGCTGCAGGTGACGGAATAGTTGCTGTTGCCACCGCCCCAGCCGCCACCGCCACCGCCCCAGCCGCGGGCCTCGGCGAATTCGGCGCGGCAGCCATTGCTGACCCATACCGCGCCGTTGCGCACACCCCAGGTACGGCCCTCGTCGCAAGGGCTGCCGGACAACTGGCGGACCAGGCGGGCATTGCGCCAGCCGACCGGGCAGCTGCGCTCGCGGTTGTTCTGGCTTTCGCAGCGGATGGTCTCGCCTGGGCGACCGTTGTTGCCTCCCCAGCCACCGCCATTGCCGCCGCCCCAGCCACCACGGGCCTCGACGAACTCGGCGCGGCAACCATTGGTGACCCAGATGCTGCCATTGCGGCTGCCCCAGGAGCGCCCTTCCTCGCAGGGGCTGCCAGACAACTGACGGACCAGCTGCGCGCCGCGCCAGCCGGTGTTGCAGACCCGTTCGCGGTTGCTCTGGCTTTCGCAGCGGATCACCCCGTTCTGCGCAGAGGCGGACGGAGCGGGCAGGGCAAGGGTGCCCAGCGCACCCAGGCTGAGGGTCACGGCCAGGCTGGCCAGGGACAGCGGTTTCATGGCGGCATCCCATACGGTGGCAGGTGCCCGACTATAGGGAGGGGGACGATCAAGCCGGTGTGACTGGCCGGATTTGCCCCAGCCGGGGCCTCGGCCGCAGAATACGAGGCTTTCCGGCCCCCATCCGGTGCCGGCGTTCTCCAGCGGAGCTTCCCCCCATGCGTACCCACTTCTGCGGCCTGGTCGACGAGACCCTGATTGGCCAGACTGTCACCCTCGCCGGCTGGACCGACGTGGCCCGTAACCAGGGCGGCGTCTGCTTCATCGATCTCCGCGATCATGAAGGCATCGTGCAGGTGACGGTGGAGGTCGACAATGCCGAAGTGTTCGCGGTGGCCGCGTCGCTGGGCTACGAGGATGTGCTGCAGGTGGAAGGCGTCGTGCGTGCCCGCCACGCGGTGAACGACAAGATGCGCACCGGCAAGGTGGAAGTGATCGCCACCGCCATCACCGTGCTGAACAAGGCTGCGCCGCTGCCGTTCCACGCCCATGAGAACCCGGGCGAGGAAACCCGCCTGAAGTACCGCTACCTGGACCTGCGCCGCCCGGAAATGCAGCGCATGCAGCGCACCCGCATCAAGCTGGTGCAGGCGCTGCGCCGCCACCTGGACGAAAAGGGCTTCCAGGACATCGAAACCCCGATCCTGACCAAGGCCACCCCGGAAGGCGCACGCGACTTCCTGGTGCCGGCGCGCATGCACCCCGGCGAGTTCTACGCCCTGCCGCAGAGCCCGCAGCTGTTCAAGCAGATCCTGATGGTGGCCGGCTTTGACCGCTACTACCAGATCGCGCGCTGCTTCCGCGACGAGGCCCTGCGTGCCGATCGCCAGCTGGAGTTCACCCAGCTGGACATGGAATTCGCCTTCGTCCGCGAGCGCGACGTGCAGGATTTCGTCGAGGACATGATCCGCGCCATCTTCAAGGAAGTGGTGGACGTGCAGCTGGATGCCAGCTTCCCGCGCATGACCTGGGCCGAGGCCATGCGCCGCTACGGCTCGGACAAGCCGGACCTGCGCATCGCGCTGGAGCTGGTGGACGTGGCCGAACTGGTCAAGGACAGCGAGTTCCCGGTGTTCACCGGCCCGGCCAATGATGCCGAGGGCCGCGTCGCTGCGCTGCGCATCCCGGGCGGTGCGTCGCTGTCGCGCAAGCAGATCGACGAATACGCCGCGCATGCCGCCAAGTACGGCGCCAAGGGCCTGGCCTACATCAAGATCGCCGACAACGGCGAAATCAGCTCGCCGATCCAGAAGTTCTTCAGCGAGGAATCCTTCGCCGCGCTGGTGGCCCACGTCGGCGCCGGCAACGGCGACATCGTATTCTTCGGTGCCGGCGGCTACAACAAGGTCTCCGACTTCATGGGCGCGCTGCGCCTGAAGGCCGGCAAGGACTTCGGCCTGGTCGCCGACGGCTGGGCGCCGCTGTGGGTCACCGACTTCCCGATGTTCGAGTGGGACGAGGAAGAACAGCGCTACGTCGCCCTGCATCACCCCTTCACCGCACCGGCCGTGGACGACATCGCCGACCTGCGCGCCAATGCCCGCACCGCCGTTTCGCGCGGCTACGACATGGTGCTCAACGGCAATGAGATCGGCGGCGGTTCGATCCGTATCCACCGTCCGGACATGCAGAGCGCGGTGTTCGAGCTGCTGGGCATCGGTGCCGAAGAAGCCCGTGCCAAGTTCGGCTTCCTGCTCGACGCGCTGAACTACGGCGCGCCGCCGCACGGTGGCATCGCCTTCGGCATCGACCGCATCGCCGCGCTGATGGCCGGCACCGAGTCGATCCGCGACGTCATCCCGTTCCCGAAGACCACTGGTGCACAGGATCTGATGACCGACGCGCCGTCGCCGATCGTCGACGCGCAGCTGGCCGAAGTGCACATCCAGGTTCGCCCCAAGACCAACTGATCAGGAGATCCAGGCAATGACCGAGTTTGCGTTTTCGCTGGAGTGGGAAAAGCTGGGCAATGAAGGCTCCGAGGCCAACCTGGTCACCGAGCGTGCACGCGTGTTCGGCGGTTGGCTGGTCCGCGTCGGTACCAACCCGGCCGCGATGGCCCTGACCTTCGTCGCCGACGGCGAAGGCCGTTGGGATGGAGAAGACTTCGGCGTCGAGGATTACGAGGACGACGAAGAGGAAGAGTACGACGAGGACGAGGAAGGCGAAGAAGACGAGGACGAAGAGGAATACGAGGAAGAGGACGAGGAAGACGAAGAAGCGGAATCGTCGGAAAAGGCTTGACCGTCCCTTCGCGCTGACGTCAACTTGCTGCATGTATTCCATCCGCCGCGCCACCGTGGACGACGCGCCGACCCTGTCGGCGCTGGCTGCCCGCACGTTCACCGAAACCTTCGGCCATCTGTATCCGCCGCAGGACCTGCAGGCCTTCCTTGAGGAGGCCTACACGGTCGAGCGCCAGCGCGTGATCCTGGCCCACCCGGATTACGCGGTGTGGCTACTGGAGCTGGACGGGGAGGCGGTCGGCCATGCCGCCGCCGGTCCCTGTGGCCTGCCGCACCCGGACGTGAAGCCCGGTGACGGCGAACTCAAGCGCCTGTACCTGATCAAGACGCAGCAAAGCTGCGGCTGGGGCAGCCGCCTGCTGGAAACCGCGCTGGCCTGGCTGGAACACGAGGGCCCGCGCACCCTGTGGTTGGGCGTGTGGTCGGAGAACTTCGGCGCACAGCGCTTCTACGCCCGCTACGGTTTCGAGAAGGCCGGCGAATACCTGTTCCCGGTGGGCGACACGAACGATCTCGAATTCATCCTGCGCCGCGCACCGCGCGCGGCCTGATGTTCACTGCCGCTTGCTGCGCGCGCGTGTTCAATCACCGTACGTTCCTGCCCCGCTGACCGCCAGGCTGTTTGCATGACTCCCCCCGTATTGCTGCTGCATGGCATCTGGAATGCCCGCGCCTGGGTCGGACCGCTGGCCTGGCGCCTGCGCGCGCGCGGCTTCCAGGTGCACGCGTTTGGTTATTCCTCGGTGTTCGGTGGCCCGGACGTGGCCGTACCGCAGCTGCTGGAGCGGCTGGCCGACGCCGGCCCGCTGAGTTTGGTCGGCCACAGCCTGGGCGGGCTGCTGGCGCTGGAAGCGCTGCGGCGCAATCCGCAGCTGCCGGTGCAGCGCGTGGTCTGCCTGGGCTCGCCGCTGCGCGGCAGTGGCACCGCGCGCTCGTTGTCCGATCATGGCTGGGGCCTGGCGCTGGGGCGCAGCAGCGAGCTGCTGCTGGACGGCCTGCCGGACTGGCAGGGCAAGGCCGAGGTCGGGCTGATCGCCGGTTCGGTGCCGCATGGGCTGGGCAGCCTGCTGGGCGCCATCGACGATGCCTCCGACGGCACCGTGGCATTGGCCGAGACCCGCCTGCCGGGCCTGGCCGACCATTGCGTGGTGCGCACCAGCCACAGCGGCCTGGTCGTGTCGCCCGATGCCGCGCGGCAGACCGCGCATTTCCTGCGCCACGGCCAGTTCGACCACAGCCGCGACGCCGCCGCCGCGTAATCTGGTAGGGGCGACCGCCCTGGCTCGGTGGGTGCGAACCGTCCTGCCCTGGTGGGTGCGACCGGACTACCTCGGTGGGTGCGAACCGTTGGTTCGCACGCGCTTCGCCGGGCCATGCCCGACGGCATCTCTCCGCCCTAGACACGGTTGCCGTCCCCGATCAGGTAGAATCCGCGCCTTGATCCTGAAGCAGCCAGACGGTAGCACCCATGGGTAGAGGCCCCTCCATCGAAGCCCGCAAGAACGCGTCCGACGCGAAGCGCGGCAAGATTTTCACCAAGATCATCCGCGAGATCGGCGTTGCCGCGCGCGGCGGTGGAGGCGACCCCAACAACAACCCGCGCCTGCGCGTGGCGGTGGACAAGGGCCTGGCCGTGAACATGTCCAAGGACGTGATCGAGCGCGCCATCAAGAAGGCCACCGGTGAACTGGAAGGCGTCGACTACGAGGAAATCCGCTACGAAGGCTATGCCCCGGGTGGCGTGGCCGTGATCGTCGACTGCCTGACCGACAACCGCGTGCGCACCGTGGCCGATGTCCGCCATGCGTTCAGCAAGTGCGGCGGCAACATGGGCACCGAAGGCTCGGTGGCCTTCATGTTCAAGCGCCTGGGCGTGCTCAGCTTCGCCCCGGGTGCCGACGAGGAAGCCATCACCGAGGCGGCCATCGAGGCCGGCGCTGATGACATCGTGGTCTATCCGGACGATGGCTCGATCGATGTGGTCACCAGCCCTGACGCGTTCAGCGCAGTCAAGGACGCGATGGCCGCCGCTGGCCATGTCGCCGACCACGCCGAGATCACCTTCCGCGCCGACAACGACATCAAGGTCGAGGGCGAGGTCGCCCTGCAGGTCAAGAAGCTGCTGGACATGCTGGAAGACCTGGACGACGTGCAGGACGTGTATTCCAACGCCGAACTCGGCGCCGACGCCTACGCCTGAGCCGTCTTCGACGGCCTGGGCGCGGGCCGTTGAACGGTCACCGCGGACAGTCATGAGCCCATACGCCTGCCAGCGCATTCCGTTCCGCCCCGCCAGGAGTGCAGCATGACCCGCATCCTCGGCATCGACCCCGGTTCGCAGCGGACCGGGGTCGGCATCATTGATGTCGATGCCACCGGCCGCGTCAGCTACGTGCACCACCAGCCGCTGGTGCTGCTGGGCGCTGACGACTTCCCGCAGCGCATGAAGCTGCTGGTGCTGGGCCTGGCCGACCTGTGCCGCGAGTATGAGCCGCAGGAAGTGGCCATCGAACGCGTGTTCATGGCCCGCAACCCCGATTCGGCATTGAAGCTGGGCCAGGCCCGTGGCGCGGCGATCTCGGCGGTGGTGCTGCGCGACCTGCCGGTGCACGAATATGCTGCCAGCGAGATCAAGCTGGCGGTCGTCGGGCGCGGTGGCGCCGAAAAGCAACAGGTTCAACACATGGTCGGGCTCATGCTCAACCTGAAAATCAAGCTGCAGGCCGACGCGGCCGACGCGTTGGCGGTGGCGATCACCCATGCCCACGTAAGGGCGACGGCCAACCGCCTGGGGCTCAGTGCCCGCCAGGCATGGGGCCGCAAATGAGGAGCTGCACGCAATGATCGGTCGACTGCGCGGCATCGTCGCCTACAAGGCGCCGCCGTGGCTGGTGGTGGACGTGAACGGAGTGGGCTACGAACTGGAGGCGCCGATGAGCACCTTCTACGACCTGCCCGAGCTCGGCCGCGAGGTCACCCTGTACACCCACTACTCGCAGAAGGAAGACAGCGTCTCGCTGTACGGCTTCCTGCGTGAAGGTGAGCGGCGCCTGTTCCGCGACGTGCAGAAGGTCAGTGGCATCGGCGCGAAGATCGCGCTGGCCGTGCTGTCCGGCGTCACCGTCGAGGAGTTTGCGCGCATGGTCCAGGCCGGTGACATCACCGCGCTGACCCGCATTCCGGGCATCGGCAAGAAGACCGCCGAGCGCATGGTGCTGGAGCTGCGTGACCGCGCGGCCCAGTTCGGTGCCGGCGGCGCGCTGCCCACCGGCAGCGGCCCGGCCCCGGCCGATCCGCTGTCCGACGCCACCGTGGCCCTGCAGCAGCTGGGCTACAAGCCGGCCGAAGCCGCGCGCATGGCCCGTGATGCCTTCAATGAAGGCGACGAAGTGGCCACCGTGATCCGCAAGGCGCTGCAGTCGGCGCTGCGTTGATCCGCCTTCCTTTCCTTCAACAAACCGCCTGAGCTTCGCCAGGAGTCCCATGTCCAGCAGTCAAACCCCGCACGCAGCCGCCCCCGGCGGCCATGGCCACGCCCCCTCCGCTGGAGGACTGGCGCTGGTCATCGGTGCGATCGGCGTGGTCTTCGGCGATATCGGTACCAGCCCGCTGTACACCCTGAAGGAGGCGTTCTCGCCGCACTACGGGCTCAACAGCGACCACGATACCGTGCTGGGCGTGCTGTCGCTGGCTTTCTGGGCGCTGAACCTGGTGGTGACCCTGAAGTACGTCACCATCATCATGCGCGCCGACAATGATGGCGAGGGCGGCATCATGGCGCTGATGGCGTTGACCCAGCGCACGCTGCGCAATGGCTCGCGCTCGGCTTATGTGGTGGGCATCCTCGGCATCTTCGGCGCCTCGCTGTTCTTCGGCGACGGCGTGATCACCCCGGCCATGTCCGTGCTCAGTGCGGTCGAAGGCCTGGAGGTGGCCGCACCCGGACTGCATGTCTTCATCGTGCCGGTCACCCTGGTGGTGCTGCTGGCAGTGTTCGCCGCGCAACGCTTCGGTACCGAGAAGATCGGCAAGGCGTTCGGCCCGATCATGGCGATCTGGTTCGTATCGCTGGCGGTGATCGGCATCTACAACATTGTCGATGCGCCCGAGGTGCTGAAGGCCTTCAACCCGTGGTGGGGCATCCGCTTCTTCATGGAGCACGGCTGGCACGGCATCTTCATTCTCGGTGCAGTGGTGCTGGCGGTGACCGGCGGCGAAGCGCTGTATGCGGACATGGGCCACTTCGGCCTGCGCCCGATCCGCCACGCCTGGTACTTCTTCGTGCTGCCGTGCCTGGTGCTGAACTACCTGGGGCAGGGCGCACTGGTGCTCAACCACCCCGAGGCCCTGAAGAACCCGTTCTTCGAGGCGGTGCCCTCGTGGGCGCTGTACCCGATGATCATCCTGGCCACCATGGCGGCGGTGATCGCCTCGCAGTCGGTCATCACCGGCGCGTTCTCGGTCTCGCGCCAGGCCATGCAGCTGGGCTACATCCCGCGCATGCGCATCAAGCACACCTCGCACGACACCATCGGCCAGATCTACATCCCGGGCATCAACTGGGGCATCGCGGTGATGGTGTTCGGCCTGGTGCTGGCGTTCCGCAGTTCGTCCAACCTGGCCGTGGCCTACGGCATCTCGGTGTCGGCCACGATGCTGATCGACACCCTGCTGCTGGCCGTGGTGGCACGTTCGCTGTGGCCGAAGTCGCGTGGCTGGCTGCTGCCGCTGTGCGTGGTGTTCTTCATCATCGATCTCGGCTTCGTCATCGCCAACGGCGCCAAGCTGCTGCAGGGCGCCTGGTTCCCGGTGGTGCTGGGCATCTTCCTGTTCACCATGATGCGCACCTGGCGGCGTGGCCGCGAGCTGCTGCGTGATGAGATCCGCAAGGACGGCATCCGCCTGGACACCTTCCTGCCGGGCCTGATGCTGGCACCGCCGGTACGCGTGCCGGGCACTGCGGTGTTCCTCACCGCCGACCCGACCGTGGCCCCGCACGCGCTGATGCACAACCTCAAGCACAACAAGGTGCTGCACGAGCGCAACGTGTTCCTGCACGTGGAAACCCTGCCCATTCCCTATGCGATGGAAGGGCAGCGGCTGAAGATCGAATCGGTGGGCGACGAGTTCTACCGGGTCTATGTGCGCTTCGGTTTCATGGAAACCCCGGACGTGCCGCTGGCGCTGATGCGCTCGTGTGACCACGGTGGCATCTATTTCGACCCGATGGACACCACCTTCTTCGCCAGCCGCGAAACCATTGTGGCCACCGCCAACCGCGGCATGCCGATCTGGCGCGACAAGCTGTTCGCGCTGATGCACCGGAATGCCGCGCCCGCGACCGGCTTCTTCCGGATTCCGGGCAACCGCCTGGTGGAACTCGGCGCGCAGGTGGAGATCTGACCGCGCGGGGTCGGATCCCTTTTCCGCAGGAAAAGGGCTCTGACCCCGAGTTCGGTTCGTTCCATCCAGCGCCATCCACGCACGGTGTGGATCTACCGTGTCGACCAAGGTCGACACCCACCAAGAACAGGCCATGCCATTCCGGCAGATTGCGCAGATCTGTCGAAGGCGGGGTGGGTCCGGTTGCGGGGGGCGTGAGCCGCATGGATGCGGCGACCGAGCTTACATGGACGTACTTGCAGCGTCCCCCGCAAGCGGACCCACCCCGCCATCCCCCAGGAAGCCAGCTTTGGCTGTTGCTCCGGCAGTTGCTGTTGCAGTTGCCTCTGCGGGTGCCGGGCGCAGCCCGGCCGAAACCCGTACTTTTGCCGCATAATCAGCACATGACCGACGACCGCATCATCGGCGCCGGCGCCACCCGCGAGGATGACGCCGCCGACGCCAGCATCCGCCCCAAGCGCCTTGCCGACTACCTCGGCCAGGTGCCGGTGCGCGAGCAGATGGAAATCTACATCCAGGCGGCCAAGGGGCGTGGCGACGCGCTCGACCACGTACTGATCTTCGGGCCGCCGGGCCTGGGCAAGACCACCCTCAGCCATGTCATCGCCAACGAACTGGGCGTGGCCCTGCGCGTGACCTCCGGCCCGGTGATCGAAAAGGCCGGCGACCTGGCTGCGCTGCTGACCAACCTGCAGCCGCACGACGTTCTGTTCATCGACGAGATCCATCGCCTGTCGCCGGTGGTCGAGGAAGTGCTGTACCCGGCGATGGAAGATTTCCAGATCGACATCATGATCGGCGAGGGCCCCGCCGCCCGCTCGATCAAGATCGACCTGCCGCCGTTCACCCTGATCGGCGCCACCACCCGCGCCGGCCTGCTGACCGCGCCGCTGCGCGACCGCTTCGGCATCGTCCAGCGCCTGGAGTTCTACAGCGTCGAGGAACTGACCCGTATCGTGCGCCGCTCCGCCAGCATCCTCGGCATCGACTGCACCGCCGATGGGGCAGGGGAGATCGCGCGCCGCGCGCGTGGTACCCCGCGTATCGCCAACCGCCTGCTCCGACGCGTGCGCGATTACGCGCAGGTCAAGGCCGGTGGCCACATCGACGAGCCCGTAGCCCAGGCCGCGATGAAGATGCTCAAGGTCGACCCGGAAGGCTTCGACGAGCTTGACCGGCGCCTGCTCAAGACCATGGTCGACTACTTCGATGGTGGCCCGGTCGGCATCGAATCGCTGGCCGCGGCGCTGTCCGAAGAGCGTGGCACCCTGGAAGACGTGGTCGAGCCGTACCTGATCCAGCAGGGCTTCCTGGTGCGTACCGCGCGTGGCCGCATGGCCACCCACAAAGCCTACCGGCACATGGGTCTGAAGCCGAAGAACCCGCCGCAGGACCTGTTCGCGGAGGTTCCCGATGTCGGTTGAGCCACTATTCAGTTGGCCGACACGCATTTACTGGGAAGATACCGACGCTGGCGGGGTGGTCTACCACGCCCGCTACGTGGCCTTCATGGAACGGGCCCGGACCGAATGGATGCGTTCGCTCGGCTACGGCCAGGAGCGCATGCGCGCCGAGCACGGGATGATCTTCGCGGTGCGCTCGATGCAGATGGATTTCATCAGGCCGGCACGGCTGGATGACACCCTGCAGGTGAGCGCCCGTCTGGTCCAGCTGAAGAAGGCCAGCATGGTCTTCGACCAGCAGATCCTGCGCGACGGCGAATTGCTGCTGTCGGCCCAGGTCCGCATCGCCGCACTGGACGCGGCCAGTTTCCGCCCGCGTGGCATGGACGAGGCCGTCCTTGCCGTGCTGCAACCCCACCTCCACCCCGAATCCGAACACTGAGGAACAACGGATGATCGCAACGCTCCTGGCCCTGCAGGCCACGGTCACCGAGGCACTGCCGGCCGACGTCAGCAACGCCGCGACACAGACCCTTGCCCAGGCCACCACCGGCGGCGGCATCAACTACCTCGAACTGATGGCCAAGGCCAGCCTGCCGGTGAAGATCATCGTGCTGCTGCTGCTGGTCGGCTCGTTCGTCAGCTGGGTGATCATTTTCCGCAAGGCCCGCGTGTTCAAGCAGGCCACCCGCGAAGCCGACGAGTTCGAGAACCGCTTCTGGTCCGGCGCGGACCTGGGCAAGCTGTACAGCGCGGCCACCGACCGCAGCCGCAGCGTGACCGGCCTGGAAGCCATCTTCGAAGCAGGGTTCCGCGAATACACCCGCCTGCGTGACAAGCGCCGCCTGGATGGCCGCGCACAGCTGGAAGGCGCGCAGCGCGCGATGCGCACCACCTATACCCGCGAAGTGGACCAGCTCGAGCGCAACCTGGAACTGCTGGCCAACATCGGTTCGACCGCGCCGTACGTGGGCCTGGTCGGCACCGTGTTCGGCATCATGGTGACCATGCACGACATGATCAGCAGTGGTGCGCAGGCCGGCATCGCCGCCGTCGCGCCGGGCATCTCCGAGGCACTGTTCGCTACCGCCATCGGCCTGTTCGTGGCGATCCCGGCGGTGTGGGCCTACAACCGCTTCACCACGCGCGTTGAGCGCATGTCGGTGCGGTTCGAGACCTTTGCCGAAGAGTTCAGCTCCATCCTGCAGCGCCAGAGCGCTGGCGACGAGTAAGCGCCTGACCCGGGAGTCCAAGCCATGTCCGCTGCCATCGGTCGCCGCAAGCGCCGCAAGCTGAAATCGGAAATCAACGTCGTTCCCTACATCGACGTCATGCTGGTGCTGCTGATCATCTTCATGGTCACCGCGCCGCTGCTCACCCTGAGCTTCGACGTCGACCTGCCGCAGTCCAACGCCAAGGCGCTGGAGAGCAAGCAGGACCCGGTGATCGTCTCGGTGCGCCAGGACGGCCAGCTCAGCCTGAAGCTGCCCGATGCCAAGGAACCGACCGCCGTGTCGGCCGAGGAACTGGAAGGCCGCCTGGCCGGCATCGCCGCCCAGGACAAGGGCGTGCGCGTGATCGTCGCCGCCGACCGTGCCGTGGCCTATGAAAAGGTCATTGCCGCGATGGATGTGATCAAGCGCGCCAAGGTAGACAAGGTAGGCCTGGCCACCGATGCACGCTGACGCCCTGCCACCCCCGCATCAGCGCGAACCCGGCTGGGGCCTGCCCCTGGCATTGGCGTTGCTGGTGCACCTGCTGGTCGCGCTGGTCTTCATCGTGGCCTGGTTCTGGTCGCCCGAGCGCAACACCGACGCCGCCGCCGGCGATCCGTCGGTCGAGGCCAGCCTGGCGCTGTCCGCGTCGGAGGCCTCCGCTGCGCGCCAGGCCCTGCGCCAGTCGGAAAAGCTGGAAGACCTGCCGCCGCCGGTGGCCGAGCCCATCCCGGTGCCGGAAGACACCATTCCGCCGCCGCAGCCGATCCCGGAACCGCGCCCACAGGACGCCCCCACGCCGCAGCAGCAACAGGCGCAGGAGCGTGTCGCGCAGCCGGATACCAAGGATCAGGAAGCGGTGAGTGCGCTGGCCATCTCCCAGGAGAAGGCCAAGCAGGAACAGGAAGCCAAGCGCCGCCAGGAACAGATCGACCTGACCGAACGCAAGCGCCAGGAGGAAGCCGAGCAGAAGCTGCGCCTGGCCAAGCAGCAGGAAGCGGACGAGAAGAAGAAGCAGGCCGAGCAGGAGCGCGTGGCCGCTGACAAGGCCGAGGCCGAGAAGCAGAAGAAGATCGCCGAGATCCGTGCCCGCCGCGAGCAGGCCGAGAAGGAAGCCAAGCTGGCCGAGCAGAAGCTGCGCCAGGTGGCCGCCGCGCGCAATGCCGCCGGCAGTGCCGCTGCCGGTTCCAGTGGTGCCTCGCAGCCGGCCGCCGGTGGCGGTGGCAACAGCGACGACCTTTCGGCCAAGTACGCAGCCGCCATCCAGGCCAAGGTGCTGTCGCAGTGGGTGCGCCCGGATACGGTGCCGTTGGGCCAGCGCTGCCAGATCACCATCACCCAGATTCCGGGTGGTACGGTGATGCAGGCCAAGGTCAGCCCGAACTGCCCGTACGACGAGGCCGGCAAGCGCTCGATCGAGGCCGCCGTGCTCAACGCGCAGCCGCTGCCGTACCGCGGCTTCGAGTCGGTGTTCGCACGCACGCTCAACTTCACCTTCACCGCCCAGGATCGCTGAGGCGGGCAGGGCAGGGTGGCTCTCCGCTGCCCGCGTCCACGGATGTCGCGCTTGCCTCTGGCAGGCCAGGTCTCGGCCGGGCAGGCTGTGGGCTGCTGTCGGACACCGCCCCGCAGGGCGGCGTGACGGGGCACATGGGCGCGATGTTAGCCACGACGTTAACGGTGCGTGAGAGGACGGGCTGGAACTGACCCGGAATTCACGTACCCTTGGTTCATGATTGCGAAGCGGTTCACTGCCGCTTTGTTATCCCTCGTTCCGGTTTCCCCCTATTGAGCGCTCCATGAAAAAGATGCCTCGCTGGCTTGCCGTGTTTGCGGCCCTGTTGCTGCCCTTTGCTGCCGTCGCGCAGCAGAAGGGGCTGGATATCGACATCATCGGCGGCAATGCTTCCGCGCTGCCGATCACCATCGTGCCGATGCCTTACCAGGGGTCGTCGGCTGCACCGCAGACCGACGTCGCCGGCGTGGTCCGTGCCGACCTGGAGCGTTCGGGCCAGTTCCGTACGCTGCCCGAAGCGCAGATCGTCGAGAAGCCGGTGCGCGGCGGCGACATCCAGTTCGCCACCTGGCGCGCGCTGAAGCAGAACTACATCGTGGTCGGCCGCGTGCTCGACGCCGGTGCCGGCGCCTACCGCGTCGAGTACGAACTGTTCGACGTACCCAAGGGCGAGCGCCTGCTGGGCCTGGCGATGACCGCCCGTGGCAACGCCATGCGCGACGTTGCCCACCAGATGGCCGACGCCATCTACGAAAAGATCACCGGTGTGCGCGGCGCCTTCTGGACCCGCATCGCCTACGTGACCGCCAGCGGCAAGGGCGACGCCATGCGCTACGCGCTGATGGTGGCCGACTCCGATGGCTTCAATCCGCAGACCATCGTGCGTTCGGCCGAGCCGCTGCTGTCGCCGTCGTGGAGCCCGGATGGCAGCAAGCTGGCCTACGTCAGCTTCGAGCGTGGCAATTCGGCCATCTACATCCAGAACATCGGTACCGGCGCGCGTGAGCTCGTCACCAGCTTCCGCGGCATCAACAGCGCCCCGGCGTTCTCGCCGGACGGCCGCAAGCTGGCCCTGACCCTGTCGCGTTCGGGCAACCCGGAAATCTACGTGATGGACCTGGGCAGCAAGCAGCTGACCCAGCTGACCAACCACTTCGCCATCGATACCGAGCCGACCTGGGCGCCGGACGGCAGCGCGGTGTACTTCACCTCCGACCGCGGCGGCCGTCCGCAGGTCTACAAGGTCGGCGCGGGCGGCGGCAGCGCCGAGCGCGTGACCTTCCAGGGCAACTACAATGCCAAGCCCTCGGTGTCCTACGACGGCAAGAAGATCGCCGTCGCCCAGGGCTCGGGCAACAGCTACAAGATCGCGATGATGGACAGCTCGCTGGGTTCGCCGCGCTGGAGCACGCTGTCCCCGGGCTCGCTGGATGAATCGCCGAGCTTTGCGCCCAACGCGAGCATGGTGTTGTACGCCGCCCGCGAAGGTGGCCGTGGTGTGTTGTATGCCGTCTCGGCCGATGCGCGGGTTCGCCAGCGCCTGGTCCTGGCCGATGGTGATGTGCGCGAGCCGGCATGGTCCCCATACCGTACCCAGCGCTAAAAGAGTGTTAATATTTTCGTTGTCTTGAACCCCTCATCGGCCTAGGAGCCACAAAGGTATCGCCATGAACAAGTCCACCCGCGTTCTGCTTGTTTCCCTGCTGTCTGTGGCCGTCCTGGCCGGTTGCTCGAAGAAGGTGAAGGAAGAGCCGGCAGCCCCGGTCGACACCGGCACCTCGACCACCACCCCGACCGGTCCGTCGACCTCGGGCCTGTACGGCCCGGGCGACCTGGATACCGACGCTTGCCTGCGCCAGCGCGTTGTCTACTTCGACCTGGACAAGGAAGACGTGAAGCCGGAATTCCAGGCCATCATGGCGTGCCACGCCAAGTACCTGCGTGACCGTCCGTCCTCGCGCATCACCCTGCAGGGTCACACCGACGAGCGCGGTTCGCGCGCGTACAACCAGGCCCTGGGTGAGCGTCGTGGCAACGGCGTCAACTCGGCCCTGCAGGCCAACGGTGGCTCGGCTTCGCAGCTGACCGTCGTTTCCTACGGTGAAGAGCGTCCGGTCTGCACCGAGTCGAACGAGTCCTGCTGGTCGCAGAACCGTCGCGTCGAAATCGTCTACACCGCGCAGTAATCCATGCGCATTGGCATCAAACTGATGCTGGTCGTTGCGGCAGCCCTCGTGGCTGCCGCACCGGCGCATGCACAGCGACAGAGCCTGGCTGACCGTGTCGGCGCGCTCGAGCAGCAGATGTACAACAACAGTGCCAACCAGGACCTGTTGAACCAGATCAACCAGCTGCGGCAGCAGGTCACCAGCCTGCAGGCCTCGATCGAGCAGTTGCAGCACGACAACGCCCAGCTCAAGCAGTCCGCCCAGGACCAGTACCTGGATCTGGACAGCCGCCTGAACCGGTTGGAAGGGGGCAATGCGGCCCCGGCCCTGCCGCCCGTTCCGGCGAGCGCGCCGAAGGCCGCACCGGCCCCGGCAAAGCCCGCAGCGGCGGCCACTTCCGAGCGGCCGCCTTCCGTCCATGGTGATGCCGGCAGCCTTGCCGCCACCGGCGACGAGCGCACCTCCTACAACGTCGCCTTCGACTCGCTGAAGGCCGGCAAGTACGATGATTCGGCGCAGCTTTTCCTGAGCTTCCTGCAGCTGTATCCGAACGGCGTCTACGCGCCGAACGCGCTGTACTGGTTGGGCGAGAGCTACTACGCCACCCGCAATTTCCCGATGGCCGAGACCCAGTTCCGTGAACTGCTCGCGCGCTATCCGACCCACGACAAGGCCGCTGGCGGCCTGCTCAAGGTTGGCCTCTCGCAGTATGGCGAGGGCAAGGTCGACCAGGCCCAGCAGACGCTGGAGAGCGTCGTGGCGCAGTACCCGGGCTCGGACGCCGCGCGCACCGCCCAGGATCGGCTGCAGTCCATCCGCCTCGGCAAGCAGATCCGTTGATCCGCTGACCGGGCGTACAATGCGTACCCTGGCGCCGGGCTGATTTCCGGCAGCCTCCTGTAGAGCCGAGCCCATGCTCGGCTGCTTTCGTTTCCGGCGCCGATAAATCGGTCGCCCGTCCCATGAAGAATTGTTTGCCATGACCGCCGTTACCCCGTCCAACGCCGTCGCCACCCCCAGCGACATCGTGCAGTCGCCGCTGCCGCGCCTGAAGATCACCGAGATCTTCACCTCGCTGCAGGGCGAAGCCGATACCGCCGGCTGGCCGACCGTGTTCGTGCGCCTGACCGGCTGCCCGCTGCGCTGCCAGTACTGCGATACGGCCTATGCCTTCCATGGCGGCACCTGGTGGGACATCGACGACATCGTGGCCGAGGTGTTGGCCCAGGGCGTGCGCCACGTCTGCGTGACCGGCGGCGAGCCGCTGGCGCAGAAACGCTGCCTGGTGCTGCTGCAGAAGCTGTGCGACGCCGGCATGGACGTCTCGCTGGAAACCTCCGGCGCGCTGGACGTCAGCGCGGTGGACCCGCGTGTATCGCGCGTGGTCGACATCAAGACCCCGGGGTCTGCCGAAGTGGCGCGCAACCGCTGGGAAAACCTGCCGCTGCTGACCGCACGCGACCAGATCAAGTTCGTCATCTGCAGCCGCGGGGACTACGACTGGGCCAAGGCCCTGGTCGCCGAGCACGAGCTGGTGAAGCGCTGCACCGTGTTCTTCTCGCCCAGCAAGGGCGAGATCACCGCGCGGCAGCTGGCCGACTGGATCGTCGAAGACCGCCTGCCGGTGCGCTTCCAGATGCAGTTGCATAAAATCCTGTGGAACGACGAGCCGGGCCGATGAGCCCGCGCGGCGTTCCCTGATGTAGCTCCGGCGCGGGACAGCGTGCTGGCTTTCCCCTCCCAACCGGATGTTTTACCCATGAAGAAGGCAGTCGTGCTTCTCTCCGGCGGCATGGATTCAGCCGCCGTCATCGCCATGGCCCAGGAACAGGGCTTCGCCGTGCATGCCCTGAGCGTGCGCTACGGCCAGCGCCATACCTCCGAACTGGATGCTGCCGCCCGCGTGGCCAAGGCCCAGGGCGTGGTCGCGCACAAGATCGTGGACGTGGACCTGCGCAGCATCGGCGGCTCGGCACTGACCGACGACATCGACGTGCCCGAGGCCGGCGGTGCCGGCATTCCGGTCACCTACGTACCGGCGCGCAACACCATCATGCTGTCGCTGGCCCTCGGCTGGGCCGAAGTGCTCGGTGCCAACGACATCTTCTGCGGCGTCAACGCCGTGGATTATTCCGGCTATCCGGACTGCCGCCCCGAGTTCGTGGCCGCGTTCCAGGCGCTGGCCAACCTGGCCACCAAGTCGGGCGTGGAAGGTGCGGGCATCAAGGTACACGCGCCGCTGCAGTTCCTCAGCAAGGGCCAGATCGTCAGCGAAGGCGTGCGCCTGGGCGTGGACTTCGGCCTGACCGTGTCCTGCTACAACGCCGACGCCAACGGCGCCGCCTGCGGCCACTGTGATGCCTGCCGCCTGCGCGCGCAGGGCTTCGCCGAAGCCGGCGTGCCGGACCCGACGCTGTACGCCTGATCGCCCCTGGTAGTGCCGGCCGCTGGCCGGCTTCCCTGATGGGTGTGAATTCCCAGATGGTGGGTGCGAACTGCTCCTCGGTGGGTGCGAACCTTGGTTCGCACTCCCCGACCCGCCGGGTAGGTCTGACTCTGGTGGGTGCGAACCGTTGGTTCGCACTCCCTGACCCGCCAGGCATGGCCCGGCGCTACCGCTGCCGCAGCCACCCCGACGCTTCAATAAACATCCGCACCGCCTTCGGATCGGCATAGTCCAGCTCGATCATCCGCGCGACACCGGCTTTCTCGTCGGCTTGCTGGCGCATGTACTCCTGCGCGATGCGGTAGCCGGCGTAGTACCCCACATCACCCACCCCGAACGGATTACGGGCGCTGTTGTACAGCCAGTTGTCCAGATCCCCGCCGTCCATTTCAGCGACGAAACGCGTGCGGATTTCCGCTTCGTGCGCGGGCCCGTAGCTGTACAGCGGCAACGCCAGCCGACGCCCGCTCAGCCGTTCGGCCACATACTCCGCCACGCCTTCGCGCACCGCGTACTGCGCCAGGCTGCCGGTAGTCTCGCGCTGCTGGGTATGCACGTACTCGTGCAGGTTGTTCTGCGCGTTGTTCGCCCCCGGACGGCTGTCATAGAAGATCCGCAGGCGATCGCGCATTTTCGCCGGCAACTCGCTCACGTCCACGCGCTCATCGCCCAGCGCCATCTCCGCACCGATCAGTACCTTGTCACCCAGCGTGGTCCCGCCAGTACGCAGCACGCCCACGGCATAGGTGATGGTGGCCGGGCGCAGGGCGGGGTAGAGCGTGCGGAAGGCGGCCAGGTCCCGTTCCAGTGTGGCGCTGGCCTGCTGCGCGTTGGCGGTCAATGGGCGTACCGACGTCCAGAAGCGCGGCCACGCACGCATGGCCTCGGCGTATTCGCGGGCGGTGTAGTTACGGACCTGCATCAGCGCATGCAGGCCGGGGCTGCCTGGATCGATGTAGCGCTCCTGCACCAGTGCGACCTGGCGTTCAACGTCGGGCTCGGCGCGCACAGCGTCATAAGTGGCCCAGAAGCGGCCGATGTCGTCGGTGACGACCTGGGATGGGGCGGCCAGTGCCGCACAGGGCAGCAACAGGGCGGCAATGAGGCAGAAGGGCAGGCGCATCCGTGGCTCCGGGCAGGAATCACAGCTGGGATGCGCGTGAGGCCCAGAAGGTTTAAGCGGGCTCACCAGATCGGGTAGTGCCGGCCGCTGGCCGGCAACCTCGACGCACCAGGGTTTCACCCGGCCCGGTAAAGTAGGGTAGAATGCCCACCCCGCCGAAAGGCTGGGGCAGTGCAATGGGCCGTTAGCTCAGTCGGTAGAGCAGAAGACTTTTAATCTTTTGGTCGAAGGTTCGAATCCTTCACGGCCCACCATTGCATCCAATGACCCAGGTCATTCAGAAAGGCACCGTAATGCGGTGCCTTTTTTGTTGCCCTGGTCCGTGGCCTCTAGTTCGCCCGCATTCCCTTGGCTTTTGCGGCCGCCGCGTCGGCAGCTTGCTGTGCGGCCGTCGCTGCCGCATTCGCGGAACGCACGGCTTCCGCTTGAGCCGCGTCAAAGTCAGCCCGGCGCTGCGCGCTGATCCGGCGTTCCAGTTCTGAATATGCGACGTAGCTCTCCGGATACTTCGCGACGCAGGCCTGCTGCAGCAGCGGGATCGCGTGGTCGGACAATCCCGGTTGGAGGTGGGCGAGCAGGCAGTCCGCATACGCTGCGGATGCTGGCGGAGTGCTGCTGGACTGCGGTGAGGCGGCGGCAAGGGTGGTGGCGATCAATACACTCAACATGGGAACCTCCTTGTGGATATGAGCGTGGCGGCGACCAGTCCTTGAGCCAAGGTGCCCGTTGCATGACCATCACCGGCTCCATGGTGCTCCAGTTCCGGCAGATCGGCAAAGTGCCGCGAACGACAGTGCCTCCGGCGGTCTATGCTCGGCATCTTTCCCAGGATGGGCCGTCCCATGCGTCTGATCGTGCTGTCGCTGTCGCTGTCGCTGTTGTTGTCCGTCGTCTCCGCCGCGCCGCTGATGGCCGCCGAATCCGCGTCGCCCGCCGCCGCCACGCCGCTGGTCATCGGCGAGACCTTCACCATCGAGTCGAAGGCGCTGGGCGAGACCCGTCGTATCAACGTCTACCGCCCGCAGCCGTGGGGGCGGGACCCGAAGGCACCGCTACCGGTGCTCTACATGCCCGACGGCGGCATCGGCGAGGACTTCCTGCATGTGGCCGGGCTGGTGCAGGTGCTCAGCGGCAACGGCAGCATGCGTCCGTTCCTGCTGGTTGGCATCGAGAACACCGAGCGCCGCCGCGACATGACCGGCCCCAGCAAGGACCCGCAGGACCAGAAGATCGCACCGCGCATCGGCGGCTCGGCGGCCTACCGTACCTTCCTGCGCGATGAACTGATGCCGCAGGTGCGCCAGCGTTACCCGACCACCGAGGAGCGCGCGCTGATCGGCGAGTCGCTGGCCGGCCTGTTCGTGGTCGAGACGCTGCTGCAGGAGCCTACGCTGTTCAACAGCTATATCGCGTTGGACCCCAGCCTGTGGTGGAACCGTGGTGCAATGCTGGCCGGGGCGGCCAGACAGCTGCCGGCGGTGACGCGTGCGCAGCCGCGCGTGTTCCTGGCCAGCAGTGGTCAGCCGGAGCTGGCGGCCTCTGCCGCACAGTTGGCCACGCTGCTGCAGCAGGCGTCGCCGTCGCCGCTGGTGAAGTACCTGCCGTTGCCGGAGGAAACCCACGCCACGATCTATCATCCGGCCGCGTTGCAGGCGCTGCGCACGCTGTTCCCGGCGCCGCCGCCGGCCTCGCCCTGACCGCACTGGTACCCGCCTGCACACCATGCAACGATGCGGCAGCGGCGCCATCGGGTGCGCCGCCCGCAACGGGAGCGTGTGGATGCAGCGTGTGCGTGGATGGAGTGTGGCGGCCTGCCTGGCCGTGAGTGGCTGTGCGATGTCGGTGGCGCCGCCCGCAATGCAGAGTGAAGCGAAGGACAGTGCGCCGACTGCCACGCCGGGTGTGGTGCTGCCGGACACCGAAGCGCTGCGCGTGCACGACCCGGTCGGCCGCGACTATCCGGTCTGGGTGGCGCTGCCGGCCGACTATGCGGCGCATCCGGAAAAGCACTACCCGGTGCTGTACGTGACCGATGCGCTGTACAGCTTCCCGCTGGTGCGCAGCGTGCGCAACATGGTCGGGCAGAAGGGCGTCAACATCGAGGATTTCATCCTGGTCGGGCTGCCGCCGCAGGAAGGCCTGACCTCCAAGCAGAGCCGCTCGCGCGATTACACGCCCAGCGACCCGGCGCGTACCGATCCGCGTGATTACAGCGATGACGTCAGCTACGGCGGCGCGGCGCACTACCGCGATTTCCTCGCTGGGCAGGTACTGCCGATGATCGATGCGCGCTACCGCACCGATCCGGCGCGGCGTGCCTATGCGGGTCATTCCTATGGTGGCCTGTTCGGCGCCTATGTGCTGACCACGCGCCCGGACATGTTCCGCACCTACATCCTGTCCAGCCCATCGCTGTGGTTCGACGACCATCGGGTGCCGCGCATGCAGGCCGAAGCCAAGGCGCCGGCGCAGTCGACCACGGTGGTGCTGTCGGTGGGCAGCTTTGAAACGGTCAAGCCCGAACCGCGTTACTTCACCCGCAACGACATGCTGCGCCACAACGCCGAATTCGCCGAGCAGCTGCGCAGCAGCGGGCGATCGTTGAAGGTGGAGAACATGGTGATCGATGACGAGGATCACTTCACCGTCTACCCGGACATGATCACCCGCGCACTGCTGAAGGTGTTCCCGGGTACCGGACCGTACAGCAGCGGTTGATGAATGCCTCAGGCCGCCTGTGCATCCGGCCCGGTCAACACGCCCACATCGGCGTGCCGGAAGCACAGCCGGATGGCGTCGAGCAGCTCGCTCATGTTGTACGGCTTGGGCAGGAAATGGATGCCGTCGCGCAGCTGCGGCAGCACCTGGTGCTGGTCCATGCCCGACGTCACCAGGATCGGCAGCTGGGGATACAGGCCACGGACCCGGTTGGCGGCTTCAATGCCACTGATCGCGCCCAGATTCACGTCGGTGAACAGCAGGTCGAAACGCTCACCGGCGGCCAGCAGGCCCAGCGCCGCTTCGGCAGAGCTCACGCCCACTACGTGGCAGGCCTGGCTTTCCAGCGCCAGCCGGCTCAGTTCGCGGGTTTCCTCGGCGTCCTCGATAAGCAGGACGCGGGGTTCAACGTGGCGCTTGGACAGCAACATGACGCGACAACTCCGGACAGCAACGGTGAAAAGGCGCGCAAGTATGCGCAAGCCGGTAGTGATCCCGACGTGCACGGCAAGCTAAGCGGGCGTTACAGGCCTCTCTGGCGCCGGAGCCGCACGTGCCAGGCCAGCACCGCGACCGCGAGCAGGGCGGTGCCGATGCGCAGGCTGGTGGCCTGCCAGCCCAATGCGAGGGCGTCATCGAGGCTGAACACATTCCAGGCCAGGTTCATCGAAACATGCAGGACCAGGCCGCACCAGAGCGTGTTGCCGTCAAGGTGGTCGAGCCAGGCGAAGATGAAGCCGCCCAGGGCGATCACCGCGCCGACGAACAGCGCGATGCCGCCACCGTCGAACCCGCCGAAGCCGAGCCAGTGCACCATGCCGAACAACAGCGCCTGCGGCAGTGCAAGCCATGGCCAGGGGCCGCGCACGATCTTTACCAGCAGCACGAAGCCCAGGCCGCGGAAGAGCACTTCCTCGGCCAGCGGGAACAGCACCGCCAGCATGGCGGCATCCAGTGCATTCAGTGCCCTGTTCGGTGTTCCGAGCAGCGCCAGGCCCAGCCAGCACGGCAGGCTGGCCAGCAGCACCCACATGGGGCCGCTCCAGCCGTTGCCGCGCAGCCCCAGGCTGGCCAGCAGGCCCATGTCACGGGGCCGCAGCAGCGCGGCCAGCAGCAGTGCCGCCAGTACCGCCAGCGCGTTGTCCAACAGGCTGCCGCCATAGGGGAAGGGCAGTGCGGGAATCGGTGTGCCGATGGCCGCGGCGATATCGCGCAGGTTCAGGCCAAGGCCGACGCCCAGCAGCACCAGCAACAGGCGTGCGGTGGTGGGCAGGCGGGACAACACGGTCATGTACGCATTCCCTGCGGAACAAGGGCGCAGTGTGCCCCGCGGTACGCATGTGGGCACACGCCGGAAGTCCCTGTGCCATCGGTCATGCGTTGCCGCACAGTCATCGCGGTGCAGGTACAGTCGAAACCAGACCGACAGGAGCAATGCCGATGCTGTGCCCCGTGTGCAAGACCCAGACGCTGCAGATGGCCGAACGCCATGGCATCGAGATTGATTACTGCCCGAGTTGCCGCGGTGTGTGGCTGGATCGTGGCGAGCTGGACAAGATCATCGAACGTGCGGGCGCCGGTGCTGCAGTACCTCCGCCAGCGCCCGTGCAGGCTCAGCCGACGTCCGCGCCGCCACCGGTGATGCACCGTGATACCCGCCACCTCGGCCAGCGCTACGAGGACAACCGGGGACACGGCTACAGGAAAAAGAAGAAGGACAGCTTCCTGTCGGAGTTGTTCGATTTCTAGTTTGTAGCGTCGAGCCATGCTCGACTTTTGGCGCTAACAGTCGAGCAAGCTTCACTCTACATGGGGCGCGTGATCACGGCCGCCGCAGGATGAACTCGCGGTCGTGCGTGTCACCGACGATGAAGTCGTACTCGCCAACCTTGCTGCAGCCATAGCGCGCGTAGAAGCGCTGCGCGCCGAAATTCTCTTCCCACACGCCCACCCACAGGGTGCGGCGCTGCGGCTGGTCCAGCCACGCCATGAACGCGTCCATCATGCGTGCACCATGTCCGCCGTTCTGGTGTGCGGCCAGGATGTAGAACCGCTTCAGTTCGATGTCACCCTCGCATGCATCCGTGTGCGGCAAGGTGTTGGCACCCGCGGCCAGGTAGCCGACCACGGCGTCACCGTCCAGCAACAGCCAGATGGCACTGCGTGGGTCGGACAGTTCGATGCGCTGCGGTTCGCTGCTGTAGTGCGCCTGCAGGAAATCGTGCAGCTCCTGCGGCGGATAGGAGTCGCCCCAGGTTTCGTTGTACGTGGCGATGGCGATCGCCGACAGCGCGTCGACATCGGCAAGGGTGGCGCGGCGGATCTGCAACGACATGGCGGTGCCTGCAATGGAGCGTGGCGCAGTGTAGCCGGCCCCGGCGGCTGCCGGGGCTGGCCATTGCTCACGAACCGCTGCTCAGAACCACATGCGCACGCCCGCCACCCAACGCGTGTCGCGCGCGTGGTCACCGGCATAGTCGGCGGTGTCGCCAAACGTACGTTCGTGGCTGATGCCGATGTACGGCGCGAAGCGACGGCTGAACTCGTAGCGCAGGCGCAGGCCGGCCTCTACCTTGTTCAGGCCACGGCCGATGCCGTACTCCTGCTCGTCCTTGGCCGCAACGGTAGCTTCCAGCAGCGGCTGCAGGATCAATCGGTTGGTCAACAGCACGTCGTACTCGACCTCAGCCTTGGCCAGCACCTGGCCGCCGGAGCCCATGTACAGCGTGGCCGAGCTTTCGAACTTGTACGGCGCCAGACCCTGGATGCCGATGGCCGCCCATGTGCGCGAGTCGGACGGGCGGAAGTCCTGGCGCACGCCGACCAGCACGTCCCACCACGGCGACACGCTGCGACCATACAGTGCTTCCAGTGACGACGATTCGGTGCGGCCGCGGCTGCGTTCGCCATCGGTGCGCAGCCACATGCGGTTGATGTTGCCGCCGACCCAGCCGGTGGCCTCCCATGCCTGGCCGTTGCTGCTCTTGCCATCCCAATGCTCAAGCCGGTCGATCAGCAGCAGGCTGTTGATCTCCGGCGCGTGTTCCATCGCACCGTGCGCGATCGGCGGGAAGGCGGCGGCGCGGTCGGCATCGGTCGGGACCGGGATCGGTTCGCGCGGTTCGGTGGGTGCAGGCGTGCCGTGGCCCATCGCCCCGTGGTCCATCTGCGAATGGTCCATCGCCGCTGGCTGCATCGAGCCATGGTCCATCTTCGAGTGGTCCATCGTGGGGTGGTCCATGCCGGCCTGATCCGCCGCACACATGTCCATCTCCGAATGATCCATCTTTGAATGATCGACCGGTTCGGCAGGGGTCTTCGCGCTCTTCGCAGGCACGTTCATCGCGCCCATGTCATGGCCGGCGTGCGACTGCGCGAACACCGGCAACGCGGCGGCGAGGCCCAGGGCCAGCAGGCTGGGGGAAAGCAGTGAGCGGCTCATTCTTCGATCCTCACTTCGCGCATCATGCCCGCTTCCATGTGGTACAGCAGATGGCAGTGGTAGGCCCAGCGGCCGAGTGCATCGGCGCGCACGCGATAGCTGCGGCGGGTGCCCGGCGGCATGTCGATGGTGTGCTTGCGGACCTGGAACTCACCTTGCGCGTTTTCCAGATCGCTCCACACGCCGTGCAGGTGGATCGGGTGCTGCATCATGGTGTCGTTGACCAGCACGATGCGCATGCGCTCGCCGTAGTTCAGCCGCAGCGGCTCGGCGCTGGCGAACGGGACGCCATCGAACGACCACGAGAATTTCTCCATGTGGCCGGTTAGGTGCAGCTCGATCTCGCGGCTCGGCTCGCGGCCATCCGGGTCTTCGAACAGGCTGCGCATCGCGCCGTAGGTCAGCACCTGGCGGCCGTTGTCGCGCAGGCCGATGCCAGGGTCGTCCAGCTTCGGCTCGGTGGCCGAACTCTGCATGTCCATCAGCGGGTTGTTGCGCTCGCTGGCCGGATGCTTCGGTACCTTGCTGGCGGTACCGCCGCCGCCGTGCGCACCGTGGCCCATGCTGGCGCCGCAGCTACCTTCCGTGCTCTTCATCGCGGCCATGTCGTGGCCGCCGTGGCCACCACTGCCCATGTCGTGCCCCATGTCGCTCATCGTCAGCAACGGGCGTGGGTCGCGCGCGGGAATCGGTGCCTGCAGCCCGTAGCGTACCGCCAGCGTGCCGGCGGCGTAGCCGGTGCGACCCATGTCCTGGCAGAAAATGGTGAACGCATCCTGGCCGGTGGGTTCGACCAGCACGTCGTAGGTTTCGGCGGGAGCGATGCGGAATTCGTCGATGCTGACCGGGTGGATGTACTGGCCGTCAGCGGCCACCACGGTCATCTTCAAACCGGGGATGCGCACGTCGAAGTAGGTCATCGACCCGCCGTTGATGAAGCGCAGCAGCACCTTTTCGCCACTGCGGAACAGGCCGGTCCAGTTGCCGGCCGGGGCGGTGCCGTTCATCAGGTAGGTGTAGGTATGCGCGTTGATATCGGAGATATCGGTGGGCGTCATCCGCATCCGGCCCCACATGCCACGGTCGGACAGCGCCGCGGACCAACCGTCGCGTTTCGCGTCGCGCAGGAAGTCGGGCAGGGTGCGCTTGTAGTAGTTGTCGTGCTCGGCCAGCTTCTTCATGCGCCGGAACAGCGCGCCCGGATCCATGTCGGTCCAGTCCGACAGCATGATCACGTGCTCGCGGTCGTGGTGGTACGGCGCCGGTTCGGCCGGGTCGATGATCAGCGCGCCGTACAGGCCGGCCTGTTCCTGGAACATCGAGTGGCTGTGGTACCAGTAGGTGCCCGACTGCTTCAGCTGGAAGTGGTAGTGGTAGGTTTCGCCGGGGCCGATGCCGTTGAAGCTCAGGCCCGGCACGCCGTCCATGTTGGCCGGCAGCAGGATGCCGTGCCAGTGGATGGAGGTCGGGTGGCGTTCCAGCGTGTTGCGCACGAACAGGTCCACGGTCTGGCCTTCGCGCCAGCGCAGGATCGGGGCCGGCAACGAGCCGTTGACGGTGATCGCCGGGCGGGTGCGGCCGGTGAAATTGGCCAGCGATTCGCCGATGGCCAGTTCGATGCGGGTATCGCTGAGCACGGCGGGGGCACCGGCCAGCCGTGGGGCGGCAGTGGCGGCGGCGAGCGCGCGTTGCGGCACGCCGACAGCGGCGATGCCGGCGACCACGCCACCGGCGGCCAGGCCCTGCACGAACAGGCGGCGCGACGGCATGGGCACAGCGCCCGGACCGGGGAGATTGCGGGTATTCATGGTGGAGACTCCAGACACGGAAAGACGCCGGCAGGCCGCCGGCCCCGGTGCGCAGGGCGCACAGTACGTGTGGAATCAGCCGATGGGAGGGCGTGAGATCGGCGGCAGCGGCGGCGACGGGCGGCCGGTGGCCGGCATCGGCTGCGGTGCCAGCGACAACGCCGGGCCGGCCATGAACGGCAACGCCTGCACCACCAGCAGCGGGTGCTGGGCGCAGCTGCGCACGCAGTCCTTGATCTGGCAGTGGGCGTCGTGGGCGGGGGCCTTGGCCTGCGGGGCCTGATCGGCCTGCATGGCGGCGTGGTGGTGGCAGTCGGCATTGCCGCCTTCAAGGGCGGCTGCCGCGTGGGTCATCCGGCCCATTTCCTCGTGACCGCTGGCCATGGCCGCGTTCAGCCCGTTGAGCAGCAGGCTGAGCATGAGCACGACACGGAGCAGGGTCGAGGCGAGGGACATGGCGCTAATCTAGCCGCAAGCGGCCGTGGATGCACTTCCGGCTGAATGGTCGGTTCAAGGTTGGACCTGCACCAATGTAGAGCCGAACCCGCGCTCGGCTGCTTCTGCGGCCACGGCAGCCGAGCGTGGGCTCGGTGCTACAGGGAGCGCGGCGTCAGCCTTCTTCGCGCACGATCTCGACCAGGCGCGGGCCGTAGCGGCTCAGCTTGGTGCCGCCGATGCCGCCGACCCGGGCCAGTTCATCCAGGCTGGTCGGGCGCTGCTCGGCGATGTTGCGCAGGGTGCTGTCGTGGAAGATCACGAAGGCAGGCACGTTCTGTTCGCGCGCCAGTTCGGCACGCAGGCCGCGCAGGGCGTTGAACAGTGCCAGGTCCTGCGGCAGTACCGACAACCCGGTGCGCTGCGCGCTGCGCTCGCGTCCGCTGGTGCTGCTGGCCGGGTCGCGGCGCATGCTGATCTGGCGGCGGCCGGTCAGCACGTCACGGCTGGCATCGGTCAGGCGCAGGCCACCGTGGCCCTCGCTGTCCACTTCCAGCAGGCTGGCGGCGACCAGCTGGCGGAACACGCTGCGCCAGGTGCGCGCATCCAGATCGCGGCCGATGGCGTAGGTGCTGAGCTTGTCGTGGCCCTGCTGCTTCACCTTCTCGTTCTCGCTGCCACGCAGGACGTCGATCAGGTGGCCGACGCCGAAGCGCTGGCCGGTGCGGTAGACACAGCTCAGTGCCTTCTGCGCCGGAATGGTCGCGTCCCACGAGGCCGGCGGCGTCAGGCAGTTGTCGCAGTTGCCGCACGGCTGGGGATAGGTCTCGCCGAAACCGGCCAGCAGCACCTGGCGGCGGCACTGCATGGATTCGCAGTAGCCCAGCAGGTGATCGAGCTTGCCCCGCTCCAGCTGCTTGCGTTCTTCGCCGGCCTCGGATTGTTCGATCATCTGCTTGAGCAGTACCACGTCGCCCAGGCCGTAGCACAGCCAGGCCTCGGCAGCTTCGCCATCACGACCAGCGCGGCCGGTTTCCTGGTAGTAGCCTTCCATCGACTTGGGCAGGTCGGTATGCGCGACAAAGCGCACGTCCGGCTTGTCGATGCCCATGCCGAAGGCGATGGTGGCGCACATGACGATGCCGTCCTCGCGCAGGAAGCGGCGCTGGTTGTTCGCGCGCACTTCCGGCGGCAGGCCGGCGTGGTAGGGCAGGGCGTTGAAGCCCTGGCCGCAGAGGAATTCAGCGGTCTCCTCGACCTTGCGCCGCGACATGCAGTAGACGATGCCGGCCTCGCCACGGTGGCCGCGCAGGAAATCGGTCAGCTGCTTGCGCGCGTTGTCCTTCTGCACCACGGTGTAGCGGATGTTGGGGCGGTCGAAGGAGCTGACGAAGTGGCGTGCTTCCTGCAGGTCGAGGCGCTCGGCGATCTCGCGCTGGGTCGGCGGGTCGGCGGTGGCGGTGAGCGCGATCCGCGGAATCTGCGGCCAGCGCTCGTGCAGTACGGTCAGCTGGCGGTATTCCGGGCGGAAGTCGTGGCCCCACTGCGACACGCAGTGGGCTTCGTCGATGGCGAACAGGGCGATCTGGCTGCGCGACAGCAGCGACAGGAAGCGGCCGGTCAGCAGCCGCTCGGGAGCGACATAGAGCATGTCCAGCTCACCCGCGAGCAGTTCGCGCTCGACGCGGCCGGCGGTCTCGGCATCCAGGGTTGAATTCAGGTACTCGGCACGCACGCCGAGCTGGCGCAGGGCTTCGACCTGGTCCTGCATCAGCGCGATCAGCGGCGAGATGACGATGCCACATCCGTCACGCAGCAGGGCCGGGACCTGGTAGCACAGCGACTTGCCACCGCCGGTGGGCATCAGTACCAGGGCATCATGACCGGCAGCCACATGCTCCACGATGTCCTGCTGCGGACCACGGAAATCGTCGTAACCAAAGACGCGTTGGAGCAGGTCGTGCGCGGGACGGGAAGCCATCCGGCTAGTTTACCTCCCGGAGGCGGCGGCAGGGCTGCGCCCTGCACCTGCTACAAGCCAGAGCAACGTCAAAGGCAACAGCCGGCTCTGGGGTGATTCGTGGTTTGGTGGGGCGGTGTCGGAGTGCGGGGACGCCGCAAGTACGTCCGCGTAGGCTTGGCAGCCGCATCCATGCGGCTGACACCCCGCAATCCGACACCGCCCCACCTTCGACAGTTTCCCGCGGCCGTTGGTGGGTGTCGACCTTGGTCGACACCTCTGTCAGATATCGAATGAATTCATCCGTGTCGACCAAGGTCGACACCTACCAGAGCGGACGCTGTTCCAGCAGATCGCGGAAAACTGTCGAAGGCGGGGTGGGTCCGGTGGCAGGGGTGTCCGCGGCATGGATGCCGCGGCCAAGCCCCCAAGGACGGGTTTACGGCGTCCCCTGCCACCGGACCCACCCCGCCAGCCCACAGATAGCCAGCTTTTGACGTTGCCGTTGCCTCGGCGGGTGCAGGGCGCAGCCCTGCCGAGCCCCCCAACTCTTACTGGAGCAGAGAACGCAGCATCCAGGCGTACTTCTCGTGGGTCTGCAGCCGCTGGGTCATCAGATCCTCGGTCGGGGCGTCGTCACCCTTGGCCGCCACCTCCAGCACTTCACGTGCCGTACGGCAGACCGCTTCGTTGGCGACCACCAACTGGCGTACCATTTCACGCCAGTCCGCACTGTCGGTCAGGCCCGGTTCCTCGGCGATCGAGGTCAGCGCAGCGAATTCCCGGTAGGAGCCCGGGGCATTGAAGCCCAGCGCGCGGATGCGCTCGGCCACGTCGTCCAGTGCCGCCCACTGCTCGGTGTACTGCGTCTCGAACATGGTGTGCAGCGAGTTGAACATCGACCCGGTCACGTTCCAGTGGAAGTTGTGCGTCTTCAGGTAGAGCGTGAACGCATCGGCCTGGAAGCGCGACAGACCGTCGGCGATCTTCTTGCGGTCGCCCTGGGTGATCCCGATATCGATGTTCGGTGCCGACGGTGCCGCCGCAGCAAGCTTCTGCTTGCCGGTCTTGGCCTTGGTCGTGCTCTTGGTCTTCGCCATGGGGTTCCTCCTTGTGGAATCGTTGGCCTTCACAATAAACCGGTCGTGATGACTGGTCGCTTTCAAAGTTTTGAACGAACCGATTGATGAACTCTATCGATAAAAATCCATCGCCCCGCCTGCGCCAACAGCGTGCCGCCATCGACGGCGCCATGAGCCGCGACCGGGGCCGTTTGCTGGGGATGCTCTCGCGTTGCCAGGCCAAGCCACAGGATGCGGCACTGGCCGCCACCTTCGAGCAGGCCTTGCAGGCGTCGGTGCAGCGCCGGCAGGTGCGGGCGCAACAGCAGCCGTCCATTACTCTGGACCCGCAGCTGCCGATTGCGCGTGAAGCCGACGCCATCATCGGGCTGATCCGCGAACATCAGGTGGTGGTGATCGCCGGTGAAACCGGCTCGGGCAAGACCACCCAGCTGCCGAAACTGTGCCTGGCCGCCGGCCGTGGCCAGGCCGGCATGATCGGCTGCACCCAGCCGCGACGGATTGCCGCACGTGCGGTGGCCAGCCGTGTCGCACAGGAACTGCAGAGTGAACTGGGCCAGCTGGTCGGCTACCAGGTGCGCTTCAATGACAAGGTCAGCGAAGACAGCCGCATCAAGTTCATGACCGACGGCATTCTGCTGGCGGAGATCGCCAGTGACCGCTGGCTGTCGAACTACGACACGATCATCGTCGACGAGGCGCACGAACGCAGCCTCAACATCGATTTCCTGCTGGGCTACCTGAAGCAGCTGCTGCGCAAGCGGCCGGACCTGAAGCTGATCGTCACCTCGGCCACCATCGACACCGAACGCTTCGCCCAGCATTTCGACAATGCGCCGGTGATCAGCGTCGAAGGCCGTACCTATCCGGTGGAAGTGCGCTACCGCGCGCTGGAAGGCGAGGGCGAAGACCAGGGCGAACGCACCGTCAACGACGCCATCGTGTCGGCCATTGACGAGATCACCCGCCTGGATGCGCGCGGCGACGTACTGATCTTCCTGCCGGGCGAGCGCGAGATCCGCGATGCGCACCAGTCGCTGGAGCGGCGCAAGTACCGTAATACCGAGGTGCTGCCGCTGTACGCCCGCCTGTCCAACCAGGACCAGGACCGGGTGTTCAACCCCGGGCCGAACCGGCGCATCGTGCTGGCCACCAACGTGGCGGAAACCTCGCTGACGGTGCCGCGCATCCGTTACGTGGTCGATCCGGGCTTCGCCCGCGTCAAGCGCTACAGCCCGCGCAACAAGCTGGACCGCCTGCACATCGAGCCGATCTCGCAGGCCAGCGCCAACCAGCGCAAAGGTCGCTGTGGCCGTATTGCCGAGGGCATCTGTTACCGCCTGTACGCCGAAGCCGATTTCCAGGCGCGGCCCGAATTCACCGATCCGGAAATCCGCCGCTCCAGCCTGGCTGGGGTGATCCTGCGCATGCTGCAGCTGGGCCTGGGCCGGATCGAGGAATTCCCGTTCCTGGAGGCACCGGACGAGCGTGCGGTGGCCGATGGCTGGCAGCAACTGACCGAACTGGGCGCGATCGACGCCGAGCGGCGCATGACCACCATCGGCAAGCAGATGGCACGCCTGCCGGTGGACGTGAAGCTTGCGCGCATGCTGGTGGCCGCGCAGGCCGCAGGCTGCCTGCGGCCGATGCTGGTGATCGCCTCGTTCCTGGGCATCCAGGACCCGCGCGAACGCCCACCCGAAGCGCGTGGTGCGGCCGACAGCGCGCACGCGCAGTTCGCCGATGGCCGCTCCGAGTTCGTTGGCGTGCTGCGCCTGTGGGATGCCTACCGGCAGGCCCATGAAGACCTGACCCAGTCCAAGCTGCGCGACTGGTGCGGACGTCATTTCCTCGGCTTCCTGCGCATGCGCGAGTGGCGCGAGCTGCATCGCCAGCTGCGGCTGCTGTGCGAGGAACTGGGCTGGAAGGAGGAGGCCAGCGAGGCGTCGATGGCGCCGTTGCTGGCCGGCAGCAGTGCGCCGGCACCGGCGCGTGATGACGCGGCGGCGGTGAAAGCCACCCGGGGCCAGCTGCACCGCGCCGCGCGCCTGGCCCGCGAAGGCAAGGCGGAGACTGCACCGGCGCCGGTGGCCGTGCGCGCGCAGAAGGAACAGGCGCCGGTTGGCGGCGGTTTCAGCGAACGCGTGCGCGCCGCTGCCTACCAGACCCTGCACCGGGCGCTGGTGGCGGGCCTGCCGACGCAGATCGGCCACCGCACCGAGAAGGGCGATTTCCAGGCGCCACGCCAGCGCCGCTTCCTGCCGTTCCCGGGTTCGGCGCTGTCCAAGCGGCCGCCGCCGTGGCTGCTGGTGGCCAATCTGCTGGATACGCAGAAAGTGTGGGGCATGACCCTGGCCGCGATCGAACCGGACTGGGTGATTGCCGAGCTGCCGCACTTGCTGCTGCGCAAGCACTTCGATCCGCACTGGTCGCGCGCGCAGGGACAGGTGCTGGCCTCCGAGCAGATCAGCCTGTTCGGCCTGGTGCTGGCGCCGAAGAAGCCGGTGCATTACGGCCGCATCGAGCCGGGCGAGGCACATGACATCTTCGTGCGCCAGGCATTGGTGACCGGCGAGATCAACACCCGCGCCAGTTTCGTGGCCGACAACCAGAAAGTGCTGGAGGTCGCCCGCGAGGAGGAAGCCAAGCTGCGTCGCGCCGGCATCGTCGCCGACGAGGACTGGCAGGCGCGCTGGTACCTGGACCGGGTGCCGCCGCAGATCCATTCGGCTGCGGGCCTGGATGCCTGGTGGAAGGGGCTGGCGCCGGAACAGCGCAAGACCCTGCACTGGTCGCTCGCAGACTTGCTGCCCGGAGAGGGCAGTGAGCAGGAGCGCTACCCGAAATACCTGGCGCTGGGCCAGGCGCGGTTGCCGCTGCACTACCGCTTCGAGCCGGGTGCCGACGATGACGGCGTGACCCTGGACGTGCCGCTGCACCTGCTCAATGCATTGGACCCGGTGCAGCTGGGCTGGCTGGCGCCGGGCTTCGTCGCCGACAAGGCCTCGGCACTGATCCGCAGCCTGCCCAAGGCAATGCGCCGCAACTACGTGCCGGCGCCGGACTTCGGCCGCGCGTTCTACGAGGCGTTTCCGCAGCCCAGCGCCGATGCCATCACCGGCGAACTGGCGCGTTTCCTGTCACGTGCAACCGGTGCCACCGTGACCGCGCTCGATTTCGAGCCCGGTTCGATCGAGCCGCACCTGCACATGAACCTGCGGCTGCGCGACGAGCAGGGCAAGGTGCTGGCCACTTCGCGTGATCTGGACGCACTGCGCGCGAAATTCGGCGGTCGTGCCGGCGATGCCTTCGCTGCACGCGCTGGCCGCGAGATGGCGGCCGATGGCCTGCGCACGTTCCCGGCCATGCCGATACCGCTGCAGGTACCCGGTGAAGCCGGCGTTCCGGCCTATCCGGCGTTGCTGGACGAGGGTGACAGCGTGGCGCTGCGCATCTTCGCCGATCGGCAGCAGGCACAGGAGGCTCACCCGCTGGGCGTGCGCCGGCTGCTGGAGATCGCCCTGGCCGAGAAGATCAAGCAGGCGCGCAAGCAGCTGCCGGTGGGCGCCAAGACCGGCCTGTTGTATGCGGCGATCGAGTCGCAGGAGCGCCTGCGCGGAGACCTGGTGGATGCGGCGATGAACGCGGTGTTGGCGGAGGGCCTGGAAGACATCCGCGATGCGGCGGCCTTCGAACAGCGCCGTGAGCATGCGGCCAAGGCCCTGTTCGGCGAGGCCATGTCGCGGCTGAAACTGGCCGAAACCATCCTGGCGCTGGTGGCGGAACTGAAGCCGATGCTGGAAGCACCGTTGATGGGTTGGGCACGCGGCAACCTGGACGACATGGAAGCGCAGCTTTCCGGGCTGATCCACCCCGGTTTCCTGCGCGATACGCCGGCCGACGCGCTGGCGCAGTATCCGCGCTACCTGAAGGCGATGATCCTGCGCAGCGAACGCGCCAAGCGTGATCCGCCACGTGACCAGGCACGCATGCTGGAACTGCATCCGTTCCTGGAAGCGCTGGAAACGGCAGAGCAGCAGGGCCTGCGCGATCGCCCGCAATGGCAGGCGCTGCGCTGGGATCTGGAAGAGCTGCGGGTGTCACTGTTCGCGCAGGAGCTGGGGGCACGTACCGGCATTTCGGCGAAGAAGCTGGCGCAGCGGGTGACGGCACTGCGCCAGGCCTCGTAACCCCCAACCCGACCCCGCCGGACGATGACCGGCGGGGTACGGTGGGAGGTCATCCACGCGTGGCGTGGATCCACTACTTGGAGCGGCGCACCTTGGGCTGGCTGTTCACGCCTTCCACCTTCATGTACCACACGCCCATCACGCCGGGCTTGATGCTGACCTTGGGCGATTGCTTGCGCACGCCGACCACGCTGGTGCTGTCGGTCTGCTCCCATTCCTGGCCGTTGTCCAGCACGTAGACGCGGCCCTTGCCGAAGCCACGGAACTCGCCCTGCAGCACGCCGGTGATCGGCTCGCTGCTGCCGAAATCGAAGAACCCGCGGTTCTTCACGATCACTTCCTGGCGGCCCTGTTCGCGGGCTTCTTCGCGTACCGCTGCCACAGCCTGGGTCGTCGCCGCTTCAACCTTGCCCTGCAGCCAGCGGTTGAGCGTGGCCAGTTCCTGCGCGCTCAGCTTGTCCAGGCCGGCCGCCTTGAATTCGGTCGGCGACATCTGCTGCTGCAGGTCACCGTCCACCACGCGCTGGGCCAGCGCAGGCGCCGACAGGGACAGCAGCAGTGCGGCGCAGGCCAGCAGCCGTGGACGGAAACGTGGGGCGATCGAGGGCATGGCGGAACTCTCCTGGGTTTGCCGGCGAGTGTAGCGGCATGTCTTCATGCCGGGTGATGGTGGCTGCGGTGATTGTCCCTGAACGGCGCCGGCGCTAGTGTAGGAACCTCTGTCTTGCCTGCTCGATGCTGTGAACCGCGCTTCTGTCCCCGGCCTGGATGCCTTGTTGAACCGTCCCTCCGCCGCGGTGCTGCCCGCTCCGCTGCGCCAGGCCCTGCGCGAACACTGGGAAGCACCGGAGTGCGACCACCAGATGCGCGCCAGCTGGTCGGTGCTGGGCGATACCCTCGATGCACTGTCGATGCTCTCGGCCGACGAAGGCGCGGTGGTTGCCGCGCTCTTGTTCGACCTGCCCGGCCTGCGCGCCAGCCTGGACCAGCTGCCGCTGGGCAACCACAAGGCGGCGGTGATCGGCCTGCTCGACGGCCAGGACGCCGCCGATCCGGTCTGGGCGCTGCATGCTGGCCGCGAGGCCGGGCGCAACAGCGAGGGCCTGCGCCGCCTGCTGCTGGCGATCATCCGCGACCTGCGCGTGGTGCCGATCCTGCTGGCCCGGCAGCTGGCGAGAATGCGCGCTGCCGACAAGCTGGACGACGAGCAGCGCCGGGCGATGGCGCAGCTGACCCGCGACATACACGCGCCGCTGGCCAACCGGTTGGGCATCTGGCAGCTGAAGTGGGAGCTGGAGGACCTGGCGTTCCGCCACCTGGAGCCGGAAACCTACCGCCGCATCGCGCGCGAAGTCGACGAAACCCGCGTGGCGCGCGAGCGCTACGTGCAGAACGTGAAGAAACAGCTGTCGCGCGAGCTGGCCGCACAGGGCATCCATGCCGAAGTGAGTGGCCGCCCCAAGCACATCTACAGCATCTGGCGGAAGATGCAGAAGAAACGGCTGGCGTTCGACCAGCTGTACGACATCCGCGCGGTGCGGGTGATGGTCGACGACGTCGCCGCCTGCTACGCCGCGCTGGGTGTGGTGCATGCGCTGTGGGCCCCGGTGCCGAGCGAGTTCGACGATTACATCGCACGCCCGAAGGCCAACGACTACCGTTCGCTGCACACCGCCGTGGTCGGCCCGGAAGGGCGCACGATCGAAGTGCAGATCCGCACCCACGAGATGCATTCCCAGGCCGAGCTGGGCGTGGCCGCGCACTGGAAGTACAAGGAAGGCGGCAAGGGCGCGGAAAAGTCGTTCGATCGCAAGATCACCTGGATGCGCCAGCTGCTGGAGCAGGCGCAGGACGGGCAGGGCAATGAACTGGCCGGGGCACTCGACGCCGAGCTGACCGAGGACCGGGTCTATGCGCTCAGCCCGAAGGACGAGGTGCTGGACCTGCCCCAGGGGGCCACGCCGCTCGATTTCGCCTACCAGGTACATACGATGGTGGGCCACCGCTGCCGCGGCGCCAAGGTCAATGGCCGCATCGTGCCGCTGACCTATCGCCTGCGCAGCGGCGACCGTGTCGAGATCCTCACCGGCAAGGAGGCCGACCCCCGCCGCGACTGGCTGATGCCCGCGCTGGGCTTCCTGGCCAGCAACCGCTCGCGCGAAAAGGTGCGCAGCTGGTTCCACAAGCTGGACCGCGCGCGCAACGTGCAGGCCGGGCGCGAACTGCTCGAGCGCGAGCTGAAGCGTCTGGGGCTGCAGCATTCGGATCTGGCGGTGGCGGCGAAGAAGTTCCATGCCGACAGCGTTGACGACCTCTACATCCAGGTGGCGCTGGGCGACACCGGCCCGAACCAGGTCAGCCGTACGCTGCTGGAGGCAGAGCGCGCGGCCAGCCAGCCGGCCCCTGCGCCGGCGCTTCCGCGCCCGACCGCCCGCCGCGAGAACCTGGGCAAGTCCAAGTTCACGGTGCAGGGCGTGGGCAATCTGCTGGTGCAGCTGGCGCGCTGCTGCCAGCCGGTGGCTGGCGAACCGATCGTCGGCTACCTCACCCGTAGCCGTGGTGTCACCGTGCACCGGGCAGACTGTGCCGCGCTGGCCCGGCTGGCGGCCACCAGCCCGCAGCGCATCCTGCCGGTGGAATGGGGCCAGGCCGGGGGCGGCTACGAGGTGGACGTGGTGGTCGATGCGGTCGACCGCCGCTGGCTGCTGAAGGACATCACCAACCTGATCGCCCAGGAAGACGCCTACGTGCTCGACATCCACAGTGACAACGTGCGCAACAGTGGCCGTGCCCATCTGCGCCTGAGGCTGAAGGTCAGCGACTACGACCAGTTGTCGAACCTGCTGGGCAAGCTGGACGCGCTGCCGGGCGTGAGCGAAGCGCGTCGCCTCGGCTGAGCTTCACGCCGCCCCGGCTACCCTGCACGCATGGAACGCGAGCCCCCGCATCGCCCGCATGGCGCTGAACACCCTGCGCTGGATCGCGTCCGCCGCGAAGGCCGCTGGTGGTGGCTGCAGGCACGTCATGCGCGGCGGGTCTGGCGATGGGCGCTGGTCGCGGCGCTGGCGGTGTTCGTGCTGCTTGTGCTGCTGCGCAAGCCGCTGGCCGACTGGTTCTGGGACGAGCCGCAGATCGAACAGCTGCTGGTCGAAGGCGATCGTGCGCTCGCCGCCGGCCGGCTGAGTGCGGCCGACGGCAGTGGTGCGCGGGAGCGCTACCAGGCGGTGCTGGCACTGGATGGCGATCGGCCGCAGGCGCGCCAGGGCCTTGCACGAACCGCCGCGGCAGCATTGCAGCAGGCCCGCGACAAGCTGCAGGGCGACGATCTGGAGGGCAGCGCGCAGTCACTGGCGCTGGCCCGCGAGCTGCAGGTGCCGCAGGGCGACGCCGACGCCGTGGCCCGCCAACTGCAGGCGCGGCGTAGCGCCGGCGCCGGTATCGGCGCGTTGCTGGCCCAGGCCCGCAATGCGTTCGCGGCCGGCCGGCTGGACGATGGCGACAGCAGTGCGTTGCCGCTATTCCAGCGCATCCTGGCACTGCAGCCGGACAACCTGCCCGCTCTGGAGGGGCGCGAGGATGCACTGAGCGATCTGCTGCAGCACGCGCGCGCGCTGGCCGGACGCGGGGAACTGGCTGAAGCCGCTGCGACGTTGCAGCGCGCGCGCCTGTTCGATGCAGGCCACGCCGATCTTCCCGCGAGCCAGGAGGCCCTGGCACGGGCGGTCGACGAGCGCTTGCGGCAGGCACAGCGCGCACTTCAGCGACAGCAGCTGGAACGTGCCGCAAAGGGGTTCCTGGCCGTGCTGGCGGTGGCGCCGGACGATCCCACTGCCCAGCGGGGCCGCGAGCAGGTGCTGCAGGCGGTGCTGGCGCGAAGCCAGATCCAGGCCGACGATTTCCAGTTCGAGGCGGCGCTGCGTGATGCCGTGCTGGCCGAAGCACTGGGCGCTTCGCAGGCGGCACGACAGCAACTGGTGCAGCGCCTGCAGCGTGCACGGCAGGCCCGGGAGGCACTGCAGCAGCCCGCAGTGAGCAACGCGCAGCGTGAACGCGAGCTGCGCGATCACCTGCGCCGGATCGAACGCGCCGAGCGCGCAGGCCAATGGATCAGCCCGCCGGGGCACAGCGCATTCGATGCCCTTCGCGAAGCACAGGCGCTGGCACCGCGCGATTCACGGGTGAAGGCCGCGGCCGCGCGCCTGCTGCCTGCCAGTCGCCGTTGCTTCGACGACAACCTCCGGCAGAACCGGGTGCAGGCTGCAGGTGCCTGCCTGCAGGCCTGGCAGACGTTGTCTCCCACCGCTGGCGGCCTGCCTGCGGCCCGCCAGCGCCTCGCGCAGCGTTGGATTGCGATTGGCAGCGAACGATTGGGCAACGGAGATGTCGCCTTTGCCGAACGTGCGCTCCAGCAGGCGGGCGAGCTTGGCGTCGGCCCTTCCAGCAGCGAGTACCAGCAGTTGCGGCAGCGCCTGCGCGACATCGGGGTGTCGTCGCCCTGAGCCCGCCGCTGCCGGAGGGACCGCTATAGTAGCCACCCCTCGCAACATCCCCACGGAGTGCCGATGACCGTCCTTGTTTCCGGAGCCACCAGCCAGATCGGCCGGTTCCTGCTGCCGCGCCTGGTGCAGGCGCATGGGCGGGTACAGGCGGTGAGCCGGCAACCGCAACCGGCACAGGACGGCGTGCAGTGGCTGTGCGGGGACCTGGCAGCTGCGCTGGACAGCGTGCCGTCTCCGGACTGGCAGGCGATTGCCAGCTTCGGCCCCCTTGAAGCATTGGCGCAGTGGTTGTCGCGGCAGACGGCGGCCCCCGCGCGGCAGGTCATCGCCACCAGTTCGATGAGCGTGCTGAGCAAGCAGAATTCCGAGCAGGCCGACGAGCAGGACGTCGTGGCGATGCTGCAGCGGGGCGAAGCGGGCCTGATCGCGCAGGCCGAGCGTCTTGGCATGGGCTGGACGATCCTGCGGCCGACCCTGATCTATGGGGCCGGCATCGACCGCAGCATCACCCCGATCGTGCAGCGTGCGCTGCGTCTGCGCCTGTTTCCGATTCCGCTGGTGGGAGGCCTGCGCCAACCGGTGCATGCCGACGATATCGCCCGCGCCGTGGTGGCCTGCATCGCCACCGGTGCAGCGTCGGCACGGGTGCTGGAAATCGGCGGTGGCGAGCGCCTGCCCTATCACGCGATGTTCCGCCGCGTGCACGCCAGCCTGGCACAGCCGACATTGGCGCTGCCGTTGCCGGGCGCGGCACTGCGGGGCCTGGCCGCGGTGCTGCCGCGGGCGCGTGGTCCGGTGTCACGCCTGCAGCAGGATCTGATTGCGGACAATGGCCCGCTGCAGGCGCTGCTGGACGTACATCCGCGGCCGTTCCAGCCCGACGCGGACACGTGGCGACCGATGAGCGCGGCCCAGGCCGTGCAGCGGATCGCTGCGTATCCCGGCAACGGCTAGCCAGCCACCGTATCCATCCTCTTTGGGGGCTCTGCTACCATCCCCCGGCCCTTGTTTCCGCGAGTACGTTCGATGCCTGACGCGCCATCCCGATCGGCCCCTGCCGAGCGCATTGGCGTCGCGCTGTGCACCTACAACGGTGCGCGCTACCTGCAGGCGCAGCTGGACAGCATCCTCGACCAGGATCTTCCGGTGAACGAAGTCATGATCGGCGATGACGGTTCCAGCGACCAGACGCTGCAGCTGCTGCAGGCCTTCGTGCCGCGTGCACAGGCGCTGGGCATCCGTGTCGAGATCGTCCAGCACGCGCGCAATCTCGGCTATGTGCGCAATTTCGCCGATGCACTGATGCGTTGCCAGGCCGACATCCTGTTCCTGTGCGACCAGGATGATGTCTGGCATGCGGGGCGTGTCCGCCGCTATGTGGAGCGCTTCCACGCCGATCAGGGCCTGTTGTTGCTGCACAGCGATGCATGGCTGGTGGACGCGCAGGGCGCGCCGCTTGGCCAGCGGCTGCTGGAGGTACTGGTGGTCCATCCGGCCGAGGTCGAGCTGGAACGCTCGGGCCTTGCGATCGACGCGATCCTGCTGCGCAACTTCATCACCGGTGCCACCTGTGCGCTGCGCCGCGGGCTGCTGGCCGGATCGCTGCCGGTCCCGCCGGGCTGGAGCCACGACGAATGGCTGGCGGTCCACGCATCGCTGCGTGGAGGATTGGACATGCTGGCCGAACCGACCATCGACTACCGGCAGCATGGCAACAACCAGATCGGTGCCAGTCGCCGCGGTTTCCTGCAACGCCTGCGCCATCTCGATCTGTTCGATTCCCAGGCGCGCCAGCGCACGGCCGGGCGCCTGCTGGCTCTGGCCGATCTGCTGGGGCGCCGCGGCGTGGTGGTGGCGCCGGAGCGCTTCCAGGGACTTCACGCGCTCGCCTGGCGCATGGCCTGGTCGCGCCTGCAGCTGTATCGCCGCGTGGATGTGCCGGCAGGCTGGATCGCCCATGATGCGCCGCGGTTGATCGCACGCCTGGCCAACGTCTGCCTGGCGGGGGGCGGCTGGAAAGGGGGCTGGGCAGCGTTTGCGGGCGCGTGGGCCGGGTGGCGGGCGCCGCGCGCTGCTTGAACTGCAGTGAAACCGCGGGCCATCGCCTGCCAGCCACCGCGGCGCCTGCGTTAGACTCGCCAGACCCTACCTGCCTGCATGCCCGTGCCCCGACGCTACGATTCCGACGACATCGACGATTTCGACGACGACCAGCAGGACGACAGCCCGCTGTGGCGGCGTCGCCTGATCACCTGGAGCATGGCTGCGGTCGCGTTGGGATTGGGCTTCCTGATCCCTTATACGCTGTACCTGAACCAACAGGTGACCCAGCGCTTCGGTGAACTGCGCTGGCAGATCCCGACCCGGGTATATGCGCGGCCGCTGGTGCTCACACCCGGCAAGGCGATGGACGCGGCGACCCTGAAGACCGAACTCGCCGCATCCGCCTACCGCGATGACGGGCAGGGCAAGGAGCCGGCGACCTATGCGGTGAACGGCGGGCGCTTTGTCATTTCCAGCCGTGGCTACAACGATGTGGATGGCCGCGTCGCACCGCGTCGGCTGGAACTGTCGCTGGCAGACGGTGCGGTCGCGTCGCTGCGTGATGCCGACAACCGCAAGGCGCTGAAGGCTGCGCGCCTGGACCCGGCGCGTATTGCCACCCTGTACGGGCAGAAGCAGGAAGAACGCCGCCTGATCCGCATGGACGAGGCGCCGGACCTGCTGGTGACCGGCCTGCAGGCGGTGGAGGACAAGGACTTCAACCGTCACCACGGCATCGATCTGTCCGGCATCGCGCGCGCGGTGTGGGTGACGGTCCGTTCCGGTGGCCAGAGTCGCCAGGGGGCGTCCACGCTGACCCAGCAGCTGGCCCGCAGCGGCCTGCTCGGGATCGGCAAGGAACAGACGGTCACCCGCAAATTCAACGAAGTGCTGTACGCGCTGATCATGGAGGCGCGCTACGACAAGCGCACCATCTTCGAGGCCTATCTCAACCAGGTGTACCTGGGGCAGCGCGGCAGCCAGGCCATCCACGGCATGTCTTCCGGCGCCGAGTTCTGGTTCGGCCGTGACCTGCAATCGCTGGAAACCGAGCAGATCGCGCTGCTGATCGGCCTGGTCAAGGGCCCGTCCTACTACGATCCGCGGCGCAACCCGGAACGCGCGCTGGATCGCCGTAATTTCGTGCTGGGCAAGCTGCATGAGGCGACGCTGATCGACGATGCCGAGTACCAGCGTGCGTTGAAGGCGCCGCTGGGCGTGCCCAAGACGCCGGGCCTGGTGGCGGCCAACCGCTTCCCGGCCTATGTGGACCTGGTTCGCCGCCAGCTCGGCCATGACTATCCGGAATCGGCGCTGCAGGGCGCCGGCCTGAGCGTGATGACCGGCATGTCGCCGTCTGCGCAGGCCTATGCCGAAGGCGCGGTGACCCGCACCATCAAGTCGCTGGAAAGCAAGCGCCGTCCCGAACTGCAGGCCGGCATGGTGCTGACCGACGTGCACAACGGTGACGTGTTGGCGGTGATCGGCAGCCGTGAGGTGTCCGAGGTGGGGTTCAATCGAGCGATCGAAGCACAGCGCCCGGTCGGCTCGCTGTTGAAGCCGTTCGTGTACCTGCTGGCGCTGGCGCAGCCGGACCGCTACTCGCTGGCCAGCTGGGTCGACGATTCGCCGGTGACGGTGCAGCTCGGCCGTGGCCGCAACTGGAGCCCGGGCAACGCGGACAACCGCAGCCACGGCACCGTGCGCCTGATCGACGCGCTGGCGCATTCCTACAACCAGGCCACGGTGCGCGTGGGCATGCAGGTCGGCCCCGAGCGTGTGACCCAGCTGATCCACGTGCTGGCCGGCATCAAGGCCGAAGCGAATCCGGCGGTGATCCTCGGTTCGACCGACCAGAGCCCTTACGCGATGGCACAGCTGTACCAGTTCCTCGCGTCCGGTGGCGAAATCCAGCCATTGCATGCGGTGCGTGGCGTGCTCGATCCGCAGGGCAAGCTGCTCAAGCGTTACGACAAGACCCCGGCACCGGCCCAGGAAGGCGATTCGATTGCCGCCAACCTGATCAGTGTCGGCCTGCAGCAGGTGGTTGCCAGCGGCACCGCGCAGCGGCTCAACGCCGATGGCCTCAGCCGCCTGCAGCCGGCCGGCAAGACCGGTACCACCAACGATGGTCGTGACAGCTGGTATGCCGGTTACACCGGGGATCACCTGGCGGTGATCTGGATCGGCAACGACCAGAACGAGCAGGCTGGCCTGTACGGTGCCACCGGCGCGATGCGGGTCTGGTCGGGCATCTTCCAGCGTCTTCCCAGTGCGCCGCTGCGGGTCAGCAACAAGGGCCTGGACTGGCAGTCGGTGGCCGCCAGCGGCCTCAACACGACCGACGAGGGCTGCCCGGGAGCGCGCCGCTTCCCGTTCGTGGTCGGCTATGCGCCGGCCTATGCGCCCTGTGCACCGGCGGTGTCGCCGGACGGGCAGGGCGAGGCCGAAGGCGAGGGTGGCGGCTGGCGCAGCTGGTTCGGCCTGGACCGCAAGCCGGAAGCGCCTGCCGAACCTGCCGCGACGCCCGCCGCCGCCACTCCTCCCCCGAGCCGATGATGCCGATGAACATGCGATCCCTGCTGCAGCCCCTGGCCCTGACCGGCCTCAGCCTGGCCCTGGCCGCCTGCGTGAGCAGTGCGCCGCCGGTGGTCAAACCGGTCGATACCACCACGCCGGCGCAGCGCCTGGCCGCAGTTGACGCAGCCGCTGGCCCGGATGACAAGGAGCTGTCGGTGCAGCCGTTGCGTGATTCGCAGGTGGAAGATCTGCGGGTGACCGCGCAGGCACAACGCCAGGCCAACGATCTGGCCGGTGCCGCCAGCAGCCTGGACCACGCGCTGGAAATCGTCGCCGGTGACCCGGCGGTGCTGCAGGAGCGCGCCGAGCTGGCGCTGCTGCAGGGGCAGTGGGCACAGGCGGAGGCGTTTGCGCGCAAGGCGGTCGACCTGGGCTCGAAGACAGGGCCGCTGTGCCGCCGGCATTGGGCGACGATCGAGCAGTCGCGCCTGGCGCGGGGCGAGAAGGAGAATGCGGTGTCGGCGCATGCGCAGATTGAGGGCTGCACGGTGCCGGGGATCAAGCGGTACTGAGTTTCCAGCCAACGGCGCAGCCCCTCGTGGCTGGCTGCTTGGCCGCGTAAAGCAAAAGCCGCGCTTGGCCGGGTGGGGTGGGTTCGCGGGGGACGCCGTAAACCCGTCCTTGGGGGCTTGGCCGCGGCATCCATGCCGCGGACACCCCCGCGAACCCGCCCCGCCCGACCTCTGACAGTTTCCGTGTGCTGCCAGCCACGGAAGAGAAAAAGAAAATCAAAAGCGGGTCGCGCGCTGCGCGCACTCGTTGTGGGGTCGGATCCGTTTTTCGCAGGAAAACGGCTCCGACCCCTTCTTGTTTCCGTTCCACCCACCGCTTCTGAAAGGGCAGTCGAGCAAGCTCGACTTTGCGAAGCACGTCCCTCCGTCACCGGGAAACTGTCGAAGGCGGGGACTGTGGGTTTGCGGGGTGTCCGCGGCATGGATGCCGCGGCCAAGCCCCCAGGGACGGGTTTACGGCGTCCCCGCAAACCCACAGTCCCCCGCCAGTCCCCAGTACAACCCAGAGCCATGAACACCGCTGTTGCTGTTGCTGGTGCTCCGGCTTGAAACGGGTGCCGGGCAGCGCCCGGCCGGGTATCCTTTCCCTCTGATGTCCGACCTTGTCCATGCCAGCCGCGAAGCCCTCAGCGACGGCGGCGCGCTCGCCTCGCACCTGGATGCCTTCGTCCCGCGTCCGGCACAGCTGCACCTGACCGAAGCCATCGCCGATGCGCTGCAGCAGCGTGACCTGCTGCTGGCCGAGGCCGGTACCGGCACTGGCAAGACCTTTGCCTATCTGGTGCCGGTGCTGCTGTCCGGGTTGCGTACCATCATTTCCACCGGAACCCGCGCGCTGCAGGACCAGCTCTACCACCGCGATCTGCCACGGGTGCGTCAGGCACTTGGTGTCGGCCTGCGCAGTGCGCTGCTGAAGGGGCGCGCGAACTACCTGTGCCGCTATCGCCTGCAGCAGGCGCGCGGCGAGCCGCGTTTTTCCAGCCCCGAACAGGCGGCGCAGTTCCAGCGCATCCTGGCCTGGTCCGGTCGTTCGGAGTTCGGTGACATCGCCGAACTGGAAGGCCTGGCCGATGATTCGCCGCTGCTGCCGATGGTCACTTCCACTGTCGACAACTGCCTGGGTACCGACTGCCCGTTCTGGGATGACTGCTTCGTGGTGCGCGCGCGGCAGCGTGCGCAGGCGGCCGATGTGGTGGTGGTCAACCATCACCTGCTGCTGGCCGATCTGGCCCTGAAGCAGGACGGTTTCGGTGAACTGCTGCCGGGGGCGCAGGCCTTCGTCATCGACGAGGCACACCAGCTGCCCGAATTGGCCGCGCAGTTCTTCGGCGAAGGTTTCGGCATGCGCCCGTGGCAGGAACTGGGCCGCGACTGCCTGGCCGAAGCGCGTGGCGTCGGCGGCGCGCAGTCGGCGCTGCAGGAACCGGTCGACCAGTTGCAGCAGGCGCTGCTGGCCCTGCGTTCGGCGATGGAGGGACTGCCGCCGCGTGGCACGCAATGGCGCGCGTTGGCGATGCCGCAGGTGCGCGATGGATTCGATACGGTGATGGCGGGGTTGGTGACGCTGGAGCAGGCACTGCAGCCGCTGCGCGAAGCCGCGGCGGGCCTGGATGCCTGCCATGCGCGGGCGCGCGAGGCGGTCTCGCGGCTCAGCCGCTGGCTGGGCGATGACGAACCTGCCCTCGATTTCGATACCGACCCGGCGGAAACCGCCACTGCCGCTGATGTGCTCTGGTACGAGCTCACGCCACGTGGTTTTCGCTGCCAGCGCACGCCGATGGATGTGTCCGGCCCGTTGCGTGAGCATCGCGAACGCAGTCGCGCGGCATGGATCTTCACCTCGGCGACGCTGACCGTGGGCGGTGGCTTCGACCACATCGCCACCCGCCTGGGCCTGGACGATCCACACACGCTGGTCCAGCCAAGCCCGTTCAATTGGCCGGAGCAGGCGCTGTGCTACCTGCCCGAAGGCCTGCCTGATCCGGCTGCGCGGGGCTTCGGTACTGCGTTGATCCAGACCCTGCGGCCGGTGTTGCAGGCGTCGCAGGGCAGGGCATTCCTGCTGTTTGCCTCGCACCGTGCATTGCGCGAGGCCGCCGAGGCACTGCGTGATGGGCCATGGCCGTTGTTCGTGCAGGGCGAGGCGCCGCGCGCGACGCTGTTGCAGCGCTTCCGCGAATCGGGCAATGGCGTGCTGCTGGGCTCGGCCAGTTTCCGCGAGGGCGTGGACGTGGTGGGCGAGGCGCTGAGCGTGGTGATGATCGACAAGCTGCCGTTCGCGGCACCGGACGATCCGGTGTACGAGGCACGGCTGGAGGCGATCCGCAGCCAGGGTGGCAATCCGTTCCGCGATGAGCAGCTGCCGCAGGCGGTGATTGCGCTGAAACAGGGCGTCGGTCGCCTGATCCGCAGTGAGAGCGACCGTGGTGTGTTGGTATTGTGCGACCCGCGCCTGCTCAACCGTGGCTATGGCCGGGTCTTCCTCGATTCACTGCCGCCATTCCGCCGTACCCGCAGTCTGGCCGATGTGCAGGCCTTCTTTACGCCACAATGGGCGCCCGTGGCCGATGGTGCGGCTGCTCCGGCCGCCGTTGCGACCGGCCCCGAGCCGGCGCCCGGTGCCACGTTCCCCCTGTTCTGACCCGATCCGATGAAACTGCTCGCCTTTGAAACCGCCACCGAAGCCTGTTCCGTTGCCCTGCATGTCGATGGGCAGGTGCTGGAACGCTTCGAGATCGCCCCGCGCCGGCATGCCGAACTGAGCCTGCCGTGGGCGGAGGCGCTGCTGGCCGAAGCCGGCATCAGCCGCCGCCAGCTGGACGGTATCGCGCTCAGCCGCGGCCCGGGTGCGTTCACCGGCGTTCGCCTGGCGATCGCCATCGCGCAAGGCATTGCGCTGGCACTGGATCGGCCGTTGCTGCCGGTCTCGACACTGCAGGTGCTGGCGCTGCGGGCACCGGCGGACGAAACGCAGATCCTGTCGGCGATCGACGCACGGATGGGGGAGTTGTACGTCGCGCGCTTCGAGCGTGTAGACGGCCTGCCGGTGGCACGTGATGCCGAGCGCGTGTGCGCACCCGCTGCAGTTGCGCTGCCGGAAGGGATGTCGGCCTACGGTGTCGGCACCGGTTTCGGTGCAGCCGAGGGGGCACTGGTGACCCAGCTGGGCACCGGCCTGCGCGGCTTTGATGCGACGGCGCTGCCGCGGGCGTCGGATGTGTTGGCACTGGCGGTGCCGGCGTTCGCTCGCGGCGAAGCCATTGCACCGGAGAAGGTCGAGCCGGCGTACCTGCGTGACAATGTGGCGCTGACCCTGGTCGAGCAGCAGGCCGCGCGCGAGGCGAAGGCGAAGGCCAACGGCTGAGCCCCTCGTGGCGGGATTGGTCGCGTAGATCAAAAGCCGTGGTTTGGCCGGGCGGGTGGGCTGCGCAGGGGGCGCTGCAAGTACGTCCCTGTAAGCTCGGTCGCCGCTTGCTCGTGTGCGCAGGACAGCGCACACGAGCAAGGCGCCATCGAGCCCCCAGGGATGGGTTTACGGCGTGTCCTGCAAGCCCACACCGCCCCGCCAAACCCACAGCCCAACCGCCGCTGTTGCTGTTGCTTCAGTTGTTGCTGTTGCCTCCAGCGGGTCCCGGGCCGCAGGCCCGGGCAACAAAACCCTACCGGTCGTCGTGCAGGGTGCCGCCCGGCAGGAACACCCACGTACGGGTAACCTGCAGGATGTCGATCTCATCCTCGGTCTTCGGCAACGGCGGGAACGGCTGCGCCAGCTGCACCACCCGCAGGGCGGCCTCATCCAGCAACGGCGTACCGCTCGAACGCAGGATCCGGCTGCTCTCCACGCTGCCATCGCGGCGCACGCCCACGCTGATCACCACCTGGCCGCCGAGGCGGCGCTGCCGCGCCTCATCCGGGTAATTCAGGTTGCCTACCTTCTCGGCACGGTCGACCCAGGCGCGCAGGTAATTGGCATAGGCATACTCACGCGTGCTGGCCGACACGAACTTGCGGTTCGGGCGCTTGGCGTACTGCGCCGAGCGCAGATGTACTTCGGCAGCCAGCCGCGCCATCTCCACGTCGCGCTGTTCGCGTGCGCTCAAGGGCGCATCCGGTTCGGGCTGATCCGGCGTGGGGCGGGACTGCGCCTGCGCCACCACCTCTTCGCCATTGCGGCTGCTGACCACCCGTGCCTGTGGCGGCGGAACCGGAGCGGCCGATTGCTGCTGCTGTGGAACCGGGCTGATTCCGGACTGGGCCTGCGGCACGATGCCGGCCTGGCTGTCGCGCGGACGCTGTGCGCGGTCGTGCTCGCCACCGCCTTCCTGGTTGGCCGCGGCCAGGAAATCGGCCTGCTTCGGGGTCAGCGCGGTGCGGGTCTGGCTGAAGATGACTTCCAGTGTCGGCACCAGCGGCGCATCGCCCTTCACGGCGAAGCCCACGCCCAGGATCAGCAGGGCGTGGACCAGCACCGACAGCGCGATGGTCGCCCCCAGCCGTTGCGCTTCGCGCGGCGGCGGGGGCAGGACGGCAGGTGCGGCAGACATCAGCGCAGGCCGGCCTCGAGTGCGTCGAACAGGGTGCCGGCGATGTTCAGGCCGTACTGCGCGTCCAGTTCGCGCACGCAGGTCGGGCTGGTCACGTTGACCTCGGTCAGGTAATCGCCGATCACGTCCAGGCCGACGAAGCGCATGCCGCGGCGCTTCATCTCCGGGCCGACCTGGGCGGCGATCCAGCGGTCGCGCTCGCTCAGCGGGCGGCCTTCGCCGCGGCCGCCGGCGGCCAGGTTGCCACGGAATTCATCACCCTGCGGGATGCGCGCCAGGCAGTAGTCGACCGGTTCGCCATCGACCAGCAGGATGCGCTTGTCGCCGGCGGTGATGTCGGGAATGAACTTCTGGGCCAGCGCCAGCTTGCGGCCGCCGTCGGTCAGGGTTTCCAGGATCACGTTCAGATTCGGATCGCCCTGGCCGCTGCGGAAGATCGAGCGGCCGCCCATGCCGTCCAGCGGCTTCAGCACGGCCTGGCCGTGCTCCAGCGCAAAGGCCTTCAAGACCTTCGCGTCGCGGCTGACCAGGGTCGGCGGACAGCACTGCGGGAACAGCAGCGCGGCCAGCTTCTCGTTGTAGTCGCGCAGGCCCTGCGGGTTGTTGACCACGCAGGCGCCAGCCGCTGCGGCCACGTCCAGCACCTGGGTGTCGTAGATGTATTCGGCGTCGACCGGCGGGTCCTTGCGCATCAGCACGATCTGGCCGGGGCCGAACTCGGTGCGGCTGAACGCGCCCAGCTCATACCAGCCGGCCGGGTCGTCGCGCACCTGCAGCGGCGCGGTCTGGGCCACCGCTACGCCACCCTCCAGGGCCAGGCCGCCCGGGCGCACGTAGTGCAGGGCATGGCCGCGGCGCTGGGCTTCCAGCAGCATGGCGAAGGTGGTGTCCTTGGCGATCTTGATGTGGGCGATGGGATCCATCACCACGATGACGTTCAACGGCATGGGCGCACCTGTCAGGCAAGGCGTTGATGGTAGCGGCAACGCCGCTCGCGCGCCTCCCCGCCGTCCTGCAACGCAGCGTCCGCCCGGCGGTCGCGCACGCATTGCGAAACCCGTCACGTTCAGGAGGGTGCCATGCCCCGCGCCATGGGGCGGCCTTGAAGCGGGCGCGGAAAGTGCGATATAGATACGCTTTCGTAGCGGCCCCCGCCAGAGATCGGGCCGTGCGCTTGGGGATAGGCAATGACTGAAAACACGACTGCGGGCGGGGAACTCGCAGGACTCCGGGTGATGGTCATCGATGATTCGAAGACCATCCGCAGGACTGCGGAAACGCTGCTCAAGCGCGAAGGCTGCGAGGTGGTCACCGCCACCGACGGCTTCGAAGCGCTTGCGAAGATCGCAGACCAGCAGCCGCAGATCATCTTCGTCGACATCATGATGCCGCGCCTGGACGGGTACCAGACCTGTGCGCTGATCAAGGGCAACCAGCTGTTCAAGGCGACCCCGGTCATCATGCTCTCGTCCAAGGATGGCCTGTTCGACAAGGCGCGGGGACGCATCGTCGGCTCGGAGCAGTACCTGACGAAGCCTTTCACGCGTGAAGAACTGCTGGGTGCCATCCGCACATACGTCAACGCCTGACCAGGGGGGAAAGGCACAATGGCTCGTATCGTTCTGATCGAGGATTCACCGACCGACCGCGCGGTGTTCACCCAGTGGCTGCGCCGTGCCGGCCACGAGGTGCTGGAGGCGGACAATGCCGAGGATGGACTGCAGCTGGTCCGCGACCAGGTGCCGCAGCTGGTGCTGATGGACGTGGTCCTGCCCGGCATGAGCGGCTTCCAGGCCACCCGCGCGATGGCCCGTGATGCGGCGATCAAGCACATCCCGGTGATCATCGTCAGCACCAAGGCGATGGAAACCGACAAGGCCTGGGGCCTGCGCCAGGGCGCGGCCGATTACATCGTCAAGCCGCCGCGCGAGGATGAACTGATCGCGCGGATCAACGAACTGGTGGCCTGATGCGCTCGCCCTTCGACATTCTCGAAGCCTACGAACGGCGCAGCCTGGCCCACGCGGTGCAGCTGCCCGAGCGGCAGTTCGCCCAGGACCTCTGGCGTGGCGTGGGTTACCGCGTCGGCCAGCGCCGGCTGGTGTCCGATTTCCGCGAAGTGGTGGAAATCGTGCCGATGCCGCCGGTGACCCCGGTGCCGTGCGCGCAGCCGTGGCTGCTGGGCGTGGGCAATCTGCGCGGCAACCTGTTCCCGGTGGTCGACCTGAAGTACTTCCTGGAAGGCACGCGTACCGTGCAGCAGGAAGGCCAGCGCGTGCTGATCATGCGCCAGGCCGGCGGCGACGTCGCCCTGACCATCGATGAACTGTTCGGCCAGCGCAGCTTTGAACTGGACCAGCAGATCGCGGCCGGCACGCTGGCCGAAGGGCGCTACGGCCACTTCGTCGATCGCGCCTTCCACGCCGACGGCCACGACTGGGGCGTGTTCTCCCTCTCGCTGCTGTCGCGTACCCCTGAATTCCGGCAAGCCGCGGCCTGAGGCCGGGCATCGCCCCCTGCATTGAAGATCGAGGTTGAACGATGAGTACTGCTTCGGACGCCACCAAGACCGGCAAGCTGCGGCTGGGCGGCAGCAACCTCTGGCTGTTCCTGCTGCTGGCATCGATGATCCTGTTCGGCGTCAACACCGGCGTCGCCACCTGGCAGGGCAGTCGCCTGGCCGATGCCGGTTCCAAGGCGGCCGACCTGCAGGTGCTGTCGCAGCAGCTGGCCAACCAGGGCCGTGACGCGGTGGGCGGCAACGCGCAGGCGTTCACCGCTTTCAAGGCGACCCGCAACGCGATCGAACAGAACGTGTCGACACTGCAGGGGCGCTACGGCAAGGAGCCGGGCGTGTCCGGTGCCATCGCCACCCTGGGCGAGACCTGGGCGCCGCTGGGCAAGCAGGCCGGGCAGCTGGTCGCCAGCGAACCGGCGGTGCTGGCGCTGGCCGGCAATGCCAACAACTTCACCGGCGCGGTGCCGGGCCTGCAGGCCCAGCTGAACGAGCTGGTGCGTGCGATGTCGGCCTCCGGCGCGCCGTCGTCGCAGGTGTACAGCGCACTGCAGCAGGTCGTGGTGGCTGGCTCGATGGCCCGCCGTGTAACCGAAATGCGTGCCGGTGGCAGCGCCGCAGCGACGTCCGGCGATGCACTGGCACGCGACATCACCGTGTTCTCGCAGGTGCTCGACGGCCTGCGCAACGGCAACGAGGAACTGGGCATCACCGCCGTGCGCGGTGCCGCCGCCGTCGCCGCACTGGAGCAGTCTCAGCAGAAGTGGGAAGCGATGAAGCAGGACGCTGACGCGATCCTGGCCAGCTCGCGCCAGCTGTTCGCGGCGCAGTCCGCCGCCACCGCGCTGGGCCAGGGTTCGGCCCACATGCTGGATGACAGCCGCAAGCTGTTCGACGCGTTCTCCTCGTTCGGCTCGGTGTCTGACACCCGCCTGTTCCCGAACTTCTGGATCGGTGTGGTGTCCGGTGCGCTGTCGCTGATCGCGATCATCGGCTTCGTTTCCACCAACGTGCGCAGCCGCTCGCGCGAGCAGGAACTGCGTTACCAGACCCAGGTGGAATTCAACAGCCGCAACCAGCAGGCGATCATGCGGCTGCTGGACGAAATCTCCTCGCTGGGTGAGGGCGACCTGACGGTGAAGGCCTCGGTGACCGAGGACATGACCGGCGCCATCGCCGACGCGATCAATTACGCCGTCGACGAGCTGCGCCACCTGGTGACCACCATCAACGACACCTCGGCCAAGGTCGCGCTGTCCACCCAGGAAACCCAGGCCACCGCCATGCAGCTGGCAGAGGCGGCGGGCCACCAGGCCAACCAGATCACCTCGGCGTCGGACCGCATCGGCGAAATCGCGGCGAGCATCGAACAGGTGTCGCGCAACTCGGCCGAGTCGGCCGACGTGGCACAACGTTCGGTGGTGATCGCCGCCGAAGGTGCCGGCGTGGTGCGCGAGACCATCCAGGGCATGGACCAGATCCGTGACCAGATCCAGGAAACCTCCAAGCGCATCAAGCGCCTGGGTGAGTCGTCGCAGGAAATCGGCTCGATCGTGGAACTGATCAACGACATTTCCGAACAGACCAACATCCTGGCGTTGAACGCAGCGGTCCAGGCGGCCTCGGCAGGTGAAGCGGGCCGCGGTTTCGCGGTCGTGGCCGACGAAGTGCAGCGCCTGGCAGAACGTACCTCCGGCGCGACCCGACGCATCGAGAACCTGGTGCAGGCCATTCAGGCCGATACCAACGAAGCGGTCACCTCGATGGAACAGACCACCGCCGAAGTGGTGTCCGGTGCACGCCTGGCCGAGGACGCCGGCACCGCGCTGACCGAGATCGAGCGCGTGTCCAATGCACTGAACACCCTCATCAAGAACATCTCCATCGCCGCCCAGCAGCAGTCGGCTGCGGCCTCGGACATCACCCGCACCATGGGCGTGATCCGGCAGATCACCGGCCAGACCTCGCAGGGTGCCGGGCAGACCGCCGAATCGATCGGCCACCTCGCGCAGCTGGCGGCCGACCTGCGTCGTTCGGTCGCCGACTTCAAGCTGCCGGCGTGACGCGGGCAGGGCGGCGAGCAAGGAACCAGTCGATGAAGCATTTCCATTCCCCACGCCAGAACTCGCGCGGCTTCCGCGCGGCGGCGAACGGAGCGCGTCCATGAGCAGTCTGCGCGATGCGATGAGCCACGCAGCGCTGGGCTGGGTCAAGCCCGAGCTGGACGAGACCCTGCGCCAGGTGCGCAACGAAGTCGAGTACTACGCGGAAGACCCGACCGACGCCAGCCGCATGCGCATCTGCGCCGGCTACCTGCACCAGGTACAGGGCACCCTGCGCATGGTCGAGCTGTACGCCCCGGCCATGGTGGCCGAGGAGCTGGAGCAGCTGGCCAATGCCATCGGCGCCGGTGGCGTGGCCGATCGGGATGAAGCCTGCGCGACCCTGATGCGTGGCAGCGTGCTGCTGCCCGATTACCTGGAGCGCCTGCAGAACGGTCACCGTGACATCCCGATCGTGCTGATGCCGCTGCTGAACGAGATCCGTGCCGCACGTGGCGAAGAGGGCGTGCATGACAGCGTGCTGCTGGCATTCGCACCGGACAGCATCACCGCCACCGAGGCCGAGCTGGACCATGCCCGTGGCAGCCTGAGCGGGCGCAACCGCGAGCTGCTCGATACCGTGGGCAGTGCAGTGAAGGAAGAACTGCTGCGCATCAAGGATGCGCTGGACCTGCACCTGCGTACCGGCGGTGCGCCGGAGCAGCTGCAGACCCAGGCCAACGAGCTCGGTGCGGTCGCCGATACGCTGGGCATGATGGGCCTGGGCGTGGCCCGCGGCGTGGTCGTGCAGCAACGTGATGCCCTGCGTGGCGTGGTCGAGGGCCGCCAGCAGATCGACGAAAACCTGCTGCTGGATATCGCCGGGGCGCTGCTCTACGTGGATGCGTCGCTGGATGACCAGGTCGCCCATCTGGGCGCCGGCGGCAGTGGCCAGGACGATCCGAGCGCAGTGGAGAACCGGCGCACGGTAGAGGTGCTGGCGCACGAGGCCATCGCCAACTTCGCCGCCGCGCGCGAGCACTTCGTCGCGTTCATTGAAACCAGCTGGAACCATGCCGAGCTGCACGACGTGCCGCGCCTGCTGGGCGATGTGTCCGGTGCGCTGCGCATGCTCGACCTGGGTACCGCCGCCGATTACCTGCGCGGTGTGCAGCAGTACATCGAAGCCGAGCTGATCGGTCGCCAGCGCGTGCCGAGTGGCCGCCAGCTGGACACGCTGGCCGACGCCATGGCCAGCCTGGAGTACTACCTGGAAGCCCTGCGCGACCGTCGTCCGGGTCGCGAGGACATCCTCGACATCACCCGCAGCAGCCTTGAGGCGCTGCGCTACTGGCCGTTGCCGGACCACGATGCGGCTGAGCCGGCAGCGTCCGTGCCACAGTCGATCGAGCGTGAGCCGGTCGTGCTGCAGGGCGAGGCACTGCAGCCAGAGCACATCGAGGTCCCGGTACAGTCGGCCGCGCCGGCACCCGGTGAGGTGCCGGTACCGCTGCCGGACTTCACCTTCGATCCGCCACCGGCCACGCCTTCGCCGGCAGCGGCGGACAACAGCTTGATGTTCGGTGGGCTGGGATCCGTCGCCTCCGCGCCGCTGTCGCTGCGTGACGAGTCGGATGCACCGCTGGTCTTTGCCGCCTCCAGTGCACCTGCACCCGAGGTCCCGCAATGGGATCTGGCACCGTTCCATCCTGAGGCCGATCCGCTCGCTCCAGCGGACGATGAGCGCAGTCCGACGTTTGCCAGCTTCGATCCGGTCAGTTTCGAACAGCTCGATGCAGGGCAGGGCGCCGCCGCCCATTGGACGCTGTCGGAGGCGGCTCTGCCAGTGCAGTCCGATGCGACAACCGGCCTGGACGTAGAGGACGCCGCCGACGCCTCGCTGTCCATCGAGACCGGCGCGCATGCCGCACCGGGGTTCGACCCGGTGGCCGCCGAACATGACGCGGTTTCTGCAAGTGACGACGTCGTGTTCCGTTTCGATGCCGATGCGCTGGACAATGCCGACGACGTGTTGTCGCTGCATGCGATGGAGGCATTGTCGCTGGAGGACGCTGCCGGGCTGCATCCGTCGCTGGAGAGCGTCGATGCCGCTGCCCCTGCGGTGGTGGAAGAGAGCCCGGCTGCCGCAGAGCCGGACATCACCCCCGTGGATGTGCCGGTGCAAGCGCCCGCACCGCTTGCCGATGTGCCGGCAGCGGCGGTGTCGATGATCGACATCGACACCATCGCACCGATTGATTTCAGCGAAGCCGACGCGCAGTTCTTTGCCGAGCTGAGCGCTGCCGCCGCGGACTTCAATCCGCAGGCGACCCCGACGCCGGCCGATGCGGAAGCGCCGGTCGCCGTGGGCAGCGCGGAAGATGCAGACGCCGGCTTCGAGGCCGGCTTCGACGACGATGCCGAGAACATCGACGAGGACATCCGCGAGGTGTTCCTGGAAGAGTTCGACGACGAACTGGCCAACCTCGGAACGTTGCTGCCGGCATGGCGCATGCAGCCGGACAACATGGACCGTCTGCGTCCCATCCGCCGCATCTTCCATACGCTCAAGGGCAGTGGCCGACTGGTCGGTGCACGCACCCTGGGCGAATTTGCGTGGAAGATCGAGGGCATGCTCAACCGCGTGCTCGACGGCAGCCGCCCGGCGACGCCAGCCGTGCTGGCCATGGTCGACAACGCGCATGCCGCGCTGCCGCAGCTGAACGCCGCGTTGCGTCATGGCCAGCGGATCAGCGTGGACCTGCAGGCGATGCAGGCCATTGCCGATCGCGTCGGCGCGGGTGAGGAAACCTATTACGTACCGCTGCCGGTTGCGGCCGCTCCCGCCGCACCGGTGGTCGAAGCCGATGGCGAGGACGAGATCAGCCGCATCCTCGAAGCCGAAGCAATGGCGTCGGTGCAGGCTGAAGCCGATGCGGACCCGGCGCCCGAAGCATTGGGCACGCCGGCCAACATCGACAGCGTGCTGCGCGAGATCCTGGAAGCCGAAGTGGAAGTCCACCAGGCGACCCTGCAGGACTGGCTGCGCTTGGCACAGCAGGCGCCGCAGCCGGTCAGCGACGCGCTGTTGCGCGCGGTGCACACCATGAACGGCGCCTTCGCGATGACCGAAGTGCCGGAAATCACTGCCGTTACCGGCGGTGCCGAGTCCTACATCAAGCGCGCGCTGGCTGCAGACGTGGTGCCGGGCGACGAGGGCGTGGCCGCGCTGGATGCGACCGCGCAGGCGATCACCGCGACCATGGAAGCGCTGCAGGCCGAGCAGCCGCGCATCACGCCACAGGAAGCGCTGGTACAGCGCCTGCAGGCGCTGGCCGGTGAACTGCCGGAAGCGCGCTGGCCGATGGTCGGGCTGGAGGACGAGGATGAAGAGGGCATCGCGCTGGCGCCCGATGTCGGGCGGGCATCCGAAGCCGAAGCGCCGCTGGCCGGGCTGGACACGCTGGACGAAACCAGCATGGCGTCCGCTTTCGATGTGGCGCCCGATCTCATTGCCGAGCCGCAGCCGCTTGCCGAAGATGCGCTGGAACCGGTTCCAGCTGCAACCGACCCGCAGACGCTGGACATCGCGGCCGACAGCGGCCTGGACGTGGGCGAGCTGACCGCCAGCGACGATCTTTCGCGTTACTTCGACGCCGGCTGGCCGTCGGTGCCGGGCGAAGGTGAACCTGCCGTGGCGGACACCGGCGCGATTGAATCGATCCAGCCGGTCGAGAGTGCGCCTGTTGTCGAAGTGGCCGAAGCAGATGCCGTGCCCACGATCGCGACGGTCGACGACGCTGATCTGACCATGGCCGACGATCTGTCGCCCTACCTCGACGCCAGTGCGCTGCCGGTGGATGACCGCGACGCGGAAGAGTGGCCGGTGCCTGCGGAAGTTGACGCGATCGACCTGAATACGCCGTTGTCCTTTGATTCGGGCAGTGGCGATGACAGCGTCATTGACGCCGCTGCTGCACTGCCACTCGACAGCGGGCTGTCGAGCCTGCAGGATGAAATGGCTGCGCCGGGTTTTGCAGAACCGGTCACGCTGGCAGCCGCGCTCGAGGCCGGCCTGCACGTGATCGAAGAAGAGCAGACCCTGGACGACGACGGGCAATGGCCCGTGCTCGGCCTCCAGGCCAGCGAACTCGCGCCGGGCGAGGCGGAAGCCTTTGCCGAGGATGCGGACGTCGGCGGGGAGGCGGCGGTCGGCGAAGGAGAGAGCGCCGATCAGCCGTCCCCGGCGACGGTGAACGAGGCGAGCGCTGCCGAAGCACTGCAGGCCACCGCCGAGCCGGTGCGGTTCTTCGAACTGGAAGAAGCGCCGGGGCAGGGCACGGCCAACACCGATGCCGAACCTGCCGAGGCCGACGCCGGGGAGCGGGCGCCGCTCCACGATGAAGCCTCCACCCTGGAAGACACCGCGGATGGCGCCGATGCGCTCGACTTCAGTGTGTACGACCGCGAACTGGTCGACATCTTCGTCGAGGAAGGCAAGGACCTGCTCGACCACTGCGATGGCCTGATCAGCGAGCTTCGCAATGCGCCGCAGGATCGCGAGGTGCTGGCCGGCCTGCAGCGTGACCTGCATACCCTGAAGGGTGGCGCACGCATGGCCGGCATCAATGCCATCGGCGACCTTGGCCACAGCATCGAATCCCTGCTGGAAGCCGTGGCGGCCGGCCGCACCGAGATTGATCGCCGCGACGTGCAGCTGCTGGAGCGCGGCTTCGACCGCCTGCACCAGCTGCTGACGCGGACCGGTGCCCACCGCGTGGTGGCGCCTGCACAGGACCTGGTGGAGGCCTTCGAGGTCCGCACCACCACCGATATCGCGGCGGCCGCTGCGTCCCCGCGTGCGGCCAGCGAGGCCGAGGCCGTGCCGGCACAGGCTGTGGGCCCGCTGACGACGCCGGCCGATGCCCCGCTGTCGGCACCACTGCCGGCCGAAGGCGTGGCCGACGAAGATCCGCTGGCGCGTCCGCAGCAGGAGCAGGTGCGGGTGCGCGCCGACCTGCTCGACCGCCTGGTCAACCATGCCGGTGAAGTGGCGATCTATCGCTCGCGTCTGGAACAGCAGCTGGGTGCCTTCCGTGGTGCCATGGCCGAACTGGAGCGCACCAATGCGCGACTGCGCGACCAGCTGCGCCGACTTGACCTGGAAACCGAGGCGCAGATCGTCGCCCGCTACCAGCGCGAGCAGGACCAGGCGGACCAGAAGTTCGATCCGCTGGAACTGGACCGTTTCTCCACCCTGCAGCAGCTCAGCCGTGCGCTGAACGAGTCCGCCGCCGACCTTGGTGGCCTGCAGGGCGTCCTGGACGATCTGTCGCGCCAGTACGACTCCCTGCTGCAGCAGCAGTCGCGCGTCAGCTCGGAACTGCAGGATGGCCTGATGCGCGCGCGCATGGTGCCGTTCGACGGTCTGGTGCCGCGCCTGCGCCGCGTGGTCCGCCAGTCCGGCATGGATACCGGCAAGCAGGTCCACCTGACCCTGGAAGGTACCCACGGCGAACTGGACCGCAACGTCCTCGACCGCATGGTCGCGCCGCTGGAACACATGCTGCGCAACTCCGTGGCGCATGGTCTGGAAGCGCCGGAACAGCGCCGCGCCGCCGGCAAGCCGGAGGAGGGCGAGATCGCCATCCGGCTGCACCGCGAAGGCTCGGAAATCGTGCTGGAAGTGGCCGACGACGGCGCCGGCCTGGACCGCGAGGCGATCCGCCGCCGCGCCATCGACCGTGGCCTGCTGGCTGCCGATGCGCAGCCGAACGAGCAGGAACTGGACAACCTGATCTTCGCCTCTGGTTTCACCACCGCCGACCAGGTCAGCCAGCTGGCCGGCCGTGGCGTGGGCATGGACGTGGTACGCAACGAAGTGCGCCAGCTGGGCGGTTCGGTCGATATCCAGTCAGTGCGTGGCCAGGGCGTGCGCTTCACCCTGCGCCTGCCGCAGACGCTGGCGGTCACCCAGGCGGTGTTCGTGCAGATCGGCGAAACCACCTTTGCGGTGCCGGTCGCATCGGTCAGTGGCATCGGCCGCCTGTCGCGCGAGCGTTTCGAAGCGGCCGACAGCAGCTATCGCTACAGCGGCGAGGACTATCCGCTGTACGACCTCGGCAGCCTGGTCGGGCAGGCCCCGGCGCGTGCCGATGGCCAGGACCAGGTACCGCTGCTGCTGGTCCGTGCTGGTGACCTGCGTGCCGCCGTGGCGATCGACCAGGTGCTGGGCAACCGCGAAATCGTGGTCAAGCCGGTCGGCCTGCAGATCGCGTCGGTGCCGGGCATCTACGGTGCAACCATCACCGGCGATGGCCGCGTGGTGGTGATCCTGGACGTAGCGCCGCTGGTGCGCCGCTTCCTCGCCAACCCGACGCTGCCTGTGCTGGCCAACGCACCGCGCCAGGAGCGACAGGTGCCGCTGGTGATGGTGGTGGACGATTCGCTGACCATGCGCAAGGTGACCGGGCGCATCCTCGAACGCCACAACTTCGAGGTCAGCGTCGCCCGCGACGGCGTGGAAGCACTGGAGCGCCTGGAAGAACGCGTGCCCGACCTGATGCTGCTGGACATCGAGATGCCGCGCATGGATGGTTACGAGCTGGCCACCGCGATGCGCGCCGACCCCCGCTACAAGGACGTGCCGATCGTGATGATCACCTCGCGCAGCGGCGACAAGCACCGCCAGCGCGCCTTCGAGATCGGCGTGCAGCGCTACCTGGGCAAGCCGTACCAGGAGCTGGACCTGATGCGTAACGTGTACGACCTGCTGGGGATCGCCCGTGTCCGTGAGTGAAGCCCAGGCGGCCCCGGCCGTCGCCCTGCTGGCCCGTCCTGGCGCAGCGCGCGAGCGCCTGCGCGAGGCGTTGTCGCATGCCGATGTGCAGCTGGTGCTGGAAGACGACCCCAACGGCCTGGAGCCGCAGCTGCTGCAGGACGCGCGTCCACAGTTCGTGGTGATCGCGCTGGAAGCGGCCATCGAGGATGCTCTGGAGCGGCTTGAAGCGGTGCTGTCCGCACCAGGCCTGACCTTGGTCTTCGACGAAGCCGAGCTGGCGGCGCGCCGTGATGGCTGGGAGGCACAGCGCTGGGGCCGCCACCTGGCCGCCAAGCTGCACGGCCACCAGCAGGTGCTGCCGCCGGGTGCGGAAGACGAACCCGCCCTGCAGCTGGAACCGGGTCACCCGGCACCACCGCCGGCACCACGGGAAGAAGCGCTCCAGCCGCATCTGGACCAGGCATTGAGCTGGGCCGACGAGGTGCCGGCGGACAGCCTGTATGCGCCACCGGCGCACCTGCACGAACCGATCGCGCTGGAGCAGGCACTGGCCGCGCTGCAGCCGGTGGTGCCGGAGCCGCTGGAGACAGTGCCGATGCAGCCGGTTGCCACACCGGCAACGCCGCCGGTGTCCTTCGACCACACCGCGTGGTCGCTGGTCGAGGACGTAGCAGACGCGCCCGCAGCCACCGGGTACAGCGCCGCGATGGAAGCCCCGCTGCCGTCCTTCGATACCGATCACCTCAGCCTGGTGGACCTGGACACTGCGGCGCCTGCGGGCGCACGTGCCGGCTCGCTGCTGGTGCTGGCCGGCATTGGTGGCCCGGATGCGCTGCGCCGCCTGCTCGGTGCGCTGCCGTCGTCGCTGAGCGTGCCGGTGCTGGTGCACATGCGCCTGGACGGTGGCCGCTACGGCAACCTGGTCAAGCAGATGGCACGCGTGTCGCCGTTGCCGGTGCAGCTGGCCGAAGCCGGCCAGCGTGCAACACCCGGTGAAGTGCATGTGCTGGCCGATGACATCGGCGTGCAGGCCGCCAGCGACGGCCTGCATTTCGTCAGCGACGCGCAAGGCATTTCGATTGCCGGGCTGCCGGCCGACCACACTGCGCTGGTCCTGCTCAGCGGCGCCGACCTTGCGCATGTGGGTCCGGCGCTGGATCTGGCCGCCGCCGGTGCCTGGGTGGCCGGGCAGGTCGGCGAGGGCTGCTATGACCCTGCCGCAGCCACGGCGGTGGTCGCCGCTGGCATGGTGGCGGGTGAGCCACAGGAACTGGCGCAGGCCATCGCCGCGCGCTGGGGCGTGGAAGATGATAACGGAGAGGCACCATGAGCTATGCCAGCAATGACGAAATCCGCGGCGTCCTGATCCAGGCCGGCAACGAGCGCGTGCTGCTGCCCAATGCCACCGTGGCCGAAATGATGTCGCGGGTGCCGGTGCAGCCGGTTTCCGACGCCCCGCGCTGGCTGGTCGGCGAAATCGGCTGGCACGGCTGGCAGGTGCCGCTGGTGTCGTTCGCGCGCCTTTCCGGCCTGGGCGAGGAAGCCGTGGGCGGCCACAACAAGGTCGTCGTGCTGAAGGCCCTCAGCGGCAACGCGCAGCGCCCGTACTACGCGCTGCTGACGCAGAATTTCCCGCAGTTGATCTCGGTGCCGCGCGATGGCCTGCTGGCCGATGCTTCCGAGGAAACCCTGCCGCAGATCGTGCACATGCGCGTGCTGCTGGGTGAGCAGAGCGCGCTGCTGCCGAACCTGGATGCGCTGGAAGCCGCGCTGGATTCGCTGGCGGCCTGATCGGCAATCCGCCGGTCGGGTTCCCGGTAGTGCCGGCCGCTGGCCGGCAACCTCGTGATCCCTTGGATGCCGGCCAGCGGCCGGCACTACCACCAATCAACCTCACCCCAGGTCGCCCAACCGCGCCTGCAATGCCGCGATCGCGGCCAGGCCGGCCGTCTCCGTGCGCAGGATGCGCGGGCCGAGCTGCAGGCCCTGGAATCCTGCCGCTGCCAGCTGATCCCGGTCGCGCGGCGACCAGCCGCCTTCCGGGCCGATCGCGATCACGATGCCGCCCGTCGGCGCCGCGTCGAGCGTCGACAGTCGATGGGCACCGTGCGGGTCCAGCGTCAGCCGCAGCGTATCGGCCGGCAGCGTCGCCGCCGCCTGCGCCAGTGACACCGGCGATCCAACCTGCGGAATGCGCGCGCGCCCGGACTGGCCGCAGGCCGAGGTCACCACGTTGTTCCAGTGCGCTACGCGCTTCTCCGCGCGCGCGGCATCCAGCTTCACTTCGGTGCGCTCGGCATTCACCGGAACGATGGCGCTCACGCCCAGCTCGGTGGCCTTCTGCAGGATCAGGTCCATCTTCTCGCCTCGGGCAATGCCCTGCAGCAGAGTGATCGCCAGCGGCGATTCGTTGTCCACCGCCTGCACCGCATCGATGCGCACCTGCACCTCGCGCTTGCCGGCGGCGGTCAGCGTGGCGCTGTAGTCGTGGCCATCGCCGTTGAACAGCACGCAGGTATCACCCTCGCGCAGGCGCATCACCCGCACCAGATGGTTGGCCGTCTCTTCCGGCAGGGTCACGGTCTGGCCGCTGTGCAGCGCCAGGTCGATGGGGCAGCGGGTCACGCGCATGCAATCGCCTCGTCAATCGCCGCCAGCGTGGTATGTGCCAGCAGCTCCAGTTGTTCGTCATCCACGCAGTAGGGTGGCATCCAGTACAGCACGTCGCCCAGCGGACGCAGCACCACGCCACGTTTCAGCGCAGCCTTGTAGGCGTGCAGGCCCAGTCGCAGCGCTGGATCGAACGGCGTGCGCTTGTTGCCATCACGCGACAGCTCGAAGGCCACCACCATGCCGGCCTGGCGGACGTCGGCCACGTGCGGATGGTCGCTCAATGGCGCAGCCAGCGCGCCCATCACCGAGGCGATGCCACGGTTGCGGGCGATCACATCGTCGTCGCGGAAGATGTCCAGCGTCGCCAGCGCAGCCGCACAGGCCAGCGGGTTGCCGGTGTAACTGTGCGAATGCAGGAAGGCGCGCTCGCGCGAGTCATCAAGGAAGGCGTCGTACAGCGCCTGCGTGGCCAGCACCGCGGCCAGCGGCAGGAAGCCGCCGGTCAGGCCCTTGGACAGGCACATCAGGTCCGGCATCACCCCGGCCTGCTCGCAGGCGAACAGGGTGCCGGTGCGGCCGAAGCCTGTGGCGATCTCGTCGGCGATCATGAATGCGCCGTGCGCATCACACAGTTCGCGCACCCGCTGCAGGTACACCGGGTCATGCATGCGCATGCCGCCGGCGCACTGCAGGCGCGGCTCCAGGATCACCGCGCAGATCTCGCCGGGATGCTGGTCAAACAGGGTGGCCAGACCATCAGCGGCCTGGCGTGCGCGATCAGCCGCACTCTGGCCCGGCTCGGCCAGGTAGGCATCGGGCGAGGGCGCGAACAGGCCTTCGGCCAGCAGCGGCGCGTAGACGCGGCGGTACAGCGGAATGTCCGCCATCGCCAGCGCTCCAAGGGTCTCGCCGTGGTAACCGTTCTCCAGCGCGATGAAGCGCGTGCGCCGCGGCTCGCCGCGGTTCTGGAAGTACTGGAAGGCCATCTTCAGCGCGACTTCAACGCCGGCCGAGCCGTTGTCGGCATAGAACACCTTGGCCAGCGGCTCGCGGCCGGGCTGGCGTGGCGCCAGCGCCAGCAGGCGCTCGGCCAGGGTGATCGCCGGCTCATGGCCGAAGCCAGCCAGCATCACCTGTTCCAGCTGCCCGGCCTGCGCCGCGATGGCGCCGCCGATGCGCGGCTCGGCATGGCCGAACAGATTGGTCCACCAGCTGCTGACGGCGTCCAGATAGCGGTTGCCGTCGTGGTCGATCAGCCATGCGCCTTCACCACGGGCGATCGGCACCAGCGGCAGGGTGTGCGGGTGCTCACGCATCTGCGTGCACGGATGCCACAGCACCTGCAGGTCGCGTTGCCGCCAGTGCTGGGCCAGCGGGGAGGGGGTTGGGTCTGCTAGCATTTCGGGCTCATGAACATGTTGCTGCCTGCACATTCTATCGGCCCCGGCGCTGGCGCCGGCCGCCGCGGAGATTCCGCATGAACGATGACCGTGCCGGCCGGCGCTTGCCGATCATCCATCGGATCACCGATGAGGAGAACGGCCCCTTCCAGCGCCAGCACCTGGACCTGGAGTTCTCCAACGGTGAACGCCGCCGCTTCGAACGCCTGGTCAGCCGTGGCCATGGTGCGGTGGTGGTGGTGCCGATGCTCGACGACGAGACGGTGCTGCTGGTGCGTGAATACGCCGCCGGCATGCACCGCTATGAACTGGGCCTGGTCAAGGGCCGGATCGACGCCGGCGAAACCCCCGGGCAGGCCGCCGACCGCGAGCTGAAGGAAGAGGCCGGGTACGGTGCACGCCGGGTCGACGTGCTGCGCGCGATGACCCTGGCCCCCACCTACATGAGCCACCAGTCGTGGCTGGTGGTGGCACGCGACCTGTATCCGGAAAAGCTGGCCGGCGACGAGCCGGAAGAACTGGAGGTGGTGCCGTGGAAGCTGGCCGAACTGGACCAGCTGATGCTGCGCGAGGACTTCTCCGAGGGACGCTCGCTGGCGGCGCTGTTCATCGCTCGCCAGTGGCTGCAGGGAACGCGATGATCAAACTGACCACGGACCTGCGCGAGACCGCCATCGCCATCGCCCAGGAAGCCGGACAGGCCATCATGCAGGTGTACGCCGATGGCTTCGAGGTGCAGATCAAGGACGACGACAGCCCGGTCACCGCCGCCGACCTGGCCGCCAACCAGGTCATCGAACTGGGCCTGCGCCAGCTGACCCCGGACCTGCCGATCCTGTCGGAGGAATCGGCGCAGGTGCCGTGGGAGCACCGCCGCCACTGGGGCGCGTACTGGCTGGTGGATCCGCTCGACGGCACCCGCGAGTTCGTCAAGCGCAATGGCGAGTTCAGCGTCAACATCGCGCTGATCTACCAGGGCGCACCTGCCTTCGGCGTGGTGTTGGCCCCGGTCACCGGCATCGTCTGGCATGCCATGCGTGGCGAGCTGGCCTATCGCCGGCAGGGCCTGCACGACACCGTGCTGCGTACCCGCACGCCGGCCACCGCCCCGCTGCGCGTCGCCGCCAGCCGCTCGCACCGCTCACCGGAAACCGAGGCGCTGCTGGCGAGGATGGGCCGCATCGAGACCATCGCGCAGGGCTCGTCGCTGAAATTCTGCCGGATCGCCGAAGGTGGCCTGGATGTCTATCCGCGGCTGGGCCCGACCTCCGAATGGGATACCGCCGCCGGCCAGTGCGTACTGCACGCCGCCGGCGGTGCGGTACTGTCGGCTGCGACCGGCAAGCCGTTCCGCTACAACCGCCGCGAAACCCTGTTGAACGGCGATTTCATTGCCCTTGGTGATACCAGCCTGCCGTGGCGCGACTGGTTGTCCGACTGACCCTGGAGGCCGCATGAGCGCGCACGACACCCCCACCACCGGCAGCGCCGCCGCCCACGAGCTGGAGCGCCTGCTGGCGATCATGGCGCGCCTGCGTGACCCGCAGGGCGGCTGCCCGTGGGATCTGGAGCAGAACTTCGCAACCATCGCGCCGTACACCATCGAGGAAGCCTACGAGGTGGCCGATGCGATCGACCGTGGCGATCTCGACGATCTCTGTGACGAGCTGGGCGACCTGCTGCTGCAGGTGGTGTTCCATGCGCGCATGGCCGAAGAGCAGGGGGCCTTTGCCTTCGCCGAGGTCGCACGCGCGATCAGCGACAAGATGCAGCGCCGTCACCCGCACGTGTTCGCCGACGTGAGCGTCGACGATGCCGACGGCGTGACGCGCAACTGGGATGCGATCAAGCGTGCCGAGCGTGCCGCCAAGGGCGAGCAGGACACCTCCGCGCTGGCCGGCATTTCGCGCGGGCTGCCGGAATGGCAGCGGGCGGTGAAGCTGCAGTCGCGTGCGGCCAAGGTCGGCTTCGACTGGCCCGGCCCGTTACCGGTGCTGGACAAGGCGGCCGAGGAACTGCAGGAACTGCGCGAGGAGTTCGAACGCGGCGATATCGCCGGCAACAAGGCGCGGCTGCAGGAAGAACTGGGCGACCTGCTGTTCGTCTGCGCCAACCTGGCGCGCCATGCCGACATCGACCTGGGTGCGGCGCTGCGCGGGGCCAACCACAAATTCGAACGCCGCTTCCGCGCGATGGAAGCGCAGGCCGACGCGCAGGGTGGGGCGCTGGCTGCGATGGGCCTGGATGCGCAGGAAGCGTTGTGGCAGCACGCCAAGGCGGCGGAGAAGGCGTGAAGACACTCGGCCTGTTCCTGCTGACGGCGCTGGCCGAGATCGTTGGCTGCTACCTGCCGTGGTTGTGGCTGCGCAAGGGCGGCAGCATCTGGCTGCTGCTGCCGGCGGCCGCCAGCCTGGCCCTGTTCGCCTGGCTGCTGACCCTGCACCCGACCGCCAGTGGACGGGTCTATGCCGCCTACGGTGGCGTGTACATCGGCACCGCGCTGTTCTGGTTATGGCTGGTCGACGGCATCCGCCCCAGCCGCTGGGACCTGCTGGGCGCTGCGCTGTGCCTGGCCGGCATGGCGGTGATCATGTTCGGGCCGCGCACCTCATCAGGGTAGCGCCGGGCCATGCGTGGCTGCGCCTCCTTCCGACCGCGCTGGCGCGCGCAAGCCGGGCACGGCTCGGCGCCACAAGGTCAGCGATGGTGCATGATGGCGACGCCCCTGGTTCCCGGAGCACGCGCATGTCCCGCTTCGCCAGCTTCCGCGAGTTCTATCCGTTCTACCTCAGCGAGCATCGCCACCCGGTATCGCGCCGGCTGCACTTCATCGGCAGCTGCGGGGTACTGCTGCTGGTCGCGGCGGCGATCCTGCGTGGGCAGCCGGTGCTGCTGCTGGCTGCCCTGTTCTGCGGTTACGGCTTCGCCTGGGTTGGCCATTTCTTCTTCGAGAAGAACCGCCCGGCCACCTTCCAGCACCCGCTGTACTCGTTCATGGGCGACTGGGTGATGTTCGCCGACATCCTGCGCGGGCGCATGCCCTGGTAGCTCCGCTGTGCATGCGGCCTTCACGCGCTATGCTGGGGCCTGGACGTCATAGATAAGGAAAGCAAGATGTTCCCGACCATGTTCTTTACCGTGGTGCTGGCCTTCGTGGCCGTGGTGATCCTGTTCAAGGCGGTACGGATGGTGCCCCAGGGCTACGAGTGGACCGTCGAGCGCTTCGGGCGCTACACGCACACCATGACCCCCGGCCTGCACTTCCTGATTCCGATCGTGTACGGGGTCGGGCGCAAGGTGAACATGATGGAGCAGGTGCTGGATGTACCCAGCCAGGAAGTGATCACCAAGGACAACGCCGCCGTGCGCGTGGACGGCGTGGTGTTCTTCCAGGTACTGGATGCCGCCAAGGCTGCCTATGAGGTGGCCAACCTGGAAGTGGCGATGATCGCCCTGGTGCAGACCAACATCCGTACCGTGATCGGTTCGATGGACCTGGATGAATCGCTCAGCCAGCGCGAGGTGATCAATGCCCAGCTGCTGAGCGTGGTCGACCATGCCACCAACCCGTGGGGTGTGAAGGTCAACCGCATCGAGATCCGCGACATCCAGCCACCACGCGACCTGCTGGACGCGATGGCGCGGCAGATGAAGGCCGAGCGCGAGAAGCGCGCGCAGATCCTAGAGGCAGAGGGTTCCCGCCAGTCGGAGATCCTGCGCGCCGATGGCGAAAAGCAGGCCACCGTGCTGGAGGCCGAAGGCCGTCGCGAAGCTGCGTTCCGCGATGCCGAGGCGCGCGAGCGCCTGGCCGAGGCCGAAGCGATGGCGACCAAGGTGGTGTCGGCGGCGATTGCCGAGGGCGACGTGCAGGCGATCAACTACTTTGTTGCGCAGAAGTACGTGGAAGCGTTCAAGGAGCTGGCCAGTTCGCCGAACCAGAAGCTGGTGCTGATGCCGATGGAGGCCAGTGGCGTGATCGGTTCGATCGCCGGCGTGGCCGAACTGGCGAAGCAGGCGCTGGCCAGCCAGGACATCAAGGCCGCCGGCAAGCGGCCGCCGCCGCTCGGAGGCTGACATGCGCTGGGAAGTCGTCGGTTGGGGCGCGCTGGCGCTGCTGCTGTTTGCCGCCGAGGCGTTGGCGCCCGGGGCGTTCATGCTGTGGATCGGCATTGGCGCGGCGGCGGTGTTCGTACTGGTTGCGGTGTTCAGCGGCATTCCATTGCTGTGGCAGGTCGTTGCCTTCGTCGTGCTGAGCGTTGTCTCGATCCAGTGCTACCGGCGCTGGGGCAAGGCAAGGGCGCGACCCAGCGATGCACCGTTGCTCAACCGCCGCGCCGAACAACTGGTCGGACGGGTGGTGCCGTTGCAGCAGGGTATCGTTGGTGGGCAGGGCCGGGTCAGCATCGACGACGCGTACTGGCAGGTCAGCGGCCCGGAGTTGCCTGCAGGTACGTGGGTGCGGGTGCGCAGCGTGCAGGGCACGGTGCTGGTGGTCGAGGCGGTGGCCCAGGGCTGAGGCTGCGGTGGTTTGGCCGCGTCCGCGGGTCGTCAAGGCCAGCGGGCGCGGTCGCATGAGGTGTGCTTGCAGATGGCCGCTGCGCTGCGGCACGCCTGCGGGCGACCGATCTGGGATAATGGGGATTCTTGTTTCCTCTGCTGCCGGACCCGGTCATGACCCAGAAGACGCTGCTCAACGATACCCACCGCGCCCTTGGCGCCAAGATGGTCGATTTCGGGGGTTGGGACATGCCCATCCACTACGGCTCGCAGCTGGACGAGCACCACCTGGTGCGTCGCGAGTCGGGTGTGTTCGACGTCAGCCACATGACCGTGGTCGACCTGCGCGGTGACCAGGTCAAGCCGTTCCTGCGCCGCCTGCTGGCCAACTCGGTCGACAAGCTGAAGGTGCCGGGCAAGGCGCTGTACTCGTGCATGCTGAATCCGCGCGGCGGCGTCATCGACGACCTGATCGTCTACTACCTGGGCGACGATTTCTTCCGCATGGTGGTCAACGCCTCCACCCGCGAAAAGGACCTGGCCTGGCTGCGCGAGCAGGCCGCGCCGTTCGGCGTCAGCGTCGAGCAGCGCCCGGACCTGGCCATCCTGGCCGTGCAGGGCCCGCAGGCGCGCGCGATCGTGATCGGCCTGGCCCGCGAATCCGAGCGCGAGGCGCTGACCAAGCTGGGCCGCTTCGCCGCCCTGCAGGTGCAGTCCGACGACGGCGTCGAGCTGTTCGTCGCCCGCACCGGTTACACCGGCGAAGACGGCTTCGAAATCCTGCTGCCGCAGGACGCGGTGGTCGCGTTCTGGAACCGCCTGCTGGCGGCGGGCGTGAAGCCGGCCGGTCTCGGCGCACGCGACACGTTGCGCCTGGAAGCCGGCATGAACCTGTACGGCCAGGACATGGACGAAGAGATCAGCCCGTACGAAGCGGCGCTGGCCTGGACGGTGTCGCTGGACGAAGGCCGCGACTTCATCGGTCGCGACGCGCTGGAAGCGCAGAAGGCTGCCGGCACAGCACGCCAGATGATCGGCCTGGTGATGGACGAGAAGGGCGTGCTGCGCCACGGCCAGGCGGTGACCACCGCTGGCGGCCAGGGCGAGATCCTGTCCGGCACCTTCTCGCCGACCCTGGCCAAGGGCATCGCTTTTGCCCGCGTGCCCGCCGGTGAACTCGGCGAGGTCACCGTCGACATCCGCGGCCGGCAGGTGCCGGTGCGCGTGGTCAAGTTCCCGTTCGTGCGCGAAGGCCAGGCCCAGCCCGGCGTGCTCGCCGACGCCTGATCCGGACATGCCGGTCGTCACTGACAGCAGTGGCGGCCGGTTGGTTACACTAGCCCCGTTTTTTCCACCCCTGCATATCTCTGGAGCAGTCCCATGAGCGAGATCCCCGGCGACCTCAAGTTCCTCAAGTCCCATGAGTGGGCCCGTGTCGAAGGCAATGGCCGCGTCACCGTCGGTATTTCCGACCATGCCCAGGGCCTGCTGGGTGACCTGGTCTACGTCGAACTGCCGGAAGTCGGCGCCGACGCCAAGGCCGGCGAACAGATCGCCGTCGTCGAGTCGGTGAAGGCCGCCTCGGACGTCTACAGCCCGATCAGCGGCAAGGTTGTCGAGGTCAACTCGGCCCTGTCCGACAAGCCGGAAACCATCAACGAAGATGCCTACGGCGAAGGTTGGATGTTCGTGGTCGAACTGACCAACGCTGAAGAGGTCAACGAGCTGCTGGACCCGGACGCGTACGCCGAAGCCCTGGAGAACGACGACCACTGAGTCGTCGTTTCCGGGTTCTGCAACGGCCACCTTCGGGTGGCCGTTTTTGTTTTGGCGAGTACGTCGGCTCATGACGCAGGGTTTGCTGCGCGCCCTCGACGCGGCATCAGCAGACCCGCGAACGGTACCGAGGGGCGTGCGCAGTTTTGCGCAAATCCGCGTTTCCGCCCCGCGCCGACGCGTCCGGATGTGAAAACTTTTCGCCCCCCGTTGCGGTGCCGTTGTGCTGGCGCTGATGCCGGCGCCGGCCGGTGCCGGCGCTGCGTGCATGCAGTGGCCGCCAACATGCATGCATCTGCGCAGAGTGCCTATTTCAAGTGGTTTTTGTTCAACGCTTGCGTTGTTGTTGCTGCAGGCAACGCGCGTGCGTGGTGCTTCGTTGGTCGTCGAGGGCGGAGCGTCGCGACCGTGCAGGCAACACCGCGGATGGCGCGGATGTGAAAATTTTTCGCGGGGGTTGTTGACAGTAAAAAAAACCGTGATTAGGTTTCGCCTCAGCAGACCTTGCCTGCCAAACCGAGTGCGCAGAATCAATCGTCCGATGCGAAGCAGCCCCTTCAAGACCACCGCGACCCAGATGACGGTGGACATGGCCCCGCTTCCCCCGGAGAAATGCAAGGCACCTCCCGTTCCGATGCCCGCTCCGCCGATCGAGGCGGGCATTGCCGCATCCGTAACGGCGCGCTTGACGCGCCGGCGGTCCCCGCACGCAGCATCCGCGGGTTTGATCCACCTGGGCGTTTCAACTCCCTATCACTGACGAGGAGCCATCCCATGGCAACCAAGAAAGCTGCGAAGAAAAAGCCCGCCGCCAAGAAGGCGGTGAAGAAGGTCGCGAAGAAGGCCGCTGCCAAGAAGGCAGTGAAGAAGGTCGCGAAGAAGGCGACCGCCAAGAAGGCAGTGAAGAAGGCTGCGAAGAAGGTCGCCAAGAAGGCCACTGCGAAGAAGGCAGTGAAGAAGGCGGCGAAGAAGGTAGCCAAGAAGTCTCCTGCCAAGAAGACCGCGAAGAAGGCCGTCAAGAAGGTAGCCAAGAAGGCCACCAAGAAGACTGCCAAGAAGGCAACGGCCCGCAAGCCGGCCAAGAAGGTCGCGAAGAAGGCGACTGCCAAGAAGGCCGTCAAGAAGACCGCCAAGAAGGCAGTGAAGAAGACCGCGAAGAAGGCCACCAAGAAGGCTGCCCCGAAGAAGGCAGCGAAGAAGGTTGCCAAGCGCAAGCCGGCCGCCCGCAAGAAGAAGGCCGCTCCGGTCGCTCTGCCGGCAACCCCGGCGCCGCTGATCTAAGTACTTCCCGATAGCCGCATCCTGAAACCCCTTCCCTGGCTGCCCAGCGGGGAGGGGGTTTTTTTATGGGGCCATTGGTAGCGTCGAGCCATGCTCGACCGCCTTGCTGACGGTCGATGCTAGCGGTGCGGCGCCGGTGGAAAGCGCTCCACCAGGAAATCGATGAAGCTGCGCAGGCGGGTCGAGGGGTAGCGGTCGTGGGCGTAGACCACGTGCATCGGCCGCCCCGCGTGGCCGTGTTCGGGAAACAGCTGCACCAGCCGCCCAGCCTCGACATCCGCGGCCAGAAGCAGTGCCGATTGCAGCACGATGCCCAGCCCATGCAGCGCCGCTGTACGCAGCGCTTCGCCGTTGTTGATCTGCAGTCGACCTGTGGGCACATGGCCGAGCCCGCCAGCATCGGCCTGCAGCCACTGCGCCAGCGCGCTGGGTTCGAAGGACAGGCATTGGTGCCGGGCAAGCGCCAGCAGGTCGGAGGGCGTACCGTGCCGGGCGAGGTATCCGGGCGAGGCGCACATCATCAAGCGATACGGTGCCAATGCACGTGCCACCAGCACGCTGCTGTCGGCCAGCGTGCCGATGCGCAGGGCTGCTTCGAAACCCTCCTCTGCGAGGTCGACCACGCGGTCGGTCAGCACCGCGTCGACACGCACGTCGGGGTAGCGCGCCATGTAATCGGCCAACGCCGGTACCAGCGCATGCGTGCCGAAGATCACCGGCGCGCTGATGCGCAGCGTGCCTGCAGGTGCCAGGTGCTGGTACTGGGCCTGAGCATCGGTTTCCTCCACCAGCCGCAGGATCTCCCGGCAGCGGGCGTAGTAGTCCTCCCCGAACGGCGTCATGTGCTGGCGCCGGGTGGTACGACTGAGCAACTGCATGCCCAGCCGCGCCTCCAACGCACGCAGGTGCTTGCCGGCCATCGTCGGGGAGATGGCCAGTGCTGCCGCCGCAGCGCTGAGGCTGCCCTTGTCCACGATCAGCACGTAGACCTGCATGCTTTCCAGCAGGTTCATCTGACACTCCGGGTGTTGAATGCTGAAACTTTTGCGGAGTTTATCAATCACGGGTGATCAAACAGCATGCACTGCAGGGGCCGGATCCACCGGCCGTGCTGAAAGGAGAACACGATGGATTTGAATCTTGAGGGACGCACAGCGCTGGTCACCGGGGCGGGCAGTGGCATCGGTGCCGCTGTCGCCAGGCAACTGGCCGCGCAGGGCGTACGTGTTGCCATCTCGTCACGGCGGCAGGCACCGCTGCAGGCGCTGGCGGCAGGGATCGAAGCGGCGGGCGCACCCGCGCCGATCATCCTGCTGGGCGATGTCACTGACGCCGGGGACGTGCGACGCATTGCTGACGCGTCGCTGGCGGCGTTGCAGCGGGTGGACATCCTGGTCAACGCGGCTGGCGGTTCGCGGCCAACGACCGTCGATGCAGCCGACTCGATCTGGGAGGAGGCATTGGCGCTGAACTTCTCTGCCGCACGACGGCTGACCCAGGCACTGCTGCCGGCGATGCAGGCGCAGGGATGGGGGCGGGTGATCAACTTCAGCGGTTCGATGGAGCCCCGTTCGGTGAATGCCGCCACCGCGGCGAAAGCAGCGCTGCATCTGTGGAGCAAGGGGCTGTCGTCGGAGGTGGCCGGGCAGGGCATCACGGTGAATGCCATTGCGCCGGGTCGGATCAACAGCCCGCAGATCCTGGACCGCCTGCATCCCACCGAGGAAAGCCGACGCGCGTTCATCGCCAGTAACATCCCGATCGGGCGCTTCGGTGAGCCGGAAGAAGTGGCGCCGCTGGTGGCATTCCTCGCCTCGCCGCTGGCCGGTTACATCACCGGTGCGGTGATTCCGGTGGACGGCGGCATGCACTACTTCGCGCATTAGCCCTCCGTTTGTAGAGTCGAGCGCGGCTCGATTCCACAACAGCCAACAAAAAGGGCGGCCTGCAGGCCGCCCTTCATGCTCACGGTCGCGCCCGCCTGATCAGCGCGGCGACGCCACCGCGCGGTTGCTGGAAGCGCCCTTGCCCTTGCGCTTGTCCTGCTGCGCCGGGCTTGCACCTTCGGCCATCAGGTTGTCGCTGCCGAAGTCGGTGTCCACATCCAGCCAGCGCTGTGCCGGCAGGCCGAGCGCGGAATCGAGCACGGTCGGCAGCAGGCCGCTGGGCAGGCCGCTCTCGCCATTCCACATGATGGCGATGCCGAGATCGCGTTCCGGCACCAGCGCGACCAGGCCGCGGTAGCCCTGTACGGCACCGGCATGGAACACCACGTCGTGGCCGGCGTAGTCGAAGGTGCGCCAGCCCAGCGCGTAGCCGGCCGAGTGCAGGCGCTCGCGGCGCCAGCCCGAACGCATCTCGCCGGGGGTGTTGATCAGGCTCGAGTGCAGGGTGGCCAGCAGCGGTGCCGGCAGCACATCGGGGCGATGGCCGGTGTGCGCCAGCAGCCACTGCGCCATGTCGCTGGCGCTGGCGTTGACGCCAGCCGCCGGGGCAACACGGTAGTAGGTCGGCTTCGGTGTCAGCGACACCCAACCGTTGCGGCTGCGCACGTGCGGACGCGCCCAGCGCGAGCTGGCCTGGATGCCGGCCAGGCCGAGGCTGGCATCGTTCATGCCCAGCGGCTTGAAGATGCGGCGCTCGACCGACTGCTCGTAGAAGCTGCCGGAGGCGGCATAGACGACGTCGCCGATCAGGCTGAAGGCCACGTTCTGGTAGGCGTAGCAGTCGCCCGGCAGGCACTTCAGGCTGGTGTTGGCCAGCTTCTGGGTCAGCGCGTAGTACTCGGCGTTGCCTTCGATGTCGCGGTCGTAGGCGTTGTACGGCAGGCCGACGCGATGGCTGAGCACATCGGCCACGGTCAGGCGGTCGGTGGCTTCGGGCGAGTTGAGACGGAAGCCCGGCACATAGTCGGTGACCTTGCTGTCCCAGCGCAGCGTGCCGTCGTTGACCAGCAGGCCGGCCATGGTGCCGGCGAAGGCCTTGGACAGCGACGCCAGGCGGAACACGGTGTGCGCATCGACCGGCAGCGGATTGTTGACGTCAGTGACGCCATAGCCGCGCGCGCTGAGGATGCGGCCGCCCTGCACGATGGCCACGGCCATGCCCGGCACGCGCTCGCCATAGGTGAGCTGCTGCGCCATCGATTCGATATTGGCGACGTTGAAGCCTGCGGCGGGCGCCTGCACCTGCGGCACCAGCCCGGTACGGTAGGCCGCCGGCTGGGTGTGGGCAACGGCGGTGGCCGCAGCGGACTCGATGTTGGCCGGCATCGGCGGCAACGGCGGCGGGGTCTGCGCGGTGGTGGACAAGGCAACAGGCATCAACATGCCCAGCAAACCGGTGGCCGCCGAACGGATCGGACGACGCAGGCTGTTCTTTTTCATCGGTGGGACCCGTGCGCGACTGCTGATGGCGATTCTAGCGCCGCTTTTCCTCTGTGCACAAACAAAGCGAAGATGAATGCGCATCTCGTTGAAAAAGTTGGGATTTTGACGCCTCGAAAGCGTGTATCGGAACGTGTCATCCGGACCCGGTCATGACACCGCGTTGCGGCCTTCAAACGGCTACCTGCTGGCGATGTTGCAGTGCATTGGATAACGTACGCGCTTCACCGCCCCGGAGCCTGCCATGCCGCTGTCCAACCGCCGTCATCTGGCGAGGGACGCCGCGTGAGCGCGGTACGAGGGAAAGGCCCGCTGCAGGGGCTGATGGCGGCACTGCGCGAGTCCCCGGCGCTGTGGTGGTCGTTCCTGTACTTCTTCTGCCTCCTCAGCGGCTACTACGTGTTGCGTCCGGTGCGTGAAGCCATGGCCGCCTCGGCGGACCTGGAAACGGTGTTCCCGCCGATGCTGATCGCCTGGTTCGCCAGCCATGACATCGCGCTGAAGGACTTCGTCCTGCAGTTCCTGTTCTCCTGCGTGTTCGTGATCATGCTGGTGCTGCAGCCGGTGTACGGCTGGCTGGTCAGCCGCTTCCCGCGGCGGGTGTTCCTGCCGGCGGTGTATGGCTTCTTCATCGTCACCCTGCTTGGCTTCTACATGATGTTCGACAGTCACGTGCCAGGGCGGGGCATGGCCTTCTTCCTCTGGGTGATGGTCTTCAACCTGTTCGCGGTGGCGGTGTTCTGGAGCTTCATGGCCGACGTGTTCTCCAACGCGCAGGCGCGGGCGTATTACGGCTACATCGGCGCGGCCGGCACCGTCGGCGCGTTCCTTGGCCCGGTCATCACCAGCGCGCTGGCACAGCGTGTGGGCATCGCCAACCTGATGCTGGTGTCTGCGGGTTTCCTGATTGTCTGCTTGTTCTGCATCTGGCGGTTGCGGCACTGGGCGGTGCTGCGCGAACGCGAGCAGCAGCTGGTCTCGGGCGAGAAGCCGATGGGCGGCAGCGTGCTGGATGGCCTGAAGCTGATCGTGCGCGAGCCGCTGCTGCGCTGGCTGGCGGTGCTGGTGGTGTTTGGCGTGGGCGTGGGCACCCTGTTGTACAACCAGCAGGCCAGCATCGTGCGCGCGGCCTTCAACGACCCGGCTGCCAGCACCGCGTTCTTCTCGCGCATCGACCTGGCGGTGAACGCGCTGACGCTTCTGTTGCAGTTGAGTCTGACCCGCTGGCTGTTGTCGCGCCACGGCATAGCCCCGGCCCTGCTGATTCCCGCATTCGCCATCCTGATCGGATTCTCGGTGCTGGCCGCATCGCCGCTGCCGATGATGGTGGCGGTGGTGCAGGTGCTGACCCGGGCCAGTGAGTTCTCGCTCTTCAAGCCGGCACGCGAAACCATCTACACCCGCGTGGACCGCCAATGGCGCTACAAGGCCGGTGCGGCCATCGACACCGTGGTCTACCGTGGTGCCGACCTGAGCTTCACCTGGGTGCACAAGGGCCTGTCATTGTTCGGCTCGCACGTGGTGTTCATCGGCGGCATGCTGGTGGCCGCGTGCATGACCGCAGCCGCGTTCGGTGTACTGCGCGAAGAAAAGAAACTGCCGCGCGACCGCTGATTTTCCGGGGCCCGATCCCCATCCCTGTCCAAGGAACTGCCCATGTACTGGATCGCACTCACCCTGACGTTGCTCGTCGCCCTGCTGCACGTCTATTTCCTGATGCTGGAGATGTTCCTGTGGACCAGCCCGCTGGGCCTGAAGACCTTCCGCAACACGCCGGAGAAGGCGGAGACCACGCGGGTGCTGGCGGCCAACCAGGGCCTGTACAACGGCTTCCTGGCAGCAGGCATCGTGGTGGGGCTGGTGATCGGGCAGCCGGTGCTGGTGACGTTCTCGCTGGCCTGCGTGGTGGTGGCAGGGTGCTATGGCGCCTACAGCGTGAGCCGGCGCATTTTCATGATCCAGGCGGTGCCGGCGATCGTGGCGCTGGTTCTTCGCGCGGTGGCGTAGTTCCCAGCCAACGGCGCAGCCCCTCGTGGGTTGGTCGCGGAATGCGGGTCGTGGATCTGGCCGGGCGGATGGGCTGGGCAGGGGACGCCGTAAACCCGTCCCTGGGGGCTTGGCCGCGGCATGGATGCCGCGGCCAAGCCCCCAGGGACGGGTTCACGGCGTCCCCCTCGAATCCACCGCCCTCGGCCCCCACCGGAAACCCGCGCTTTCCGCGACCAACTGCCCGCCCACGAGGGGCTGCGCCGTTCGCGGGAACACTACTTCGCCGGCGACATCCACATGTCGATGACCGCGCTGAACACCTCCATCCCCGCGCGGTCGCGCACACTCACCGACACCGGCAGTGCATAGCCCTCGGCAGCGGCCACGATCGGCTGGGCCGGCAATGCCACCGCCTGCAGCATGCCCCGTGCCTTGGCCAGGTACTGCACCTGCATCCCCTTCGGAATCCAGCGCATGCCCTTCGGCAGCGAGGCGTCGACCATCAGCCCGGCGGTCAGTTCGGCCAGGTTGCACATCGCGATCGCGTGCACCGTGCCGATGTGGTTGCGCACCCTGCGGCGGTCGGCCAGCGTGCCTTCGCAGCGGCCGTGTTCCAGGCGGGTGATGCGCGGCGCGATGCTGGCGAAGTACGGCGCCTTGAAACACACCGCGCGTGAGAACAGCCAGGTGCCGGCGGGCCAGCGCTGCAGGCGGTTGTAGAGCGAGAGCAGGGGCGTGGACATGGTCGGTGTTCCGGTCGTCGGATAGAGCGACGGCGGGCCGAGGCCCGCCGTCGAAGGCAACGCGTATCGCGGGCGATCAGGCGGCCTGCGAATGCGGATCCTTGTGCTGGCGGTCGTAGTAGCTGGCCGCGCGCAGTTCGTGGGTGTCGAAGTCGTCCACGGTGATCGTATCCAGGGTCAGCGTGCGCAGCTCTTCCAGCAGGCTGCGCTCGTCCTGGGTGATCACGCCCTCGGCCACGGCTTCGTCCAGCTGGCTCTTGAAGTCCAGCGCCTCGATGCCCTTGCTCTTCAGCGCCTTCAGGAACTTGCGCTCCACCGGCTCGGCCATGATCGCCTTGCTCAGGTAGCTGTTGATGCGGCCACCCGGGTTGTTCTCGCACGGGGTCAGGAACACGCCACTGGCCAGGCGGTCGCGGGCTTCGTTCGGCGCCATCAGCAGGGCGGCGACGCGGCGGCTCAGGCGGTCGCCCGGGGCCTCGGCACGACGGCCCAGCGGGAAGATCAGCGCCCACATCAGCCAGCCGATCGGACGGATCGGGAAGTTGCGCAGGGCCGCCGACAGCGATTCCTCGATCTTGTGCACGCTGTCATGGAAGGCCCAGGCCAGCAGCGGCTGGTCGGCCTGCGGTGCGCCCTCGTCGTGGTAGCGCTTGAGCATGGCGCTGGTCATGTAGACGTGGCTCAGCACGTCGCCCAGGCGGCCGGACAGCGATTCCTTGAACTTCAGCTTGCCGCCGAGGGTCATCATCGAGATGTCGGCCATCAGCGCCAGGTTGGCCGAGTAACGGTCCAGCTTGCGGAAGTAGCGGCGGGTGTAGGCGTCACCCGGGGCGGCACCGAAGCGTGCCCCGGTCAGGCCGAACCAGAACGAGCGCACGGCATTGGAGATGCCGAAGCGGATGTGGCCGAACAGGCTGCGGTCGAAGTCCTGCAGGCCGGCACGGGTATCCGGATCCTGCGCGGCCTTCATTTCCTTCAGTACCCACGGGTGGCAGAGGATCGCACCCTGGCCGAAGATCAGCAGGCTGCGGGTCATGATGTTGGCGCCTTCCACGGTGATCGCGATTGGCGCGGCCTGCCAGCTGCGGCCGGCGAAGTTGCGCGGCCCCAGGATGATGCCCTTGCCGCCGATCACGTCCATCATGTCCGAGATCACTTCGCGGCTCATGGTGGTGCAGTGGTACTTGGCGATCGCCGACGGTACCGACGGCACGTCACCACGGTCGACTGCAGCAGCGGTGGCCTGCGACAGCGCGCTGATCTTGTACGCCTTGCCGCCGATGCGGGCCAGCGCTTCTTCCACGCCTTCGAAGCGGCCGACCGACAGACCGAACTGCTTGCGGATGCGTGCATAGGCGCCGGTCACGGCGGCACCGGCCTTGGCACCGCCGCTGGCGGTGGACGGCAGGGTGATCGAACGGCCCACGGCCAGGCACTCGTTGAGCATGTTCCAGCCCTTGCCGGCCATGGCCGCGCCACCGATCAGCTGGGTCAGCGGAATGAACACGTCCTTGCCGCGGATCGGGCCGTTCTGGAACGTCGAGTTCAGCGGGAAGTGGCGACGGCCGATTTCAACGCCGGCGGTGTCGCGCGGCAGCAGGCCCAGGGTGATGCCGATGTCGCGGGTGTCGCCGATCAGACCATCCGGGTCGTACATGCGGAAGGCCAGGCCGATCAGCGAAGCGACCGGGGCCAGGGTGATGTAACGCTTGTCGAAGGTCAGCTTGACGCCGAGCACCTGCTCGCCGTTCCACTCGCCCCTGCAGACGATGCCGTAGTCCGGAATCGAGGTGGCGTCGGAGCCGGCGAACGGACCGGTCAGGCCGAAGCAGGGCACTTCGCGGCCATCGGCCAGGCGTGGCAGGTACTGGTCCTTCTGTTCCTGGGTGCCGTAATGCACCAGCAGTTCACCCGGGCCCAGCGAGTTGGGCACACCGACGGTGGAGCTGACCACCGAGGACACCGAGGCCAGCTTCTGGATCACCTTGTGGTGGGCCAGCGCAGAGAAGCCCAGGCCGCCATATTCCTTCGGGATGATCATGCCGAAGAACTTGTTCTTCTTGATGAAGGCCCACAGCTCCGGCGGCAGGTCAGCGTGGACGTGGGTGATTTCCCAGTCGTTGACCATCGTGCACAGCTCTTCGACCGGGCCATCGAGGAAGGCCTGTTCCTCGGCGGTCAGCTGCGGCTTGGGGTAATTGAGCAGGATGTTCCAGTCCGGATCACCGGTGAACAGTTCGCCCTCGAAGCCAACCGAGCCGGTTTCCAGCGCGATGCGCTCGGTCTGCGACAGCGGCGGCAGCACCTTGCGGAACACCTTCATCATCGGGCCGGTCAGCAGCGGCTTGCGGATGAACGGCAGCAGCAGCGGCACGGCGATGACGGCCAATACGGCGGCAGCCACGATCGTGGCGGTCTGGTTGACGTAGGGAATGAACCAGCAGGCGACCAGCAGGGCCACGCTGATCAGCGTCCAGGTAACCAGCCGCATGCGGTGGTAGGCGACGAACGCGCCTGCCAGCAGCAGGGCGAGGAAGGGAAGAACGATGCTCATGAGCGTGCTCCGGTGACGTGCTCGTTTGTGGCGGACGAAGCTGCAGCATCCGCTGCGGGCAACACGTCCAGATAGTCCAACACAGTAGCGGTAAAGGCGTCGTTGTCATCGCCGGCGACCATGTGCGTGGCCTGCGGCAGCTGTACATGACGCGCGTGCGGCGCCAACGCCAGGAATTCGGCCACGGTCTGTGGCGTGACCAGGTCGCTTCGGCCGCCGCTGACCAGCAGCAGCGGGCACTTCACCTGGCGTGCGGCCTCGGCCAGCGCATCCTGGTGCTGCTCGCTGTCGCGGGCCAGTTCGGCCACCAGGCGCGGGTCCCAGTGCCAACGCCAGCGGCCGTGGCCGTCCTCGCGCAGCAGTGCGCGCAGCGACTGCTCGGATTTGCGCGGACGGTGCGGCATGTAGGCCGAGATCACGTCGGCGGCCTGGGTGAGCGAGGCAAAGCCGTCGGGATGGGCGGTCATGAAGGCCAGGATGCGTTCAACACCGGCGGTATCCCAACGCGGGGTGATGTCCACCAGCACCATCGCCGAGAACAGGCCCGGCCAGCGCGATTCGGCCAGCAGGCCGAACAGGCCGCCCATCGAGGCTGCGACCAGCACCGGCGGGCGTGGCTGTTCCCCGGCCAGCACGATCAGGTCATCAGCGAACTGCTCGCCGTGATAGGGCAGTTCGGCAGAATTCCAGTCCGAATCGCCGTGGCCACGGGCGTCGTAGGCCAGCGTCTGCAGCCCCGCCGCAGACAGGGCCCGCGCGGTGGCGTTCCATGCGTGCCGGGTCTGGCCGAAGCCATGCGCGAACAACACGCGGCCACGGCGGCCGTGGTCGCTGGCGGTTGCGGCCAGGCGTGCGCCATGGGCGGCCTCCAGGCGAAGATCATGGAACGCAGCGGGAGTAGGGGACGTAACCATACTTGCTAGTATGGATCGCTTGTGAGGGAAGTCAATACTGCACGGTATGGTGCGCTGCGGCAGGTGCCCAGGCGGGCGTCGAGACGGTTTCGGCCGCAACCGCGTACTGCAACGAACCCCGGCGTATGGTTAAATCAGCCCATGAATCAACCTGACGCTTCCGCCGGCGAACCGCGCGCCGGCCGCAACAGCCGCCTGAGTGCCGAAGACTGGGCCCAGGCCGCTCTCGATCTGATTGCTGAACAAGGTGTGGGGGCCGTCGCGGTGGAACCGTTGGCGCGGCGCCTGGGTGTGACCAAGGGCAGTTTCTACTGGCACTTCCCCTCGCGTGATGCACTGCTGCAGGCGGCGCTGGAACGCTGGGAACTGTTCGAACAGGAACAGGTGTTCGGCAGCCTGGAGGACGTGCCGGATCCGCGCGTGCGCCTGCGCCAGCTGTTCCAGATGGTGGCGCACGAAGTGCAGCCGCACATCATCTACAGCGAACTGCTGAAGGCGCTGGACCACCCGATGGTGCGCCCGGTGATCGACCGCGTTTCGCAGCGCCGGCTCGACTACCTGGTTGCTTCGTTCCGCCAGGCCGGGCTCAGCTCCACCGATGCACGGCATCGCGCGCGCCTGGCCTATGCCGCCTACGTCGGCTTCCTGCAGCTGTCGCTGCAGCTGCAGCAACCCAAGCAGGCCCGCGAGGATTTCGAGGCCTATGTCGAGCATCTGATCGAGACGCTCATTCCCAGCTGAATGGGAGAATGGCGCCCTGCAAGTGCCGAATGCGCCTTGCAGGCGACCTCAATGCGCCAACGTATGTCGTGGTGAGGCTGGTTTCACGCGATTTGGGCATTTTCTTAACGACTCTTTAATTCCAGATCAAGTGTGGCTACTATCGGGTCACCAGCCGTTTTTTGTGCCTCCCTTTTGGGGCACGTCGGTTGGACTCAGCACACAACCCAAGATCCATGGAGAGAGAGCCCATGAAGTTGAACAGCAACAAGCTGCGCGATGCAGTGTGCGTTGCGCTGGCCGCCAGCGCCGCATCCGTTGCCGGTACCGGGGTGGCGTCTGCCCAGACCGCCACCAACCTGGACCGCATCGAAGTCACCGGTTCGCGCATCCGTACCGTCGACGTCGAAACCGCCCAGCCGGTCCTGACCCTCAACCGCGCTGACATCGAGAAGCAGGGCTTCTCGTCGGTCGCTGACATCCTGCAGAACATCAGCGCCGTGGGTACGCCGCCGATCAGCCGTGCCCAGCCGCTGTCCTCGGGCGAAGCCGTCGGCGGCACCTACATCAGCCTGCGTGACCTGGGCGCCACCCGCACCCTGGTGCTGCTCAACGGCAAGCGCCTGGGCATCACCACCGGTGGCCTGCAGGACATCTCGACCGTGCCGGTCTCGGCCATCGAGCGCATCGAAGTGCTGAAGGACGGCGCTTCGTCGATCTACGGTTCCGATGCCATCGCCGGCGTCATCAACATCATCACCCGTACCAACTTCGAAGGCGCCACCGGCAGCGTCTACTACGGCCAGTACAGTGAAGGCGACGGTGCCACCCGCACCATGGACTTCACCATGGGCGTGAAGGGTGAGCGCGGTTCGCTGACCATCGGTGCCGAGTACGCCAAGGAAGACAAGGTGCGGGCGGCCGATCGTCCGTACGGTGCGTTCCCGCGCAGCTCCAACCACCCGGACTTCGGTTGGACCACCGTGGGTGAGTTCGGCGGTTTCGTCAGCCGTCCGGCCGATGGCCTGCCGGGCGTCACCTATCCGGCCGCCAGCGCATCCAACCCGAACCGCGAAGTGCGCGTGATCCTGCGTGAGGGTGGCAACGCGAACAACAAGGCCGACTACGTCGCGCAGAACGTCAACAGCTTCTCCACCAAGGACAAGACCAACACCAACCTGCAGACCGACCTGCGTACCCCGCAGGAACGCCGTGCAGTGTTCGTCGATGGCATCTACGACCTGACCGACAACGTGCGCCTGCGCACCAACATGCTGTACAGCTTCCGCGATTCGAACCGCCAGATCGCCGGCTACCCGTACGGCGCACTGGCCTTCGGTTCGCCGATTTCGGCCAGCAGTGTGTTCAATCCGCTGGGTGCTGACATCGCCAACTGGTGGCGTCGTACTTCGGAAGTGCCGCGCAACACCCGCGCCGAGCTGACCACCTTCCGCTTCAGCGGCGGCCTGGAAGGCAGCTTCGAGTTCTCCGACCGCCTGTTCGACTGGGATGTCGGCTACCTGTACAACAACAACAAGCTGGTCCAGACCAGCACCGGCGACCTCAACCTGACCGCGCTGCGTGCGGCGGTGGGTCCGTCCTTCATCAACAGCAGCGGCGTGGCGCAGTGCGGTACCGTGGCCAACCCGATCGGGCTGAACCAGTGCGTGCCGTACAACCCGTTCCTGCATGCCGGCATCCAGAGCAATGGTGCCAACGGCGCATTGACCGGCAACACCGCCCTGCAGAACCTGCTGTTCCCGTCCGCGCACTCCACCGCCGAGACCACCACCAAGGTCGTCACCGCCAACCTGGCTGGCAGCCTGTTCACCCTGCCTGCCGGCGACCTGGGCTTCGCCGTGGGTGTCGAGCACCGCAAGGAAACCGGCAGCTTCAGCCCGGACGCGCTGGTGCAGTCGGGCAACACCTCCGGCCTGGCCAACTTCCCCACCGGTGGTGGCTACAAGGTTGACGAAGTCTATGCCGAGTTCAACGTGCCGATCCTGGCCGACCTGCCGGGCGCCCGCGAGCTGAGCCTCAACGCGGCCACCCGCCATTCGGACTACGACACCTTCGGCACCACGCTGAACAGCAAGTTCGGCTTCAAGTGGAAGCCGATCGACTCGCTGCTCATCCGCGGTACCTGGGCGGAAGGCTTCCGTGCCCCGACCATCGCCGACCTGTACAGCGGCGGTTCGCAGTCGTTCGACTTCTTCACCGATCCGTGCGACGTGGTCTACGGTGCTTCGCGCACCAACGCTGCGGTGCGTGCCCGTTGCGCCGCCGCACTGCCGGCCGGCGTAAATGCAGCCAACTTCCGCCAGCAGCAGCAGGGCTTCACCCCGACCACCGCTGCATCGTCGCAGACCCCGCTGGCCTTCGTCTCCGGCTCCAACGACCAGCTGACCCCGGAAACCTCGACGTCCAAGACCCTGGGCTTCGTCTGGAGCCCGGGTTTCATCCAGAACTTCAACATGTCGCTGGACTGGTGGGAAATCCGCGTCGAGAACACCATCATCTCGGACACGGCCAACCTGATCCTCAACGACTGCTACATCAACGACATCGCGGCACGCTGCTCGGCGTTCACGCGTGACCCGGTGACCGGCATCGTCAACAACCTCAAGCGCACCGGCATCAACGCCGGTTACCGCGAGGTGGAAGGCTTCGACCTGGATGTCAGCTACCGCCTGCCGACCGATCGTTTCGGCAACTTCAGCGCGCAGTGGACCAGCACCTACACCTCGCGTGATGACCTGGTCACCACCAAGAACGCGGTCACCCACCCGAACCCCCGCACCGGCGTGGGCTGGGCTGGCTACGCCTTCCGCGTGCGTTCGAACCTGAACCTGGGTTGGGAAATGGGTGACTTCGGCGCCAGCTGGACCGTCCGTTACTTCTCCGGCATGAAGGAAGCGTGCCTGAGTGCCGTGACGTTCCCGGAAGAGTGCAACCTGCCGAACTACGCTTCGCCGAACAACCAGGGCGTGGCGGTGGGCAGCGCGACCAACCAGCGTGGCGCGACCGTGTTCAACGACGTCCAGCTGCGCTGGAACGCACCGTGGAATGCGACCGTGGCCGTGGGTGCCAACAACGTGTTCGGCCGCGTGGGCCCTACCATGTACAGCCAGCCGAGCGCGAACGTCTCCTACTACGGTGGCTTCGACATCGGTCGCTTCCTGTACATGAAGTACACCCAGCGCTTCTGATCGCGGCGTAATATGTACGTGTGACATGGCCACGCCCCGAAAGGGGCGTGGCTTTTTTCATGGGGCAGCCAGGCTTGATGGCGCAGGCCTTTGCGCAGCCGTGCTGGACCAGGCCGCGCACAGGCGCTTGCGCATCGCCGCGTGGTGGCGGCGAGGTGTCATTACGGGGATGGGCGAAGGGAGCGCGCGCGGAAACGTCGCGGTGAGGCAGCAGGGAGCTTACAGGTCCTGCTCGTAGCGCACGTACGGCACGGTGCCGTCGTCGTTGCTTTCGTTGCGTGGCGAGAACGGATTCTTGCCGCGGCTGATCACGTTCTCGGCGCCCACGGTGAGCTGGCCGGACCATGGCGTGCGCCAGGTCAGGCCGATACCCAGGCCTTCCCACTTGCCGGGCTTGCCGGGCACGTCGATGACGCGGCCGATGATGCTGCCGCTGAAATTGCCGTAGCCGGCGCCGATGCTCAGGCTCTTGCTGTCCCAGCGGTCGGCAATGGCCGGCGAGGCGTCGGCCAGCGGCACCAGGCGGGCCTTGGCGTAGGTGCCGGCGATGGACACGAAGCCTTCGCGGCCGATGTTCTTCTGCGCGAACACGGTCAGGTCATTCTGCTCGGCGCGCAGCGAAGGGGTCTTGTTCGGGCCTGCCAGCCATGCCGGCAGGGTTTCACGGCCGGTGCCGGCGGTGATGCCGAGGCGGCTGCTGCCACGGTTCAATGCGGCGGTGCCGGTGAAACGCCGGCTGTTGAGGTCGTCCTCGTCGCCGAGGCTGGCCAGCATGCAGTGGCTGGCCAGGCCGCTCATGCTGGTCCCGCTGCTGCTGCAGAGCAGGCCCAGCGAATCGCCGGAGGACAGGCCAAAGGCCGCATCCAGCGAGTTGCGGCCGAAATGCCAGCGCGCCCCGGCCGCCTGCTCACCGGTCGGCTCCAGGTACAGCAGGGCCTCGACCTTGCCGCTGCCCTTGTTCCATACCGGCAGCACGGTGCGGGTGTCCTTGCTCTGCGCATGCACGCCCGTGATCGCGCCAAGGGCGATCATCATGGCCAGCGGTAGACGCAGGAAGGTACGCATCGGACCAGTTCAGACAAGGACGGACAACGGAAGTTCCCGTGGGGACGGGAACTTGATCCTAGGGTGTTTATGAATTCTTAACAAGCCTTGATCCTCCCCAGGTACAAGACTGCCGTTCATTGAAGCCGTTCAGGCGCCGGTACAGCCCCCTGGGCGCCGTGGAACAGTATGCCGAACTCCGTCAATGGAAAGTGATACTCACGCCCGCAGAATTCGCAACGGACCTCGACGGCGCCGGTGTCTGCAGCCGCTGCACGGGCCTCCTCCTCACCCAGCGACTGCAGCATCGCCGCCACCCGCTCGCGGGAACAGGAGCAGGCAAAGGACAGCGGCTTTTCGCCCATCAACGCCGGCTTCTCTTCGTGGAACAGGCGGTGCAGCAGCTGCTCGGCCGGGGTGGCCAGCAGTTCGGCCTTGCCCAGGGTCTCGAACAGGGCGCTGGCGCGCGCCCAGCCGTCCTCGTCGCCCTCGTCGCCCGGCAGCTTCTGCAGCAGCAGGCCGGCGGCACCATTGCGGTCGGCCGCCAGCAGCAGGCGGGTCGGCAGCTGCTCGGACTGGCGGAAGTAGTCCTCGAAGGCCTCGTCCAGTTCCGGTGCGGTCAGTCCGACCAGGCTCTGGTAGCGCTGTGGTTCACGCGGGTCCAGGCCGGGGTTCTCGATGGTGATGGCGAGGATCGCGTCATCGCCCAGGCTGGACAGGTCGCGCGGCGCGTCGCCGCCTTCGCTGAGCTGGGCGATACCGCGCAGGGTGCCGGCGGCGGTGCATTCGGCGAACAGGGTGCGCAGGGCAGTGCTGCTGCGCAGCTGGATCGACAGGCGTCCATCGATCTTGGTATGGCCGGTGAACAGCGCCGAGGCCACGCAGGCCTCGCCGAGCAGTTCGGCGGCGGTATCCGGGTACTCGGCGTGGGACAGGATTTCCTGCCAGGTGGCCTGCAGGTGCACGTGGACGCCGCGGACGCCGGCGTCGGGGAGCAGGAAGCGGATCAGGGAATCGGAGTTGGCGGTCATCGGCTCACATCGCGCGTAAACGGGGGCAGTTGCCGGATAATGCGCCGACAACCAGATAGAAGAAGGATGCACCAGTAATGGGGGCAGGGGGAGAGCAGCACAAGGTGGAAGCTGTCGTAGAAGGCCCGCGCCGCAGGCGCTGGCGCTGGAAACGGCTGCTGTGGCTGCCGGTGCTGCTGGCTGCTTTCAGCTGCCTGCAGGTCCTGGTGCTGCGGTTCATCGACCCGCCCGTGTCCATGGTGATGCTGTGGCGCTATGGCGAGGCGCTGGGCGAGGCCGATTGGTCCTATCGCCTGCATTACCAGTGGCGCGACCTTGACCAGATGGCGCCGAGCCTGCCGATTTCGCTGGTGGCCGCCGAGGACCAGCGTTTTCCCGACCACAACGGCTTCGATCTGCAGGCGATCGAGAAGGCCCGCGACCATAATGCCAAGGGCGGGCGACTGCGTGGCGCCAGCACGATCAGCCAGCAGGTGGCCAAGAACCTGTTCCTCTGGCAGGGCCGCAGCTGGATCCGCAAGGGGCTGGAGGTCTGGTACACCGTGCTGATCGAAGCGCTGTGGCCAAAGGAGCGCATCCTGGAGATGTACGCCAACATCGCCGAGTTCGGTGATGGCGTGTACGGAGCTCAGGCGGCGGCGCAGAAGTTCTGGGGCAAGGACGCGGCCAGGTTGAGCCCGGCCGATAGCGCGCGGTTGGCGGCGGTGCTGCCGGCACCGCGGCGCTACAACGCCGCAAAGCCAGGGCCGTACGTGCAGCGGCGCGCCGCCTGGATCCAGCGCCAGGCACGGCAGCTGGGCGGGGCCGCGTACCTTTCGGAAGAGTGAGCGCGCGCCGCCTGATCTACGGCCGGCGGCAACGTACAATCCGGGCATGACCCGCGAACGGCTCACTTTCGTCATCGCCGCCTACAACGAGGCCCTGGCACTGCCGTTGCTGCATCCGCGGTTGTGCGCGGTGCTCGACGCGCTGCCCGACATCGACGGCCACATTCTGTACGTGGACGACGGCAGCCATGACGGGACCTGGGAGGTGATCGCCCGCCTGGCCCAATCCGACGCGCGGGTCTCCGCGCTGAAGCTGTCGCGCAATTTCGGCAAGGAAGCCGCACTGACCGCTGGCCTGGACCTGGTGCGCGAAGGGGCGGCGATGATCCTGGATGCCGATGGCCAGGACCCGCCGGAGCTTGTGCCGCAGTTCGTCGCGCGCTGGCGCGAGGGCCATGACAACGTCTATGGCACGCGCCTGGCGCGCGATGGCGAGGCCTGGATCAAGCGTGCCACGGCGGCGATCTTCTACCGCGTGATGGGGCGCCTTTCGCGTACGCCGATCCCGGCCGACACCGGGGATTTCCGCCTGCTGTCACCACGCGCGCTGAGTGCGCTGCGCGAGATGCGTGAGCGCCATCGTTTCATGAAGGGGCTTTTCAGCTGGGTGGGTTTCAAGCGCGTGGCGGTGCCCTACCACCGCCACGCACGCGTGGCCGGCACCAGCAAGTTCAGCCTGTGGCGGCTGTGGAACTTCGCCCTGGAAGGCATCACCGGGTTCTCGACCGTGCCCCTGCGCGCGGCGACCTACCTGGGGCTGGCAACCGCGGCGGTGGCCTTCGTGTTCGGCATGTGGGTGATCGTCAAGGCCGCGCTGTACGGCGACCGGGTGGCGGGCTGGCCGACGATGATGGCGGTGATCCTGTTCCTGGGCGGGGTGCAGTTGATCGCGCTGGGCCTGATCGGTGAGTACCTGGGGCGCCTGTACGAAGAGTCCAAGCAGCGGCCGTTGTACCTGGTTGACGCGTGGCTAGCATCCGCCGTGGCAGACTCGGCTCTGCAACCCACCCTCGGAGGGCAGGCAGATGACCACGGTACGGCAACTGTTGGACGGCAAGTCTCCTGAAGTACATGCGGTCGCGCCGGATGCGGCGGTGATCGATGCGATCCGGTTGATGGCGGAAAAGGGCATTGGCGCGGTCCTGGTGATGGACGGGCCACGGTTGGTCGGGATCCTTTCGGAGCGCGATTACGCGCGCAAGATCGTGTTGCGTGATCGTTCTTCGCGCGATACGGCGGTGGCCGAGATCATGACGACGCAGGTGGTGACGGTGTCGCCGGGCGAACAGGTGGAGCATTGCCTGCAGCTGGTGACCGACTACCGCATCCGCCACCTGCCGGTGGTGGAGGGCGCGCAGGTGCTGGGGGTGATTTCCATTGGCGACCTGGTGAAGTCGGTGATCGATGCGCAGCGCAGGGAGCTGGATCAGCTGCAGCAGTACATCGTGGCGGGATGAGTTTTTCGCTGGCGGGCCTGCGGCCCGCCGGCCCGCTTTTCGAAGCTCAAAGCCAAAGTCAAAGCCAAAGCTAAAGCCAAAGCCAAAGCCAAAGCCAAAGCAGCGCCTTCCTGATACGTTGGGAGGCGGAGGGTGCGGCTGGGCAGGGTCCTCCGCCTCTGGACACGTTCCCGCGAGCGCGGTGCGTTTCAGTGCCGATCCCCCGCTCCTGGTAGATGCCAACCTTGGTTGGCAACAGCTTTTGACTTTGCTTTTTTTTTGACTTTGAATTTCGCTCTCGTTCCGCGCGCGCAGGAAACTGTCCGGAGCCGGAGCAAGGCGGCAGGCAGGACCGTGAGGCGCATGGATGCGCCGACCGAGCCTACAGGGACGTATTTACGGCGTGTCCTGCCTGTCGCCTTGCTCCGGCTCTACGCGCGGGAAGGGAGGCGCCGCGAACAACGCTGTAACCCTACTTCGCATACTGCCCACCGCAGTTGGCATCCTTGCCCGGCCCCAGTTCAATCGTAGCCAGCAGCGCTGCCGGCGGGGCAATGCTGCCCAGTGCCAGGGCCACCGCGCCGCGAATACCCAACGCCTTGAAGTCAGGGCGGAACGACGGGTCCTTGAACGTGCCGCTGATATGCAACGGTGACCGCAGTACCAGGATGCTCTTGTCCTTCGGGCGCGGTTTCAGCAGCAGGTCCAGGGTCTCGTCGCGCAGGCTGACCGTGCCTTCGCCGATGAGGATGGTATCGGTGGTGTCCACCGCCAGTGCCTGGCTGGTCATCAGGCCGTCCTGCACACCGAAGTCGGCGAAGGCGCAGCGCAGCGGAATCTGCTTGTCACCGGTCACCAGGAACTTCAGTGATTCGGTGATATCCAGCCCGGCCAGTTCCATCACCAGGTTGCCGACATGGCCACGGCCCATCGCCAGCCCGACCTTGCCGCTGCTGCTGCCGAGCATGGCGGCGATCGAGTTGCCGCGCCCGCTCAGGTCCACTTCGCCGCCGATGCCGCCCTTGGCCTGCTCGGCCAGCTTCGCATCCGGGAAAAGCTGGCCCAGCTGCACGCCGCCTACGCTGGCCTTCAACGCGGTGCGAATCTGCGCCTGGCGTGCATCCATGCGGACCGTGCTGCGGATATCGCCGCCGGCCACGCCGAAGTTCAGCGGGTCCAGCCGCAGCACGCCGTCATCCAGCAGCAGGTGCGCGTCCATGTCGTCCAGTGGCAACGAGGGCGCATTGATGCGGTGGGCCTTCCAGCGCACGTCGGCATCCATCGCACGCAGTTTGCCCAGGTTGTAGGGCGTGTCGGGCAATACCCGGCTGCTGGCGGCGATGCGGGCGGCCTGTGCCTTTTGTTCCGCATTCGCGGTTTCGCCGCCGCCGGTCTTCGGTGGCGCTCCCACGAAGCCGGCCAGGTCATCGAAGTCCAGGCGCCTGGATTCCAGTGTCGCGGTCAGCCGTGGACGGTCGCGTCCCACCTCGAACTGCAGGTTGCCAGCGAGGTCGCTGTCACCGACCTTGCCGGTGAAGCTGTCGTAGCGCCAGACGTTGTGGTCGCGCTTCAGCCGTCCGTCCAAGGCGTAGGGCGGTGAGGGCGGGATGGCAATGCCGAGCAGCGGGTACAGGTCCGACAGGTCCTGCCCGCTGAGTGCGAACTGCAGGTCGAACACCCGCAGCTGGAACGGATTGGTCAGCGTGCCACTGGCCACCGCGTGGGTAGCGCCGGCGCGACCGTCGAGGTGGATGCGGAACGGGTGGTCGCTGTCGGTCAGTTCCAGCGGTGATTCGGTTCCACCGCGCAGGGTGAACGGGTTGCCCTGCCAGTGGCCTTTGCCCTGCACCAGCAGCGGCGGCGAGGCATCGGCCTGTTTCGGCTGACCGCTGCGCACGCCCACGCGGATGTCAGTGCGGCCCAGTGCATCGATGAACTGCAGCCGACCATCGTCGATGCGCAGGCGTTTGAGCTGCGGGCTTGTGCCGCCGGCGCTGTCACCGAGGAAGTCCCAGTTGCCCGGCTCGCCCTTGCGCGGGGCGGTTTCCAGCAGCACGTCCGGCCGGGTCAGGCGCACCTCGGGCAGCTGCACGCTGCCGCGCAGCAGGGGCCAGACCCGCACGTCGATCTCGACGCGGTCTGCGCTGGCCATCTCAGGTTGTTTCGCCCAGCTGGCATTGGCGAAGGTGATCGCATCGGCGCGGATCGTGCTGGTGCGGCCGAGGTCGACATCAAGGTTCCCGATGTGCAGCACTCGGCCGGTGCGTGCCTGCACCGCGCGCTCCACCGGACCCTTGAACCAGTTCCAGTCCCACAACGCGAGCAGTATCAGGATCGCCGCCAGCAGGAAGACCAGGATCGTGAGCCAGCGCCGGCCTCGTGGGCCGGGGCGGCGGAGGCGCCAGCGGGGCGTGCGCTTTGCGGCAGGGGAGGCGGCAGCATTCACGCTGCCATGGTTGCCCCCTGTTCGTGGACAGGGCGCGAAGCGACCATGTGCATGGCGTGCACACGCCGCCGTCGAGCGGCCGTTTACAGCACCTGCATGGTGACCGCGACGAAGTGGCAGACGCTGCCGCCGATCACGAACAGGTGCCAGATGGCATGCGAGTACGGGATCGATTCACGGTGGTAGAAGTAGGTCCCCAGCGTGTACGACAGGCCGCCGGCGAACAGCCAGGTGAGGGTGCCGCCATCGATCGAGGCCCACATCGGCTTGATCGCCACGACCACCAGCCAGCCCATCGCGATGTAGATCACCGTTGAGAGCACCTTGAAACGGCCGGTGTAGAACAGCTTGAACACCACGCCGCCCAGCGCCAGCGCCCAGATCGCGGTGAACAGGCCCCAGCCCCACGGACCGCGCAGGCCGATCAGGGTGAACGGGGTATAGGTGCCCGCGATCAGCACGTAGATCGCGCAGTGGTCGAATACCTTCAACCGGCCCTTGGCGACCGGATGCTGGATGGCGTGGTACAGCGTGGAGGCGGTGTACAGCAGCAACAGCGCGATACCGAACACGATCGCGCTGGCCAGCTGCCAGCCGTCGCCGTAGATCGCAGCCAGGGTGATCAACACCGCGCTGGCGGCCAGGGCGAATACCGCGCCCAGGCCATGGGTCAGGGCGCTGGCGATTTCTTCACGGATCGAAGCAATGGACGTCGTGGACATGGCGTAGGCATTGTTCGCGGGGAGGGGGACCCGCACCCCCTTATCATCGCCGCGATGGGCGATGCGTGCACGCCTGTCACCGTATGGTGGGTGAATGCCTGCCTTGCGTTGGCTGGGGTCAGAGCCCTTTCCTGCCGGAAAGGGATCCGACCCCTTGGCATCAGCCCACCGAAACGGTATGGGCCGCTTCGCGGGTGGCCGAGAAACGCACGTCCGGCGAGCGTTCCTGCGCCAGCTGCAGGTTGACCCGGGTCGGTGCCAGGTAGACCAGGTGGCCGGCTGCATCCAGTGCCAGGTTCAGCGCATTCTTCTCGCGGAACTCTTCCAGCTTCTTCTCGTTGCTGCAGTGGACCCAACGCGCGGTGGTCACGCTGACCGGCTCGAAGGTGGCTTCCACGCCGTACTCGTCCTTCAGGCGATAGGCCGCCACGTCGAACTGAAGCACACCCACCGCACCCAGGATCAGGTCGTTGCTGGTCAGAGGGCGGAAGAACTGGGTCGCGCCTTCTTCGGACAGCTGGGCCAGTCCCTTCTGCAGCTGCTTGAGCTTGAGCGGATCGCGCAGGCGCGCGCGGCGGAACAGTTCCGGGGCGAAGTTGGGGATGCCGGTGAAGGTGACCGCTTCGCCTTCGGTAAAGGTATCGCCGATGGAAATGGTGCCGTGGTTGTGGATGCCGATCACATCGCCCGGCCAGGCTTCGGCGGCGATTTCACGATCGCTGGCCATGAAGGTCAGTGCGTTGGCCAGCTTCATTTCCTTGCCGGTGCGCACGTGGAAGGTCTTCATGCCAGCGCTGAAGCGGCCCGAGCAGACGCGCATGAACGCGACGCGGTCGCGGTGCTGCGGGTCCATGTTGGCCTGGATCTTGAACACGAAGCCGGTCAGCTTGTTTTCTTCCGGGGCGATCTCGCGGCCGGTGGTGGAGCGTGCCTGTGGCGACGGGGCATGCTCGACGAAGAAGTCCAGCAGCGGCTGCACGCCGAAGTTGTTCACGCCCGAGCCGAAGAACACCGGGGTCTGCTTGCCGGCGCGGTAGGCCTCCAGGTCGAACGGGTGGCTGGCACCCTGCACCAGTTCCAGTTCGTCGCGCAGGTCGGCCAGCATCTGTGCACCGATCTTCTCGGCCAGGCCGGGGGCGTCGATGGACGGGAAGATGGTCGAGTCCTGGCGGGTGAAGTTGCGGCCCGGCTCGTACAGGTGCACTTCGCCGGTCAGCAGGTGGACCACGCCCTTCAGGCGCTGGCCCATGCCGATCGGCCAGGTGACCGGCGCGCACTGGATGCCCAGCACGGTTTCCACTTCATCCAGCAGCTCGATCGGGTCCTTGCCCTCGCGGTCGAGCTTGTTGATGAAGGTCATGATCGGGGTATCGCGCAGGCGGCACACTTCCATCAGCTTGATGGTGCGCTCTTCCACGCCCTTGGCCACGTCGATCACCATCAGCGCCGAGTCCACCGCAGTCAGCACGCGGTAGGTGTCCTCGCCGAAGTCGGCGTGGCCGGGGGTGTCGAGCAGGTTGACGATCTTGTCTTCGTACGGGAACTGCATCACCGAAGAGGTGACGGAGATGCCGCGTTCCTTTTCCAATGCCATCCAGTCGGAGGTGGCGTGGCGGGCGGCCTTGCGGCCCTTGACCGAACCGGCCATCTGGATCGCGCCTCCGAACAGCAGCAGCTTTTCGGTCAGCGTGGTCTTGCCGGCGTCAGGGTGGGAAATGATGGCGAAGGTGCGGCGACGCGACGCTTCGTTGGCGACTTCGGACATGGCAGTGGCGCCCGCCCGGGGCGCTTTTCAAAGAGATAAGCGCCCGATTATACCGGCCGGGGCCGTTCAGCGCCCGATGCCGCCCTCGGCCTCGCCCTGGCGGGCGAACTGCAGCTGGCCCTGCTCGGCGAAGATGCGTGCCGGCACCGAACGCAGGCCCATGCCGCGGTTGACCTGCACCACGAAGTGCAGGTGCGGTGCGCTGCTGAAGCCGCTGTTGCCGGACAGGCCGATGGGCTGCCCGGCGCCCACCGCCTGGCCGCGACGCACGCGCATGCCGCCGGCCTGCAGGTGGCCGTACAGGGCCATGCTGCCGTCGCTGTGCAGCACGCGGATGAAGTTGGCGCGGGCACCATCACGTTCGCGGTCCTGGCCGTTGCCTCGGAAGCCATCCTGGATCTGCATCACCGTGCCCTCGCGCGCGGCCAGCACCAGCGTGCCCTCCGGCAGTGCGAAGTCGACCGCGTCGCGGTTTTCCTCGTCGTCGTGGCTGAACCGGCCCTGCGGCGCCTGGTCCACCCGCGGGCGTGCATCATCGAAGGGCAGGCGGTAGGCCACATCCTCGGCCTGTGCGGCGGGGTTGCCTGGTACCGACTGCAGGCGCAGGTCCAGCATCCGGCCGTTGACCGGCGCGGGGAGGTGGCCGACGACCAGGCTGCTGTCGCCCTGTATCAGTGACTGCACCGGCAAGCCGTCGACCGGGTGCCCAGGGGCGGCGCGCAGTTCGATCTGCAACGGCCCGGCCAGGGTGTTGTCGATCCGGGCCTGCCACTGTTCGCCGATCGACTGCAGGCGCAGCTGGGCCATTGGAAGGGGGGCCTTCGCCTCCGCGCTGGCGGGGGCAGGCGCCTTCGGCAGCATCCCCCAGCCCTGGCGCCAGTCGCTGGCGCCGGCAGAGGCGCTGGCCAGCAGCGGCAGGAGCAGGCAGGTCAAGGGCAGGCGTGGCATCAGCGGATTCAGGAAAACGGACCGTCCGGACTGTACCCGATCCTGAACGGAGCGACCGCGACGCCTCTCGCATACCTGTTGCGAAAATATTCATCGCTTTATCCGCATGAAGGGATTGACAGCGCCCGGAAGCGCTGGCATCGTGGCCTCACCATCGAGACCGGCAGAGGGACAGGCCCTTTGAAGCCGGGGCAGCCCGCGGATGCGAAAGCGTTCGCGTAGGTGCCAAATCCTGCGGGGACCGTGGCGTCCACCGAAAGATGGTTCGATCCATGCACCGCACGTGCATCTCGAACGCGAGCCCCGCGAAGGCTCGATGGCCGATTCCCCAACCGGATCCCGCCATGAGCTTCGCTGCCAGTACCGCCGTTCGCCCCGAACCCTTTGTCCCCGTCAGCGTGCCGGTCGAAGACCGCGTGCATGCCGAGCGCGGTGAGTTCGCCGCGGTGCTGTCGATGCGTCACGCTGGCCCCAGCCCGGTGCGCCTGCGCTATGAGTGGGTCGGCCCGGCCAATGCGCCGGTGGTGGTGCTGGCCGGCGGCATTTCCGCCCATCGCCATGTGGCGTCCAACGCACAGTTCAGCGAGAAGGGCTGGGCCGAAGACCTGGTCGGCAGTGGTCGCACGCTGGATCCGCAGCAGTTGCGCGTACTGGCGTTCGACTTCATCGGGGCCGACGGTGCGTTGGACGTGCCGATCGATACCGCTGACCAGGCCGATGCGCTGGCACTGCTGCTGGATCATCTGGGTATCCGCACGCTGAAGGCCTTCGTCGGCTACTCGTATGGCGCGCTGGTCGGCCAGCAGTTCGCGATCCGTCATCGAGCCCGGGTGCGCCAGCTGGTGCTGGCCAGCGGCGCGCATCGTCCGCACCCGTATGCCGCGGCCTGGCGCGCACTGCAGCGCCGCGCCGTCGCCCTCGGCCAACTGCAGTGCGGCGAAGACCACGGCCTGGCGCTGGCCCGGCAGTTCGCCATGCTCAGCTACCGCACCCCGGAAGAGTTCGGCGAGCGCTTCGACGCCGCGCCGGAAGTGATCAACGGCCGCGTGCGGGTCGCCGCCGAGGACTATCTCGACGCCGCCGGCGCGCAGTACGTCGCGCGCACGCCGGTGACCGCCTACCTGCGCCTGTCCGAATCGATCGACCTGCACCGCGTGGACCCCGCCGCCATCCTGCCGCCGACCGTGGTGGTCGCGGTGGAGGGTGACCGCCTGGTGCCGCTGGCCGACCTGGTCAGCCTGGTCGAGGGGCTGGGGCCGCGCGGAAGCCTGCGCGTGCTGCGCTCGCCCTATGGCCACGACGCCTTCCTCAAAGAAACCGATCGCATCGACGCGATCCTCGCCACCGCCTTCCGCACCTCTGGAGAGTCCGCATGAGCCTGCACGCCAACGAGCCGTCCTGTAGCCGCACCACTGCCGCCGTCCGTGCCGGCATCGATCGGGACACCGCGCATGGCGCGGTCACGCCGCCGATCGTGCTGTCGTCGAACTTCAGTTTTGAAGGCTTCGGCAACAAGCGCCAGTACGACTACACGCGCAGTGGCAACCCGACCCGCGACCTGTTGGGTGAAGCGCTGGCCGAGCTGGAAGGCGGTGCGGGCGGCGTGATCACCGCCACCGGCATGGGCGCGATCAACCTGGTGCTGAACGCGCTGCTTCAGCCGGGCGATACCCTGGTCGTGCCGCACGACGCGTACGGTGGCAGCTGGCGGCTGTTCAATGCGCTGGCGAAGAAGGGCCATTTCGAACTGGTCACCGCCGACCTGACCGATCCGCGCGCGCTGTCGCAGGCGCTGGCCACCCAGCCGAAGCTGGTGCTGGTGGAAACGCCGTCCAATCCGCTGCTGCGCATCACCGACCTGCGCTTCGTCATCGATGCCGCGCACAAGGCAGGTGCTCTGGTTGTGGTCGACAACACCTTCCTGTCGCCGGCCCTGCAGCAACCACTGTCGTTCGGTGCGGATCTGGTGCTGCATTCCACCACCAAGTACATCAACGGCCACAGCGACGTGGTGGGCGGTGCGGTCGTCGCGCGCGATCCGGCACTGCATGAGCAGCTGGTGTGGTGGGGCAACGCGCTGGGCCTGACGGGTTCGCCGTTTGATGCCTTCCTGACCCTGCGCGGCCTGCGCACGCTGGATGCGCGCCTGCGCGTGCATCAGGAGAACACCACGTCGATCGTTGCGCTGCTGGACCAGCATCCGGCGGTCGGCCGCGTCTATTATCCGGGTCTGGCTGATCACCCGGGCCACTCCATCGCTGCTCGCCAGCAGAGTGGCTTCGGCGCGATGCTGTCGTTCGAACTGGCGCACTGCGCGGGTGATGATCCGCACGCGGCGGTGCGCGCGTTCGTCGATGGCCTGCGCTGTTTCACGCTGGCCGAATCGCTGGGCGGCGTCGAAAGCCTGATCGCGCATCCCGCCACCATGACCCATGCGGCGATGACCGCCGAAGCGCGTGCCGCGGCCGGCATCAGCGAAGGCCTGCTGCGCCTGTCGGTTGGCATCGAGGCCGAGCGTGACCTGTTGGCCGATCTCGGCGCCGCGCTGCAGCGTGCCGAAGCGGTGATTGATGCGGCTGCGCGCCGCAAACAGGTGGTGGATGCATGAGCGCGCTCGCCGCAGAAATTCCTGCTCTGGGCGTGGGACGCCTGGCGCTGCTGGGCACCGGCACGGTCGGCTCGGCCTTCGTACAGCGTTACCAGGCATTGCGGGCGCGTGGGCTGGAACTGCCCAGCGTGCAGTGGCTGGCCAATTCACGCACTGCGCTGGAGATCGATCGTGACCTGGCCTTGCCGCTGGAACTGGCACGGCGTGCACCGCGCGATGGTCAGAGTTCGCCACCGTGGGCGAGTGCCGAAGGACTGGAGCGTGGCGACGTGGTGGTCGACGCCACCGCCAGCGAAGACGTGGCCGCGCGCCACGTGCAGTGGCTGGCGCGGGGCGTGCATGTGGTGACCGCCAACAAGCTGGGGCGTGGTGCGCAGCTGGCCCGCGCGCAGGCCATTGCGGAAAGCTGTGCCGACAGTGGCGCACGCTATGGCGACAGCGCGACGGTGGGCGCGGGCCTGCCGCTGTTGAGCAGCCTGCGTGCACTGTTGGCCGGTGGCGATCACATCCATGCCATCGAAGGCGTGCTGTCCGGTTCGCTGGCGTGGCTGTTCCATCGTTATGACGGCCAGTCGCCGTTCTCGGCGGCGGTGCGCGAGGCGCTGGCTGCCGGCTACACCGAGCCCGATCCGCGCCTGGACCTTTCCGGTGAAGACGTGCGCCGCAAGCTGCTGATCCTGGCGCGCAGCAGCGGGCTGGCGCTGGATGCGTCGCAGGTACAGGTGGATTCACTGGTGCCTGAAGCGCTGGCAGCGCTGCCGCTGGAGGATGCGGTGGCGGCGCTCGAGCAGCTGGATGCGCCGTTGCGGGCGCGCTGGCAGCAGGCGCATGACAATGGCCGCGTGCTGCGTTTCGTTGGCCGTGTCGATGGCGAGGGTGCGCAGGTGGGCCTGCGTGAGTTGCCTGCCGATCACCCGTTGGCGCAGGGCGCGGGCACCGACAACCGCGTGGCCATCCACAGCGATCGCTATCACCGCCAGCCGTTGTTGATCCAGGGCCCGGGCGCGGGCGCGGAAGTCACTGCCGCCGCGTTGCTGGATGACGTGCTGCGGATCGTCGGCTAATCGCACTGCTTCTGTAGAGCCGAGCCCATGCTCGGCTGCTGCTGGCAAAATCCCCTCCTGCTGGATAAGCCGAGCATGGGCTCGGCTCTACAGGGGACGGCTGCCGTTCAATGCGCCTTCAATGCCTTCAGCAACGCCGCGTTGAACTGCTTCGGGTCCTGCACCTGCGGCGAATGGCCCAGTTCGGCGAACTCGATCAGCGTCGCGCCGGGAATCGCCGCGGCTGCCGCCTTGCCGAGCACCGGATAGTTGCCCAGCGTCGCCTTCACCGCTGGTGGCGCCAGGTCGCGACCGATCGCGGTGCGGTCCTTCTGGCCGATGAACAGCGTGGTTGGCACCTGAACATTCTTGAGTTCGTAGACCACCGGCTGGTTGAACACCATGTCCGAGGCCAGTGCCTGGCTCCATGCAACGGCCTGCTTGCCGGGCCCTTCGTACATGCCCGACTGCATCCGTGCCCACGGTTCATACGCCGGCTTCCATTTTCCGTCGTAGTACACGTCCAGCTGGTAGCGGCGGATGCTGTCATAGCTGATGTTCATTTCGCCGGCGTACCACGCGTCCACGCTGCGCCAGGGAACACCCAGCGCCTTCCAGTCTTCCAGCCCGATCGGGTTGACCAGTGACAGGCTGCGCAGGTCCTGCGGGAACATCAGCGCATAGCGCACCGCCAGCATGCCGCCCATCGAATGACCGACCAGGTGCACCGGGACATCACCCAGTTGCAGCTGTTGCAGCAGGGCATGGGTGTTGGCGGCCAGCTGCGCGAACGAATACTGGTAACGCTCGGGCTTGCTGGATTTGCAGAAGCCCACCTGGTCCGGGGCGATCACCCGATAGCCGGCGGCAACCAGTGGCTTGATCGATTCCTTCCAGGTGGCGGCACAGAAGTTCTTGCCGTGCAGCAGCACCACCACGCCGATGGGTGCCTTCTTCGGCGCGATGTCGAGGTAGGCCATTTCCAGCGGCTGCCGCTGCGATTCCAGCGCGAAGGTCTTCACCGGATAGCCGTAGTCGAAACCCTCCAGCCGCGGCCCGTAAGTGGGCGCGGCCAGCGCAGGCAGTGGAAGGCAGGCAAGCAGGGCGGCAGCGATCACGCGCATGGGGCGGTCCTGGATAGGGGAGCCCCGAGCCTAACCGGAACGCAGTGACGGTGTCGTCCGACCGAGCAAGGGCGACGAGGTAGAGTCGACTGGGTAGAGTCGACTGTTAGTCGACTACCTTCCCCACAACGAGCGAAAATCCCGCGCTGCGCGCGATAGTCGACCAACGGTCGACTCTACCTGTGGCCCGGCGCCATCGCGCCGGGACCGGTCGACCTCAACACTCGATGACGTTCACCGCCAGGCCACCGCGGCTGGTTTCCTTGTACTTGTCCTGCATGTCGCGGCCGGTATCGCGCATGGTCTTGATCACCTTGTCCAGCGACACCTTGTGCTTGCCGTCGCCGCGCATCGCCATGCGCGAGGCATTGATCGCCTTCACCGCGCCCATCGCATTGCGCTCGATGCAGGGGATCTGCACCAGCCCGCCGATCGGATCACAGGTCAGGCCGAGGTTGTGTTCCATGCCGATTTCCGCGGCATTCTCGATCTGGCTCGGGTTGCCACCCAGCGCTGCGACCAGGCCACCGGCCGCCATCGAGCAGGCCACGCCCACTTCGCCCTGGCAGCCCACTTCGGCGCCGGAGATCGAGGCGTTTTCCTTGTACAGGATGCCGATCGCTGCCGAGGTCAGCAGGAAGTCGAATACGCGCTGTTCGTTGGCGCCGGGGCAGAAACGGTCGAAGTAATGCAGCACCGCCGGCAGCACGCCGGCAGCGCCGTTGGTCGGCGCAGTCACCACACGACCACCGGCGGCGTTCTCTTCGTTCACCGCCAGCGCGTACAGGTTGACCCAGTCCAGCGTGGTCAGCGGATCGCGCATCGCTGCTTCCGGCTTCGACGACAGCTCGCGGTACAGCGCCGGTGCACGACGGCCGACCTTCAGGCCACCCGGCAGCACGCCTTCCTCGCGGATGCCGCGCGCCACGCACGACTGCATCGCACTCCAGATCTCGCGCAGGTTGGCGCGGATCTCGTCTTCGCTGCGCCAGCACTTCTCGTTCTCGAACATCAGCTGGGCAATGCTCAGGCCGCTGCGCGCGGTCTGCGCCAGCAGCTCGTCGCCGCTCTTGAACGGGTAGGGCAGCGGGGTCTCGTCGGGCACGATACGGTCATCGGCCGCATCATCCTGGTTGACCACGAAGCCGCCACCGACCGAGTAGTAATCGCGGGTGGCGATCACCTCGTCCTCGGCGTTGTACGCGGTGAAGCGCATGCCGTTGGTGTGGTACGGCAGCTTCTGGCGCTTGTTCATGCCGAGGTCGCGCTTCTCGTCGAAGGCGATCTCGTGCTGGCCCATCAGCTGGATGCGCTTGCTGCTGCGGATGCGCTCCAGGGTGGCCGGAATGATGTCCGGATCGATCAGGTTCGGCCGCTGGCCTTCCAGGCCCAGCAGGATCGCCTTGTCGGTGCCATGGCCGCGGCCGGTCAGCGCCAGCGAGCCATAGACATCGGCGCGGATGCGCGCGACTTCGTTCAGGCGACCCGGGTCGAGCAGCCAGCGATGGATGAATCGCTCGGCGGCCTTCATCGGCCCGACGGTGTGCGAGGAGCTCGGGCCAATGCCGATCTTGAAAACGTCGAACGTGCTGACAGCCATGGTTGCCGTACTGCGGGTACCGGAGGAGACCGCTATTCTAGCGGTTCATGCCGCACTTCCATGGCTGCGGCGCAGCATTTCGGCAGAGGGAGCAAAACCGGTGTTGACCCTGTTCCAGCGCGATGACTGCCACCTGTGCGACATGGCCCTGGCCGAGCTGGCCAAGGCGCGGGCACCGGAGTTCGAATCGGTGTTCCTGGATGACCAGCCTGCGCTGGAAGCGCGCTACGGCGCGCGGGTGCCGGTGCTGCGCGACGAGCGCGGCGACCGTGAGCTGGACTGGCCGTTCGACGCGGCCACGGTCCAGGCCTGGCTGGCCGTCGATCGGTAGTGCCGGCCGTTGGCCGGCAACCCCGCGATGCCCGGTGATGCCGGCCAACGGCCGGCACTACCAGAGGCGTTGCCATGCCCGGTGATGCCGGCCAGCGGCCGGCACTACCAGAGGCGGTTTATTTCGCGTCGAACTTCACGATCGTGCTGATCGCGGTTTCGTCCGGGATGGTCTTGGTGTCGGCCCAGTCGCCGCCGCCGACGCCGAAGTCCAGGCGCTTGACCGTGGCCTTGCCGGTCAGCACCGGCTGGGTGCCCGGCTTCCAGGTGAAGGTGAGGGTGACCGGCTTGCTGACGCCTCGCAGTTCCAGTGTGCCATCGGCGGCGAACTGGTCATTGCCCACCGCGCGGAAGCCCTTGGCGGTGTAGCGTGCGGTGGCGAACTTGCCAACATTGAAGAAGTCGGCGGTCTGCAGGGTCGAGTCACGGTCGCTGTTGCCGCTCTTGGCGCCGGCCAGCGGGATCACCACGTCCAGCGAACCGGCGGCAGGATTGGCCGGGTCGAAGCTGAGCTTGGTGGCAAAGCCCGGGAAGCTGCCGGTAAACACTTCGCCGTCGTACTTGGTGGCGAACACCAGGATCGAGCCGGCGCCGGGCGCCTGTGCGTAGTCGGCGGCGAACACCGGGGTGGTGGCCAGCATGCCGGTCAGGGCGGCGGCCACGGCGGCCGGAGTGGTCAGTTTCAGGTTCATCGGTCAGTCCTTCTGAGGGGAGGCAAGCCAGCCGCGCGGCAACATGCGGGACAAGGTCGCATCGCGCTGGAACAGGTGGTGGTAGAAGGCAGCGCCGGCATGGGCCAGCACCACTGCGATCAACAGCCAGAAGCCGTACTCGTGGATGGCATGCGATACCGCGACCACCTGCGGGTCGGGAGCGCTCAGCTTGGGCACGTCGACCAGGCCGAACCAGCGGAACGGGCGCAGGCCGCTGGCCGAGTCGTACAGCCAGCCCGACAGCGGGATGGCGAACATCAGCACGTAGAGCAGCACGTGGGTGGCACTGGCGATGCGTTCCTGCCAGCTGGGCACGCCCGGCACCGGCTTGGGGGCACCGGCATACAGGCGCCAGCCGAGGCGGAAGAGCACGAGCGCCAGCACGGTGATGCCGATCGATTTGTGCGCGGTATAGACCCAGAAATACTTGGGGGTCTTGGGCAGTTCGCCCATGGTCAGGCCGACCACGCCCAGGGCGAGGATCAGCAATGCGATCAACCAATGCAGGATCTGGCTGACACTCCCCCAGGCGGCGGGGGTGTTCTTGGCGGTCATGAAGGGTCCTCTAGGGGGCCGTCTTGGGGTCGGAGTGTGGAACGGGAGCGGGAGTTCCCGGGGCGTCACTGCGGTCGAGGGTGGCTTCGGCCTCGATCCTCAGCTGTACTGCATCACCGATGACGCCCGGCCAGGCGGTGATGCCGAACGCGCGCCGGCTCAGCGTGGTGCTGGCGGAAAAACCGGCGGTGCGTCGGAACGGGGGAAGGGGGTAGCGCTTGATGGCGTTGAGGGTCACGTCCAGCGTGATCTCCTGGCTGACCCCGCGCAGGGTCAGGGTGCCGATCACGTGGGCGCGCCTGGCATCGATCGGTTCGACCCGGCTGGAGACGAAATGTGCCTTCGGGAAACGCTCGCCATCCAGAAGGCTGCGGGCCAGCGTGGCCTGGTTCCATTTGGCGTCACCAAGGTCCAATCGCGACACGGGGACTTCGACGTCCAGCGTGGCTTCGCGCCAGTTGTCGGGATCGAACTGCAGCCGGCCCTCACTGCCGGAGACCGTGCCCATCGCCTGCGAGTAGCCCGCGTGGTCGATGCTGAACAGCACACGCGTGTGCACCGGATCGAGGCGATAGGTATCTGCATCCGCCCAGGCGGGAGCGGTGGCGAGCAGCATCGGCAGCAGGGCCAGGAAGGGACGCATCGATGGCGGGCTCCGGAAGGGGGACGCTGTGATCATACGCACAGGCCCCTGCCAAGGATGCGTGCATGGCTGCAACAGTTCGTGGTGGTCCTGCCCCCGGCAACAGGCTGTTGCAGCCATGACCCCGGCCCTGTGTGACAATCGGGACAGGACAGGGGGTTCAGGATGACGAGCAGCTGGCGCCTGTGGTGCCTGGGCATCGCGGCAACGGGGCTGCTGCTGTTGGCGTCTGCCACGGCGGCTGCAGCCCTGGACATGGCAGAAACACCACGCCTGCGGCGCTTCGGTGCCGCCGAAGGCATGCCTTCACGCATGGTGCTGGCGCTGGCCGAGGACCGCCAGGGCCATGTCTGGGCCGCAACCGATGGCGGTCTGGTGCGCTACGACGGCAGCTCGCTGCGGGTCTGGGAACATGACCCGGAACAGCCCGGCTCGTTGCCCGGCAACGAGATCGAGACCCTGCTGGTCGATCCGCTGGACCGTGTGTGGGTGGGCATCAATGGCAAGGGCGTGGCCCGCCTGGATGCCGACCGCGAGCGGTTCAAGACCTTCGATGCGGTCAATGGTCCGTGCCTGGGCCAGTTCTGGACGCTGGCCTACGCCGGTGATGCGTTGTGGATCGGCACCAGCAGCCAGGGTATCTGCCGGTTCGGGGAGGACGGCAGCCTGCGCTTCTTCAAGCACGACCCGGCCCGTGCCGACGGCCTGCCCAGCAACACCATCTACAGCAGCCTGGTCGATGCGCGGGGGCGCCTGTGGATCGGTACCGAGGCCGGCGTCGCACGCTGGAATGGCCGTGACTTCGAGCCCGTGGCACCGCACGCGCTGGGCGCATTGAGCGTGCTGCGGATGAGCCGCGATCCGGATGGCTCGATCTGGGTCGGCAGCCAGAACGATGGCCTGTACCGCATCGATGCGCAGGACCGGGTCAGTCGTCCGCGCTGGAGCGACAGCGCCGGCCTGCGCTCGGCGCTGGTGCTGGCCGATCGCCAGGGCGGCTACTGGGCGGGCACGTCCGATGGCCTGCTGCGTGGCGACGCAAGTGCGCTATGGCGGCTCGACGGCGACCGCGGCAGTGGTTTCCTCACTGCACAGAGCGGTGTGCTCGATCTGCTGCAGGACCATGAGGGCGGATTGTGGGTCGCCCTGCTGACCCAGGGACTGGCCTACCTCCCGCCGGACTGGCGCCGCTTCTCGATCTGGAACCAGCTCGATGGCAAGCCGCTGGACAGCCAGTACCTGCTGGGCGCGGCCAGTGATGGCCAGAACTACTACGTGGGTTCGGCGCACGGCGTGTATCAGCTGGACGCACATGGCACGTTGCGCCTGCTGGCCAGCGACCGCGAGATCGGCAGCGGTGCGGTGTGGTCGGTACTGCCGCGGTCGGACGGGCGCCTGTGGCTGGGGCGTGCCGGCCGCATCAGCGTGTATGACCCGGCTACCCGCGCGCTGCACGACTGGCACATCGGTGGAGGCGCCGATCTGCGCCAGCGCATCGACCTGATGCGGCAGGCACCCGATGGCACGGTCTGGCTTTCGGTGATGAACCTGGGCCTGCAGCAGCGCAGTGCGGAGGGCCGGGTGCTGCGCAGCTATCCTCTCGACGATTTCCGCAAGGCGGCCGACTCACCCATCGAGCAGATCCGCTTCGATGCCCATGGCAAGGCATGGGTGATGGGCGACATGGGCATCTGGCGTGAGCAGGCCGGTCGCTTCGAAGCGGTGCCGGGGGTCTCGCGCGGGCTGATCTACGACCTGGTGTGGGTGGATCCGCAGCAGTTGTGGCTGGCCCGCCAGGGCGCGCTGGAGCGCTACCAGTGGGATGGCATGAGCCTGCGCCTGATCCAGCGCATTGATGGAAGCGCCGGTGTGCCGCCGGTCAGCATGGGGGGCCTGGCATTGGCCGACAATGGCCGGGTGTGGGCGACCACGCCGCGCGGCCTGCTGCGCTGGGACCCGAAAGCACGACGCCTGCAGTTGTTCAATGAACGCGATGGCCTGTCCGATGCCGAGTTCACCAGCCGGCCGCCAGCGGTGAATGCTGATGGTCGCGTTCTGGCCGTCGCCCAGACCGGCCTGGTTGCATTCGACGTGAATGCCGACGACGTGGTGCTGCCCGGGTCGTCGCTGGTGATTGCCGAGGTGCGCGTGCGCCGCGACGATGCACGCGGCTGGCAGCCGCTGCCGAACACCGGCACCCTGCTGCTGGGACCGGATGATCGCGACCTGCAGATCGATGCACGGTTGTTGTCTTATGCCAATCCCCAGGGCAACCGCTACCGCTTCCGGGTACGCGGGTATGACCAGAACTGGGTGGAGCAGGGCGGCGACGGCCAGCGCACGCTGTCGCGACTGCCGACCGGCAGCTACGTCATCGAAGTGCAGGCGGCCACCGCCAATGGTGCATGGACGCCTTCGCAGCAGCTGCAGGTGAAGGTGCTGCCACCCTGGTGGCGCAGCGGCATGGCGATCTTCGGCTACATCCTGATCGGTTCGCTGCTGCTGCTCGTCCTGGTCTGGTCGATCCGTGCGCGCCTGCGCCGTCGCCAGCAATGGCAGCTGACCGTGCACAAGCAGGAGCTGGCCGAACAGGCCTCGCAGGCCAAGAGCCGGTTCCTGGCCACGCTGGGGCATGAAGTCCGCACGCCGATGACCGGCGTGCTTGGCATGAGCGAGTTGCTGCTGGCCACACCGCTGGACCCGGTGCAGCGCAGCTATGCCGGCTCCATCCAGCAGGCCGGCAGCCATCTGCTGCGGTTGGTCAACGATGCGCTGGACCTCGCGCGCATCGAAGCCGGTCGACTGGAGCTGGATCTGCGTCCGTTCGACCTGGCCGGACTGCTCGACCAGGTGCAGGCGCTGATGCAGCCCATGGCCAAACAGCGCAAGCTGGATTTCCAGCGTGGCGACGATCCGCCCGGCCCGATCAGCATCAGTGGCGACGAGATGCGCGTGCGGCAGATCCTGCTCAACCTGCTGGGCAATGCCATCAAGTTCACCGAGCGCGGTCATGTCGGCCTGGCCGTGCACCTGGAAGAGAACGGCGGCGGTCTCTGCTTCGAAGTGCACGACAGTGGTCCGGGTATCAATGCCGAGCAGCAGGAGCGGCTGTTCCACCGATTCGAACAGGCGGAGGGGCCGCGCACGGCCTCGCGCTATGGTGGAAGCGGGCTGGGCCTGGCGATCTGCCAGGAGCTGGCCGTGGCGATGGGCGGGCGCATCGAAGTGGACAGCCAGCCAGGCAAGGGCGCGCGTTTCCGGGTGCGGTTGCCGCTGCCCTGGACCCGGCAGGCAGCCGCCACGGGCGAAGCGCCGGCACTGCCGATGCTGCCGCCACTGCGCATCCTGCTGGTGGAGGACGATGCCACCGTGGCCGAGGTCATCGCCGGCCTGCTGCGCAGCCGCGGCCATGAGGTGGTGCATGTGCTGCATGGCCTGGGGGCTTTGTCGGAGATCGCTACCGACGGCTTCGATGTCGGCCTGCTCGATCTCGACCTGCCTGCGCTGGACGGCACTGCGATCGCCCGCCAGCTGCGCACCCTGGGCTACGAACTGCCACTGGTGGCGGTGACCGCCCGCTCCGATGCGTATGCCGAATCGCAGGTGCTCGCTGCCGGTTTCGATGGTTTCCTGCGCAAGCCGGTGACCGGCGACATGCTGGTGGCAGCGATCATCCAGGCTCGCGCCAAACGACAGACCACAACTTGAAAACGTCGACGCCGGGCGTGAACGGCGCGACTTTCGGTTTACCATGCCGACGCCCGCGGCGCGGGAATCATCAGGCAGCGTGAGGAGGCAATCGGTGGTGTATCTGCGGGCGGCAATGCTGCTGCTGATCCTCCTGTGCGGCCTGTCACCCGCTGCCGCGCAGCCGGTGCCACCGAGCCCGCGCCAGGTGACGGTATTCGACGGCCTGCCGTCCAATACCGTCAACCGCATGGCCGAAGACCGCTATGGCTACCTGTGGATCGCCACCAACGACGGCCTGGCCCGTTACGACGGGCGCAACTACCGGATCTGGCGTTCTGAGGATGGCCTGCGCGACAACCGCATCTGGACGGTCCTGGTCGATGCGCGCAACCAGCTCTGGATCGGGACCGAGAACGCGGGCCTGGTACGGATGTCGGCCGACCGCCGCCAGCTGCATTTCTACGACCGCAGCAGCCAGCCGTTGATGGGGACCAACACGGTCTGGAGCCTGGCGACCACGCCGGACGGTGCGATCTGGTTCGGCACCCACGAAGGTGGGCTGTACCGGCTGGACAGCCAGGACCGCCTGCAGCGTTTCCTGCCCGAGGCCAACAATCCCCGCAGCCTGCCTGCCGCCTCGGTGCCGTACCTGGCTACGCTGGCCGATGGCAGCCTGTGGGTCGGCACAAAGCATGGCGTGGCGCGCTGGACCGGCACCGACTTCGAGCGGGTCGGCACCGACGTCATTCCCAGCCTGCTGATCAATGGGTTGACCAGCGAACCCGATGGCAGCCTGTGGATCAGTACGATGGCCGGCGCCACGGTGCGTCGCCCCGACGGGCGTTTTGAATCGCCGCCCTGGAAACTGCCGCCGGGCGAGCAGGTGCTCGGCATGATGCTGCGCGATGAACAGGGCGGGCATTGGTTGGATACCCGTACCGGGCTTGGTCGGGCCGTGGATGGGCAGTACCAGACCGTTCCGCTGTACAGCGCCGTTGCGCGCGGGCCGGTGCGGCCGAACTGGACGGGCGCCTACGAGGACCGCGAAGGCGGCATCTGGTTGGCCAGTACCAATGCCGGCCTGTGGCATCTGCTGCCGCGCTGGTGGCAGTTCTCGGTGCTGTCGCGATTGGAGGACGACACCGGTTCGCTGCGCAATGCCTTCGTGCTCGGCACCAGCCCTTCCAGCAATGGCGGCATATGGACGGTCGGCAGCCACGGCGCGCTGGACCGGTTCGATCCCAGGACGGGCAAGATCGAGCAGCACCGCACCTGGGTCAATGGCATGTACTGGCTGTCCTCGGTACGCGAGGATCGCCGTGGCCAGGTCTGGATCGGCTCGACCGATGCGTTGCTGCGCTATGACCCGAAGCGACGTGAGCTACGTCGCTGGGGCCGTGATGCCGGGGCCGACGCGACCATGGAAGGGGTCATCGAGTCGATGATGACCTGTGACGGCGACAGTCTATGGTTGATGTTGCCTGCAGGCCTGCAGCAGCGTGACCTCGACGGTCGCCTGCGCCGCCAGCTGGAAAACGGCCAGCGCGGCCTGCAGCAGGGCCAGCTCAACCTGGATGTGGAATGCGGGCCGCAGGACCACATCTGGCTGGCCAGTAGCCGTGGCCTGCTGCAGTGGCTGCCGGAAAGCGAGCGCTTCCAGCCGGTGCCGGGCGCGCCGGCGACGGCGATCCATGCGTTGCACGTGGGCCGCGATGGCCAGGTCTGGCTGTCGGAGGATGGCCGCCTGTCGCGCTACCGCTGGAGCCAGGGCCGGTTGGAGCGGCAGGCCGTTGTCGGCGCGGAGCAGGGCTACCCGGCAATCTCCGCCTCCGGGCTGGTGGTCGACGCACAGGGCGTGGCCTGGGCCACCAGTGCGCGCGGCCTGGTCCGGGTTGGCGCCGACGGGCAGAGCGTGCGCCTGTACGGCGTCCACGACGGCCTGCCCAGCCAGGAGTTCCGCGAGCACACGTTGACGATGTCCGGCGATGGCCATCTGGTGGCCGGTACCCCGGCCGGCGTGGTGGTGTTCGACCCGGAACAGGTGCGGCCGTCGGTACGGCGGGCGCCGTTGGTGATCGAACGGGTCGAAGTCCGCCGCAACGAGCAGGTACTCGACCTGACCCACGACACGCCCTTGCAGATTGCCGATGGTGACCGTGACCTGCGCATCGTCGCGCGACTGTTGTCATTCGCCGATTCGGCCTCCAACAGCTACCGCTACCGCCTGGCCGGCTACGACCCCGATTGGGTGGAAGTGGGGCCGGCCGGTGAGCGCCTGTTCTCGCGCCTGCCGCCGGGCAGCTACCGCCTGGAGGTACAGGCGCGCTCGGCCGACCATGTCTGGTCGCGGGTGCAGAGCCTGGAATTCCGTGTACAGCCACCGTGGTGGCGCAGCCTGTCCGGGCTGCTGGTGCTGGCCTCGATCGCGCTTCTGCTGACCAGTTGGTTTGCCTGGTTGTATCGCCGTCGCCTGCAGCGGCGCCATGCCTATCAGCTGGCACTGCATAAACAGGAACTGGCCGAACAGGCCTCGGCGGCCAAGACCCGCTTCCTGGCCAATCTCGGCCACGAAATCCGCACGCCGATGACCGGTGTGCTCGGCATGAGCGAACTGCTGCTGGCCTCGCCGCTGGACCCGCAGCAGCGCGGCTACACGCAGTCGATCCGGCACGCCGGCGAACACCTGCTTCACCTGGTCAACGATGCACTGGACCTGGCACGGATCGAATCCGGACGGCTGGAACTGCAGTCCAAGCCGTTCGCGCTGAGCTGCCTGCTGCAGGACCTGGCCGCGCTGATGGGACCTCTGGCAGCGCAGAAGGGTCTGCGCTTCACCCTCGACAACCAGTTGCCGCCGGGCCTGCAGGCGACCGGCGATGCGATGCGGGTAAGGCAGATCCTGCTCAACCTGCTCTCCAACGCGGTCAAGTTCACCAGCCGTGGAACCATCACCCTGCATGCGCGCAGCGACGGCGAGCTGCGCGCGTTGCATTTCGAAGTGCGCGACACCGGGCCGGGCATCAGCCAGGAACAGCAGCAGCGCCTGTTCCGCCGCTTCGAGCAGGCCGATGGCGCCCGCACCGCGGCGCAGTACGGCGGCAGCGGCCTGGGCCTGGCGATCTGCCGCGAACTGGCGCAGGCGATGCAGGGGCGTATCCAGGTCGAGAGCCAGCTCGGCCGCGGCACGTGTTTTGGCGTGACCCTGCCGTTGCCGCTGGTGGTCGATGCCAATGCAGAGTCCGAGGGCGAAGTGCACCGCGAGGATGCGGCCAACATGCCGCCATTGCGCGTGCTGCTGGTCGAGGATGATGCAACCGTGGCTGATGTGGTGCGCGGGCTGTTGAGTGCGCGCGGCCATGAAGTGGTGCATGCGGGCCATGCGCTGGCGGCACTGCGCGAGATCAGCGCAGGGGATTTCGACGTCGGCCTGCTGGATCTGGACCTGCCGGGCCTGAGCGGCTTCGAGCTGGCCCAGCACCTGCGCAACCAGGGCTACATGCTGCCACTGCTCGCCGTGACGGCACGGACCGATCCAGACCTGCAGCAGCAGGTGGAAGCGGCCGGCATCGGTGGTTTCCTGCGCAAGCCGGTGACCGGTGAGCTGCTGGTGGAAGCGATCGCCAGGGTCATGGGCAGGTAGGGTTTATTGCAGGGCTTGCAGCCCTGCACCTGCAGAGGCTTCAAGCCAAGGCAACAGCAACGGCAAAAGCAGGCATTCCGTCGGTGGTGGGGCGGTGTGGGCTTGCAGGACACGCCGTAAACCCGTCCATGGGGGCTCGATGGCGCCATCCATGGCGCCAACGGTCCTGCAAGCCCACACCGCCCCACCTCTGACAGATTTTCGCGATCGGGTAGATCCACGCCATGCGTGGATGAATCTCTATCGAGATCGAATATGTCGAATTGAGATCGAAAAGCATCCACGCATGGCGTGGATCTACTGCAGATCGCAGAATTCTGTCGAAGGCGGGGTGGGTCCGGTTGTGGGAGTGTCCGCGGCATGGATGCCGCGGCCAAGCCCCCAGGGATGGGTTTACGGCGTCTCCCGCAAACGGATCCACCCCGCCATCCCGCAGGACGCCAGCTTTTGCTTCGGCTGTTGCCTTGGCTTGAAGCCTCTGCAGGTGCAGGGCCGCAGGCCCTGCCGAACCACCCTCACTCCGCAACGTGCTCGACCTGCCGTGGCTCCGGCTTGGTATCGGGCAGCTGCCAGAAGATCATCGTCGAGGTCAGGGTGATCGCGCCCACGCACAGGAACGTGGCATGCAGCGCGGCGGTGGCGCTGTTGCTGTCCAGGTGGTTGCCGAACGCGGCCAGCAGGCTGCCGGCCGCAGCAGCACCAAAGCCGGCGGCGAGCATCATCACCATCGACAGCAGGCTGTTGCCGGAACTGGCGAACTCACGGTCCAGATCGCGCAGGGTCACGGTGTTCATCACGGTGAACTGCAGCGAATTGACCGCGCCGAAGAACGCAAGCTGCAACAGGCGCCAGGCCAGGTGCTGGCCGGGTGTCATCAGGATGAAGCTGGCCATCGCCAGGCCCACCAGCACGGTGTTGACCATCAGCACGCGGCGGTAGCCGTAGCGCTCCACCAGCTTCACCGCCAGCTTCTTTGAGACCATGCCGGCGGCTGCCACCGGCACCATCATCAGGCCGGCGTTCATTGGGCCCAGGCCCAAGCCGACCTGCAGCAGCAACGGGATCAGCATCGGCATGGCGCTGCTGCCGATGCGCGAGAAAAGATTGCCGAGGATGCCGATGCGGTAGCTGGGTACGCGGAACAGCGCCAGCGAGAACAACGGCGCCGTCGAATTGGCAGCGTGCAGCCAGTAACCCACCAGCGCCGCCAGCCCTGCAACGGTCATCAGCATCACCAGCGCGTGTGGCGTGCCCAGTCCGGAGATGCCGTCCAGCGCCAATGACAGCACCACCATCGCGAAGGCCAGCATGATGTAGCCACGCAGGTCGAAACGGGTGCGATGGCTGGCGTAGTGGTCGGGCATGATCCTCATCGCGGCGATGAATCCGATCACGCCGATCGGCAGGTTGATCAGGAACACCCAGTGCCACGAGGCGATCTCCACCAGCCAGCCGCCCAGCGTGGGGCCGATCAGCGGGCCGACCAGGGCCGGGATGGCGATGAAGCTCATCGCGCGCAGGAAATCCTCGCGCGGCACTGATCGCATCACTGCCAGCCGGCCGACCGGCAGCAGCATGGCACCGCCGATGCCCTGCAGCACGCGCGCACCGACCAGCTGGTGCAGGTGCTGGGCCAGCGCGCAGGCCAGCGAGCCGAGGGTGAACAGAATGATCGCCACCAGGAAGGTGCGACGGGTGCCGTAGCGGTCAGCGATCCAGCCCGAGGCGGGAATGAAGGTGGCCACCGCCAGCGCGTAGCTGAACACCACCGACTGCATCTGCAGCGGGCTTTCGCCCAGGCTGGCCGCCATCGCCGGCAATGCCGTGTTGACGATGGTCGAGTCCAGCATCTGCATGAAGATCGCCAAGGACACCAGCCACAGCAGGGGGCGCTGGCGGTTGTAGGTCGATGGCGATGTGGACATGGGGTGCGGCCGGTGCAGCGTGGGGGATGCCATGATCGCGCACTGTGGGTCACGGCGCGATCAACATCGCGCCGCAACCGTATGCCGAATGCTCAGCGCTGGCTGTGCGCGTGCACCGCGTCGACCAGCACCTGCACGTGGGCCGGGTCCATGTCCGGCGACATGCCGTGGCCGAGGTTGAACACGTGGCCCTCGCGCGAACCGCCATTGCCGGCGGCGTAGGTGTCGAGCACCCGCGCTGCGGCTGCGGCGATCGCATCCGGCGAGGCGTACAGCGTGGTCGGGTCGAGGTTGCCCTGCAGCGCGACGCGGCCACCGGTGCGGCGCATCGCCTCGTCCAGGTCCAGCGTCCAGTCCAGGCCCAGTGCATCGGCGCCGGTCTGCGATAGCGCTTCCAGGTGCAGGCCGGTACCCTTGCCGAACAGGATCAGCGGCGTGCGCTCGCTGCCTTCGCCGCGCTCCAGGCCCTCGGCGATGCGCTGCAGGTAGCGCAGCGAGAACTCGCGGTACATGGCCGGCGACAGCACGCCGCCCCAGGTGTCGAACACCTGCAGCGCCTGCGCACCGGCCGCGCGCTGCGCGCCCAGGTACGCAATCACCGCGTCGGTGGCGACCTCCAGCAGGCGGTGCAGGGCCTGCGGATGGTTCAGCGCCATTGCCTTGATGCGCGCGAAATCCTTGCTGCCGCCGCCTTCCACCATGTAGCAGGCCAGTGTCCAGGGGCTGCCGGAGAAGCCGATCAACGGTACCTGGCCGTCCAGCTCCCGACGGATCAGGCGCACTGCGTCCATCACATAGCCCAGGTCCTGCTCCATGTCCGGTACCGCCAGCCGGGCGATGGCCGCTTCGTCACGCACCGGATGACGGAACTTCGGGCCTTCGCCTTCAACGAAGTAGAGCTCCAGGCCCATCGCATCGGGAATGGTGAGGATGTCCGAGAACAGGATGGCTGCGTCCAGCGGGAATCGGCGCAGCGGCTGCAGCGTGACTTCGCAGGCGATCTCCGGGTTCTTGGCCATGGCCAGGAAGCTGCCGGCCTTGGCCCGGGTTGCGCGGTACTCCGGCAGGTAGCGGCCGGCCTGGCGCATCAGCCAGACGGGGGTGCAGTCCACCGGTTCGCGGCGCAGGGCGCGCAGCAGGCGATCGTTGCGGAGAGGGCTGGTCACGATGGGCATTCCTTGGACGAAAGTTGGCAGCGGCGTCAGTCGCCGTGCGAGAGGATCTGGAAGCCGCGATGCAGTTCGGCATCGCGGGCCTTCTCGAAGGCATGACGGGCTTCGTCAGCCTGCAGGAACAGCTCGCGCCGCAGCTGCGAGCGGTTGCCGACGCGGCCGCTCTCGCGCAGCAGCTCCCAGCCGCCGAACAGGTCCGGCTGCAGGCTCAGGCGCAGGAAGCGCGGTGCCTGCGCACCGGCGTCGGGATGTTGCAGGTAGACGTGCATGGGCCGATTGTAGCGGGGCCAGGGTGACCCCGGCCGCAACGCGGTCGTGCCGGCCGCTGGCCGGCTTCCTCGTTGCTGACGTTGCCGGCCAGCGGCCGGCACTACCGGGCCGACAGCACCTTCAGCACCGCCGCCTCATCCACGTCCGGCACCACTTCGGCGCGGCCCATGCCGCGCCACAGCACCAGGCGCAGGCGGCCGGCCACATTCTTCTTGTCCAGCCGCATGCGGCCGAGCAGGGCCTGCGGGTCCAGCCCGGCCGGGATCGACACCGGCAGGCCGAGCCGTTCCAGCAGCGCCTGCAGGCGTGCGCGATCGGCATCGTCGGCCAGGCCCAGGTGAGTGGACAGCTTCGCGGCCAGTACCATGCCCACCGCGACCGCTTCGCCGTGGTTCAGTGCATCGCGGCCCGGGGCCGAGTAGCCCTGCTCGGTCTCGATGGCATGGCCGAAGGTATGGCCGAGGTTGAGCAGGGCGCGCTCGCCCTTCTCGAACGGATCACGCTCGACGATGGCAGCCTTGTGCCGGCAGCTGCGCGCGATGGCTTCGGCCAGTACCGCATCCTCGCCGGCCAGCAGCGCATCGGCATGCTGCTGCAGCCATTCGAAGAACACGGCATCACCCAGCGCGCCGTACTTCACCACTTCGGCCAGGCCGGCACGCAGCTCGCGCGGCGGCAGGGTGGCCAGCACACGGGTATCGGCGATCACCGCGCGCGGCGGATGGAACGCGCCGACCAGGTTCTTGCCGGCCGGGATGTCGACCGCAGTCTTGCCGCCCACCGACGAATCGACCATCGCCAACAGGGTGGTCGGCAGCTGCACGCAGTCCACGCCGCGCATCCAGCAGGCCGCGGCGAAGCCGGCCAGATCACCGACCACGCCGCCGCCGAGGGCGAACACGCAGGCGTCGCGGGTGGCGCCAAGCGCGGCCAGCGCTTCGATGGCACGGCCGAATTCGGCCAGCGTCTTGGAGGCTTCGCCCGCGGCCAGCACATGCTCGCCGACGATCAGGTCGGGGCGTGCGGTCAGAAGGGTCTGCTTCACGGCATCCAGATAGCGCGGGGCCACTTCGCTGTCGCTGAGCAAAAGCACGTGGCGGCCACGCACATGCGAGGCCAGCGCGATGCCGTCTGCCTGCGCACCGGCGCCGATGGTGATGGAGTAAGGGCGGTCGCCGCCGACGGCGACCTGCAGCAGGGCGGGGGAAGTCATGGGGTCAGGTCCTGGCGCTGCCATTGCGTGGCCAGCTTGACCACCAGGTGGGCGGTCGCGTCGGCAGCGGTGTACGGGTCGGTATCAAGGGTGATGTCGGCCAGTTCGCGGTACAGCGGGTCGCGGTGCGCGGCCAGATCGTGCAGCACCTGCTCACGGTCCGGGCGCTGCAGCAGCGGCCTGCCTTTGTCGCGGGCCAGGCGTTCCAGCTGCGCGTTCACGCTGACCCGCAGGTAGACCACGAAGCCGCGCTGGGCGATCAACGCACGGTTGCCAGGATCCAGCACCGCGCCGCCGCCGGTGGAGACCAGCTGGCCGCGACCTTCCAGCACGCGGGCAAGCGCCTCGCGTTCATGGCTGCGGAAGCCGGCTTCGCCGGAGTGCTCGAAAATGGTCGGGATGCTGGCGCCGGCGGCATCGACGATGGCCTGGTCGACATCGACGAAGTCCAGCGTGAAGCGCTCGGCCAGGCGGCGGCCGATGCAGGTTTTGCCGGCGCCCATCGGGCCGATCAGGATCAGGTTCGGAGCAGGATTCATGCCCTGTGATGCTAACACCTCCGTGCCCTGGCCTTTACGTCCTTCACGTCAGGGTAGGCGTTCCTGCGGGGTTTCCCGCGCCAACCGGAGTACAGGCCATGACGGTCGCCAAGGTCATCGAAATCACCGCCTCCTCGCCGAAGAGCGTGGAGGACGCCGTGCGCAGCGGTCTGAAGAAGGTCTCCGAGACGGTCAAGGGCATCCAGGGCGCCTGGGTGAACGAGACCAAGGTGGTGACCAATGGCAGCGGCGAAATCACCGAATGGCGGGTCAACCTGCGGGTGACCTTCCTGGTGGAATAGGCGCGCTCAGCGCACGTCCTGCACCTGTCGCTGGCCGTCCAGCACCACCACGTGGTCGGCCAGGGCGGGCAGGGCATGCAGCGCCTGGCGGCTGACCCGCTCGTAGTACTGCACGAAGCGCTCCAGCTGTGGCCGGCTCATGCCGTGCCGGCCCGGCTGCGCGGCCTGCAGGTTCTGCTCCTGCTGCCAGCGCCAGCGCGGTACCACCGAGAAATCCGGTGGCTGCAGGAACCACAGGCGGTCGCAGCGCTGCCACAGCGCCGGGTAGTCGCGGGCCAGCGCCTGGTTGCACCAGCGCCGCCAGCGACCATCGGCGTCGGCTTCGCGCTCCAGTGCGTTCAACGGGCTGTCCAGCGCGTCCTCATCCTGCGCGGGGGTGCCCAGGAACCAGCCTTCGAAGACCAGCAGGTCCAGCGGTCGTTGCAGCTGCGGCCAGTGCGCTTCGGGCAGGCGTTCATCGGCCAGCTTGTCGAAGCGTGGCATCGCGAAGGGCTGGCGTGTGGCCACGGCGTCCAGCACTGCATGGGCCAACGGCAGGTCATGGGTGCCCGGCGGGCCGCGCGTGATCAGCAGCGGGTGCACCTGGCGGGCCAGCCGCTGCCGCTGTGCGCGGGTCAGGTAGACATCATCGATGGACAGCGTGGCGGCGTTCAGGCCGCGCGACTGGGCGCGCGCCACCACCTGCGCGGCCAGCGTCGATTTGCCGCTCCCCTGCAGGCCGCTGATCGCCAATACTGGAACCGCTGCAGCGTTGCCCAGTGCATCGTCCAGCACCTGTTCGGCCAATGTTTCGGGGAATCCTTTCACCTGGGGCATATACGCAGCAGCGACCATGCAGCCACAATAGCCCAATCCGTGTGAGAAGAACGCAATCATGAGCGACCTGTACGCCGAAGCCCTGTCCACGTTTGCCGGCCTGTTCGAAGAGGCCAAACAGAGCCGCGAGGTCGAGCCGAACGCGATGACCGTGGCCACCGCCGATACGCACGGGCGTCCCTCTGCACGTACCGTGCTGCTGAAGGCGTTCGATGAGCGTGGTTTCGTGTTCTATACCCACCTGAACAGCCATAAGGGCCAGGAGCTGCAGGCCAATCCGCAGGCCGCGCTGTTGTTCCTGTGGCGCAGCCTGCGCGAAGCCGGTATCCAGGTGCGCATTGAAGGCCGTGTCGAGCAGGTCGCCGATGCCGAAGCCGATGCCTATTTCGCCAGCCGCCCGCGCATGAGCCAGATTGGCGCGTGGGCCTCGCAGCAGTCGAAGACGCTGGCAACGCGCGAGGAATTCGATGCGCGCGTGGCCGAGGTCGAAGCCCGCTTCGAGGGCAAGAATGTGCCGCGCCCGGAGGGCTGGAGTGGCCTGCGCGTGGTGCCCGACCGCATCGAGTTCTGGTACGGCGCGCAGTTCCGCCTGCACGAACGCTGGTGCTATGAAGCCGGTGCCGAAGGGCGCTGGAGCAAGCGCCTGCTTTACCCGTAAGGCCGCCCGATGCAACGCCTGCCGCTGTACCGCGTGGTGGTGTTCGTGCCGACTGCGGCACTGGACGCGGTGAAGCAGGGCATCCTGGCAGTGGACGCGCTGGCGGCCGGCGACTACGAGCATGGCATGTGGTGGTCGGCGCCAGGATTCGAGCAGTTCCGGCCGCACGCGGGTGCGTCGCCCGTGCAGGGTGAGGCGGGCCACACCGAAGTGGTCGACAGCGTGCGCCTGGAATTCTGCCTGCCACGCGATCCGCAGCGGCTGCAGCGCATCTTTGAACAGGGCATCGCGCCGCATCACCCGTGGCAGGTGCCGGTGGTGCAGGTGGAGGAGATCGAGCTGCTGTTGGCGGACGGGCTGCCGTTGTAGAGTCGAGCCATGCTCGACTGATGTTTCCGCACAAGCAGTCGAGCAAGCTCGACTTCTACAGGCCTTCAGCGCGCAACCAGCGCCACAGGGTGGTGCGGGATACCCCCAGCGCCTGCGCCATCCCCTCGCGGTCATTGCGGTGTTCCTGCAACAGCGTTTCCAACTGCGGACGCGGCGGCCGCTTGCCGTTGTTTTCCACCGGTAGCGCAGCGGCGCCCTCATTCACCAGTTCGGGTGCCAGCTGCAGCAGTCGCGCGGCATCAATCAGCCCTTCACCGGGTTGCCAATGGATGCGCAGCCGATCCACCAGATTGCGCAATTCGCGCACGTTTCCTGGCCACTCGGCGGTGGTCAGCACCGCCAGTGCCTCCGCATCCAGTGGCGCGTCGATACCACGCAGCTGGCGGAAGAAATGCTGCGCCAGCAGCGGGATGTCACCGCGCCGGGCACGCAGTGCGGGCAGGGCGATGCGCAGCGCGGCCAGGCGGTAATACAGGTCGCGGCGGAAGCTGCCGGCCGCCACGCGCTGCTCGAGCGACTGCAGGGTCGCGGCCACCACGCGAAGGTCGACCGGGGTCGGCTCGGTGGCACCGACACGCAGTACCTCGCGTTCTTCCAGCACCCGCAGCAGGCGGGTCTGCAGTGGCAGCGGCAGTTCGCCGATTTCATCCAGGAACAGGGTGCCGCTGTCAGCGGCCTCGACCAGGCCGACGCGGCCGCCACGGCGTGCGCCGGTGAAGGCGCCATCGCTGTAGCCGAACAGCTCCGCTTCCAGCAGCGATTCGCTGATCGCGCCACAGTTCAGTGCCACGAAGCGGCCACGGCGTCCGCTGGCGGCGTGCAGCTGGCGCGCCACCAGTTCCTTGCCGGTGCCGGTTTCGCCGGTGACCAGTACGGTGCTGTCATGCGGGGCGTACAGCGCGATCTGTGCGCGCACCTGTGCCATGGCCTCGCTGTCGCCGAGCAGGTCGTGGGCATCGCTGCGCGGTGCGGCACGGCGGCGCGGCGCGGGCCGGCTGCCGCCGGAGCGGGCCAGGGTCTGGGTCAGTTCCAACGCGTGCTCGAACGCTTGCCGTACCGAATCTGCCGAGTACAGCAGCACGCCGGGCAGGCCGGCCTGTTCGGCGTGGTCGATGGCCATGCCGGTGCCGACGATCACCTCGATGCCGTTGGCGCGCAGGTCGGCGATGCAGTCGCGGGCGTCCTCGCGGGTGACGAAGCGGCGATGCTCGATGTCCAGGCCGAAGCTCTGCTGGAAGTTGCTGAACACCGGCACGTCGCTGGCGTGGGTGACCAGGCCGATACGGCCGGCGATCCGCCGTGCGCGCGCCAAGGCTTCCATCAGGTCGAAGCCGTTGGCCTGGATCGGCACCAGCGGCAGCTCCAGCCGGCTGCGCAGCCAGGCCGCGTTGGAGCCGCCGGCGATGACCACGTCGCAGTGCTCGCGGCGCAGGCGCTGGCCGATCACGTCCACCGCTTCCTCGAAGCCGAGGTTGATCTGCTCGATACGCGCGCGGCGATCGAACTCGGGAATGACGTCGCCGAGAAGACCGGTCAGCCGCGAGACGCTGACGGTCCAGATCACCGGCCGACTGGGGTCGGCATCGGCGTGGCGCAGGGGCGAGCGGGGCAGGTACATGGCGGCGCGCGTTGGACGGGATGTTTCATGATACATCTGTTTCAATGTTTCATATGTTTCGTTGTTGCATGGGCGTCATTCCCGTTAAATCAACGGCTTGCAGCTTGGCATGGTGCTTGCGCTCTCTTTCCCGTACTTCAACCTGGATTGCCGCATGACCGCTTCCACTCCTTTCTCCGCCGGTGCCCGCTTCCGTGAGGCGCTGGCTGCCGAATCGCCGCTGCAGGTGATCGGCGCGATCAACGCCAACCACGCCCTGCTGGCCAAGCGCGCCGGCTTCAGCGCCATTTACCTGTCCGGCGGCGGTGTTGCCGCGGGCTCGCTGGGCCTGCCGGACCTGGGCATCAACACCCTGGAAGACGTGCTGGTGGACGTGCGCCGCATCACTGATGTCTGCGACCTGCCGTTGATGGTCGACATCGACACCGGCTTCGGCCCGAGCGCGTTCAACATCGCGCGCACCGTGAAGTCGCTGATCAAGGCCGGCGCGGCCGCCTGCCACATCGAAGACCAGGTCGGCGCCAAGCGCTGCGGTCACCGCCCGGGCAAGGAAATCGTCTCGCAGGGTGAAATGGTCGACCGCGTGAAGGCGGCTGCCGATGCCAAGACCGATCCGGACTTCTTCCTGATCGCGCGTACCGATGCCATCCAGGTGGACGGCGTGGACAAGGCCATCGAGCGCGCCATCGCCTGTGTCGAGGCCGGTGCGGACGGCATCTTCGCCGAGGCGGCCTACGACCTGGACACCTATCGCCGCTTCGTCGACGCGGTGAAGGTGCCGGTGCTGGCCAACATCACCGAATTCGGCGCCACCCCGCTGTTCAGCCGCGATGAACTGGCTTCTGCCGGCGTTGCGATCCAGCTGTTCCCGCTGTCGGCCTTCCGCGCTGCCAACAAGGCCGCCGAGAACGTCTACCAGGCGGTGCGCCGCGATGGCCACCAGCGCAACGTGGTGGAGACCATGCAGACCCGCGAAGAACTCTACGACCGCATCGGCTACCACGCCTTCGAGCAGCAGCTCGATGCACTGTTCGCCGCCAAGAAATAAGCAGTACCCTGCACCATCAAGTTTTCGGAGGGAAACATGAACGATACGACCGCAACCCCGACCTTCAAGCCGAAGAAGTCCGTCGCCCTGTCCGGCACCGCCGCCGGCAACACCGCGCTGTGCAGCGTGGGCCGCAGCGGCAACGACCTGCACTACCGCGGCTACGACATCCTGGACCTGGCCAACACCAGCGAGTTCGAGGAAATCGCCTACCTGCTGGTGCACGGCAAGCTGCCGACCCGCGCCGAGCTGGTTTCGTACAAGGCCAAACTGAAGTCGCTGCGTGGCATTCCTGCTGCGGTGAAGGCGGCGCTGGAAGAGCTTCCGCCGTCGGCACACCCGATGGACGTGATGCGTACCGGCGTGTCCGTGCTCGGCTGCGTGGCGCCGGAGAAGGACGACCACAACCATCCGGGCGCGCGTGACATCGCCGACAAGCTGATGGCCTGCCTCGGTTCGATGCTGCTGTACTGGTACCACTGGAGCCACAACGGCCGTGCCATCGACGTGGAAACCGACGATGACTCGATCGGCGGCCACTTCCTGCACCTGCTCCACGGCGAGAAGCCGCAGGAATCGTGGGTGAAGGCGATGCACACCTCGCTGATCCTGTACGCGGAGCACGAGTTCAACGCCTCGACGTTCACCTGCCGCGTCATTGCCGGCACCGGCAGCGACATGTACAGCGCGATCTGCGGTGGCATCGGCGCGCTGCGCGGTCCGAAGCACGGCGGCGCCAACGAAGTGGCGTTCGAAGTGCAGAAGCGCTACGACAGTCCCGATGAGGCCGAGGAAGACATCAAGGCCCGCGTCGAGCGCAAGGAAGTGGTGATCGGTTTCGGCCACCCGGTCTACACCGTCTCTGATCCGCGCAACAAGGTGATCAAGGACGTGGCCCGCGAGCTGTCCGAAGAGCAGTCGAGCATGAAGATGTACAACATCGCCGAGCGCCTGGAATCGGTGATGTGGGACATCAAGAAGATGTTCCCGAACCTGGACTGGTTCAGCGCCGTCAGCTACCACATGATGGGCGTGCCGACCGCGATGTTCACTCCCCTGTTCGTGATCGCCCGCACCGCCGGCTGGAGCGCGCACATCGTCGAGCAGCGTATCGACGGCAAGATCATCCGCCCGAGCGCCAACTACATCGGTCCGGAAGACCGCGACTTCGTCGCCATCGACAAGCGCGTCTGATCCACCTGCCGTACCCATCCGGCCGGCCGCGTGCCGGCCGGGTGCTTTCGCCGCCGCACCGCCGGCACCCGGCCCGCCCCAAGTACTCCGCCAGCCCATGAATACCGATTACCGCAAGAACCTCCCCGGCAGCGCGCTGGATTATTTCGACGCGCGTGCCGCTGTCGATGCGATCCAGCCCGGCGCCTACGCCACCCTGCCGTACACCTCGCGCGTGCTGGCCGAGAACCTGGTGCGTCGCTGCGATCCGGCCACGCTCGGCGATTCGCTGAAGCAGCTGATCGAGCGCCGTCGCGACCTCGATTTCCCGTGGTTCCCGGCGCGCGTGGTCTGCCACGACATCCTCGGCCAGACCGCGCTGGTGGACCTGGCCGGCCTGCGTGATGCGATCGCCGACAAGGGTGGTGACCCGGCCAAGGTCAACCCGGTTGTGCCGGTGCAGCTGATCGTCGATCACTCGCTGGCGGTGGAGTGCGGTGGTTTCGATCCGCAGGCGTTCGAGAAGAACCGCGCGATCGAAGATCGTCGCAATGAAGACCGTTTCCACTTCATCGACTGGACCAAGCAGGCATTCCAGAACGTGGATGTGATTCCGCCGGGCAACGGCATCATGCACCAGATCAACCTGGAGAAGATGTCTCCGGTGATCTACGTGCAGGACGGCGTGGCCTTCCCGGATACCTGCGTGGGCACCGACAGCCACACCCCGCACGTGGATGCGCTGGGTGTGATCGCCATTGGTGTGGGTGGTCTGGAAGCGGAGAACGTGATGCTGGGCCGCGCGTCGTGGATGCGCCTGCCCGACACCGTCGGTGTCGAACTGACTGGCCGCCCGCAGCCGGGCATCACCGCCACCGACGTGGTGCTGGCGCTGACCGAGTTCCTGCGCAAGGAACGCGTGGTCGGCGCGTGGCTTGAATTCTTCGGCGAGGGTGCCGCGGCACTGACCATCGGTGACCGTGCCACCATCTCCAACATGTGCCCCGAATACGGGGCCACCGCCGCGATGTTCTACATCGACGCGCAGACCACCGATTACCTGCGCCTGACCGGGCGCGAGGAGTCGCAGGTAGCGCTGGTGGAAAACTACGCACGCACCACCGGTCTGTGGGCCGACGATCTGGCGACCGCGCAGTACGAGCGCGTGCTGCGCTTCGACCTGTCCAGCGTGGTGCGCAACATGGCTGGCCCGTCCAACCCGCACAAGCGCGTGGCCACTGCCGAGCTGGCCGAGCGCGGCATCGCCGACGAGGCCAAGCTGGAAGCGGGCAAGGCCGAGCAGGCGCAGGGCCTGATGCCCGATGGCGCGGTGATCATCGCGGCCATCACCAGCTGCACCAACACCTCCAATCCGCGCAACGTGATCGCCGCCGCACTGCTGGCGCGCAACGCCAACGCGCGTGGCCTGCAGCGCAAGCCGTGGGTGAAGTCGTCGCTGGCGCCGGGTTCCAAGGCCGTCCAGCTGTACCTGGAAGAATCCGGTCTGCTGCCCGACCTGGAACAGCTCGGCTTCGGCATCGTCGCCTTCGCGTGCACTACCTGCAATGGCATGAGTGGTGCGCTGGATCCGAAGATCCAGCAGGAAATCATCGACCGTGACCTGTATTCCACGGCCGTGCTGTCGGGTAACCGCAACTTCGATGGCCGCATCCATCCGTACGCCAGGCAGGCCTTCCTGGCCTCGCCGCCGCTGGTGATCGCCTATGCCATCGCCGGCACCGTCCGCTTCGATATCGAGAGGGACGTGCTGGGCGTGGACGCCGACGGCAACGAAGTGCGCCTGAAGGACATCTGGCCCAGCGATGCCGAGATCGACGCGGTGGTGAAGGCCTCGGTGAAGCCCGAGCAGTTCCGCAAGGTCTACAACCCGATGTTCAACGTGCGCGTGGAGCACGGCACCGCGGTCAGCCCGCTGTACGACTGGCGCCCGCAGAGCACCTACATCCGCCGTCCTCCGTACTGGGAGGGCGCACTGGCCGGCGAGCGCACGCTGGCAGGCATGCGCGCGCTGGCGGTGCTGCCGGACAACATCACCACCGACCACCTGTCGCCGTCCAACGCGATCCTGGCGTCCAGTGCCGCCGGCGAATACCTGGCGAAGATGGGCCTGCCGGAAGAGGACTTCAATTCCTACGCCACGCATCGCGGCGACCACCTGACCGCGCAGCGCGCCACCTTCGCCAATCCGAAGCTGTTCAACGAAATGGTGCGCAATGACGACGGCAGCGTGAAGCAGGGTTCGCTGGCGCGCGTGGAGCCGGAAGGCAAGGTGATGCGCATGTGGGAGGCGATCGAGACCTACATGGAGCGCAAGCAGCCGCTGATCATCATCGCCGGTGCCGACTACGGCCAGGGCAGCTCGCGTGACTGGGCCGCAAAGGGCGTGCGTCTGGCCGGCGTGGAGGCGATCGTGGCCGAGGGCTTCGAGCGCATCCACCGCACCAACCTGATCGGCATGGGCGTGCTGCCGCTGGAGTTCAAGCCGGGCACCACCCGCCTGACCCTGGGGATCGATGGCACCGAGACCTTTGACGTGATCGGCGAGCGTACCCCGCGTGCCGAGCTGACCCTGGTCATCCACCGCCGTGACGGCCAGGACGTGGTGGTGCCGGTCACTTGCCGTCTGGACAGCGACGAGGAAGTAGCGATCTACGAAGCCGGCGGCGTGCTGCAGCGCTTCGCCCAGGACTTCCTGGAAGGGGCCAGGGTGGCGTGATAGCCGGCTGAATGCCCGCCCCCGGAGGCCGGGGGCGGGCTTGTCCGACCCCAGGGCAGGGCGCACACTGGCTTGGCAAAAACTGCCAAAGGAGAGTTTCATGGCCACCATGAACATTTCGCTGACCGATCCGCTCAAGCAGTTCGTGGACGAAGAAGTGCGCGAAGGCGGCTACTCCAGTACGTCGGACTATGTGCGTGACCTGATCCGCCAGCGCCAGCGCAGCAAGGCCGAAGAACTGCTCAAGCAGCTGATTGCCGAGGGGCTGGCGTCGGGACCTTCGGCGCCTCTGGCGCCGGATCACTTTGACAAGCTGCGTGAGCGTGCACGGAACCGCAAGTGAAGCCCTCGCACTGGTCCCCCGCAGCGGTTCGAGATCTTGACCAGGCCGCAGGCTGGTATGCAGATCAGGGCGGAGAAGTGCTGGAAATCGGCTTCATCGATGCGGTGGAATCCGTTGTAAAGCTGATCGAGGCCCACCCGGGTGCTGGTTCCGCACTGCATGCGGGTCTGTTGCCCTCGCTGCCAGCGCCGTTGCGTTTTCATCCGGTTCGTCGCTTCAACGGCTACCTGATCTACTACGTGGAGCTACCTGCGCACGTTTCCATCGTGCGCATCTGGAATGCTTCGCGGGGCATGGAAGCACTGTTCGAAGACGAGAAGCTCAACCCCGATATTGGTTCGTCGCATCCAGGATACTGATCCATGACCTTCCTCCCGCAACTCCGTATTCCCGCCACCTACATGCGCGGTGGCACCAGCAAGGGCGTGTTCTTCCGCCTGCAGGACCTGCCCGAGGCCGCGCAGGTGCCGGGCGCCGCACGCGATGCGCTGCTGATGCGCGTGATCGGCTCGCCCGATCCGTATGGCAAGCAGACCGATGGCATGGGCGGTGCAACGTCCAGCACCAGCAAATGCGTGATCATCTCCACCGCTTCGGTGCCGGACCACGATGTGGACTACCTGTACGGCCAGGTCTCGATCGATACCGCCTTCGTCGACTGGAGCGGCAATTGCGGCAACCTCAGCACCGCGGTGGGTCCGTTCGCGATCGCCCATGGGCTGATCGATCCGGCCCGGGTGCCGCGCGATGGCCTGTGCACCGTACGCATCTGGCAGGCCAACATCGGCAAGACCATCATCGCCCACGTGCCGATGCGCGATGGCGAAGTGCAGGAGACCGGCGATTTCGAGCTGGATGGCGTGACCTTCCCGGCGGCCGAGATCCAGCTGGAATTCATCGATCCGTCCGATGACGGTGATGCGGGCGCGATGTTTCCGACCGGCAATCTGGTCGATACATTGGACGTGCCCGGCGTGGGCAGCTTCGAGGTGACCATGATCACCGCCGGCATCCCGACCATCTTCCTCAACGCCGCCGACCTCGGCTACACCGGTATCGAGCTGCAACCGGCGATCAACGAGGACAAGAGAGCGCTGGAGCGCTTCGAGAAGATCCGCGCCTACGGCGCCTTGCGCATGGGTCTGATCAAGAACCTGGAGGACGCGGCGACGCGCCAGCACACGCCGAAGGTGGCGTTCGTTGCACCGGCTCAGGACTATGTGTCGTCCAGTGGCAAGGCCATCCCGGCCTCGGCGATCGACCTGCATGCGCGCGCGTTGTCGATGGGCAAGCTGCACCACGCGATGATGGGTACCGCCGCCGTAGCGATCGGCACTGCGGCGGCGATCCCGGGCACGCTGGTCAATCGCGCCGCCGGCGGCGGCGAACGCGAAGCGGTGACGTTCGGTCATCCCTCGGGCACGTTGCGCGTGGGTGCACAGGCAGGTCTCGTTGACGGCCAGTGGACAGTGACCAAGGCCATCATGAGCCGCAGCGCCCGCGTATTGATGGAAGGCAAGGTGCGGGTACCGGCCGAGTGATGCGTTGGTAAACGCCAACCAAGGTTGGCGACTACCGGGCCGCAGAGATCGATTGCTTTGGTAGATGCCAACCTTGGTTGGCATGGTGCACGGGCAACCGTGCACCGCAACGAGGAGATTGACGATGTCCGACAGCCACACCCCATCCAACGAGCGTGCAGCGTGGGATGCGCTGCTGGTGGACATCGTCGATTACGTGCGCGACGCACGCATCGACTCACCGCTGGCGTTCCAGACCGCGCACCACTGCCTGCTCGATACGCTTGGGTGCGGACTGGAGGCACTTTCTTTCCCGGCCTGCAGCAAGCTGCTCGGTCCACTGGTGCCGGGCATCAGCGTGGTCAACGGCGCGCGCGTGCCGGGCACGCACTACGTGCTGGACCCGGTGCAGGCCGCCTTCAATCTCGGCGCAATGGTGCGCTGGCTGGATTTCAACGACACCTGGCTGGCTGCCGAGTGGGGCCATCCTTCCGACAATCTCGGCGGCATCTTGGCTGTTTGCGATTGGCTGGGACGCAACGCGCAGGCCCTGCGTCGTCCGCCGCCGACCGTGCACGATGTGCTGCTGGCGATGATCAAGGCGCACGAGATCCAGGGCGTGATGGCGCTGCAGAACTCCTTCAACCGGGTCGGGCTCGACCACGTGGTGCTGGTCAAGGTGGCCACCACTGCCGTGGTCGCCCAACTGCTCGGGCTGGACCGCGAGCGCATGCTCAATGCGCTGTCGCTGGCCTGGGTCGATGGCCAAGCGCTGCGCACCTACCGGCACGCTCCCAACACCGGCTCGCGCAAGAGCTGGGCCGCCGGCGATGCGACCAGCCGTGGCGTGCGCCTGGCCTTGATGGCGGCCAGTGGTGAGATGGGCTATCCCAGCGTGCTCAGCGCGCCAACCTGGGGCTTCGAGGCCGTGTCCATGCGCGGTCAGGCACTGACGCTGGGGCGACCGTTAGGCAGCTATGTGATGGAGAACGTGCTGTTCAAGATCAGCTACCCGGCCGAGTTCCACGGCCAGACCGCAGTGGAGGCCGCGGTCATGCTGCACCAGCAGTTGCGTGCGATGGGGCGGCGGGTCGAGGACATTGCGCACATCGCGATCCGGACCCAGGAAGCCTGCATCCGCATCATCGACAAGCAGGGCCCACTGCATAACCCGGCCGACCGCGACCACTGCGTGCAGTACATGGTCGCCATCGCATTGCTGCATGGGCGGCTGGTGGCAGAGGACTACGAGGACGATGTGGCGGCGGATCCGCGCATCGATGCGCTGCGCGCGAAAATGACCTGCCATGAAGACCCGCAGCTCAGCGCCGATTACCTGGAACCTGACAAGCGCAGCATCGCCAACGGCCTGAGCGTGCGCTTCACCGATGGCACCGAGCTGCCCGAGGTGCTGGTGGAGTACCCGCTCGGCCATGCCCGCCGTCGCGAGGAAGGCATTCCGCTGCTGATGGACAAGTTCCGCCGGCACTTGGCCCACCGCTTCCCGACCAGCCAGCAGCAGCGCATCCTGGCCGCATCGCTGGACCCGGTGGCGCTGGCGGCAATGCCGGTGACCGACTACGTGGACCTGTACCTGCCGGGCTAGGGCGATCGGTAGTGCCGGCCGCTGGCCGGCAATTCCATCCAACCTGCCATGCCGGTTGCCGGCCAGCGGCCGGCACTACCCGCGCCTGGGGCAATTGCCGAAATCGCGTCAACACCTTGACGCGGCCTGCCTATAATGGCCGCCTCGATCAAGGAGTGACGACATGAGCGGTCCGGCACGGCGGAAGCGGTGGGGATGGGCGGCGGCGGTACTGGCAGGAGGCCTGTTGCTGGGGCTGGCCGGCTGCCGCAATGACAGCGGGCAGCTGCCCAAGGCCAGTGGTGAGGCGATCACCACCAAGGCCGAGCAGGTGAAGGAATTCACCCTGCTGCGTGCCTACCCGGACCAGAAGAATGACGGCCTGTCGCTGGCGCTGGAGTTCTCGCGCCCGCTGGTCGGTACCCAGGATTTCGACAAGCTGGTGCGCTTCGAGGAGAAGGTCGGCACCGACGACAGCAGCTGGACGCTGTCCGATGACGGCCTGACCCTGCGCTACCCGTTCGTCGAGGCCGGCAAGGAGTTCAGCCTGGTGGTCTCGCCGGACCTGCTGGCCGCCGATGGCAGCCGGCTGGGCAAGGAGCTGAAGCAGAAGGTGTTCAGCGGCGAGCTGAAGCCGGTGGTCGGCTTCGCCTCGCAGGGCAGCGTGCTGCCGGCCAAGGACAGTCGTGGCCTGCCGGTGGTCTCGGTGAACGTGCCGGAGGTCGACGTCGAATTCCTGCGCGTGCGCGAGAAGGACCTGCCGACCTTCTTCAGCCAGTACCAGCGCGGTGGCCGCCGCGGCAGCTGGGAGCTGAGCAGCGACTACGAGCGCAGCCCGATCAACAAGCTGGCAGAGCCGGTCTACGTCAACCGCTTCATCCTGGGCGGCAAGAAGAACGAGCGGGTGCTGACCTACCTGCCGACCCAGGACATCAAGGACCTGCAGGAGCCGGGCCTGTACTTCGCCCTGCTCAAGCGCACCGGTGACTACGAAGGCGAGTTCGATACCGCGTTCTTCTCGGTCAGCGACATCGGCCTGCATACCCGCGCCTACAAGGACAAGCTGTTCGTCCATACCGCCGGCCTGAAGGACGGCGTGCCGCTGAAGGGCATCGACCTGCGCGTGCTCGATGCCAAGGGCGAGGTGGTGCTGAAGGGCAGCACCGATGGCAATGGCAACGCGCTGTTGAACTACACCCTGGATGCCACCCACGTGCTGGTCGCCAGCACCGGCAAGGACACCAGCTTCCTGCCGTTCAACCAGCCGGCGCTGGATCTGAGCGAATTCGCCGTGGCCGGCCGTGACAATGCCTGGTTCGACGTCTACGCCTGGTCCGGCCGCGACCTGTACCGCCCGGGCGAGACCGTGCGCCTGTCCGCCCTGCTGCGCGACAACGACGGCAAGCCGGTCAAGGCGCAGCCGGTATTCCTGCGCCTGAAGCAGCCCGACGGCAAGACTTTCCGCGAGACCCGCCTGCAGCCGGGCGACCAGGGCTACATCAACTTCGAGCAGGTCATTCCCGCCGAGGCGCCGACCGGGCGCTGGCAGGTCGAGTTCCGCACCGACCCGGCCAGCAAGGAAGCGATCCAGGGCATGACCCTGCGCATCGAGGAGTTCCTGCCGGAACGCATGAAGCTGGACCTGGACAGCGCGCAGAAGACGCTGAAGCCGGGTGAGGACCTGCGCCTGCAGGCCAATGGTGCCTATCTGTACGGGGCACCGGCCGATGGCAACCGCTTCACGGCACGTATGGCGGTGGCCGCCGAACAGAAGCCGGTGGAGGGCCTGCCGGGCTATTTCTTCGGTGACCCGACCCTGCAGCTGCCGCGCGAGGCCAAGGACGTGATCGACACCACGTTGCCGGGCAACGGCCAGCTGCGTGAGGATGTGGCGCTGCCGGAAGAGGCGGCCAAGGCCAAGGCGCCGATTGCCGTGGTGCTGTCCGGCAGCCTGTATGAAACCGGTGGCCGCACCGTCACCCGTACCCTGAAGCGGGTGATGTGGCCGGCCAACGCCCTGGTCGGTGTACGCCCGCTGTTCAACCCGGAGGACGGTGCCGATTCCAACGGCAACGCGCGCTTCGAATTGATGCGCGTGGATGCTGCTGGTACGCCGCAGCCGGCCAAGGGCCTGAAGATCACTCTGGTGCGCGAGCTGCGCGACTACCACTGGACCTTCAACGACAACCGCTGGGACTACGATTTCACCCGTCGTTTCGAGAACAAGGAAACCCGCACCGTCGATGCCGGCAGCAGTGCGGTCGCCTTCGATTTCCCGGTGGAGTGGGGTGAGTACCGGGTGGACGTGTTCGACCCGTCCACCGGCCTGACCAGCCGTTACCCGTTCCGCGCCGGCTGGAGCTGGGGGGATGACAACCGCGGCCTGGACGCGCGCCCTGACAAGATCAAGCTGGGCCTGGACAAGACCGGCTACAAGGCAGGCGACACGCTAGAGGTGACGGTGACCCCGCCGCACGCCGGCAAGGGCATCCTGATGGTCGAGACCGACCGCATGCTCTACGTGCAGGACATCGACGCCAAGCCGGGTTCGACCTTCAAGATTCCGGTCACCGCTGACTGGGAGCGCCACGACGTCTACATCACCGCGCTGGTGTTCCGCGGCGGCAGTGCGCCGAGCAAGATCACCCCGGCCCGTGCGGTGGGCGTGGTGCACGTACCGATGGACCGCAAGGGGCGCACCGTGGCCGTCGGCCTGGCAGCGCCCAAGCAGATGCGACCGGAACAGGACCTGCCGGTGACGGTCAGCGCACCGCAGCTGGCCGGCAAAATGGCGCACGTCACGGTCTCGGCGGTGGACGTGGGCATCCTCAACATCACCCGCTTCCCGGTGCCCGATGCCGGTGCGCACTTCTTCGCCCAGCGTCGCCTCGGCATCGATGCCTACGACATCTACAGCCGGGTGATCGAGAGCTTTGACGGCGGTGCCGGCAAGCTGAAGTTCGGTGGCGACATGGCGCTGCAGGCGTTGCCGCAGGCCAAGCGCCCGACTGCGCGCGTGCAGACCGTGGACCTGTTCTCTGGCCCGGTGCAGCTCGATGCCAAGGGCATCGCCCGCATCCGCCTGAAGGTGCCGGACTTCAACGGTACCCTGCGGGTGTCGGCACTGGTCTACAGCGATGACCAGTACGGCAAGCGCGACGTGGAAACGGTTGTGCGCGCGCCGATCCTGGCTGAAGCCAGCATGCCGCGCGTGCTCGCCCCGGGCGACCGCAGCACCGTGACCCTGGATGTGCAGAACTTCACCGGCAAGCCGGGCCAGTTCAACGTGAAGGTGGAAAGCGAGGGACCGCTGAACCTGGGCGAAGGCAGCCGCAGCGTGCAGTTGAATGCCGATGCCAAGACCACGTTGAGCTTCCCGCTTTCGGCACGCGAGGGCCACAGCGTGGCCAAGGTGCGGGTGCGGGTGGACGGCAACGGCTTCAAGGCCGATCGCCGTTACGACCTGCCGGTGCGTGCGGCGTGGCCGCAGGTGCTGCGTTCGCAGGTGCGCACGCTTGATCCGTTGGCCGCGGTCAGCCTCGACAACAGCCTGACCGATGGCCTGATGGCCGAGTCGGTGAATGCCCGCCTGCTGGTCAGCCCGCTGCCGCCGATCCCGTTCGCCAGTGCGCTGCAGGGCGCGCTGAACTACCCGTACGGCTGTGCCGAGCAGACCACCAGCAAGGGTTACGCCGCGCTGATCCTGGACCAGGCCACTTCGTCGATGCTCGGTGCCGACGGGCTGGATGCCAAGACCCGTCGCGAGCGCATGGAAGGTGCGTTTGGCCGCCTGGCGTCGATGCAGGTGGCCAATGGCAACTTCTCGATGTGGGGTGACGACGGCTACGTGAACCCGTGGCTGACCCCGTACATCACCGAGTTCCTGCTCGATGCCAAGGACGCCGGCTTCGCCGTGCCCGACAACGTGCTGCAGAAGGCACTCAACCGCCTCAGCGAGGATCTGCTGTCCGGTGGCAACCAGTTCTATGGCCAGGACGACCGCGAGAAGCTGAAGTTCGCCAACCAGGCGTACTCGGGCTACGTGCTGGCCCGGGTCAACCGTGCGCCGCTGGGTACCCTGCGCACGCTGTACGACAACGAGCGCAGCAAGGCGGTCGGCGGCCTGTCGCTGGTCCACCTGGGCGTGGCGCTGTCGTTGCAGGGCGATGCCAAGCGCGGCCAGGCCGCGCTGGCGGCGGCCTTCGCCAAGTCCAGCAGCGAACGCCCGTCGTACTTCGGCGACTACGGCAGTGCGATCCGTGATGACGCGCTGATGATCGCGCTGACCCACGAAAACAAGCTGGCCAAGCCGGCCTGGGATGCACGTGCGGTTGACCTCGGCCGTGGCCTGGATGCGCGCCGCAATGCCGGCTGGATGTGGCTGAGCACGCAGGAACAGGTAGCGATTGCCCGCCTTGGCAAGGCGCTTGCTGCCAACCAGAAGGCGCTGGTGGCCGGTGAACTGGTGATCGGTGGCAACACCGAAGCCATCGGCGAACGCAAGCTGTTCGGCCGCAACTTCAGTGCAAATGAACTCGCCAGCGGCGTGCGCTTCACCCCGCAGGGCCAGCCGCCGATGTTCGCCAGCATCGACGTGGCCGGTATCCCGCGTAGCGCGCCGGCACCGGACAACAGCGTGCTGGGCGTCGAGCGCAGCTACTACGGCACCGATGGCAAGCCGTGGTCGCCGCGGCCGCTGAAGGAAGGCGAAGCCCTGATCGTGCGCGTCACCGTCACCGCCGACACCACGATGCCCGATGCACTGCTGACCGACCTGCTGCCGGCCGGCCTGGAGATCGAGAACTTCAACCTGGGCGATGCCAAGCAGTGGGCCGACGTGGTGGTCGATGGCATCACCATCAGCGACCGGGGTGAAGCCGCCGATACCAAGCACGAGGAATTCCGCGACGACCGCTACGTGGCCGCGCTGAAGCTCTCGCGTGGCAGCAAGGCCAACGTGTTCTACCTGGTGCGCGCGGTGACCCCGGGTACCTACTCGGTGCCGCCGCCGCTGGTGGAGGACATGTACCGGCCGCAGCTGCGCGGCGTCGGCCGCAGCAACCCGACCACGATCACGGTGGTACAGCCGTGACCGCGCGGACGGGCCGCGACGGTGCGGCCCGTCCAGCTGGCAAGCTCCAATGCGGCACGCTGCAATGACGAACACGATGACGACCCGGCGGGCGGCCCTGCGCCGCCGGCTGCAGCCGCTGTGGCCGTGGCTGCGCTGGGGTACGGCCGCCACGCTGGCACTGCTGCTGGTGCTGGATTTCGCCTTCCCGCCGCCGCTGCCGAAGCAGCGCGATACCAGCACCCTGGTGGTGGCTGCCGATGGCACGCCGCTGCGTGCGTTCGCCGATGCCGAGGGCGTGTGGCGTTATCCGGCATCGACCGACAGCGTCTCGCCGCTGTACCTGCAGGCGCTGCTGACCTACGAAGACCGCTGGTTCTGGCGCCATCCGGGCATCAACCCGCTGGCGATCCTGCGTGCCAGTGGCCAGCTGCTGCGCGGTGGTCGCATCGTGTCCGGTGGCTCGACCTTGACCATGCAGGTCGCACGCATCCTCGATCCGCATACGCGCACGCCCTGGGGCAAGCTCAAGCAGATGCTGCGTGCGGTGCAGTTGGAAGTGCACCTGAGCAAGCAGCAGATCCTGGCCCTGTACCTGGAACGCGCACCCTACGGCGGCACCATCGAGGGCGTGGAAGCGGCCAGCTGGGCCTACCTGGGCAAGCCGGCGGCGCAGCTGTCGCATGCCGAGGCCGCGTTGCTGGCGGTGCTGCCGCAGGCGCCGAGCCGGCTGCGCCCGGACCGCCATCCGGAAGCGGCGCAGAAGGCACGCGACAAGGTGCTGTCACGCATGGCCGAGCTGGGCGCGTGGACAGCGGAAGAAGTGGAAGATGCGCGCATCGAGAACGTGGTCGCACGCTCGCTGCGGCCGCCGCTGCATGCCGCGTTGCTGGCACAGCGCCTGCACTCGGCGCATCCGGGCCAGGCACGCATCCAGAGCAGTATCGACATCGGCCTGCAGCGCACCCTGGAAGAACGCGTGGCCAGCTACTTTTCCACGCTGCCCGAGCGCACTTCGGCGGCCCTGCTGGTGGTCGACAACCAGACCCTGCAGGCGCGTGCCTATGTCGGCACGCTGGCGTTCGGTGACCGCCAGCGGCTCGGCCACGTGGACATGGTGCAGGCCTGGCGTTCGCCGGGCTCAACGCTCAAGCCGTTCCTGTATGCAATGGCGCTGGACGATGGCCTGATCCATTCGGAAAGCCTGCTGGTCGATGCGCCGCAGAGTTTCGGCAGCTACCGCCCCGGCAACTTCGACATGGCCTTCAATGGACCGATCGGCGCCTCCAGCGCGCTGCGGCTGTCACTCAACGTACCCTCGGTGGATCTGCTGCAGCGGGTCGGTCCGGCGCGCTTCGCCGCACGCCTGTCGCACTCCGGCATCCAGCTGCGCTTCCCGCCGGGCAGCACGCCCAACCTGTCGCTGATCCTGGGCGGCACCGGTGCGCGGCTGGAAGATCTGGTCGGTGCGTTCGCAGCGCTCAACCGCAACGGCATCGCCGGGCGCGTGCGCTACACCGATGACGAACCGATGATCGAGCGGCGCCTCGCTTCGCCCGGCGCCAGCTGGATCGTGCGCGAGATGCTGGAATCGAATCCGCGGCCGGGGTATAGCGTCGGGACGTTCGATGTCGGTGGCCGCCCGCGCGTGGCGTGGAAGACCGGCACCAGTTACGGGTACCGCGATGCGTGGGCGATCGGCAGCACCCGCCATTACACCGTGGGCGTGTGGGTGGGCCGGCCGGACGGCACACCGCTACCGGGCCAGTACGGCGCGGTGACCGCGCTGCCGCTGATGTTCGAGGTGGTGGACAGCCTGCCGCGCCAGCGCGGTGACTCGGCCGCTGCGCCGATGCCGGCCAGCGTCAGCCAGGAAGACATCTGCTGGCCGACCGGTGAGCGTGCCGAAGGCCTGCCTGCTGCGCTCTGCCAGCGGCTGATGCCAGCCTATCTGCTGGAAGGCGCGGCACCACCGACCTTCCCCGAACGCGAGGCACGGCGCTGGCAACCGGGTCGGCAGCGCTACCTTGCCGATGCGCGTACCGGTCTGCGCGTGTCAGCCGATTGCCGCTTGCCGCACGAAGAAGTCGCGCGCGAGATCGCGCGCTGGCCAGCGTTGCTGTCGCCGTGGCTGTCCAAGGCCACGCGCGAAGCCTCGCAGCTGCCGGCGCTGTCGCCGGACTGCCGTGATGATGGCCGCGAGGCCAGCGTTGCGCTGCACATCGATGGGCTCAACGATGGCGCCACGCTGGCGCGCGCGCCGAATTCGGAACATGGCGTACGCCTGCAGCTGCGCGCGCTGGGCAGCGAGCAGGCGGTGGACTGGTTGCTCGATGGACGCTGGATCGCACAGACGCGCGGTGCGCAGCTGATGCAGCGCGAGTTCGCCGAGCCGGGCGCGCACACCTTGACCGCGCTGGCGGCCGATGGCGCTTGGACACAGGTAAGGTTCAACGTCCTGCGGTAGGTGCCAACCTTGGTTGGCACGCGATGCATGCGCCCACCAGGGTGGGCATCTACCAAGGCGTATGCGGGGCCGCTATTCCCCGATCCACCCATCCAGCAGGTCGGCGAATTCGTCGGCGTGCTCTTCCTCCTGCGCCAGGATCTCTTCAAGGATGCGCTTGGTGGTGGTATCGCGGTCGCCGATGAAGTTGATCATCTCGCGGTAGCTGTCGATGGCGATGCGTTCGGCCACCAGGTTCTCGCGCACCATGTCGCGCAGGTCGCTGCCTTCCTTGTATTCGGCGTGCGAACGCGCGGTCAGCGTATCCGGGTTGAGATCCGGCTCGCCGCCCAGCTGGACGATGCGCTCGGCCAGCTTGCCGGCATGCGCCTGCTCCTGCTGTGCATGCTCGAGGAACTCGGCCTTGACCGCGTCGGCCAGCATGCCCTTGGCCATGAAGTAGTGCCGGTAGTAGCGCAGAACGCAGACGTACTCGGTGGCCAGTGCGTCGTTGAGCAGCTTGATCACCACCTCGCGGTCAGCGCTGTAGCTGTCTGTGATCGCGCCGTCTTCGAGGTTGCGGCGGGCGCGCTCGCGCAGGGTTGCGCGATCGCTGATGCCAGGAACGTTTGCGGCGGGCTTGCTGGCTTTGGCTGGCTTGCTGGACATGGCTGGCCGTTTCCTTCTGCGGTGGGGAATCAGGTGGGGAGATGCTCCAGCACGTACTCGGCCGAAGACACTTCGAACTGGCCGGGCTGTTCAACCCAGGCCTCTCGAACTACGCCGTCGTCGACGTACAGGGCAAAACGACGCGAGCGGATTCCCATGCCCGACGCGCTCGCATCAAGCTCCAGACCCAGGGCGCGGGTCAGCTCGGCATTGCCGTCGGACAGCATCAGAAGGCCGTCGGGCACGCTCTGGTCGGCGGCCCAGGCCTTCATCACGAACGGGTCGTTGACGGCCATGCAGTAGACGTTGATGCCGCGCTGGCGGAAGGCCTCGAACTTCTCGACGTAGCCGGGAAGGTGACGCGCCGAGCACGTCGGAGTGAACGCGCCGGGCACGGCGAACAGCACCACCTTGCGCGCATCGAACAACGAATGCGTATCAAGCGTTTCAATGCCCTCGCGGATGCGCTTGAGGGTCACTTCCGGAATGCGGTCACCGACATGGATGGTCATGGGAACTCCTTGCTGGGGCAGGCTAGTGGGCCGGATGGGACAGGGGCGTCAAGACATTGGAAACCCGGTGTGCAGGCCCCATCTTCCGGCTTTGTGGCAGGGGCTTCCAGCCACAGCGTGGCGCACCGGGATGGCAGCCGCATTGCGCAGGATCAGTCGGCCTCACCGGGGCCGCACGAGGGGCGGCGTAGCCTCGCAGGCGCGTAGAATGAACCCGGGCGGCGCCACCGGCGCGGCCGAAGCGAATCGAGGTAGCTGGATGGAATTCAAGGATTACTACGCCACCCTGGGGGTGGAACCGAGCGCGGGCGAGGCGGAGATCAAGACCGCCTACCGCCGGCTGGCACGCAAGTACCACCCGGACGTCAGCAAGGAGGCTGGGGCCGAAGACAAGTTCAAGGCGGTCAACGAGGCCTACGAGGCGCTGCGTGATCCGGAAAAGCGCGCGGCCTACGACCAGCTGCGCGCGCAGGGCTATCGCCCGGGCGAGGAGTTCAATGTGCCGCCGAACTACGGCGGCGCCGGTGGTTTCAATTTCGAGGAAGTGTTCGGTGGCGGCGGCCCCAACGGCGGCTTCAGCGACTTCTTCGAAAGCCTGTTCGCGCGCCAGCGCGGTGGAGCGGGCGCGGGGGCCGGTCCGGGCTTCAGCAGCCAGGGCCATGCGCCCAACCGCGATACCCGCGCCAAGCTGTCGGTGCCACTGGAAGCGGCCTACAGCGGCGACAGCCTGCGCATCACCGTCAACGGCAAGCAGCTGGACGTGCGCGTGCCCAAGGGCATCCGCCCGGGCCAGGTGATCCGCCTGGCAGGGCAGGGCAACCATGGCGGCAACCTGCTGCTGGAAGTGGAATACGCCGCCCACCCGCAGTTCGAGGTCGATGGCCGCAACATCCTCTATACGCTGCCGCTCACGCCGTGGCAGGCCGCGCTGGGCACCAGCATCAGCGTGCCGACCCTGGGTGGCGCGGTGGAGTTGAAGATTCCGGCCGATTCCGATGCCGGCCGCAAGCTGCGCCTGCGCGGGCGTGGCCTGCCGGGCAACCCGGATGGCGACCAGATCGTCGAGATCGAGATCGTGGCCCCGGCTGCGACCGATGAGGCGCAGAAGAAGGCGTACCGCAATCTGGCCAAGGCGTTCGGCGAGACCATTTGAAGGTAGTGCCTGCCGCTGGCCGGCAACTTCATTGCCCTGGACGGTGATGGGTGGTTGCCGGCCAGCGGCCGGCACTACCGCGCGCGTCTCAGCCCTGGCCCGCGAACACGCGCTCCAGCACCTCGGACAGCTCGTCCTCCGAGAACGGCTTGGTGATGTAGGCCTTGGCGCCCTGGCGCATGCCCCACATGCGGTCGGTGTCCTGGTCCTTGGTGGTCACCAGGATCACCGGGATATGCCGGGTCGCCTCGTCGCGGGCGAGGGTACGGGTGGCCTGGAAGCCGTTGAGGTTGGGCATCACCACGTCCATCAGGACCAGGTCGGGCAGCTCGGCCTTGGCGGTTTCGACCCCGGCGGCGCCATCGGTGGCGGTCAGGATCTGGTGCCCGAGCTTCTCGACGATGCGCTGTATCCCCAACAGCTGCGACGGTGAGTCGTCGACGATCAGAATGCGTGCCATGTTGTTCCCCATGTAATGCCCGCAGTGTAGTGCGGGCCCATTACCGGCGGGAGGGCCACGTCTGCCGTCCGTCGCCTGCCTGCGACGTTCAGTCGATCCGCACCACGGTGCGACCCAGCGAACCGCCCGCCAGCATCCGTTCGAATACGGCAGGAAGGCCATCGAGGCCGACTTCGGCGGTGCAGATGCGGTCCAGGTGCTGCGGCTTCCAGTCACTCCCCAGCCGCGACCACACTTCCTCACGCAGTCCGCGTGGCGCATTGGCCGAGGACACGCCCAGCAGCGAGACACCGCGCAGGATGAACGGCATCACCGTCATGTCCAGCGTCGGACTGGCTGCCAGGCCGGCACTGACCACGCTGCCGTAGGGCACGGTCTGCGCCAGCAGGCTGGCCAGCATGTCGCCTCCGGCATTATCGAGGCCACCCCCGAAGCGGCCCGACTGCAGCGCGCCGGTGTCGGCCAGCGCGTCGCGCGGCAGTACCTCGGTGGCGCCGATGCTGCGCAGGAATCCTGCCTGGTCCGGCTTGCCGCTGACCGCGTGCACGCTGTAGCCGGCACGGCTGAAGATGGACAGCGCCAGCGCACCGACACCGCCGCTGGCACCGGTGACCGCCAGCGGGCCGAGTTCCGGGGTCTGGCGGTTGTCCTGCATGCGCAGCAGGGCCAGCGCCGCAGTGAAGCCGGCGGTGCCCAGCACCATCGCCTCGCGTGGGGTCAGCCCGGCCGGCTGGGCGATCACCGCGCGCGATTCCAGCCGCACGTACTGGCTGTAGCCGCCGTCGCGGGTCTCGCTGAGGCCGCAGCCGGTGGCCAGCACCGCGTCGCCTTCACGCCAGTCCGGGTCGGTGCTGGCGACCACGGTGCCGGCCACATCGATGCCGCCCACCAGCGGGAAGCGGCGCAGGATCTTCCCTTTTCCAGTACCGGCCAGCGCGTCCTTGTAGTTGACCGAGGACCAGTGGGCGCGGATCAGCACCTGGCCGGGGTTGAGGTCGTCGACCCCGAGCCGGACCAGGCCGCTGCGGTAGCCGGCGTCGTCGTTTTCGATGCGGAAGGCGGTGAACGGGGTGGTGGGGGCCATCGGCGTTGCCTGACTTCGAGGAAAACGCCACCTTACCCCGTTGCCCCCCTTTCGATCCTGCCGATCCGCCCCATCTTGTATGATCGGTGATGGTTTCACGGCTGGCGGTGCGGGAAGGGCCCGCGCCGCAGCCCAAATCTTGATGGAGCGTGCATGGCCTGGAATACACCCGGCGGCAACAAGGGCGGACAAGGCCCCGAGGACAATCGACGCGGGCCGTTCGGGTCACGCGGCGGTGGCAATGGTGGTGGCTGGGGCGGTTTGCCCGGGCCGCTGAAGGACCTGTTCGACGGCGGCATCGTGCGTTGGGTGGTGGCAGCCGTGGTGCTGCTGGTGCTGTTCTCCAGCTTCCAGCTGATCGGCGAACAGCAGCGTGGCGTGGTGCTGCGCTTCGGCCAGTTCTCGCGCATCCTGCAGCCCGGCCCGAACTTCAAGCTGCCGTGGCCGATCGAATCGGTCACCAAGGTCAACGCCACCGAGATCAAGACGTTCTCGATCCAGGTGCCGGTGCTGACCCGCGACGAGAACATCGTCAACGTCTCGCTGAACGTCCAGTACCGCATCGACGACCCGCAGCAGTACCTGTTCGGCACCGTCGATGCCAACCAGGTGCTGGAGCAGTCGGCGCAGAGCGCCGTACGCGAGGAAGTCGGCCGCGCCGATCTCAACGCCGTGCTGAACAACCGTGGCCCGCTGGCCGTGGCCGCCGAGGAGCGCCTGCAGGCGCTGCTGAAGGCGTTCAAGACCGGCCTGACCGTGACTGGCCTGACCCTGCAGGATGCCCGTCCGCCGGAAGAAGTGAAGCCGGCCTTCGACGAGGTCAACGGCGCCCAGCAGGTCAAGGAACGCCTGATCAACGAAGCCCAGGCTTACGCCGCCAAGGTCGTGCCGGAAGCCCGGGGCCAGGCCTCGCGCGCCCGTACCACCGCCGAAGGCTACAAGCAGGCCGTGGTGTCCAAGGCCGAGGGTGACGCGCAGCGCTTCAGCCTGTTGCAGGCCCAGTACAAGGACGCCCCGGAAGTGACCCGCAAGCGCCTGTGGCTGGAGACCGTGCAGCAGGTACTGAGCGAGAACCGCAAGGTGATCGGTGGCGATGGCCGCCAGCTGATCTACGTGCCGATGACCGGCGATACCCGTCCGAGCACGTCGGCTCCGGCCGCAGTGGCCAACCCGGACGTGGTGATGCCGTCGCTGCCGGGTGCAGCGACGGAAGCTTCCCGTGATCCGGGCCGGCCGGTGGGCCGCCCGACTGGGCGACCGAGCGGCCGTGAGGAGGGCAGCCGATGAAGAGTCCTATCTGGATCGCCGTGATCGTGGCGGTGGTGCTGGGCCTGCTCGGCTCGGTGTACGTGGTCCGTGAGGACCAGACCGCCATGGTGCTGAACCTGGGCAAGGTGGTGCGTTCGGACATCAAGCCGGGCCTGCACTTCAAGGTGCCGGTGGTGGAAACGGTGAAGGTCTTCGACCGCCGCTTCCAGGTGCTCGACACCGCGCCGGCGCGCTACTTCACCGCCGAGCAGAAGGACGTCAGCGTCGACTTCTTCGCCATCGGCTACATTTCCAACGTGGGTGACTACTTCCGTGCCACCGGCGGCGATCCGCGCATCGCCAACGCCCGCCTGGCACCGATCATCACCGACTCGCTGCGCAACCAGATCAACTCGCGCACCCTGCAGCAGCTGGTCTCCGGCGACCGCAGCGAGCTGATCGCCGAGCAACTGAAGGGGATCAACGAAGCGGTGGCCGGCCTCGGCATGCAGATGATCGACCTGCGCATCAAGCAGGTGGACCTGCCGACCGACAGCCAGGTGATCAACGATGTGTACGAGCGCATGCGTGCCCAGCGCAAGCAGGAAGCCGCAAAGCTGCGCGCGGAGGGCGAGGAGCAGTCGCTGACCATCCGCGCCCAGGCCGACCGTGACAGCACCGTGCTGATCGCCGAGGCCGAGCGTGATGCCCAGCGCCTGCGCGGTGAAGGCGATGCCGAGGCGGCCCGCATCTATGGCAAGGCCGGCTCGGCCGATCCGTCGTTCTATGCGTTCTACCGCAGCCTGGAGGCCTACCGTGGCTCCATGACCGACGGCAACGGCGTGATCGTGCTCGACAAGAACGACCCGTTCCTGCAGTACCTGAAGAACGACCGCTGAGGTCGCAGGGCAGTACCCCACGGGGCCCGGCCATATGCCGGGCCCCGTGCTTTTTCCGGAGTCCCCCATGAAAGATCTGTTTGCCGCTGTCTGCCTGGTCGCGGTGCTGGAAGGCCTGTTCCTGTTCGTCGCACCGTTCGCCTGGAAGCGCATGGCCGAACGTCTGCTGGACCTGCCCAGCCCGGCCCTGCGCAGCTTCGGCGGGCTGGTGCTGCTGGCCGGCCTGAGCCTGCTGTGGTGGGTGCGGCACTACCGCCTGCGTTCACATGCATGGCCCGGCTCTGGTAGATACCAACCTTGGTTGGCGTTGCCGGCCAGCGGCCGGCACTACCGGGCGGGGCCTGAGCGGCCGGCACTACCGGGCGGGGCGGCTGACCGGCCGGTAAAGCCACCCGTCGGAAAGGTGGCACCCGACCCCGGAAACCCGGATAATGCACAAAAGCCGGACGGGCCTCCCCGTCCGGCTTTTTCCGTGTCTGGGCCTTCCATCGCCGGCCGCTCCCCGTTTGGAGCCGCCTTGCAGGTGCTGGCCAGCCCCGCCACGGTTTACCCGTCCGCGGCCCCGATGGCCGCAACAAATCGAGGAGCCCGTCATGGGTCAGTCTGTCGTAGTGTTGGGTGCCCAGTGGGGCGATGAAGGCAAGGGCAAGATCGTCGATCTGCTCACTGAGGAAATCGGCGCCGTCGTGCGCTTCCAGGGCGGCCACAATGCGGGCCACACCCTGGTCATCAACGGCAAGAAGACCGTCCTGCACCTGATCCCGTCGGGCATCCTGCGTGACGACGCGCTGTGCCTGATCGGCAACGGCGTGGTGATCTCGCCGGCCGCGCTGCAGAAGGAAATCGCCGAGCTGGAAGCGTCCGGCGTGGAAGTGCGTTCGCGCCTGAAGATCTCCCCGGCCGCGCCGCTGATCATGCCGTACCACATCGCCCTGGACCAGGCGCGCGAGCGCGCTGCCGGTGGCAAGGCGATCGGCACCACCGGCCGTGGCATCGGCCCGGCCTACGAAGACAAGGTGGCGCGTCGCGGCATCCGCATCGCCGACCTGCATTACCCGAAGCAGCTGGAAGAACTGCTGCGCACCGCGCTGGATTACCACAACTTCGTGCTGACCAAGTATCTGAACACCGATGCGGTCGACTTCCAGAAGACCTTCGACGAAGCGCTGGCCTTCGGCGAATACGTGCAGCCGATGAAGTCCGACGTGGCCGGCATCCTGCACGACCTGCGCAAGCAGGGTAAGCGCGTGCTGTTCGAAGGCGCGCAGGGCGCGCTGCTGGACATCGACCACGGCACCTACCCGTACGTCACCAGCTCCAACACCACCGTCGGTGGCGCGCTGGCCGGTTCCGGCGTCGGCGCCGATTCGATCGACTACGTGCTGGGCATCGCCAAGGCCTACGCCACCCGCGTCGGCGGTGGCCCGTTCCCGACCGAGCTGGACGACGAAGTCGGCCAGGGCATCCGTGACCGCGGCGCCGAGTACGGTGCGTCGACCGGCCGTCCGCGTCGTTGCGGCTGGATGGACATCGTCGCGCTGAAGCGTGCCGTGGCCATCAACGGCATCAGCGGCCTGTGCATCACCAAGCTGGACGTGCTGGACGGCATGGAAAAGCTGAAGGTCTGCATCGCCTACGAATACAACGGCAAGCGCACCGAGTACGCGCCGCTGGACGCGCAGGGCTGGGAAGAGTGCACGCCGGTGTACCTGGAGTTCCCGGGCTGGAGCGAGAACACCCACGGCATCACCAACTGGGACGACCTGCCGCCGGCTGCGCGCGCCTACCTGCGTTCGCTGGAAGAGCTGGCCGGCTGCCCGATCAGCATCGTCTCCACCGGCCCGGACCGCGACCACACCATGGTTCTGCAGGATCCGTTTGCCTGAGGTAACGCCGGGCGCTGCCCGGCGTAGGTGACAGGAAAAGCCCCGCGCAAGCGGGGCTTTTTCGTTACTGTGTCAGCGGGGTCGGCGAGGAAGCAAAGCGATGACCAGGACGTCAGCGTGAAGGGCGAGACGGTCGTGCGGATCACCCTGTGGGTGTTGTGGAGCCTGTGGGGCATCGCCTGCCTGGTACTGGTGCTGGGCGCGGCCGCCAATACCCTGGCTTCGCGCACGCAGACGGTGCCGTTGGTGCTGAGCCCTGGCGCAACCGCCCAGATCACCGTCTACCGCCTCGTCGATGATCAACTGCGGCTGCGCCTGCGCTATGCCGCGGACGGTACGGAGGCCGACCCCGAGGTGCTGCTGCGCATCGAAACTCCGACCGATCATGGAGACTTCCGCGCAGGGGAGCGTTCGGGAGTGGCCGGACAGGGCATCAATCGTGGGCTGGCTTCGGTTGAGTCCAGCGGCCTCATGGCGTCCTACTTCGGCTATGGTCGCGGCGATGCATTGCCACGCGGCCGCTCATGGGTGCGGCTAACCGTGCTGGAGGTGGACCCGGCGCTGGCCGATCGCGCGGCCACCGTCGAGCTGCAGCCGCCACTGGACCTGTTGAAGCTGACTGACCTGGATTATGTCTGGTTGTGGCCGTTCTTCTTCTGGAAGGTGGCGGCACTGCTCCTGCTGATTCCAGGAGCTGCCTTGGCGGTGTTCACGTTCACTTTGCGGCGCTGGCAGCACCGGGCTTCGAAGCAGGCGGATTCAGCAGTGGATACGGATTGATCGATTCCCCCTTCCACCACTGCTTCTCCGGCCCCAGCACGTGCACTTCAAAGTGCAGATGCGGAGCCTCGGCACTGGCGTTGCCGGTGCTGCCGACATAGCCGAGGACGTCTCCGCGCTTGATCACCTGCTTCTCCGCCAGGCCATCGGCGTAGCGCTGCAGATGCGCGTAGTAGTAGCACCAGCGTCCGCTGGGCTCGAACTGGTAGATCGTCAGGCCACCGCGCTCGCTGTCGAACAGTTTTTCCACCGTGCCATCGGCCACTGCCAGCACCGGCGTACCGGCATCGGCCATGATGTCGATGGCATCGTGCACGCGGCCTTCGCTGCGCGCATCGGTGAACGTGTCGCGCAGCTGGGAGGCCAGGACGCCCTGTACCGGCAGCAGCAGACCCGACGGCGCATCCGCAGTCCGCGCAGCTGACGGTGCGGTGGCGGCGGGGGCAGGGGCCGTGCCGAGCGGCGCTACCGATCCCTTGGCCGGCGCCACAGCGGCTGCCGGTTGTGCTTCCGGCAGCGAGGCGGCTACCGGCTCGCCTGCATCGCGGCGCAGCCACCAGCCGGCCCCCAGTCCCAGCAGCACACCCAGCACGATCAGCTGCGAAAGACGCATCGGCTCACTCCTGCATCACCACGGGGACGGAGGTATCCACCGCATCGGCCACGCGCAGCGCATCCCAGTTGGTCATGCGCACGCAACCATGTGACTCGGTCTTGCCGACATGGCCGGGCTCGGGCGTGCCATGCAGGCCGTAGTGTGGCTTGGACAGGTCGATCCAGACCCGGCCGACCGGATTGTTCGGGCCCGGCGGCAGTGTCGCCTTCTTTTCGCCCTTGCGCGCATCCCAGAACAGCTTGGGGTTGTAGTGGAACGGCGGGTCGCGATACACGCCCAGGATCTTCCATTCGCCAATCGGCAGCGGATCATGCTGGCTGCCGGAGGAAACCGGCACCTGAGCGATAACCTTGCCCTGCGCATCCAGCAGCTGCAGGCTGGAATCGGACTTGTCGACGACCACCTTGGCCGCCTTCGGTAGCGGCGATGGTGCGACATTGGGCACCTGGATGCGGTTGCCCGCCTTGCTCAGATCCACGCCCGGATTGAGCAGCTTCAACAGCTCAGGGGATGCGTGGAAGCGTTCGCCCAGCGACTCTTCGACGTTGTTGAAGCCCAGCGATTTCAGTTTGGCCTGTGCGGCGGGGCCCTTCGGCACCGCCTGGAACGGCCCGGCGACATCCTCGCTGGTCAGCGTGTAGCTGGCCAGGGGGGTGACCGTATCAGCCTGCAGGGCCTGCCAGGTCGCGTCGTCCAGTTCACCGGTGACGGCCAGGCCGTGCGCCGCCTGGAAACCCGACACCGCGCGCCGTTGGTTGCTGCCTACTTCACCGTCGATCTGGCCGGGCGAGAAATTCGCGCGATCCAGCAGCACCTGGGCATGCAGGGCGGAACGTGCTGCGGTGTCCGGTCCGGCCTTCTCGGCAATGGGGGCGGGCAGTCCAGGCGGCGGTGCCTGCGCGAACGCCGGCGATGCCAGCAGCGAGAGAGCCAGCAGGGTGGATCGGTACACGGGTAATGGCATTGGGAACTCCAGCAGATGACGCCACCACCTTGCCTGCAGGCCGCGCCGAGCCGCCGTGAAAGAGATCTGACGTCTGCATGAGCAGTCGGGTCGTTGCGCCACCGTCCCCGCGCGGGTGCGGCCGGCCAAGGGCTCACCAAGGTGAATGGTGCCCCACGCCGTTGGCGGTCGGCGATCAAGATTGCCTGGCGGGCCGCCGATAACGCCACATCCCCCCGTTTTGGATGTACCGATGAACTACTTGAGGAATGTCAGGGTTGCCTGGCGTCTTGGGCTGGGCTTTGGCCTGTTGCTGCTGTTGGTTGCGGCCGTGGTGGCCACCGGCGCCACCGCCAGTGTCGTGCAGAAGCGCGCGATGCAGCAGGTGGTCGATGTCAGCGTGGCCAAGGTGCGCCTGCTCTCGCAGATGCTCGATGCCAACAACCAGATGATGGTCGTTCGCCGCGAGATGCTGATCCGCCAGGGCGATGACCGTGGCCATGATGAGCAGCGCATCGCCGATCTGGTCAAGCGCTATGAGGCCAGTTGGACGGCCTACCAGGCGCTGCCCAGCGACGCCGAGGGCAAGGCCATTGCCGAAACCATCGCCGCCAAGCGTGCCATCGCGCGTCCGCTCAACAAGCAGACCAGCGAACTGATGGAGCAGGGCGACTACCCGGGCGCCGTGGCGCTGACCCTGGGCCCGGTGCAGGAAGCCGCCAACGGCTGGAACAAGGCGCTGTCCGATGGCGTGGACTTCGAGGAGAAGGAAAGCCGTGAGGCGGCCGCCGAGGCGATCCGCTTGGGCGAGCGCAGCCTGCTGCAGCTGCTGGTGCTGGGCGGCGTCGCGCTGCTGGTGGGCATCGGTGCCTCGGTGATGATCGGCCGCAGCCTGACCGGCCCGCTGGCCCGCGCGGTGAACCTGGCCGAGCGCCTGTCCAGGGGCCAGCTGGATCAGGAGTTCCGCCTCGGCGGCCGTGACGAACTGACCCAGTTGGGCGAGGCGATGGCCAGCGTGCGCCAGAGTGTGCAGGCGGCGATCGGCGCGCAGCTGCAGATGGCCGAACAGCACGAGGCCGGTGCGATCCGCTACCGCATGGACGCCAGCGCCTTCCCCGGCGATTTCGGCCGCATGGTGCAGGCCACCAACAGCCTGGTCGAATCGCACGTGCAGGTGGAACTGCTGATGGCCGAAGTGATGCAGCGCTATGCCATCGGTGACCTCAGCCGCGACCTGCCGGACTACCCGGGCGAGAAGGGCACGCTGACCCGCACTCTGGCCGCAGTGAAGCAGAGCCTGATGGCGATCAACGCGCAGATCGATGCACTGGCCCGCGCCGCGCGCGCCGGTGATTTCAGCATGCGTGGCGATGCCGCTGCGTTCCAGTTCCAGTTCAAGGCGATGGTCGAGCACCTCAACGGCATGATGGCCAGTTCGCAGGCCAGCATAGCTGATGTCTCCGACGTGCTACGCGCGATCTCGCACGGCGACCTGACTGCACGCATGGACGGCGAGTACGACGGTGTATTCGCCCGCATGCGTGACGACGCCAACACCACCACCGCGCAGCTGACCGGCATCGTGCGTGGCATCCAGGTTGCCGCCGACAGCATCAACAACGCGGCGCAGGAACTGGCCGCCGGCAACAACGACCTGTCGCGCCGCACCGAGCAGCAGGCCGCCAACCTGGAAGAAGCCGCCGCATCGATGGAGGAACTGACCTCGACTGTGCGCCAGAATGCCGAGCTCGCTCGTCAGGCCGACAGTGAAGCGCATGCCGCCGGTGCCGCCGTACGCGAAACCGAGCAGGCGATGGCGCAGATGGCGTCGGTGATGGGTGAGATCGATCAGTCCTCGGCACGCATCTCGGAAATCTCCACCGTGATCGACGGCATCGCGTTCCAGACCAACATCCTGGCGCTGAATGCTGCGGTTGAAGCCGCGCGTGCAGGTGAGCAGGGCCGTGGTTTTGCCGTGGTCGCCAGCGAGGTACGTACGCTCGCACAGCGTGCCGGTGTCGCCGCCAAGGAGATCAAGGAGCTGATCGAAGACGCCGCTGCCAAGGTGAAGAGCGGCCTGGCGGTGACCGTTGAATCGGAAGCCGCGATCGCCCGCGTGGCCCAGGCCAGCTCGCGCACCACGCAGCTGATGAGCGACATCGCAGCGGCCAGCAAGGAGCAGGCGGCCGGTATCGAGCAGGTCAACCAGGTGGTGGTGCAGATGGACCAGGTGACCCAGCAGAACGCTGCGCTGGTGGAAGAAGCCACTGCCGCCAGCCGCGCGCTGGAAGAACAGGCGCATGCGTTGACCACGTCGGTGGCGGTGTTCAAGGTGGAGCAGGGCGCGCGCATGCCCATCGTGCCTGCGCAGGCGGCGTAAGCAACCTGCGACTGGATGTTGGATGACGCCCTGCATGCGATGCCCCGCATGCAGGGCACCGCATGCACGCAACCGGTCGGTGCCGCTGGCTAGCGGCCGCCCGCGGCGCGTTCGATCAGCCAGCCGGCTGCGTACAGCAACAGCAGTGTTGGCGGAACCAGTACTGCATACGCGGTCGACCAGGGTTTGCCGTACAGCAGGCTGCCTGCGCCGATGGCATCGAGTGCAGCAGACTGCAGGGTGATGGGGAGCGACATCAGGATATAGGCCCCCTTCGGGTCCGCATCCGACTGCGCGCCGTGAACCAGCCATGCGGTCAACAGCAGGTAGACCACGCAAAGCGCAAGACCGGTCCAGCTCAGTAATCGCCGCATCTTCATCCGCACGCCTCCGTTCAACGGACGTCGAAGTGAGCCTGCAGAGGCAGGCTCACATTCCGCAGCAGATCCCTGACCACCACCTGCGCAGTCCACGTGCCTTTCGGATCACTGGCCTCGGCCACGAACTTCAGGTGCAGGTTGGTCATGTACAACAGGGTTGGCGGGCCGGGCAGGGCAGCGGTGAAACAGGGAACATCGCGTTCGTCGATGCTGGTACTGCCGTCCGGGCGCAGCATGCGCAGATCGCAGTGCACCTTGGGTACGCGGTTCTCATCTAGTTGCGGGTTGGACAGGAATGTCAGCAGGAACAATTCACCGCCCGGGTGGACTTCGTCGGCCTGGGTAAAACCGGGAGTGGTCTCTGGTGGGGTTTCCCACTTGGCCCGCCAGTCGGCATCGGAGGTGACCAGCAGCGATGCCGCAAAGCCACCGCTGGATTTCATGGCATCGGTCTCCGGCATCGCCTTGCCTGCCCCGTTTATCCAGCCATCGCTGGCGGAACTGTTCAGTGGCAGCATCATGGCCATCATGGCCAGCGCGTAGGTCCATCGCATCAGAGGCTCTCCTTGGCAGCCGCGTCCCGCAGCAGAGCGGGGAGTATCGCTCAACCTTGACCGGCAAAGCAGCAGGAGAGCCGGAGCGAAGGTTCCGCTGCCTGCCGATGTGGGCGATGCTTGCCAGCAAAGGAGGTGACATGGGAATCGGGCGCGAGGAAAAGCCGGGCTGTGATTCAGCATCACCCACGCCGCAGCACGTGCTGATGCTGCCCGGGCTGGATGGCTCCGGCAGGCTGTCGATCCCGTTTCTGTCAGCACTCCAGGCTCATGGGCTGACGACGCAGGCGATTACGCTGCCTGCGCAGGGAGGGCAGGATCACGCCACGCTGGCCCAACGGCTGTGGTCGCAGCTGCCCGGCCATCCCTTCATCCTGCTTGCCGAGTCCTTCTCGGGCCCGTTGGCGGTTGAACTGGCCACGCGACAGCCCGCCGGGCTGCGCGGACTGGTGCTTGCCGCGACCTTTGCGCGTCGACCGGTGCCATTGCCGGCAGCCAGCGCAGCCCTGCTGACGCCGGCCTGGCCTCTGCCTCCCGTGGCGTTGCTGGCGCGCCTGCTGCTGGGGCGGTGGCGCACCCGCGAGCACCTGTCGATGCTGCGCGATGCGCTGGCCCGGATTCCGGCGGCCACATTGCGGCAACGCGCCGCAGCGACCCTGCGCGTCGACGTACGCGCATTGCTGCCGGCAATCGACGTGCCGACGCTGTGCCTGCACGCGTGCCATGACCGCCTGCTGTGGCCGCCCAGCGTGGCAGAACTGCAGGCCCTTTTGCCGGATGCCCGGCATGTTTCGCTGGAAGGGCCGCATCTGCTGCTGCAGGCACGCGCTGACGCAGCCGCAGCCGAAGTTGCCGCGTGGATGAGGACGCTGTCGCCCTGATCGAAGGACTCAGCCGCGCGCGCGGGTACGCGCTGCCTTCTTCGCCGCCACCTTGCGCACGGCCTTCTTCGCCGCACGTGTCTTCGCCGCCTTCTTCGCTGCAGCACTGCGCGAGGCGGCTGTACCGGCCTTCTTGGCCGCTGTCTTCTTTGCGGTTTTCTTTGTGGCTGTCTTGCGAGCCGGTGCCTTCTTTGCCGCCGCCTTCCTGGCTGTCGTCTTCTTCGCAGGCGCCTTCTTCGCCGCCGTCGCCTTGGTCGTGGCCTTCTTTGTGCCCGACTTTCTGGCAGGCGTTTTCTTGGCGGCCGTCTTGCTGGTCGCCTTCTTCGTACCCTTGCGCGCGCTGCCGCTACGCTTGCCACCACCATCCTGCTTGTTCACGGTCGCCCAGGCAATGCGCTCGGCCGTGCCTTCGCTGGCACCGCGCTCGCGCTCGCTTTCCTCGATGTGCTCGGCCTGGCGCTTCTGTTTATCGGAATATGCGGATTTGTCACCACGGGGCATGACAGTTCTCCTGTTGTTGTAGTCAGGCCAGCAGGCGCAGCTTGGGTTCGCGCGCCCACTGGCGGGTGGCGGCCGCCGCCAGGAATGCCTTGGCGTCTTCCGCTTCGACGATGCCGGCGTCGTTGCCGACCCTTGCCGCCTTCAGCAGCGTCTGGCCGCCCGCATCGCTGGCGATGGCCTTCAGGTGCGCCCACGCCTGGCTGACGAATTCGATGGCTGCACTCTCTTTCGACAAGGCCTTCGCCGCTTCCGGGCTGAGCACCACGGCTACTGCATCGAACACGGCCGACGGGGTGCCCGCCAGTTGCCCATCCGCCGCCTGCAGCGCGCCATCGCTGAGCGTGGCGCCACCCACTCTGGGGGCGACCAGCTTCACATCCGCACCTGCTTTCCTGGCTGCCTTGCTCAGGCTGGCAATGATCCGGGCATCAGAACCCTCATCGAACAGGATGCCGATGCAGCGCCCTTGCAGGGTGGGTTTGTTGCGACCGATCACCCGCACTTCGGGGGCGGGGGGCATGTCCCGCACTGGGGTAGCGGTCGGCGCCGGGTCGGGCAGTGCAGGCAACGCCAGACCATCGGCCACGCGCTGCGCCAGTGAGTCATCGATGTTGCGCAGGTGGCTGACGGTGCGTACCCGCACCTTCAGCGTTTCCACCTTGGACAACTCGAACACCAGCGCCGATGCCAGGTGCGCCTGCTCCGGCTTTTCGAGGCTGCGAAAGAACATGCGGGCCTGGCTGTAGTGGTCGGCGAAACTCTCCGCGCGGGTGCGACCCTTGCGGCCATCGTCGGCGCTGGCATGGCTGCGGAATCCGGCAGGCGTCTCGCGCGGGGTGTCCTCCTGCAGCGAACTGGGATCGTAGGCCACCCGGCCCTTGGGAACCTGCATCTGCATGTGGCCGTCGCGCTGATGATTGGCAAACGGGCACTTGGGCGCATTCACCGGGATCTGGTGGAAGTTCGGGCCGCCCAGGCGCAGCAGCTGGGTGTCCAGGTAGGAGAACAGGCGCCCCTGCAGCAGCGGGTCGTTGCTGAAGTCGATGCCCGGTGGCACGTTGGCCGGGCAGAAAGCCACCTGCTCGGTCTCGGCGAAGAAGTTGTCCGGCCAGCGGTCCAGCACCATGCGCCCGATGACCTGCAACGGCACCAGCGATTCGGGAATGATCTTGGTCGGGTCCAGATGATCGAACGGGAATGCGTCGGCGTCTTCTTCGGTGAACAACTGCACCGCCAGTTCCCATTCCGGGAAGTCGCCGCGCTGGATGGCCTCGAACAGGTCACGGCGATGGAAGTCATTGTCGGCCGACTGCAGCTTCAGCGCTTCGTCCCAGACCGTGGACTGGATACCCAGCTTGGGCCGCCAGTGGAACTTGACGAACGTTGACTCGCCGGCCTCGTTCAGCAGGCGGAAGCTGTGCACACCGAAGCCTTCGATCATCCGCAGCGAACGCGGTATGGCGCGGTCGCTCATCGCCCACATGATCATGTGCATCGATTCGGGCATCAGCGAAATGAAGTCCCAGAACGTGTCATGGGCCGATGCGGCCTGCGGGAAGGCACGGTCCGGTTCCATCTTCACCGCGTGCACCAGGTCCGGGAATTTCATGGCGTCCTGGATGAAGAACACCGGGATGTTGTTGCCGACCAGGTCCCAGTTGCCCTCCCTGGTATAGAACTTCACCGCGAAGCCGCGCACGTCGCGCGGGGTGTCCACCGAACCTGCGCCACCGGCCACGGTCGAGAAGCGGGTGAACACGGGTGTCTTCACGCCAACCTCGGTCAGGATGCGCGCGCGGGTATGCGCCTTCAGTGATCGGGTCAACTCGAAGTAGCCATGCGCAGCGCTGCCGCGGGCGTGCACGATGCGCTCGGGAATGCGCTCATGGTCGAAGTGGGTGATCTTCTCGCGCAGGATGAAGTCCTCCAGCAGCGTAGGCCCCCGAGGTCCCTGGCGCAGGGAGTTCTGGTTGTCTGCCACCGGGATGCCCTGATCGGTGGTCATCGCCGGATGACTGCCCCCGGCCTGCTGGTGCAGTTCATCGCCGTTGCCGCGGTGGTGGTTCTCGGCGTGGGTGGTTGCGCGCTTGCCGGTCGGCTTGCTGGCGGCCATTGACGTTGGCTCCGGATGCTCAAAGAGAACCACGACACTGGAACCGGGCCCGTTAAACCGAGGTCCGGCAAAGGTGAACGTACAGGCAAAAGCAGGCTCGGGTATGCTTGTTCCATGCGAGTCGAGCCCGCCGACATCGAAGCCCTGTTCGACGCCATCCCGGATGTGCTGTTCTTCATCAAGGACCTTCAGGGGCGTTACACCCACGTCAACCAGACCATGCTGCGGCGGCTGGGCCTGCGCGCCCGCAAGGACGTGATCGGGCGTACCGCGGCGGAGATCTACCCGACCGGGCTGAGCGCCGACTACGTGGACCAGGACGCCCGCGTGCTGGCCGGTGAGGTGATCGAGAACCTGATGGAGCTGCACCTGTTCGCCAACCGCGAACCGGGCTGGTGCCTGACCTGCAAGCGTCCGCTGGTGGTCGATGGGGCCATCGAGGGCCTGATCGGCATTTCCCGCGACCTTGGCCAGAAGGACAGTCTGGGTACCCAGTACGAGCAGCTGCGGCTGGCGCTGGCCCACCTCAACGCGCACTACGCCGAGAACGTGCGCATGCAGACCCTGCTGGACATCACCGGCTTTTCGCTGTCCAAGCTGGAGCGCAGCTTCCGCAAGGTGTTCCAGATGACCCCGCAGCAGGTGCTGACCCGGCTGCGGATCCAGATGGCCATGCACCTGCTGCACGGTGACGAGAGCATCGCCAGCATCGGCCAGGCCTGCGGTTTCAGCGACCAGAGCGCCTTTACCCGCAAGTTCAAGGCTGAAACCGGTTTCTCGCCGCGTGCCTACCGCGCCCGTATTGGTGGCAGTGTCGGAGAGCCGGCACTGGCCTGAGCCGCCTGCTGCGCTGTGCCTATCCCCGCGGGCATGGGACAGGGTAAGGTGTCGCCCCTGTAGCCCGCCGCCAGCCCTGCCGATGCCCAACTCGATTCCGACCGCTTCGCCGTCCCGCCTCGGACATTCGCTCAAGCCCCGCCAGCTGATCATGATGGGCCTGGGCAGCGCCATCGGTGCCGGCCTGTTCCTCGGCTCGGGCGTGGGTGTGCAGGCGGCCGGTCCGGCGGTCCTGGTGTCGTATCTGGTCGCCGGCGCGCTGGTGATCATCGTGATGAACGCTCTGGGCGAAATGGCGGCGGCCAAACCGACCAGCGGCGCGTTCTCGGTCTATGCCGCCGATGCCATGGGCGCCACCGCCGGTTCCACCGTCGGCTGGTTGTGGTGGGTGCAGCTGGTGATCGTGATCGCCGCCGAGGCGGTGGGAGCGGCCGGGCTGCTGGCCACCGTCTGGCCAGCAGTACCTGTACCGATGGCGGCGCTGGCCTTCATGCTGTTCTTCACCGCGATCAACCTGCTCGGGGTGAAGAACTTCGGCGAGTTCGAATTCTGGTTCGCCATCCTCAAGGTGGCGGCGATCCTGGCCTTCATCGCCATCGGCGTGGCGCTGCTGATGGGCTGGCTGCCGCAGGTGACCTCGCCGGGCCTGAGCAACTTCACCGAGCATGGTGGCTTCGCACCGAAGGGCCTGGCCGGTATTGGCGCTGCACTGCTGGTTGTCGTTTTTGCCTTCGGTGGCACCGAGATCGTCGCCGTTGCGGCGGCGGAGACCGAAGATCCGGAGCGCAGCATCGCCCGTGCCATCCGCACCGTGGCGTGGCGCATCCTGGTGTTCTACATCGGCTCGCTGAGCGTGATCATCGCCGTCGTGCCGTGGACCAGCGAAGCGTTGAAGTCGCCGTTCGCCGCCGTGCTGGACATTGCCCGTATTCCGGGCGCCGGCACCGCCATCACCCTGATTGCGGTGATCGCGCTGCTGTCGGCACTCAATGCCAACCTCTACGGCGCCTCGCGCATGATGTATTCACTGGCGCAGCGCCGCGAAGCGCCGGCGGTGCTGGGCTGGACCGATCCGCGCCAGGTGCCGGTGATTGCCGTGCTGGCCAGCGTGCTGTTCGGTTTCGCCGCCACGGTGATGGAACTGCTGTTCCCGGACCGGGTGCTGCCGGTGCTGCTGAACATCGTCGGTTCCACCTGCCTGCTGGTGTGGACGCTGTCGCTGGTCTCGCAACTGGTGTTGCGCCGCCGCGCAGATCGCCTGGGTACCCGGCTGCCGTTCCGCATGGCGGGCTTCCCGTGGCTGACCTGCTGCGCGCTGGCGATCCTGGCGCTGATCTTCGGCCTGCTGCTGAGCGAGTCGCACACCCGCCTGCAGTTCCTGTCGATGGTGGCGCTGACCGCCACGATCGCCGCCGGCAGCGCCATCGCACGGCGCATGCGCGAGGCGTGACTGGAGCTGCCGGCCAGCGGCCGGCACTACCACGGGGGCTGCACATCTGCCGTGCCATCCTGATCGTGTGGGCCGTCATCGGCCCGTCGACCGGGAGTACCGCATGCTGCGCAGTCGCCCCTTCCTGATGTTTACCGGCCAGGCCGAGGCCGCGCTGGCCCTGTACGCCGAGGCCTTCGCCGATTTCCGCCTGCTGGCAATGCAGCGCCATCCGGACGGCGCCGGTGCCGGCGTGCCCGGGCAGGTCCGACAGGCCATCTTCCTGCTCGGTGGCACCCACTACCTGTGCTTTGACAGCCTGGACGTGCACGATTTCACCTTCAGCCCGTCGATCTCGCTGTTCGTCGAGTGCTCCGGCGCCGAGCAGTTCGAGCGCGCCGCGCGCGTGCTGGGCGAGGGCGGCCACTGGCTGATGCCGGTGGGCGACTATGACTTCAGCAACCGCTACGGCTGGGTGCAGGATCGCTTCGGCGTGTCGTGGCAGTTGAGCCTGGGGCAGATGCCGGACCCGTGATCGGGATTACCGTGGGTGTGGACCCTGGTCCACCCGCCCTCATGAAAACGGCCCGCTTGCGCGGGCCGTTCTCTTTACCGATGCCGCGAGGAATCAAGCCTCGACTTCATCATCCTTGTAGGCATCGACCGGGATGCAGGCGCACATCACGTTCTTGTCGCCGTACACGTTGTCGACGCGCGCCACCGGCGGCCAGTACTTGCTCTGCTTCAGGCTGGCCAGCGGGAAGGCAGCCAGTTCGCGCGGGTAGGCGTGGGTCCACTCGCTGGCGGTCACCGCGGTGGCGGTGTGCGGCGCGTTCTTCAGCGGGTTGTCCTCGCGGTCCAGCCGGCCGTCTTCGATCGCGGTGATCTCCTCGCGGATCTGGATCATCGCGTCGATGAAGCGGTCCAGCTCGTGTAGCGATTCGCTCTCGGTCGGTTCGACCATCAGCGTGCCGGCCACCGGGAAGCTCAGGGTCGGGGCGTGGAAGCCGAAGTCGATCAGGCGCTTGGCGACGTCCTCGGCGCCGATGCCGCTGGTCTTCTCCAGCGGGCGTACGTCGAGGATGCACTCGTGTGCCACCAGGCCGTTGCGGCCGGTGTACAGGGTCTTGAAGTGCGGGGCCAGGCGCTTGGCGATGTAGTTGGCGTTGAGCTGCGCGACCTGGGTGGCCTTGCGCAGGCCTTCGCGGCCCATCATCGCGATGTACATCCAGCTGATCGGCAGGATCGAGGCGCTGCCGAAGCTGGCGGCGCTGACCATGCCGACCGGGCCGTTGTCACCCAGCTTGCCCGGCAGGAACGGGGCCAGGTGTTCCTTGACCGCGCACGGGCCGACGCCCGGGCCGCCGCCGCCGTGCGGGATGCAGAAGGTCTTGTGCAGGTTCAGGTGCGAAACGTCCGAACCCCATTTGCCGGGCTTGGCCACGCCGACCAGGGCGTTCATGTTGGCGCCGTCGGTGTACACCTGGCCGCCGTGCTGGTGGATGATCTCGCAGATCTCGACCACCTCTTCCTCGAACACGCCGTGCGTGGACGGGTAGGTCATCATGATCGCGGCCAGGCGGTCGCTGTACTTCTCGGCGTTGAGGCGGATGTCTTCCACATCGACGTTGCCGTTGGCATCGGTCTTGGTGACCACCACCTTCATGCCGCACATCTGCGCCGAGGCCGGGTTGGTGCCGTGCGCCGAATCCGGGATCAGGCAGATGTCGCGGTGGCCTTCGCCGCGCGAGCGGTGGTAGGCGCGGATCGCCAGCAGGCCGGCGTACTCGCCCTGTGCGCCGGAGTTCGGCTGCAGGCTGACCGCGTCGTAGCCGGTGCATTCGACCAGCATCGCTTCCAGCGTGTCGATCAGTTCCTTGTAGCCCAGCGCCTGGTCGGCCGGCACCAGCGGGTGGATCTGCGAGAACTCCGGCCAGGTCACCGGGATCATCTCGGCGGTGGCGTTGAGCTTCATGGTGCACGAACCCAGCGGGATCATCGTGCGGTCCATCGCCAGGTCCTTGTCGGCCAGCGAACGCAGGTAACGCAGCAGTTCGTGCTCGCTGTGGTGGGTGTTGAACACCGGGTGGGTCAGGAACGCGGACTGGCGCAGCAGGCCGGCCGGCAGCGCGTCGGCGGTGCTGGCATCCAGCGCGTCGACGTCCAGCGAGGCACCGAACACCGCAGCCACGGCGACGATGTCGGCGCGGGTGGTGGTCTCGTCCAGGCTGATGCCGACCGAGTCGCTGTCGATCGCGCGCAGGTTGTAACCGGCGGCGCGTGCCTTGGCATGGATTTCATCGGCATGCACGCCGGTGACGTGCAGGGTGTCGAAGAAGTCGCCACCGACCTGCACGCCGGCATTGCGCAGCGCTGCGGCCAGGATCGAGGCCAGGCGGTGCGTGCGGCGGGCAATGCGGGTCAGGCCTTCCGGGCCGTGGTAAACGGCGTACATCGAGGCCATCACCGCCAGCAGCACCTGCGCGGTACAGATGTTGGAGGTGGCCTTCTCGCGGCGGATGTGCTGTTCGCGGGTCTGCAGGGTCAGGCGGTAGGCCGGGTTGCCCTGGGCATCGATCGAAACGCCGATCAGGCGGCCCGGCATCGAGCGCTTGTAGGCGTCACGGCAGGCCATGAAGGCGGCGTGCGGGCCACCGAAGCCGAACGGCACGCCGAAACGCTGGCTGTTGCCGACCACGATGTCCGCGCCCCATTCGCCCGGGGCAGCCAGCAGGGTCAGGGCCAGCAGGTCGGTGGCCACGGCCACCAGGCCGCCGCGTGCGTGCACGGCATCGACCAGCGCCTTGTAGTCGCCGACCTGGCCGAAGGTGTCCGGATACTGCAGCAGCAGGCCGAACGCTTCTGCTTCCAGTGCTTCGGCCGGGGTGCCGACGCGCAGCACGATGCCCATGGGCTCGGCGCGGGTACGCAGCAGTTCCAGGGTCTGCGGGTGCACGGCGTCGTGCACGAAGAAGGTGTCCGACTTCGACTTGGCCGAACGCTTGGCCAGAGTCATCGCTTCGGCGGCGGCGGTGGCTTCGTCCAGCAGCGAGGCGTTGGCGATTTCCATGCCGGTCAGGTCGGCGCACAGGGTCTGGAAGTTGATCAGCGCTTCCATGCGGCCCTGCGAGATTTCCGCCTGGTACGGGGTATAGGCGGTGTACCACGCCGGGTTTTCCAGGATGTTGCGCAGGATCACGTTCGGCGTGTGGGTACCGTAGTAACCCTGGCCGATGAAGCTGCGCAGCACGGTGTTCTTGTCGGCGATCGCACGGATCTTCGCCAGTGCCTGCACTTCGGTCATCGACTCCGGCAGTGCCAGCGGTGCCGGCGACTTGATCTTGGCCGGCACGATGGCGTCGGTCATCGCATCCAGCGACGCGTGGCCGACGACGGCGAGCATCTGCGCGATCTCGGCGTCGTTGGGGCCGATGTGGCGCTCGACGAACGCGTTGTGGTGCTCGAGCTCACGCAGGGAAGGGGTGTTCTGGGACATGGCGAAGGATCCGTCAGGAAAGGGCACACGCACGGGCACAAGCCGCCGGTCGGCGGTCTGCGGGGCGCCCCTCTGTCCTTTTGCCTGAGAGTTTAAAAGCGCGGCGGACCGCAGCTTCGTGCCCCTTCGGCGCCGGATCGAACCGGTCTCTCCAGAGTTGTGTTACGGGTGGTATCGGGCCTGAGCGATTACGGGCGTTGCGCCTTCGGCAGCGGTGTTCCGCTTCTCCCACCGTGTTGCCCGCCGATTATAGCCCGTTGCGGGCGCGGCGGCCGCCTTCGGACCTGGCGGCCGCGCCTGAATGGCCGATGGCCCGTCCGTGCGTTTTGTGCACTGCTGCATGGCATCAGGCGCATTCCCCACCTATGATGGGCGGATACCCGAATTCATCTGGCGCCGTCCCTGCTGCAGGGGACCGGCGCCCGCCGTGCGTGCCGCGCATGGCCCTGCCGGACGCCTTTCCCATGACCGCCGCTGTTGCTCCCTCCACCCGCCGCATGGCCCTGCTGCTCGCCGGCCTGGCCATGTTCGGTCCGTTCTCGATCGACACCATCTTCCCCGCGTTCCCGCAGCTGGCCCAGCGCCTGGCGGTGGACGAAGTGGCGGTGCAGCAGACCATCAGCGTGTACCTGCTGTTCTACGGCCTGATGAGCCTGGCGCACGGTCCGCTGTCCGACGCCTGGGGCCGCAAGCGGGTGATCCTCGGTGGCCTGGTGGTGTTCGTCGGCGCTTCGGTCGGCTGCGCGCTGTCCACCGACCTGACCACGCTGCTGGCGTTCCGTGCGCTGCAGGGCCTGTCAGCAGGCGTCGGCATGATCGTCGGCCGCGCGGTGATCCGCGACCTGTACCACGGCCACGATGCGCAGCGCCTGATGAGCCAGGTATCGATGCTGTTCGGCATCGCTCCGGCCATCGCACCGATCATTGGCGGCTGGATCCTGCTCAGTGGCGCCGGCTGGCCACTGATTTTCTGGTTCCTGGTGGTGTTTGCGCTGCTCCTGCTGGCGGCCACTGCACGCTACCTGCCGGAAACCCATCCGGTGGAGGCACGGGTGCCGTTGTCACCGCGCGTGCTGCTGCGTGATTACGTGCGCATCGGTTTCAACCCGCGGTTCCTGCGCCTGGCGCTGGCCGGCAGCATCGGTTTCGGCGGCATTTTCCTGTACATCTCCTCGGCGCCGGTGTTCGTGATGCAGCACCTGCATCTGGGCGAGGGTGGTTTTGCCTGGCTGTTCATCCCCACCATCGGCGGCATGACCACCGGCTCGTTCCTGTCCGGGCGCATGGCCGGGCACACCACGCCCACCCGCCAGGTGTCCATTGGTTTCGGCCTGTGTGCGCTGTCGGTGCTGCTGAATGTCGGCTACGTGGCGCTGTCGCCGCAGTTCGTGCTGCCGTGGGCGGTGCTGCCGATCTTCCTGGGCGGCATGGGCATGGCATTGATCTTCCCGATCCTGGCGCTGGCGGTGCTGGACATGTACCCGCACCAGCGCGGCCTGGCTTCGTCGCTGCAGGCCTTCGTGCAGCTGATGATCAGCACGGTGGTGGCCGGCGTGGTGTCGCCGCTGCTCAGCGCCAGCCCGCTGCACCTGGCGCTGGGGCAGGCCGCGTTCTTCGCCGCCGGCTTCGTGTTCTGGTACTGGGAACACCAGCGTGAACGCGCGGCACAGGCGGCCTGCACGGGCCATTGAGCAGCGCGCAGGGGTAGGGCCGGCCGCTTTGCCCGCAACGCTTGCGAAGAGGAACGACCGGACTAGGCTGGGCACTCCAGCCAGCCGGTGCGTGGATGCACGACAGCCAGCCAATCCGATGTCGTTGCATGAGGTTCCCCATGGCTGCGCAGCAGACCTACCGCCTGTTCGAGGTGGCGCTGAAGGAGCGCCGCGTTCTTTCCCCTTCCCTGGACCGCATGGTGTTCACCGGTGCCGACGTGGCGCGGATGAAGACCGAAGGCCCTGACCAGCGCATCAAGGTGTTCTTCCCCTTGCCCGGCCAGGAGGTGCCGCAGGTCCCCAGCGGTGAAGACTGGTACCCACGCTACCGGGCCCTGCCGGACGACAAGCGCCCGCCGATGCGTACCTACACCATCCGCCAGTTGCGCGCCGAGCAGGGCGAGGTCGACGTCGATTTCGTCATCCATGGCGAAACCGGCCCCGCCTCGCGCTGGGCCATGCACGCCCGCCCTGGCGACCGCGTGGTGCTGCTGGCCCCGGACGCCGACTGTGCCGGGAGCAGCGAGGGCTGGGAGTGGAAGCCACCGGCCGGTGTCGGCCAGGTGCTGCTGGTGGCCGATGAAACCGCGTTGCCTGCGGTGGCCGGCATCCTCGAGGAACTGGCGGCCATGGTCGACCCACCGCGCACGCTGGCGCTGCTGGAGGTGGCGCAGGCCGGTGATGCGGTGCACCTGAAGGCGCCCTCCAGCGCCGAGCTGGTCTGGCTGCCGCGCGGGCAGGCCGCCTACGGACAGCGGTTGCTGCAGGCGGTCCAGGCGCGGTTGGCAGCGACCTCGGGCGTGGCTGCCGGCGATGCGCTGGAGGAGATCGACGTCGATACGCAGATCCTCTGGGAGCAGGCCGAAACCGGTGTGGCCGGGCCGCTGTATGCCTGGGTGGCGGGCGAGGCGGGGGCGGTGATGGCGATCCGTCGCCATCTGGTGCGCGACTGCGGGCTGGACCGCCGCGCGATCACCTTCATGGGCTACTGGCGGCACGGCAAAGTGCTGGACTGAGGGGTGTGAAGCGGTGCTGCGGGCGGGGTGCGCTATCCTTGCGCCCCCCTTCGCAGCGGTACCGCACCATGTCCACCAGCTCCAAGACCCGCCGCGACCAGCGCCGTCGCCAGGAAAAGCAGGCCGCCAACAAGGCCGCCGCGCAGGCCTCGCCGGTGGAGCCGCATGCGGAACTGCGCGATGCACAGCGCACCCTGCTGGCCGGTGTCGTGCGCCGCGACGGCGAATGGGTGCTGGGCATGGATGGCCGCATCGCGGGCCACAGCGAGAGCGCTGCGCAGGTGCTGGCGCTGATCATGCAGGCCGGTGAACTGCACGAGCGCAACGGCACGCCGGTGCGCCTGATGTACTCCGATGCGCTGCGCGATGCCGCACAGGCCGAAGCCAGGGAGAAGGGCCAGACCTTCGAGGAATTCAAGGCCGAGCTGGCCGCAGCGATGGCCGCGAAGAAGAACAGCTGACCGCTGTTGCGGTAGAGCCGGCCGCTGGCCGGCTGCCAGACGGATTTCCACCGTGCAGTTGCCGGCCAGCGGCCGGCACTACCAAAAAGGGACGGATCCTTTCGGATCCGCCCCTTTTTTCATTTCGCCGCCGGGGCCGCGTTGGCCTGCCAGCCGCAGATCTGGCCTTTGACTGCTGTTTCGGTAGAGCCGGCCGCTGGCCGGCTGCCAGACGGATTTCCACCGTGCAGTTGCCGGCCAGCGGCCGGCACTACCGGAAAGGGGCGGATCCTTTCGGATCCGCCCCTTTTCTCATTTCGCCGCCGGGGCCGCGTTGGCCTGCCAGCCGCACATCTGGCCTTTGACTGCTGTTTCGGTAGAGCCGGCCGCTGGCCGGCTGCCCGTTGGGTCTTCATCGCGTAGTTGCCGGCCAGCGGCCGGCACTACCGGAAAGGGACGGATCCTTGCGGACCCGCCCCTTTTTTCATTTCGCCGCCGGGGCCGCGTTGGCCTGCCAGCCGCACATCTGGCCTTTGACTGCTGTTGCGGTAGAGCCGGCCGCCGGCCGGCTGCCAGATGGATTTCCACCGTGCAGTTACCGGCCAGCGGCCGGCACTACCGGAAAGGGGCGGATCCTCGCGGATCCGCCCCTTTTTTTATTTCGCCGCCGGGGCCGCGTTGGCCTGCCAGCCGCACATCTGGCCTTCGTTCTGCTGCTTCAGCCACTCGTTGACCGGGGTGAAGTACTCGATCATCGGGCCGGCATCGAGCTTGTCGGTACCGGTCAGCTCCTTCAGCGTGGCCTGCCACGGCTGGCTGGCACCCTTGCTCAGCATCGCCCAGTACTTCTGGCCGGCTTCCTTGTTGCCGTAGAAGGTGCACTCATGCAGCGGGCCCTTGTAGCCGGACGCGTCGCACAGGCCCTTGTAGAACTGGAACTGCAGGATGCGCGCCAGGAAGTAGCGGGTGTACGGAGTGTTGCCCGGCACGTGGTACTTCGCGCCCGGATCGAAGAACTCTTCGCCACGGGTGCTGGCCGGCGCCACGCCCTGGTACTTGGCCTTCAGGTCCCACCACGCCTTGTTGTAGTTGTCGGCAGTAATCGAGCCATCGAACACGCCCCAGCGCCAGCGGTCGATCATCAGCCCGAACGGCAGGAACGACACGCCTGACAGCGCCATGCGCATCTGGTTGTTGATGACCGCCTCGCGGCTTTCGGTCGGCGCATCGACCAGGCCGATCGAGCTGAGGTACTTGGGCGTCATCGCCAGCACGATGGTGTCGCCGATCGCTTCATGGAAGCCATCGTTGGCACCGCCCTGGAACAGCGGTGGCAGCGGGTTGTAGGCCAGGTCGTAATAGATGTGGCCCAGCTCGTGGTAGATGGTGGTGAAGTTCTCTTCGTTCGGCTTGATGCACATCTTGGTGCGCACGTCGCCTTCCATGTTCATGTCCCAGGCGCTGGCGTGGCAGACCACGTCGCGGTCGTCAGGCTTGATGAACTGGGTTTTTTCCCAGTAGGACTGCGGCAGCGACGGCATGCCCAGCGACACGTAGAAGTCCTGCGCGCGCTCGGTCATCTGCTTGGCGGTACGCAGTTCGGCCTCGCGCTGCGCCTTGTACTGCGCGGCCACGTTCGCATCCTTGCCGGCCTTGGCCAGCGCCGCGCTCAGGTTGGTCTGGTACTGCTTTTCCAGCGCCGCGGTGATGTCCAGGCTGCCGGCGCCCGGGTACGGTTCCAGCTGGTCCCACAGGTTCGACCAGTCCTGCTGCCACATGTTGCCCAGCAGGTGCGCGGCGATCAGGCCATTCCCCACTTCGGCCTTGTCCTTGCCATAGGTCTTGTCCAGCTTGCCGCGCGCGTAGCAGTGCAGCTGCTCGTACATCGGCTTGACCTGTTCCCACAGGCGGTCGGTTTCCGGGCCGATCTGCTCCGGCGGCATGTCGTAGCCGCTGCGCCACATCTGGCCGGCATCGGTGAAACCCATGCCCTTGGCGCCTTCGTTCACCAGGCCGACGAACTTCTGGTAGTCGCCGCGCATGCTCTTGGTGGTGCTGTGCCAGCCCTGCCAGGCGTCAAGCTGATTGTCGTAGTCGCGGCTGCGCGCCAGTACCTGTTCCAGCTCGCCCAGCTGGCGGCAGGAGTTCGGATCGTTGGCGTCGGTGCAGTACTTGCCGGCGCCGTAGCTGCCTTCCATGCGGGTGGCGATCTGGGTCAGCTCGGCCAGCTTGGCCGGATCGCGCGGCGCCGGCATCGAGGACATCAGTTTCAGCAGGTGGATCGCACGCTTGCTGTCCTCGCTCATCGGCTTGCCATCGAATTTGGCGGCCTGTTCGATCCAGCTGTTGAGCTGGGTCAGCGAGCGCTCGTTGGCCTTGGCCGCGATGCGTTCGGAATCACTGTTGATGTAGGTGGAAGACAGCCACTGCGCCGAGGTCATCTCCGGGTAGGCGGCCTTGAATTCGGCATTGATGCGGGCCACGAACTGGTCGGCGGTTTCGCCGGCCGGGGCGCTGCTGCTGGCGGTATCGGTGCCTGGGGCAGCTTCCTTCTTGCAGGCGGCCAGGGCCAGCGTGGCGGCGGCGATTGCCGAGGCCAGCAGGAGATGACGGTGTTTCACGGGCGGTCCTTGGGTGGTGAACGACGGCCGAAGGCTAGTGGGCAGTGGCTGCGACCGCAAGTGGCGGAAGTCGGCCGGGCGGCGCCCGGCACCCGCAGAGGCTTTCAAGCAACGGCGAAGGCCGAAGCAACAGCGGACTATCCGTGGTTTGGCGGGGCGGTGTCGGAGTGCGGGGACGCCGCAAGTACGTCCGTGTAGGCTTGGCAGCCGCATCCATGCGGCTGACACCCCGCACTCCGACACCGCCCCACCTCTGACAGATTCCATGTGCTGTCGGTAGGTGTCGACCTTGGTCGACACATCTGTCAGATATCGACAATCAAAATGGGGTCGGATCCGTTTTCCTACGGAAAACGGATCCGACCCCATCGGCATGTCCAACAGAGCGCGGAAAACTGTCGAAGGCGGGGTGGGTCCGGTGGCGGGGGCGTGAGCCGCATGGATGCGGCGACCGAGCTTACATGGACGTACTTGCAGCGTCCCCCGCCACCGGACCCACCCCGCCAATCCACGGAATGCCAGCATTTGCTGTTGCTGTTGCTGTTGCTGTCGAGGCTGCCGACCAGCGGCCGGCACTACCGCGGGTGCAGGGCTGCAAGCCCTGCCGAACAACCCTCAACCTTCGCAGTTGGCGAACAGGTCGCGATCGCGCTCGTACAGCGAGGTCTTCACCTGCATCAGGCCCAGCACCGACGGGAACAGGTTGTCGTGGTCGGTATAGGCCGCCGAACGCTTGCGCACGCACTGCAGGTCCAACCCACGGCTGCTGGCGAAGCCCGGCGAGAACCACATCGTCATCGGTACGCGGGTCTGCTCGGCCGGAGCGATCGCATACGGCACGCCATGCAGGAACAGGCCCTTCTCGCCCAGCGATTCACCATGATCGGACAGGTAGATCATCGCCGTGTCGTAATCCTGCATGCCCTGCAGGGTGCCGATGGTCTTGCTCAGGAAATGATCGGTGTACAACACCGCGTTGTCATAGCTGTTGGTGATCTCTTCGCGAGAGCAACGGCCGATGTCACGGGTGTCGCAGGTTGGCTTGAAGCGCGCGAAGGCTGCCGGGTAACGCTCGAAGTAGGCCGGGCCGTGGTTGCCCAGCTGGTGCAGCACCACCACGCGGTCGCCGGGCTTGGCACGCACCTGGGTGGCCAGGTCCTGCAGCAGGATCTCGTCCATGCAGCGGCCATCGGCGCACAGCCCCGGCGTGGTCGCATCGGACAGCGACTGGAACTCCAGCCCTTCGCAGACGCCCTTGCAGCCGGACTGGTTGTCACGCCACAACGGCGCGATGCCGGCGCGGTTCAGCACGTGCAGCAGCGACTGGTGTGCGCGGATCTTCTTTTCATCGTAGTCGTGGCGTCCCCACGGCGAGAACAGGCACGGCAGCGATACTTCGGTGCTGGTGCCGCAGGAGTGCATGTCGGGGAAGTTGATCACCGGTGCCTGGGCCAACTCCGGGGTGGTGCTGCGGCCACCGTTGAGCCCCCAGTTCTGCGCGCGCACGGTTTCGCCCATGACGATCACCAGCAGGCGCGGCTTGCTGACCGGGGCGCGTGGCGTGGCCTTGGCGTCGGTGCCGATCGGCAGCTTCGGCGCGCGCTGCACCGGGTTGTCGCCACGCAGCGCGCGCGGCATACCGAGCAGCACGTTGGCCGGGGTGGCGAGATAGCGTACTTCGCGCTGGTTGCGCATCAGCGCCGAGACATCCTGGAACGAGATCAGCGCACCGCCAACTGCGGTCGTCGCCGCCACGACCAGGAAGCCGAGTCGCCACAGCAGGCTGCGGCCCCAACTGCGTCGGCGCAGCTGCACGCGCCACAGCACCACCATCGGCAGCACGGCCAGCAGCAGCACCGGCCACAGCAGCGATACGGTCATCAGCTCGCGGCTCTCCTTCGGGTCGGTCGCCAGCACGTTGCGCAGCATGTCCGCATCCAGATAGATGTGGTAGCGGCTCATGTAGTGCGCAGCGAACGCCGTCACCAGCAGCAACAGGCTGATTGCCACTTTGGCATTCCAGCGCCAGACCAGGATGCCCAGCAGCACGCCGTGCGCGCCCAGCAGCAACAGCAGCAGCGAAAGCGCGTAACGCAGGCTGCCCGGATGGCTCGCCATCGCGCTGTGCCAGAACAGGCCGTTGCCGGCCACCGCGAAGAACAGGCTGGTCAGCGCGATCAGTGCTTCCGTGGAGAGCTGCGGCCGCCAGTTGCGAAGACCCGCAAGGGTGGGGAGGCGGGCGGAGCGTTGGACCGATGCACTCATGCGTTTGCCTCCTGGCGGTGGGGACGGTCCAGCTGACGGTGGATCAGAACATACAGGCCCAACGAAAGCAGCCAACATATCAACGCGGTGGCGATGTCATGCGAAAGGAAATGGGCGCCCCGCAACTGCTGGCTGATCCCGAACACCAGGCCGGTGCCGAGGCCGATCCAGAGCCCGGTCCAGCGCCAGGACGGCCGCCACAGCAACGCGAAGAAATACAGGCAGAGCCACGCATAGCCTGCGCTGGCGTGGCCTGCCGGGAAGCAGGCCTGTGCCGGCATGCCTTCCGGGCGCAGGGTGAACAGACCGATGAAAGGCTGGTGGCCACCGTAGCGCAGCAGGTCCCAGGGGCATTCCATCGGCACCAGCGACTTCAGCAGGGAGATCACGCCGGTGCCCAGTGCCATGGCAATCACGACATAAAGCAGCGCCCATTGCAGGGTGCGATCGCGACCCCTACGCCAGTGGTGGAAGCACAGCAGGGTCACGACCAGCGCTGCCGCCGTGCTCAACCATTTGCCGGCCTTGTGCACGACGCTGCGGGTGATCCAGGCGTCCTGCAGCGCCCAGTGGCTGCCTTCAAGACGGAACAGGTGATCGGCCACCCATTGATCACCGCCGAAGTCCATCAGCAGCGTAAACAATGGCAGGCCGATTGCGACAGGCAGCCAGAGGTGAGTTACCGCAAATCGAGACGCCAGTGGTGATGTCGCAAGCGGCGCTACCGAATCAAGGGGACGGACGGGCATGCTGGGAAGGGGCGGTTCGGGAATCCGCGCTCATGCTCGTCACCTTGATGTCGGAGAAGGGTCGGACGCCCGTTCGCGCCGGGTTAATGAGTCCCAGGCGCATGTCAACGTTCAGTCTTCTTCGGCAGTCGATCCTGTCCGCTCGGCGTGACACTCCGGGTTCCATGCGGTACCGGGAAGCAGTTGCCAACGATTCCTGTTGGCAACACCGATGTCGATCACTTTGGCCGGATCCACGCAGGGGCTCATCGCATCGTCCAGCACCAGCAGCCAGCGCTTGTCCGGCGCCTCAGCGAGCCAAGGGCCGGCGTCATGCCATTGCTCTGCCCAGGGCCGCTTGAAGCCGAATTCGCGTACCGGGCGGTCGGCCTGCAGCAGGTTCTGCTCGCGCCAGGCCACCAGCGCCAGTTCGGCATCCGGTCCGATCCGCGCGCCGACCCGGCGCATCAGCGCTGACGCCGATGCATAGGGATCCAGCGCCGGGATCAGTACCAGGCCGTAGAGCATCCACAGCATGCCGTGGGTCAGCAGCACCAGCGTCGCCGCGCGGCGCACCCGCAACCACACGATCAGCGTGGCCAGCGCGATGGCGAAGGTCAGCAGGCCATCGCCCAGCACCGGCAGCAGGGTATCGGGCATGGCGCGGCGTTCCAGCTGGGCCACCGCCCAAGCGTGTTCGGTCAGCAGCATCACGCCCAGCGTGCCAGTGGCCAGCATCAGCACCACGCTGTAGCCGAACAGGTAGCGGCGCACGCACAGGCGGCGCAGCAGGCCGGGCAGCAGCGGCGCCACCGCCAGTGCCATCGCCGGCAGCATCGGCAACAGATACACCTCGCGCTTGCCCGGGCTGGCGCTGAAGAACACCAGTACCAGCACGGCCCAGCCCAGCAGCAGCCACTGGCGGCGGTCGCCACGGCGGATACGGCGCCACCAGGGCTTGAACAGCATCGGCAGCAGCAGGCTGCCCGGCAGCCACAGGGTAAGGATCACCTGCAGGTAATACCAGGCGGGCTGCCGGTGGTGCCACGCATTGGCATAACGGGTGCCGGTCTGCTTGAACAGCAGCTCGTGCGCATAAGCCTGCAGTTCGGCACTGGGCGTGTGCAGCAGGGCCCAGCCCAGCGGCGCCAGCCACACCCCGACACCCAGCAGGAAGGCCGGGATCAGCCAGAGCAGGGTTGCCGGATGCGGACCTTCCACCGTGCGTCCGCGGCGGCGCTGGTACAGCCACCAGCCGAACCAGGGCAGCACCATCAGCAGCGGCAGGAACCCCACGCCCTTGGTCACCGTGCCGACGCCTGCGGCGAAGCCGGCCAGCCACAGGGCGGGCAGGTTGCGGCGTTCACACAGATGACGCATCAGGCCCCAGAGGGCCACGGTGGTCATGCCCACCAGCACCATGTCGATCTGCGCACGCTTGGCCATCAGCCCGAACTGCAGGGTGCAGAACAGCGCAGCGAGGGCGTAGATGGAATGTCGTGGCGACCACAGCCGCCGCGCCAGGTCCGACACCAGCCACAGGCTGAGCAGGGCGCCCAGCAACGACGGCAGCAGGAAGGACCACTGCCAGCTGCCGACGATCTCGTAGGCGGCGGCCTGCAGCCACATGAAGACGGGTGGCTTCTCCGCATACAGTTCCACGCCACGGTGCGGCAGCAGCCATTGCCCGCTCTCGACCATGGTCCGGGCCGCCAGCACGAAGCGCGGCTCGTCCGGCGGCTGCGGCTGCCGAAGGCCGATCCCCGCTGCCAGCGCAGCAATGATCAGCAGCCACAACAGGGGCAGGCGCCAACGGCGGGGCAGGGCTACGGGCACGGCAGGCTCCGGGAGCAAAACGGCCATTCTGAGGTGGCAGGGGTGGGAAAAGCGTCAGAGCGGCGCCGGGGCGACCGCATTCCGACATGTGCGGCGCTACCATGGTACGAACTTCCGTGGATGTTTCGTGCATGCGTCTGTTGGTGATCGAGGACAACCGCCAGCTGGTGGCCAACCTGTTCGACTATTTCGAGTCGCGCGGGCACGTGCTCGACGTGGCGCCGGATGGCATCACCGGACTGCACCTGGCCGGGAGCCATCCGTATGACGCCGTCATCCTGGACTGGATGCTGCCGCGCATGGAGGGCCCGGAGGTGCTGCGCCGGCTGCGCGCCGAGCATGCATCGGAAGTGCCGGTGATCATGCTGACCGCGCGTGACGAGCTGCCGGACAAGATTGCGGGCTTCCGCGCCGGTGCCGACGACTACCTGACCAAGCCGTTCGCACTCCCGGAGCTGGAGGTGCGGCTGGAAGCGCTGCTGCTGCGTGCGCAGGGCCGCAACCCGCGCAAGCGCCTGCAGGTGGGCGATCTGGTGCTGGATCTGGCCACCCTGGAAGCCCAGCGCGGCACCCAGGTGCTGCACCTGTACCCGGCCTGCCGCAAGCTGCTGGAAGTGCTCATGCGCGCCAGCCCCGGCGCGGTGACCCGCCAGCAGCTGGAATTCGCTCTGTGGGGCGACGAACCGCCGGATGGCGACCTGCTGCGTTCGCATGTCTACGAGCTGCGCCGCAGCGTGGACGGACCGTTCGCCGAGAAACTGATCCATACCCTGCCGCGGGTGGGTTACCGCTTGGCCGTGACCACGCCCAGCGATGCCGGCAAGGATGATGATGAAGGCGAGTAAGCCGGGGCCGTTGTACCGGCGCGTGGTGTGGTGGTTGCTGGGCTATCTGGCGCTGCTGTCGATCGCGGTGTTCAGCGTCGGCAACTACGTGCATGAACATGCGGAGCACGCTGCCTGGCGCGCGCTGCTCAATTCCGAACTGGACAGCATCGTCGAGCACACCGAGCACGAGCCGCACTATCGCTGGCAGGACTCGGACACGCTCAGCCTGTTCCGCTTCGATGAAGGCAACATGCCGGAAAGCGTGCGCATGCTGCACCCGGGGCTGCATGACGGGGTGCCGATCAACGGGCGGCAGACTGCGGTGATGGTGCGTGACACCGGCTCGATGGGGCGGGTGGCGCTGGCGCTGGACATTTCCGACTTCCATGACCTGGAACAGTTCGCCACGCGCTGGGTGATGCTGGCCGGGGTGATCATGATCTTCGTCACCGTGCTGATGGCGTCGTTCGGCATGGAACGCATGGTGCGCCCGTTGAGCCTGCTGGCGCAGCACATCGCCGCGCTGCGGCCGGGCGTCCAGGGCCAGCGCATCGAGGTCGACCCGCGCGGCAGCTCCGAGCTGCACACCATTGCCGATGCACTGAACGACTATCTGGACCGCAACGAGCAGTTTGTCGAACGCGAGCGGGTGTTCATCAGCACCGCCAGCCACGAGCTGCGTACGCCGATTGCGGTGATGACCGGTGCCGCAGAGCTGGCACTGGAACAGCCGGGCCTGCCCGAGCGCGCGCGCCAGCAGATGCAACGCGTGCTGCGCACCGCGCAGAGCGTGGAGCAGCTGATCGAACTGCTGCTGGTGCTGGCGCGTGACCCGGCGCGCCTGGCCGCGCGCGCCGAGCGCATCGCCCTGGACCAGCTGCTGCCGGAAATCGTCGACGACCATCGCCACCTGCTCGGTGACAAGGACCTGAGCATCGGCATCCAGGCGGCCCCGGTGGATATTGTCGCGCCGCTGGCCGTCGTGCAGGCCGCGATCGGCAACCTGCTGCGCAATGCCATCGAGAACAGTGGGCGTGGCCACATTGAGTTGCGCCTGAGCTCGTCGGCGGTGCTGACCCTGCAGGACCCGGGACATGGCATGAGCCCGGAGGAGATTGCGGCGATCCACGCGCGGATGGCCCGCGGCGAGCGCGCCGACCGTGGCGGCGGCATCGGCCTGGACCTGATCGCCCGGCTCTGCGAGCACCTTGGCTGGACCCTGCAGCTGCAGCCCTGCGAGCCGCGTGGCACGCGCGCCACGCTCGATTTCAGCGCTTCACGTCCGGCCTGAACCGGCCGTCCTGGTAGATGCCAACCTTGGTTGGCATGCTGCCCGTCGACCAAGGTCGACGCCTGCCCACGCAATGTCCGTTCGCATTATCGGCCGTTCGGCCGCGCCACATGCTGGTCGATCAGGATCACATTGCCGTCGGGATCGGCCAACTGCAGGTAGCCGGTGCCCCGCCCATGAGGGTCGGTACGCACCGCCAGTTCAATGCCCTTCGCATCCAGTTCCGCCTGCAGTTCACGTACATCCTGGAAGTGGGGCAGTTCCTGCTTGTGCTGGTCCCAGCCCGGGTTGAAGGTGAGCAGGTTGCCCTCGAACATGCCCTGGAACAGGCCGATGACAATGCCGTTGTTGCGCATCACCAGCCAGTTCTGCGCCGGCTCGCCACCGGTCACCGAGAAGCCCAGTGCTTCGTAGAAGCTGCGGGAGGCCGCCAGGTCCCTGACCGAGAGGCTGACGGAGAAGGCGCCGAGCTGCATGGGAGTGGCTCCGGGAAAGGGCAGCCGGCACTGCAGCATGACCCGGCGTGAAGACAATGTTAATCTCGGGGTGCGCCGCTTCATGCGGCGCTTTTTTTTCCCGCTCTTTCGATCGACAGAGGATCCCATGCCGACCGAACCCGCTACTGCCCTGATCAGCAACGACATCGTTGGCCTGGGCCTGATTGCCGCCACCCTGGCCCTGATCTTCTGGGCTGCCAGTGGCCCGACCCCGTTATTGAAGAAGATCTTCGCCTGGGTGCCGGCGCTGCTGCTGTGCTACTTCGTCCCCGCCATCTACAACACCGCCGGTGTCATCGACGGCCACAACACCTCGCTGTACAACCCGGTCGCGCGTGACGTGCTGCTGCCGGCCGCGCTGGTCCTGCTGACCCTGTCGATCGACCTCAAGGGTATTGCCAAGCTCGGCCCGAAACTGCTGATCGTGTTCTGCGCCGGTACCGCCGGCATCATGCTCGGCGCCATCGTCTCGTTCCAGCTGATGAAGTTGATCCACCCCGAAACCGTGGCCGGTGATACCTGGGCCGGCATGGCGGCGCTGGCCGGCAGCTGGATCGGCGGCGGCGCCAACATGGTGGCCATGCGTGAAGTGTTCGGCACCGATGCCACCACCTTCGGCCAGTTCGCGGTGGTCGACGTGGCCTGCGCCAGCCTGTGGATGGCCATCCTGCTGTTTCTGGCCAACCGCGCGCAGCAGATCGATACCCGCAACGGTGCCGATACCCGTGCCATCGACGAGATGAAGGCGCGTATCAGCGCCTACGAGGCGCAGAACGCGCGCATTCCCAGCATGACCGACCTGATGGTGATCGTCGGCGTGGCACTGGGCGGCGTCGGCCTGGCCCATGCCATCGCCGCGCCGCTGGCGGGCTGGTTCAAGACCAATGTCAGCTGGGCCAGCCAGTTCAGCCTGGACAGCCAGTTCGTGTGGGTGATCCTGCTGTCGACAGCGATGGGCCTGGGCCTGAGCTTCACTCGTGCGCGCCGGCTGGAAGCCGCAGGCGCTTCGCGGCTGGGCACGGTGTTCCTGTACTTCCTGATCGCCTGCATCGGCATGCAGATGAACCTGCTGTCGCTGCTGGACCGGCCGTGGCTGTTCCTGCTCGGCGCGATCTGGATGGCCACGCATGTGCTGGTGCTGTGGGTGGTGGCCAAGCTGCTGCGCGCGCCGCTGTTCTTCTTCGCGATCGGTTCGCAGGGCAACATCGGCGCAGCCGCTTCGGCCCCCGTGGTGGCCGCAGCGTTCCATCCGACGCTGGCTCCGGTGGGCGTGCTGCTGGGCACGGTGGGCTACGCCACCGGCACCGGGCTGGCCTATGTCACTGGCCTGATCCTGAAGTGGATGGCCAACGGCTGAGTCCGGGCCGCCCCGGCGTCATGCTTGCGTAGATCCACGCCATGCGTGGATGCATTTCATGGGCCTCCATGAACATGGAAGGGGTCAGATCCGTTTCCCGGAGGAAACGGATCTGACCCCTGATGCATCTCGCCGTCACCGGAAATCTGTCGAAGGTGGGGTGGTGTCGGATGGCGGGGTGTCCGCGGCATGGATGCCGCGGCCAAGCCCCCAGGGATGGGTTTACGGCGTCCCCGCCATCCGACACCACCCCGCCAAGCACACAGAAACCCAGAGCCGACGCCTCAGCTGTTGCCGTTGCTCCGGCCTCTGCGGGCGCCGGGCTGCAAGCCCGGCACCCACCCTGGAACCTCAACAGCAACGGCCACCGTTGCGTCCGCCGTAGCGCGCTTCCTGGCGCTCGCGGAAGAACGTCTTGTAATCCATCGGCTCCTGGTCCGGATGTTTTTCCAGCATGTGCCGGACGTAGTTGTCGTAATCAGGAATGCCACAGCACAGTCGTGCGGTTTGCACCAGGCGCCGCCAGATACGGCGGTGTGCCTGGTACTGGCCGGCGGGAACCAGTTGCGTGCTCATCACAGATCCACCATTTCATGCGGCTTCAGCGCCACGTATGGGGTCTCGCGGTCGCTGCGCTGAGGATTGCGGCGGGCCGCCAGGATGGTCTTGATCGAATACACCAGCACTGCGCCCACCACCAGCAGGAACAGCGCGGTCAGGCCGGTGTTGACGTAGGCGTTGACCACGATCTGCTTCATCTGCGCCACCGACTTGGCCGGTGCCGTGATGGTGTCGCTGGCGAGGGCGGCCTGGAACTTGTGTGCCTGGGCCAGGAAGCCCTGCGCCGGATTGCTGTCGAAGATCTTGATGAAGCCGGCGTAGGTGGTGCAGATCAGCAGCCAGATGGCCGGCACGGCCGTCACCCACGCATAGCGGTCACGCTTCATCTTGAACAGCACCACCGTGCCCAGCATCAGTGCGATACCCGCCAGCATCTGGTTGGAGATGCCGAACAGCGGCCACAGCGTCTGGATGCCACCGAACGGATCGACCACGCCGGTGTAGAGCAGGTAGCCCCACAGCGCCACGCAGCCGGCGGTACCGATGATGTTGGCGGTCCACGATTCGGTCTTCTTCAGGGCCGGCACGAAGTTGCCCAGCAGGTCCTGCAGCATGAAGCGACCGGCACGGGTGCCAGCGTCGACTGCCGTGAGGATGAACAACGCTTCGAACAGGATCGCGAAGTGGTACCAGAACGCCATCATCGCGTCGCTGCCACTGGGAATCGCTTCGTGCAGGATCTGCGCGATGCCCACCGCCAGTGTCGGTGCGCCACCTGCGCGATGCAGGATGGTCGGCTCGCCAATGGCCGCCGCGGTCGCGGTCAGCTGCTCGGGCGTGATGGTGAAGCCCCAGGTGTTGGTGATGTAGTGCGCCGCCGAGGCCGCATCGGCACCGATCACCGCCGCCGGGCTGTTCATCGCGAAGTAGATGCCCGGATCGATGATCGAGGCCGCCACCAGCGCCATCACCGCCACGAACGATTCCATCAGCATGCCGCCGTAGCCGATGTAGCGCATGTGCGCTTCATTGGCCAGCAGCTTCGGCGTGGTGCCGGAGGAAATCAACGCGTGGAAACCGGAGACCGCACCGCAGGCGATGGTGATGAACAGGAACGGGAACATGCCGCCCTTCCACACCGGGCCATCACCACTGGCAGCGAACTGGGTCAGCGCCGGCATCTTCAGTTCCGGCATCACAATCAGGATGCCGACGGCCAGCGCGATGATGGTGCCGATCTTGAGGAAGGTCGACAGGTAATCGCGGGGGGCCAGCAGCAGCCACACCGGCAGCACCGAGGCAACGAAGCCGTAACCGATCAGCATCCAGGTGATCTGGGTGCCGGTGAAGGTGAAGGCCGGGCCCCAGACCGGATCGGCGGCGACCTTGCCGCCGTACCAGATCGCGGCCAGCAGCAGGATCAGGCCGACCACCGAAATCTCGCCGATCCTGCCGGGGCGGATGTAGCGCATGTACACGCCCATCAGGATCGCGATGGGCATCGTCGCGATCACCGTGAACATGCCCCACGGACTTTCGGCCAACGCCTTGACCACCACCATCGCCAGCACCGCCAGGATGATGATCATGATCAGGAACGCACCGAACAGCGCGATGGTGCCGGGCACCTGGCCCATCTCTTCCCGCACAAGATCGCCCAGGGAGCGGCCGTTGCGGCGGCTGGACAGGAACAGGACCATGAAGTCCTGCACCGCGCCGGCCAGCACCACGCCCACCACCAGCCACAGCAGGCCGGGCAGGTAGCCCATCTGTGCGGCCAGCACCGGTCCCACCAGCGGGCCGGCACCGGCAATGGCGGCGAAATGGTGACCGAACAGCACGTGCTTGTTGGTCGGCACGTAGTCCAGACCATCGTTGTTGATCACCGCCGGGGTGGCCCGGGTCGGATCCAGCTGCATCACCTTGTTGGCGATGAACAGGCTGTAGAAGCGGTAGGCCACCAGGTACAGCGAAACGGCGGCGACGACGATCCACAGGGCATTGATGTGTTCGCCGCGGCGCAGAGCCACGGTGCCCAGACAGAAGGCGCCGAGCAGGGCGAGTACCGCCCAGCCTATTTTGGAAAACCCTTTCATGAGGTGCTCTCTCCCGGAAAGACAGTCAAAGAGTCCCGCGTGCCCACGGCAGGGTCAATTGGCACAGGACGAATCGGCGGTAGTACTTTGGTCGTACGCTTGTTGTGCTGACATGCAGCGAACATCAGGGATGGAACAATCGGTTGCGGCGCCGTCCATTGGCGTGCGGCCATGTGGCGTCCATCTTCAGTGGCATCCATCCAACAGGAGTCGCCATGAGCTTTCCCGAACCGGTCCGCGTACTGCGGACCATCCGTGGCATGCCCACCTCCGACGGTGCCGGCGTGCGCCTGACCCGCGTCATCGGCGGCCCGACGCTGCCTGACCTGGACCCGTTCCTGCTGCTCGATGAATTCGGCACCGACCGTGCCGAGGACTACATCGCCGGCTTCCCGGAGCATCCGCATCGCGGTTTCGAGACCGTCACCTACATGCTCGACGGGCGCATGCGGCATCGCGACAACCACGGCAACGAGGGCCTGCTTACCCCGGGCAGCGTGCAGTGGATGACCGCAGGCCGTGGCCTGGTGCATTCGGAAATGCCCGAGCAGGAAAGCGGTCAGATGCGCGGCTTCCAGCTGTGGGTGAACCTGCCGGCGAAAGAGAAGATGACCGAGCCGAAGTACCAGGAGTTCGCGCCCGAGCGCATTCCCGTGGTGCGGCCGGACGCCGGCGTGGAAGTGAAGGTGATCGCCGGCAACGTGGATGGCACGCAGGGCCCGATCGTGCAGCCGGCCACCGATCCGCTGTACCTGGACATCACGCTGGCCCCGGATCGCGCCTGGACCTATGCCTTGCCGGAAGGGCACAACGCCTTCGCGTATGTGTTCGAAGGTGCGGTGACGGTGGGTGAGCAGGACGCGGCGCGCGACGTCGCCCGCCAGGAACTGGCGGTGCTGGGCGGTGGCGAGCAGCTGCATCTGTCGGCCGGCAGCGAGGGTGCGCGGCTGATCCTGGTGGCTGGTCGTCCGTTGCGAGAACCGGTGATGCGCCATGGCCCGTTCGTGATGAACACGCGGCAGGAACTCATGCAGGCCTTCGTCGATTTCCAGGAAGGCAAGTTCTGAGGCGGTGCCGGCCGCTGGCCGGCAACTGCCTGCGGTCACGGCGGATCGAGGTGCCGGCCAGCGGCCGGCACTACCGTCAGGTCGGCTCGCATTGCGGGGATGCTGCAAGGCAGTCATCCCCGCCATCGTCAGTTCCCGGCAGCCACGGCCGACGGGGTCAGGCTCATCCCCTGCGCCAGCTGTTGCAGCGAACCCAGTTCCTGCGCGCTGTCCGGATACAGCGAAATCTGCGCGTAACGCCCTTTGTCGAGCTTGACCACGCTGATGCGGCGCTCGGCATAACCGGGCGGCTGCTGGCCTCCCAGATCGGGCTGGTACCAGTACAGTGATTCACCGCCGAAGCTGCCCTTTTCGTGGCGCAGCGAGCGGTTCAATGGAAGGTTGGGATCGCGTGCACTGAGCATCAGGCTCAGTACCTCGCGGCCATCGCTGGTGCTGGCACGGCAGACCAGGAAATCGGCCTGTGCCTGCTGTTGCCACTGCAGGCCGCTGTTGGCCGGCAATGAAGGACATTCGGTGGGAGCCTGCGCGGCGGCCTGGGCCGCAGCGAACAGCAGGCTCGACAACACTACAGGCGCGAACTTCATGCATCCCCCAAGGTGGTGTGTCGTGGCTCCGTCGGATGGACCGGCGGCCTTGGCATCCCATCCCCGGATGCCCCGCCGGCCGGCATGTGCACGGACGGTCAACTCAACCTTAACGGAACGTGAGCGATCGCACAAATTGCGGTTACAAGCGTAACCATTGCGGCCGAAGGTCGGCCGCAATGGTCCGCACAGGCCTCAGCGGTCGTTGCCGAGCCACTTGTAGATGATGCCGCCGATCGCACCGCCCAGCAGCGGGGCGACCCAGAACAGCCACAGCTGGCTGACCGCCCCGCTGCCGGCGAAGAAGGCCACGGCGGTGGAGCGGGCCGGGTTCACCGAGGTGTTGGTGACCGGGATGCTGATCAGATGGATCAGGGTCAGCGACAGGCCGATCGCCAGCGGCGCGAAGCCAGCCGGTGCCTTGCCGTGGGTGGCGCCCATGATCACGATCAGGAACACGGCGGTCAGCACCACTTCGCACAGGAAGGCCGCCGCCACGCTGTAACCGCCGGGCGACAGCGCACCATAGCCATTGCTGGCGAACGCACCGGCCTGGCTGCCGTCGATGGCGAAGCCGCTGGCCCCCGAGGCGATCTGCAGCAGGATGAAGCCGGCCAACAGGCCACCAGCCACCTGGGCGATGATGTACGGCACCAGGTCCTTGGTCGGGAAGCGGCCACCGGCCCACAGGCCGACGCTGACCGCCGGATTGAAGTGCGCGCCGGAGATATGGCCGAACGCATAGGCGCCGGTCACCACGGTCAGGCCGAAGGCGAGCGCCACGCCGAGGAACCCGATGCCCAGCGGATTGCTGTCACCGCCGAACTTGGCGGCCAGCACCGCACTGCCGCAGCCACCCAGAACCAGCCAGAACGTGCCGAGGAATTCGGCGGACAAGCGTTTACCCATGCTCATGTGTTGCACTCCTTTGACGGTCGAAAGTGTGATTTATGTCACATTTCAATGATCAGCGGGTGACTGTAGCGTCAACGCCGGGTGCAGGCATACACCTTCGGATGTGTGCAACACGCGATGTTCAGTACTGCGGCAGCGGGATGAATTCCTTGTCGTCGCCCGGAATGGTGCCGAAGCGGCCGGCCTCCCAATCGTGCTTGGCCTGCTCGATGCGTTCCTTCGAGCTGGACACGAAGTTCCACCACAGGTGACGCGGGCCATCCAGCGGCTCGCCACCGAACAGCATCGCCTTCACCGGCGTCTTCGCGCGCAGGCGGCCACGTGCGCCGGCTTCGGGAATCACCAGATGCTGTGCAGGGATGTCCACGCCATCCAGCTGTGCGTCGCCTTCGAGGATGTACAGCGCGCGCTCGCGGTGGCCGTCGTCGATATCGATTTCCGCATCCGGGTCGAGATCGATTGCCACGTTGAGGGTGTCGGCGAACACCTTCACCGGCGATTCCTCGCCATAGGCGCGGCCGGCGATGACGCGCAGCCAGGCACCGTTGCGGCGCTGCTCGGGCAGGGTGGCCGCGGCGTGGTGGTAGAACGCCGGCTCGATCTCTTCATGTGACTTCGGCAGCGCCACCCAGGTCTGCATCCCGTGGATCGGGTTGTCGTGATCGCGGTCCGGTTGCGGCGTACGTTCGGAATGGGCGATGCCGCGGCCAGCGGTCATCCAGTTGACGTCTCCGGGGCGGATCACCTGGTCCGAACCGAGTGTGTCGCGATGGCCGATGGCGCCCGACCACAGATAGGTGACGGTGGCCAGGCCGATATGCGGATGCGGGCGCACGTCGATGGCCGTGCCGGGATGCATGAGCGCCGGGCCCATCTGGTCGACGAACACGAACGAGCCGATGCTGCGCGCCTGCACGGTGGGGACGGCGCGACGGACTTCGAGTCCGCCGATGTCGTGCACGCGCGGGGCGATGATGGTGGTCATGCGGGCGTTCTCGCTGGCAGGGATCAGGTGATCAGCATCGCATGCGGCTGTGACGGGGACATGCCCCGTATGGGTAACAGGGTGTTCCAGCCAACGGCGCAGCCCCTCGTGGCTGTGGGGGGGGCGCGTAAAGCAAAAGCCGCGCTTGGCCGGGCGGGGTGGGTTCGCGGGGGACGCCGTGAATCCGTCCGTGGAGGCTTGGCCGCGGCATCCATGCCGCGGACACCCCCGCGAATCCACCCCGCCCGACCTCTGACAGTTTCCGTGTGCGTCCAGCCACGGAGAAGAAAAAAGAAAATCAAAGTCAAAATCAAACGCCGGTTGCTTCGCTCCTGGTGGCGGCCCAGGTAGCCACCCACCCGTTCGTAGTGATCCACACCGGAATCGAGATTCACCGACCGTCACCGGGAAACTGTCAGGGGTGGGGCGGTGTGGGCAGGCAGGACCGTTGGCGCCATGGATGGCCCCATCGAGCCCCCATGGATGGGTTTGCGGCCTCTCCTGCCTGCCGACCCCCCCCCGCCCAACAAACAGAAAAGCCAGAGCCGGCTGTTGCTCTGGCTCTGGCTCTGGCTTCGGCTCTGGCTTCGGCGGTTGCCTCTGCGGGTGCCGGGCCGCAGGCCCGGCCGATAAACTCAAACCACTGGTTCGCGCAGGGTGGGGTTGTCCCAGCCCGGGCGCGGGGCGAAGCGGTCACCGTGATGCTGCTGCAGTGCCTTCAGCCGCTCGACGATCGCATCGGCACCGACCGCACGGATGTGCTGGATCGGACCACCGCGGAACGGGGCAAAGCCGGTACCGAAGATCACGCCGGCATCCAGCAGGTCCGCATCGGCCACAACACCTTCGTGCAGGCACGCCACCGCCTCGTTCAACAGCGGCAGGATCAGGCGGTCCTCAAGATCGGCCGGGGCCTGGTAATCGCTGGCCACGTCCGGCTTCTTCGGCTTGCCGTTTTCCCAGGTGTAGATGCCCTGGCCGTCCTTCTTGCCGCGCTTGTCCGGCTCCACCGTCTGCAAGGCCGCTGGAATCTGCAGGCCCAGGAACGGCGCCAGTTCGCGGCCGACGCCGGCGGCCACGTCCAGGCCGACGGTGTCGATCAGTTCGATCGGGCCCATCGGCATGCCGAACTTCACCGCGGCCCTGTCGATCACCGGGCCCGGAATGCCTTCGGCATATGCGGTGGCGGCTTCCAGCATGTACGGGAACAGCACGCGGTTGACCAGGAAGCCCGGGCTGCCGGCCACCGGTACCGGGAACTTGCCCAGCGCCTTGCAGAACGCGGCCAGGCGGCGCTCGGTCTCCGGCGCCATGCCGTCGTGGTGGATGATCTCCACCAGTGGCATCTGCGCCACCGGGTTGAAGTAGTGCAGGCCAGCGAACTGCGCCGGGCGCTGGATGTGGTCGCGCAGTTCCACCAGCGGAATCGACGAGGTGTTGGTGGTCAGCAGCGCGTCCAGCTTCATCTTCGGCTCCAGCGTCTGGTACAGCGCACGCTTGGCTTCCGGGTTCTCGATGATCGCTTCGATCACCAGGTCGGCCTCGGCCACGCCGTTGCCTTCCAGGTCGGCACGCAGGCGCGCGGCCACGGCGGGGCGCTTGCTCTCGTCGCGCACCTTCTTGGCGAACAGCGCCTGCGCGCGCTCCATGGCGGGGTCGATGAAGCGCTGCTCGCGGTCCTGGAGAGTCACTTCAAAGCCCTTGTAGGCGGCCCAGGCGGCGATGTCACCGCCCATCACGCCGGCGCCGACCACGTGCACGTGGCGGATGCCGGAATCACCACCACCGAGGCCCTTCAGGCGTTCGGTCAGGAAGAAAATGCGGATCAGGTTGCGCGCGGTCGGGGTGCTGGCCAGCTTCACCACCGCGCGGCGCTCGGCGTCCAAACGCGCCTGGATCGGCTTGCCGCCACTGCGCTGCCAGGTGCTGATCAGCGCGTAGGGCGCCGGATACTGGTCCTTCTTGGCCTTGCGTGCGACCTGCTTGACCATCTGCGGTGCCAGCAGCGTGCGTGCCAGCCAGGTGTTGGTGGCCCAGGCCGTCGCGCGCTGCTTGAACGGGCGCGTGGTGCCGGACAGCGCCAGCGCCACGGCGGTGTCGAGCACCACGGCCGGTGCCACCACCTTGTCGACCAGCCCGATGCCACGCGCGGCCGAGGCCGACAGCGTACGGCCGGTCAGCATCATGTCCATTGCCGCGGGAGCGCCGACCAGCTGCGGCAGGCGCGCGCTGCCGCCCCAGCCCGGGAAGATGCCCAGCTGGGTTTCCGGCAGGCCGATGCGGGTGCTGCTGTCATTGGAGGCCACGCGATAGCGGCAGGCCAGCGCCAGCTCGGTGCCGCCGCCCAGGCAATGGCCGTGGATGGCCGCCACGGTGGGGCAGGGCAGCTCGGCCAGCTTCTGGTAGGTAGCCTGGCCGCGGCGGATGGCGTCGTTGACGGTGCCGCGACGGTCGAACTCCTGGAACTCCTTCAGGTCCGCCCCGGCAATGAAGCCGGCTTTCTTCAGCGACTGGATCACCACGCCCTTGGGCGGGTCCAGTGCAATGCGCTCAAGCAGGTCACCCAGCTCCAGCAGCACATCCTGCGACATGGCATTGACGCTGCTGTCCTGGCGATCCAGGGAGAGGACCACCACGCCGTCGTCGCGGATCTCGGGGTGCCAGTGGCTGAAGCGGAGACCATCGAAGCCTGAGAGCATGGACGTTCCATCCGGTTGTGTATGGAGAAGCGGCTATGATCCAGAGGTTGTTTCCCCCGCGTCAAATCCCAATAGCAGGGGAGTGGCGACCCCGGATCCATGGCCGTGGACCGGAACGCTAACGGAACGGTGGTTAAAAGCTGGTGCGGCGCCGGGTGATCGGCGACTGAACTTTTCCCGGGATTGGCAGTCTCATTGCCCGACGTCGGTTGGGCTGACAGGAGTGCGGCCCCTCATGGCCGAGGTTGATACACCACAGGAGCTGGATCTGGAACTGGTCCGGCGCGTGCAGCACGGCGAGAGCGCCGCGTTCGATGTCCTGGTGCGCAAGTACCAGCATCGCGTGGTGGCCCTTGTCGGCCGCTACATCGCCGACTGGAGCGAATGTCAGGACGTTGCCCAGGACACTTTCATCCGCGCCTATCGCGCGATCGGAAGTTTCCGTGGCGACGCCCAGTTCTCAACCTGGTTGCATCGAATCGCCGTGAATACCGCCAAAAACTACCTGGCTTCACACAATCGACGGCCACCGACCGATGACATCGACATCGGCGATGCCGAACAGTTCGACAGTGGTACGCGCCTGCGCGACACCGACACGCCCGAACGCGAGTTGATGCGCCAGGAGCTGGAACAGACGGTGATGAAGGCCGTCAACGCGCTGCCGGAAGAGCTCCGGTCGGCGATCACCCTGCGCGAGGTGGAAGGCCTGAGCTACGAGGAAATCGCGCAGAAAATGGGGTGCCCGATCGGCACCGTGCGTTCACGGATCTTCCGGGCGCGCGAGGCGATCGACACCGAACTCCGGCCGCTGTTGGACATCGGCAGCGCCACCCGTGAGAAGAGCCGCGTATGACCAGTAACCCGTTCAACGAATCGCAGAACCATCAATCGCCCGCCGGGCAGCGCCTGGACCAGCGCCATCGCGAGCAGCTGTCGGCCCTGGTCGATGGCGAGCTGGGCGCCGATGAAGCGCGCTTCCTGCTGCGGCGGATGGAGCATGACCCCGAACTGGCCGGCTGCCAGGAGCGCTGGCAGCTGCTGGGCGACGTGATGCGTGGGCAGGCGTCGGCACTGGCCCCGGCCGGGTTCAGTTCCGCCGTGGCTGCTGCCATCGCCGCCGAGCCTGCGCCGCAGGCCGAGCCGCGCCGTCAGGTGCGTCGCAGTGGCTGGCGGGCCTGGGGCGGTGGTGCCGCACTGGCCGCTTCAGTGGCGGCGGTGGCGCTGTTCATGGGCGGTGAGAAGCTGAAGGAAGCCACCCCGGGCGAGCCGTTGGCACCTCAGGTGATCGCCAGCCAGGCGGAGCTGCCGACCGTGCCGACCGATCCTGCCCCGGTTACCGAAGCCTCTGCAGACACGGCCGCGATGGCTGTGGCGGCGGCTCCCGCCCTGGCGATGGCCACTGCCGGTCGCCGCCAGGACACCCGCCGCGCCAGTGCTACCCGCAGCCAGCAGGCCGCGCGTGCCGCCCAGCGTGAGGACGTGCCGCAACGCGCGGTGGCTGCTGCGCAGGCGCCGCTGACCCCGACCGTACCGGCCAATGGCAGCCGCAACATGCCGTTTGGCGAGGTCGGTGGGCTGCAGGCGCGGCCGTGGCCGCGTTCCAGCCTGGCGCCTGCCGCCGGCGGCGCGCTCAATGCCAGCTTCCCGGCCCATACCGGTGGCGCCGCCTTCTACCCGTTCGAGCCGCGCCTGCAGGACGACCTGCCGGTGCCGCCGCGCCCGCGCGACTGAGCCGGGCGCTTTCACGCCCCGCCGTCAGCGGGGCCCGTATTCCTCTTTCCATCCGATCCGGAGGTTGCCGTCCGATGACTCCCCGACTCCGCACGCAGGCCATGGGCCTGTTGGCCCTGACCCTGCCGCTGGTGGCCTGCGCGCAGGCACCGGCTCCGGCCGCCCCGACCCAGGCTGCTCCAGCCACCGCGCCAAGGGCACCGGCACAGCCGCTGGTTACCGGCCTGCCCGATTTCACCAACCTTGTTGAACAGGTCGGGCCGGGTGTGGTCAACGTCGACACCACCATCGTCCGCACCAACCGCCAGGCTTCGCGGGGCCCGATGGGCGGTGACGACGACATGCCGGAATTCTTCCGTCGCTTCTTCGGCCCGGACTTCCCGATGCCGGGGCAGGGCCCGGGCGGCCCGGACGGTGGCCCCAGCATCAAGGGCCGCGGCATGGGCTCGGGCTTCATCATTTCGCCCGATGGCTATGTGCTGACCAACTACCACGTGGTGGCCGATGCCAGCGACGTGAAGGTCAAGCTGGGCGACAGCCGTGAGTTCAACGCCAAGGTGGTGGGCAGCGACCAGCAGTACGACGTGGCGCTGCTGAAGATCGATGGCAAGAACCTGCCGACCGTGCGCGTGGGTGATTCCAATACGCTGAAGCCCGGCCAGTGGGTTGTCGCGATCGGCTCGCCGTTTGGTCTCGACCATTCGGTCACCGCCGGTATCGTCAGTGCACTGGGGCGTAGCACGGGTGGCGCCGACCAGCGCTACGTGCCGTTCATCCAGACCGACGTGGCGATCAACCAGGGCAACTCCGGCGGTCCGTTGCTGAACACCCGCGGCGAAGTGGTCGGCATCAACTCGCAGATCTTCTCCGCCTCCGGCGGCTACATGGGCATCAGCTTCGCGATCCCGATCGACCTGGCGATGAGCGCGGTCGAGCAGATCAAGAAGAGTGGCAAGGTCACCCGTGGCCAGCTGGGTGCGGTGGTCGAGCCGATCGATGCGCTGAAGGCGCAGGGCCTGGGCCTGCCCGACAGCCGTGGCGCGCTGGTCAACCAGATCGTCGCCGGCAGTGCCGCAGAGAAGGCCGGTGTGCAGATCGGCGATGTGGTGCGTTCGGTCAACGGCAGCCCGGTCAACAGCTGGTCCGACCTGCCGCCGCTGATCGGTGCGATGGCACCGGGCAGCCGGGTCACGCTGGGGGTGATCCGCGACGGCAAGCCGCGCGACCTCAGCGCCACGCTCACGGCGCTGAGCGAAGACGGTCAGGGCAATGCCCGTGCGGCGTCTGCCGCCAGGCCCGATGCGGCACCGCAGGCCGGCGCCAATGCCCTGCTGGGCCTGGACGTGAGCGACCTGACCGCACCGCAGCGCAAGCAGTTCGGCCTGGATGGCAACGAAGGCGTGCGTATCACCGGAGTCAAGGGCCAGGCGGCGCGTGATGCCGGCCTGTCTCCGGGCATGGTGATCCTGCAGGTCGGCCGCACCCCGGTCGGCAGCGTGGAGAGCCTGAACCGGGCGCTGTCCAGCTACAAGAAGGACGACGTGGTGATGCTGCTGGTGCGCACCGGCAACGGCAACAGCGCCTTCGTGGCGGTCAAGGCCGGCCAGTAAGGCCTGCCGGGGCCGCTTCGGCGGCCCCTGTGTCTCCCCTGAAGCCCCGCCCTGGCGGGGCTTCGGCCTTTCCGGGCGGGGCCCGAGCAGTCCGCTTTCGCGGTGGGGCGCCGGGCATGCGATAATCGACCGTTACCCTGACGACGCCGCGCGCCGCCGCCACCTATGTCTTCTGATTCGATGCGGAACATCCGCAACTTCTCCATCATCGCCCATGTCGACCACGGCAAGTCCACGCTGGCCGACCGCATCATCCAGCTCTGTGGTGGCCTGCAGGCCCGCGAGATGGAAGCGCAGGTGCTCGACTCCAACCCGATCGAGCGCGAGCGCGGCATCACGATCAAGGCGCAGTCGGTGTCGTTGCCGTACCTGGCCAAGGACGGGCAGACCTACCATCTGAACTTCATCGACACCCCCGGCCACGTCGACTTCTCCTATGAAGTCAGCCGCTCGCTGGCCGCCTGCGAAGGCGCGCTGCTGGTGGTCGATGCGGCCCAGGGCGTGGAAGCGCAGTCGGTGGCCAACTGCTACACCGCGGTGGAGCAGGGCCTGGAAGTGGTGCCCGTGATCAACAAGATCGACCTGCCGACCGCCGACATCGAGCGCGCCAAGGCCGAGATCGAGGCCGTGATCGGCATCGACGCCTCCGACGCCGTGCCGGTCAGTGCCAAGACCGGCCTGAACGTGCAGGACGTGCTGGAAGCGATCGTGCATCGCATCCCGCCGCCGACACCGCGCGACACCGAGAAGCTGCAGGCGCTGATCATCGACTCCTGGTTCGACAACTACCTAGGCGTGGTCTCGCTGGTACGCGTGATGCAGGGCGAGATCAAGGCCGGTGACAAGCTGCAGGTGATGTCCACCGGCCGCAACCACCAGGTCGACAACGTCGGCGTGTTCACGCCGAAGCGGAAAGTGCTGCCTGCGCTGCGTGCCGGTGAAGTGGGCTGGGTCACCGCCAGCATCAAGGACGTGCACGGTGCGCCGGTCGGCGACACCCTGACCCTGGCTGGCGACCCGGCACCGAAGCCGCTGCCGGGCTTCCAGGAAATGCAGCCGCGCGTGTTCGCCGGTCTGTTCCCGGTCGATGCCGAAGATTACCCGGACCTGCGCGAAGCGCTGGACAAGCTGCGCCTGAACGATGCCGCGCTGCGTTTCGAGCCGGAAAGCTCCGAGGCGATGGGCTTCGGCTTCCGCTGCGGCTTCCTGGGCATGCTGCACATGGAAATCGTGCAGGAACGCCTGGAGCGCGAGTACAACCTGGACCTGATCAGCACCGCGCCGACGGTGGTGTATGAAGTCCTGAAGACCGATGGCTCGATCATCAACATGGACAACCCGGCCAAGCTGCCGCCGGTGAACCAGGTCGAGGAGATCCGCGAGCCGATCATCCGTGCCAACGTGCTCACTCCCGAGGAGTACATCGGCAACATCATCAAGCTGTGCGAAGAAAAGCGCGGCAGCCAGATCGGCATCAACTACCTGGGCAGCCAGGTGCAGATCAGCTATGAGCTGCCGATGGCCGAGGTAGTGCTGGACTTCTTCGACAAGCTGAAGTCGGTCAGCCGTGGCTACGCCTCGCTGGACTACCACTTCGTCCGCTTCGACGCCGGCCCGTTCGTGCGCGTGGACGTGCTGATCAACGGCGACAAGGTCGACGCACTGTCGCTGATCGTGCACCGCAGCCATGCCGACCGTCGTGGCCGTGAGCTGTGCGAGAAGATGAAGGACCTGATTCCGCGCCAGATGTTCGACGTCGCCATCCAGGCTGCGGTCGGCTCGCAGATCATCGCCCGTACCACGGTCAAGGCCATGCGCAAGAACGTGCTGGCCAAGTGCTATGGTGGCGACGTTTCGCGCAAGAAGAAGCTTCTGGAAAAGCAGAAGGAAGGCAAGAAGCGCATGAAGCAGGTCGGCCGCGTGGAGATCCCGCAGGAAGCGTTCCTGGCCGTGCTGCAGATGGACAACAAGTAATCCCGCACCGGCCCTGCGGGGCCGGTCGTCCGGTGACGTTGCAAAGGACCCTGAATGAAACTGTTTGAGATCCTCCTGGTCGTGCTGACCCTAGCCTCGGGCCTGATCCTGCTTGCGGACAAGCTGTACCTCGCCAAGCGTCGCGCCCAGCGCGCCGGCCTGCTCGATTCCGAGCCGGTGCTGGTGGATTACTCGCGTGCGTTCTTCCCGGTGCTGGCGATCGTGCTGATCGTGCGCAGCTTCATTGCCGAACCGTACAAGATCCCGTCCAGCTCGATGATGCCGAACCTGCTGATCGGCGATTTCATCCTGGTCAACAAGTTCTCCTACGGCCTGCGCCTGCCGATCAGCAACACCAGGATCGTGCCGTTCGGCGAGCCCTCGCGTGGCGACGTGGTGGTATTCCACTTCCCCGGCCACAGCGACAACGACCCGGCCAAGGGCGAGAACTTCATCAAGCGCGTGATCGGCGTGCCGGGTGACACCGTGGTCTTCGAAGGCGACGGCGTGATCCTCAATGGCGAGCCGCTGAAGTACGACAACAAGGGCATCTACGCCGGCCACAAGGGTCAGGGCGAAGGCGCCAACCTGCTGGTCGAGCACCTGCCGGGCCGCACCCACACCGTGCTGGAGACCGACTACCCGCGCGGCCAGGGCCAGTGGACGGTGCCGGCCGGCAAGTACCTGGTGATGGGCGACAACCGCGACAACAGCGACGATGGCCGTTTCTGGGGCCTGCTGCCGGAAGAGAACCTGCGCGGCAAGGCCTTCCTGATCTGGCTGAACTGCCAGGGCTGGTTCTGCAAGGATGGCTTCGAGCCGTCGCGGATCGGCTCGAGCATCAACTGATCGGGCATCAACTGAGTACCTTCACATCCAACGCGTATCTGGGGAGAACGCAATGAAGACGATGAACACGCAGCGCGGCATGACCCTGACCTCGTTCCTGACGGTCCTGATCGTGGTCGGTTTCTTCCTCTACATCGGCATGAAGCTGTTCCCGATGTACCAGGAGTACTACGCCGTGCGCTCGGCGATGAAGAGCCTGGCCAACGAGCCGGGCGTGGGCAGCATGGAGCCGTCGCGGATCCAGGACCTGTTCTTCAAGCGCCTGTACATCAACTACTCGGACAATGTGAAGCCGGCCAACGTGAAGTTCGACCGTCGCGACAATGGCTGGACCCTCAAGGTCAACTACGAAGTGCGTCGCCAGCTGATCGGCAACCTCGATGTGGTTGGCAAATTCGATTCTTCCCAGGACCTGACACGAAGCGGTGCCCAGTAAATTCATCCAACGTGGCGACCTGATCGGTCATGCCTTCAGCGACCCGGCCCTGCTCAAGCAGGCGCTGACGCATCGCAGTGCCGGTGCGCCGCACAACGAGCGCCTGGAGTTCCTCGGCGACAGCATCGTCAACATGATGGCGGCCGAGGCGTTGTACCGACGCTGGCCCAAGGCTGACGAAGGGGCGATGACCCGTGCCCGTGCCGAGCTGGTGCGCGAAGGCGCGTTGGCGGTGATCGCGCGCACCCTGCAGTTGGGCGAGCGGCTGACCCTGGGTCCGGGCGAAATGAAGTCCGGCGGTCATCGCCGCGACTCGATCCTGGCCGACGCAGTGGAAGCCGTGGTGGCGGCGATCTACCTGGATGCCGGCTTCGAGGCCTGCCGGGCGGTGGTACTGCCCTGGTTCAGCGCTTCGATCGAGGCGCTGCCGGCCTCCGGCCGTCCCGAGAAGGACCCCAAGACCCGCCTGCAGGAATGGCTGCAGGCCCGACAGAAGGCGTTGCCGCAGTATGAACTGGTGTCAGAATCCGGTGACGACCATGCCAAGCACTTCCGGGTACGCTGCAACGTAGCCGACCCGGCCGCCAGCACCGAGGGCGAAGGCGCCTCGCGGCGGCTTGCCGAACAACAGGCGGCTGCGGCCGTCCTAGAACAACTGGATTCCAAGTGAGCGAACAAACTCCTCATCATTGCGGCAGCGTGGCCGTCATCGGCCGCCCGAACGTGGGCAAGTCGACCCTGACCAATGCCCTGGTCGGTGCGAAGGTCAGCATCGTTTCCAACCGTCCGCAGACCACGCGCCATCGCCTGCTGGGCATCGCCACCTACCCGGAAGGCCAGCTGGTGCTGGTTGATACCCCCGGCCTGCACAAGGTGCAGAAGCGGGCGATGAACCGGGTGATGAACCGTGCCGCGCGCGGCTCGCTGGAGGGCGTCGATGCCGGCCTGCTGGTGATCGAGGCCGGTCGCTGGGATGAAGAAGACAGCCTGGCCTTCAATGTGCTGCGCGATGCCGGCATTCCGGTGGTGCTGGTGGTCAACAAGATCGATCGCCTGAAGGAAAAGGGCGCGCTGCTGCCGTTCCTGCAGCAGGTTACCGAAGGCCGTGATTTCGCTGCCGTGCATCCGATCTCGGCGCAGAAGCGCAATGGCCTGGAAGCGTTGGTGCGCGACGTGCTGAAGCTGCTTCCGGAAGCGCCGCCGATGTTCGGCGAGGACGAGATCACCGACCGCAGCCAGCGTTTCCTGGCCGGCGAGCTGGTACGCGAGCAGCTGATGCGCCAGCTCGGCGAGGAGCTGCCGTACGCCACCACCGTTGAGATCGAGCGCTTCACCGAGGACGGCAACCTGCTGCGCATCGGCGCGGTGATCTGGGTCGAGCGCGAAGGCCAGAAGGCCATCGTGATCGGCAAGGGCGGCGCCCGCCTCAAGGAGATCGGCGCCAAGTCCCGCCTGCAGATGGAGCGTCTGTTCGGGGCCAAGGTGTTCCTTGAGACCTGGGTGCGCGTGCGTGAAGGCTGGTCCGATGACGAGGCCGCGCTGAAGGCCTTCGGTTACGAGTAAGCCGTTGCGGTCGCTTCGATGATGATCGAGGACGACACCGGCTTCGTGCTGCATGCGCGGGCCTACCGCGAGACCAGCCTGCTGGTCGAGGTGTTGAGCGCGCAGCATGGCCGCGTCGGCCTGCTCGCGCGTGGTGTGTCAACCGCGAAGGGCCAGGTGCTGCGCGCTGCCCTGCAGCCATTGCAGTGGATCCGCTTCAGCGCCCAGCAGCGCGGTGAACTGGCCCAGTTGCGCGGCGCTGAAGCGCTGGATGCGGCCCCGCGCCTGGTCGGCCAGGCGATGCTGGCCGGCTTCTATCTGAGTGAACTGACCCTGCGCCTGGCACCTCGCCAGGATCCGTTGCCTGAGTTGTATCTGGCCTATGGCGAAGCGCGCGCGCGGCTGGCGGTCGGTGCCGGCCTGGCCTGGACGCTGCGTCGTTTCGAGCGCGAGCTGCTGACCGCGCTGGGCCTGGGTTTCGAACTGGACAGTGCCAGCGACGGCCAGCCGATCGACCCGGCCGCGCGCTACGAGCTGGACCCACAGGAAGGCGCGCAGCGCCTGCTCAGTGAGCGCGGTGGGGAACGCCGGGCAGCGGCCACTGGCTCGGCGCTGCTGGCGTTGGCGGCCGACGAAGAGCCCGCTGCCGCCGACCTGGCCAGCCTGCGCCTGCCGATGCGGCGGGTGCTGGCCCATCACCTCGGGCCACGCGGCCTGAAGTCCTGGGAAATGCTCGAGCAGCTCGCGCCCCGCAGGTAGGGGGTGTTCGGCAGGGCTTGCAGCCCTGCACCTGCCGAGGCCAAAGCAACAGCAACAACAACAGCATGCATTCCGTGGGATGGCGGGGTGGGTCCGGTTGCGGGAGACGCCGTAAACCCGTCCCTGGGGGCTTGGCCGCGGCATCCATGCCGCGGACACTCCCGCAACCGGACCCACCCCGCCTTCGACAGATTCCTGCGAGCTGTCGGAACGGCACTCTGCTCTGGTGGGTGTCGACCTTGGTCGACACAGTAGAGCCACGCCATGCGTGGATGCGTTTCGATTTCAATTCGAAATATTTGATTCTGATTGAGATTCATCCACGCATGGCGTGGATCTACCCGCCGTCACCGGGAATCTGTCGGGGGTGGGGCGGTGTGGGTTGGCAGGACCGTTGGCGCCATGGATGGCGCCATCGAGCCCCCAGGGATGGGTTTACGGCGTGTCCTGCCAACCCACACCGCCCCGCCCAACAAGCAGAAAGCCAGAGCCGCTCTGGCTCTGGCCTTTGGTGTTGCCCTGGCTTGAAGCTTCGGCAGGTGCAGGGCGCAGCCCTGCCGAAAAACCCTCAATGCAGCAGGGCCGCCACCGCGTCGCGGAACCCCGCCTGGGCCTGCCCGGACTCGGGCGCATGATGCAGCTGCCGCACCGCCCGTCCCAGCCGTGCCGCGCCGACAAACCCACAGCTCGCCTGCAACCGGTGCAGCTGGCTGCGCAGCTGGCGCTCGTCGTGCTGGTCCACGGCCTGCTCGACCGCGTCGCGTACGCCCGGCAACTCGGCCAGGAACAGCTCGCGCAGCGCGATCAAGTGGTTGCGCTGGCCATTGAGCGCGGCCAGTGCCGCGGTCTCGTCCCAGTCCTGTACCTGCAGCTCGACCGCTGCCGGAGCCGGGGCAACGGAGATCCCCGCCGGGCTGTTCACCAGTGCCCGGCGCACGGCCTTCAGCAACTGGTCGCGGCCCAGCGGCTTGACCAGCGTGTCGCTGAAGCCAGCTTCGCGCAGGCGGGCATGGATGGAGGTGTCGCCATCGGCGGTATGCGCCAATGCCGGGGTATCGGGGTGTGAACGGCGCAGTTCACGCAGCAGCTGCGCGCCATTGCCGTCCGGCAGGTTGACGTCGATCAGCCACAGGTCATGCGCGCCGGGCTCGGCGCTGGCCAGCGCGCTGGCCAATGAATCTGCGGTGTCCACGTCCGCCGGTAACGTTTCCAACGCCGCTTTGAAAAAACCGCGGCTGATGATGTCGTCCTCGACAAGCAGGAAGCGGGGCCGGCTGGCCCGCGGGGTCATCTGCATCAGGGCTGCCTCCATGTCAGCTGCTGCAATCATCAAGCACGGCGGCGGCGGGCGCAAGCGGGTCCGGACCCTGCCAGTCAGGATCTGCGACAATGTGCCCCCATTTTTGCCCGCAGCCTGTTGCCACGTGGCCCGATCCCGCTCCCGCATCGACCGTACCCCGTTCCAGACCGAGATCCTCGACCTCAGCCATGATGGTCGCGGTGTCGCCCGCCGTGAAGGCGAGGGCGGCAAGGTCACCTTCGTCAGCGGCGCCCTGCCGGGCGAGGTGGTCATGGCCGAACAGACCGCCCGCAGCCGCCATTTCGACGAGGCACGCACGGTGGAAGTGCTGCAGGCCTCGCCCCAGCGCGTGACCCCGAAGTGCCCGCATTTCGGTACCTGCGCCGGCTGCGTGCTGCAGCACTTGGACGAAGACCAGCAGATCGTCGCCAAGCAGCGCGTGCTGATGGACAACCTGGAGCGGATCGGCCATGTGAAGCCGGGCAAGGTGCTGGCGCCGCTGGTCGGCGAGAGCTGGGGTTATCGCCGCAAGGGCCGCTTCTCGGTTCGCCGGGTCGAGAAGAAGGACAAGACCCTGGTCGGTTTCCGTGAACAGGACCCGCGTTTCGTCGCCGATCTCAGCCAGTGCCTGACCGTGATCCCGGAGATCGGTACCAAGGTCGAGGCCTTGTCGACCTTCATCGAATCGCTCGATGGCAAGCGCGACATCCCGCAGATCGAGTTCATCGCCGGCGATCAGGCGGTGGTGCTGACCGTACGTCACCTGCAGCCGCTCAGCGATGCCGACCGCGCCGCCTGGGCCGCCTTTGGCCAGCAGCATGGTTTCGTGATCTACCTGCAATCCGGCGGCGTGGACACCGTGCAGCCGCTGGACGGGCAGGGGGTACCGCTGTCGTTCCGGTTGGCGCCTTGGGACGTGGAACTGGCGTTCCGCCCGCTGGACTTCATCCAGGTCAACGCCAAGCTCAACGAAAAGATGATCGCCCACGCTCTGGACCTGCTTGAGCCGGGCGAGGACGAACGCGTGCTTGACCTGTTCTGCGGCCTGGGCAACTTCACCCTGCCGCTGGCCCGCCGCGTGCGCGAAGTGGTGGGTGTGGAGGGCGATGCCGGCCTGGTCGCGCGTGCCCGTGAGAATGCCGTGCGCAACGGCCTGGCCAACGCCCAGTTCTTCAGCGCCGACCTGACCCAGGACCAGCGCAGCACGCCGTGGATGCGCCAGGGCTTCGACAAGCTGCTGCTGGACCCGCCGCGCTCGGGCGCCATCGAAGTGCTGCAGCAGCTGCCGCTGAAGCAGTTCAAGCGCATCGTCTACGTCAGCTGCCACCCGGGTTCGCTGGCGCGCGATGCCGGCTATCTGGTCAACGAACAGGGCTTCACCCTGGTCAGTGCCGGTGCCATGGACATGTTCCCGCACACCGCGCACGTGGAAAGCATCGCGGTGTTCGAGAAGCGCTGAGCGGCTGTCATCACCCATGGCGCATAATCGCGCCATGGGCATTGAAATCGAACGCAAATTCCTGGTCATCAACGATGGCTGGCGATCCGCTGCGCACCGGGTGATCCCGATGGCGCAGGGCTACATCAACGACATGGGCGCGCTGGATCGCGGTACCCAGAACGCCTCGGTGCGCGTGCGTATCGAGGGCGACCATGCTGCGCTGAACCTGAAGTCGCGCACCATCGGCCACACCCGGCAGGAATTCGATTACCCGATTCCGGTGGAGGACGCGCGCGCGCTGCTGGCGCTGTGCGTGGGTGGCCTGATCGACAAGCGCCGCCATCTGGTCGAGCACGCCGGCCTGACCTGGGAAGTGGACGAGTTCCTCGGCGACAACGCCGGCCTGGTGGTGGCCGAGGTGGAACTGGACAGCGCCGACCAGGCCATCGAGCTGCCGGACTGGGCCGGCGCGGAAGTCACCGACGACGCCCGCTACTACAACGTCGCGCTCGCCAGTCATCCCTATTCACAGTGGTGAAACCCTGAAAAGGGGACGGAGGGGATTAAGTCGTCCTTACCCCGCCTGTGCGGAAAGCGACTTAATCCCCTCCGTCCCCTTTTTTCGGCGGGGGCGGGCCCCATGTCGGGGGGATGAGAATCGACATCTACTCCGACGTGGTCTGTCCCTGGTGCTGGATCGGCAAGCATCGTTTCCAGCAGGGCGTGCAGTTGCTGGGCGCCGATGCGCCTGAACTCGATATCCACTGGCAGCCGTTCCAGCTGGACCCGGACGCGGACGACACCCCGGTGCCGCTGCGCGAGGCCTATGTGCGCAAGTTCGGTGGCGTCGAGCGCACCGAGCAGATCCTCGGCCAGACCCAGACCACGGCGCGTGCGGAAGGCCTGCCGATGGACTTCAGCCGGGGCCAGGTGCGGGTGACCACGCTGCCGGCACATCGGGTGCTGTGGCTGGCCGGCCAGCACGGCGTGCAGGACGCGGTCGGGGAGGCGCTGTTCCGCGCCCACTTCGAGCTTGGCCAGAACCTGGCGGACAGCGCGGTGCTGATCAAGGCCGGTGTGGCGGGCGGCCTGGACGGCGGCGAAATCGCGCAGATGCTGGCCTCCGACCGCGGCCTGGCCGAGGTCGAAGCCAAGCTGGCGGAGGCGCATGCGCTGGGCATCTCCTCGGTGCCGACCTTCGTCATCGATGGAAAGTGGGCCATTTCCGGGGCGCAGCCCCCCGAGGCCTTCGCCAACGCCCTGCGCCAGATTGCCGCCGAACAGGGCGCCCCGGCCACCCCGGCTGGCGACGACGAGGCCTGCGGCCCGGACGGCTGCAAGGTCTGAGCAGATCGGGGTCAGAGCCCCTGCGGGGATCCGGCCCCGGGGACAGATCCCCGCAGGGGCTCTGACCGCACACTCCCCTTTTTCTGACCACTGCGCCTGTCGGCCGGTTCTGCGACAATGCGGCACTGCGCCATGCGGGCGCGCGTTGTGGAGATCGACCATGCTGCTGATCGGCGTTGCCGGCACCGAACTGACCGCCCAGGAACGTGACTGGCTGCAGCACGATGCCGTGGCCGGGGTGGTGCTGTTCAAGCGCAACTTCGCCTCCCGCCAGCAGGTGACCGATCTTAGCGCGGCGATCCGCGCCGCCGCGCCGCGCCCGCAGCTGATCTGCGTGGACCAGGAAGGCGGTCGTGTACAGCGTTTCCGCGAGGGTTACAGCGATCTGCCGCCACTGCAGGACATTGGTGCCCTGTATGCCACCGACCCGCAGCAGGCCTTGGCATTGGCCGAACGGCACGCCTGGCTGATGGCCAGCGAAGTACGCGCCAGCGGCCTGGACCTGAGCTTCGCGCCGGTGGTCGACCTTGGCCGTGGCAACCGTGCCATCGGCAACCGCGCCTTCAGTGAAGACCCGCAGGTGGTGGCCGCGTTCACCGCCGCCTACGTGCGTGGCATGCACTCGGTCGGCATGGCCGCCACGCTCAAGCATTTCCCCGGCCACGGCACCGTGCTGGAAGACACCCACGTCGATACTGCGATCGATCCGCGCGCGCTGGACGAGCTGCGTGCGCAGGACCTGGTGCCGTTCCAGGCCGGCATCGCCGCCGGTGCCGATGCGGTGATGATGGCGCACGTGATCTACCCGCAGATTGCGCCTGAACCGGCAGGTTACTCGCCGCGCTGGATCCAGGACATCCTGCGCGGCGAGCTCGGCTTCCGTGGCGTGGTGTTCTCCGACGACATCGGCATGGCCGCCTCGCACAGCGCCGGCGGCGTGCCGGCGCGCGTGCACGCCCATCTGGACGCCGGCTGCGACGTGGTGCTCGTCTGCCACCCGGAGCTGGTCGATGAAGCCCTGCACGCGGTGCAGGGGCGCTCCCTCAATACCGCTGCGCTGCTGGGCCTGATCGGCCGCGGCGCGCTTGGCTGGGATGGCCTGCTGGCCGATGCCCGCCATGGCGACACCCAAACCCGTCTGCTTGAAACCCTTGGAAGAACCGTCTGATGCCCAACCTCACCATTTCCCAGGCCCTGGCCCAGGCTGACCTGCTGGTCGACCGCCCCACCATCGACAAGGCCATCGCTGGTATCGCCGACGCCATCGCGCGCGACTACAAGGGCGAGGTGCCGCTGTTCCTGTCCATCATGCACGGTGCGCTGCCGTTCGCCGGCCAGCTGGCGCTGGAACTGGGCGCGCGCGGCCAGGACGTGCAGTTTGATTACCTGCACGCCACCCGCTACCGCGGTGAAACCACCGGCGGCGACCTGGTCTGGAAGCACAAGCCGGCCACCTCGCTGTTCGGCCGCCGCGTGCTGCTGGTCGACGACATCCTTGACGAGGGCTACACCCTGCAGGGCGTTCGCACCTGGTGCCTGGAACAGGGCGCAACCGACGTGCGCATCGCCGCGATGACGGTGAAGAAGCACGACCGCGCGCTGCCGGACGTGACCGCCGACTACGCCGGCATCGAACTGCCGGACCGCTACGTGTTCGGCTTCGGCATGGACGTCAACGAAACCCTGCGCTGCGTGCCGGCCATCTACGCGATGAAGGAATAACGGCGCAGCCGCCCGCGGCGCGTCTTCTTCTGCCGCCGGCATCCTCGGGTGCCGGCGTTCGTCTTTTCATGGAGTGCTTCGAATGCAACAGATCGCCCTGGCCGTGATCGGCGGTACCGGTGTCTACAACCTGGCCAAGCTTGACGACGTGCAGACCCACGAGGTCGACACCCGCTTCGGCCGCCCGTCCGGTCCGGTGCGCGTGGGCACGCTGCTCGGCCATCGCGTGGCGTTCCTGGCGCGCCATGGTGAAGGCCACTCGCTGCCGCCGCACAAGATCAACTACCGCGCCAACCTGGCCGCGCTGCAGCAGCTGGGCGCGCAGCGCGTGTTGGCGTTGAACACGGTCGGTGGCATCACCGAGGATTTCGGCCCGCGCGTGCTGGCCTGCCCGGACCAGATCATCGACTACACCTGGGGCCGCATCAGCACCATCTGTGAAGAAGAGGGCACCGATGTGGTCCACGTCGATTTCGGCCACCCGTACACGCCGATGCTGCGCAGCAAGATCCTGGCGGCGGCCAAAGTGACCGGCGTCACGGTCCATGACGGTGGCTGCTACGGCGCAACGCAGGGCCCGCGCCTGGAAACCATCGCTGAAATCGCCCGCATGCGCCGCGACGGCTGCGACCTGGTGGGCATGACCGGCATGCCGGAAGCCGCGCTGGCACGCGAACTGGGGCTGGATTACGCCTGCCTGGCGATCATCGCCAACTGGGCTGCCGGCTGTGGTGATGGCGAGGAGATTACGATGGCCGAAGTGCTGGCCAACGTACAGGCGGCCAGCAACGGACTTCCGGAACTGGTGGGCGAATTGGCGCGGGGGTGATTGTCTTCCCCGAGCAAGCTTTGCATACTCAGCTTGTGCGCGGGTTCAGCGTACACCACCCATTCATTGCATAAGGTCTCGCATCACCATGCCGAACGGTACCGTCAAGTGGTTCAACGACGCCAAGGGATTTGGCTTCATCTCGCCGGAGGATGGCAGCGCCGACGTGTTCGCGCACTTCTCCGCCATCAACTCCAAGGGCTTCCGCAGCCTGCAGGAAGGCCAGCGTGTCACCTATGACGTGACCCAGGGCCCGAAGGGTGCCCAGGCTTCGAACATCACGCCGGCCGAGTGATCCACTCGACAGTGCGTTGAAAACCCCGCTTCGGCGGGGTTTTTTTTTGCGCGGCGTGCCCGCGGCCGGTTCGCGATCCACCCGCCTCGGGCACAATGTGGCCATGACGGAACGACTGCGTATCGCCGTGATCGGCTACGGCACCGCTGGACAGGCGGTGTCCATCCTCCTCACCCGTGACGGCCACGAAGTGGAGATATTCGAACGCGTGCCGACGCCGGGACCGGTGGGTGCCGGTTTCCTGCTGCAGCCCAGCGGCCTGCAGGTGCTGTGGCAGATGGGCCTGCTGGATGCGGTGCGCGCGCATGCCGCGCCGGTGCACCGCCTGTATGGCGACACGCCATGCGAGCGCGCGGTGATGGACATGCGCTACGACGGTCTGGATGCGCGCCTGCATGGCCTGGGCATGCAGCGTGGGGCGTTGTTCTCGCTGTTGGACCAGGCGCGCGCAGGGGCAGGCAATCTGCATGCGGGCGTCACCATCGCTGCCGTGGATGCCGAGCAGGGCCGCCTGCGCGACAGCGAAGGGCGCCTGCATGGCCCGTTCGACCTGGTGGTGGCCGCCGATGGCGCGGCCTCTACGCTGCGCAGCACCATTGCCGGCGGTGCCGGGCTGGACCGCGTGTATCCGTGGGGAGCGCTGTGGTGCCTGTTGCCGGCTGAAGACTGGCCGCATGTGCAGGAGCTGCGGCAGCGCTACGTGGCCGCGCGCAAGATGATCGGCCTGTTGCCGGTCGGCACGCGCCCCGGCGATGACACGCCGCGCCTGAGTTTCTTCTGGAGCCTGCCACGCACCGACTTCGAGCGCTGGCAGGCCGATGGCATGACGCCCTGGCTGGACGAGCTGCATGCGCTGTGGCCGCAGGCCAGTGCGCGCTTCGCCCACCTGCGCGATGCCGGCCAGCTGGCGCGCGCGGTCTATCGCGATGCAGTGATGACGCGCTGGCACCAGGGCCGCATGGTGCTGGCAGGTGATGCGGCGCACGCGATGAGCCCGCAGCTGGGGCAGGGGGTGAACATGGCGCTGCTCGATGCGCTGGCGCTGCGCGATGCGGTGCGCACGCATGGCGGTGGTGCCGCTGCATTGCAGGCCTACCAGGCGCAACGCAGGGCGCACGTGGCGGTCTACCAGCGCTGGAGTCGCTGGCTGACGCCGCTGTTCCAGTCCGATCGCGATGCCTGGGCGAAGACGCGCGACGTGCTGCTGGGCCCGATGGGGCGCCTGCCCGGAGGCCGTGGCCACATGCTGCGCGTGCTCAGCGGCACGCAGCAGGGGTGGTTCGGTTCGCTTACGCTGGATCCGGCCTTCATCGACGCATTGGCGACGACGATGGAAATACCTCGCAGCAACGCGATCACGGCCACCGCGTGAAGCGTGCCGTCACGTGAATTAACGGTTGCCTCACCGCGGATGTGCGAGAAGTAGCTTGCACGCGACTGCGCGTCGCCCGTTTTCCTTTCCGTGATCAACATCGCGCGTGGCCCGGGCAGCGCTGCTGTTGCGGCCTGTTGCGGCCCAGACGTGCCGCTTGATGAAGAGGAGGACGCCATGTTGTTCGCGGTCGAAGAGCTGGAATCGGAAATCTGCAAGCTGCGTGGACTGCTGCAGATGCTGCACGAGGACCAGCCCGACGTACTGGAGGATGTATTCGAGTTCCATGTCGGCAGCCTGGTCAGCCATGCGTCGCCGGAACACCACGCACGCATCCGGACCTGCGCGCAGGAGATGCTGGCGGCAATCCAGGCCTTGCCGCGGCGGCGTGAGAATGACACCCCTGATTTCCAGTTGATGCCGCAGCTGGGCATTGGCCCGGCCTGAGTCAGGCGACGGGCAGTTCCACCAGGCCGCTTTCCACGCAGGCGATCATCTGTTCGCCGCGGGCGGGGGCAGGCACGATGCCTGCAGTGAATGCGGAGAAGGCCGGCAGGACCGTCATCCGGTCACGCAGCCAGAACGCGGGGAAGCGCCGTCGCAGTGGCCTCAAGGCAACCTGCGGGTGCAGATGCCCGGCGATCACATGCAGCGCCGCATCGGGCATCGGCTCATGCCGAAGCAGGAACGGCCGCAGTCGTACTTCATCGTGGATCTGGACCTGCAACTGCGCATGCGGCAGCTGGCGGTCGTGATTACCGCGCAGGACATGCACGTCCAGCGAAGCATTGCGTTCACGCCATCCCAGCCATTGCTGGTACCACCCAGCGCGATGCGCCGGCCCATGCAGGATGTCGCCCAGGATCCACAGCTCGCGGCAGGCATGCAGGTCCAGAAGCCGCTGCAAGCGTTGCAGGTCTTCGCCGGTGCCGCCGCTGGGCAACGCGATGCCGGCGCGACGGAACACATCGGCCTTGCCCAGGTGGAGGTCTGCGATCAGCAGTGCCTGCCGCGCGGGCCAGTACAGCGCACGCGCGCCCACCAGGACCACGGACTCACCAGCAAGCAGCAGCGGTAATTCATCGGTCATGGCGGCGCTCCAGTTGCTGGGCCGCGCGCTGCACGCGCATACGCCAGTCTTCATTGCTGAACTGACCGCGCAGGCGTTCGGCCCACAATGGAAAGCCCAGCGGCGTGAGTGATGATGGTCGCTGCAGCGACAGCTGCTGCGTGCCGATCCGCTCCAGTACCTGTTGCACCCCCGGCAGGTCGAGGCTGTCGTACAGCACTTCATGTTCCGCCAGCGCCAGCAGCAGGTGTTCCGGATCGTGCTCGCGCAGCACGTCGTACAGCAGGCCCGCGGACGCCTGCAGCTGGCGCAGCGACCGTGGCATGCCACCGGGCAGGCTGGGCACCAGCAGGCCTGCTACGCGTGCGATGCCCCGGAACTGACGTCGCGCCAGCTCGCCCAGGTTCACTGCGGCGCGCAGATCGTCCAGCAACCGGTCATTGCCGAACAACGCACGCCATTGCGCCTCATCCAGATCGATCGGCCGCGCCGGCGCCAGCACCAGGCCATGATCGTTCACCGCATAGCCAATGCTGTTGCGTTGCTGGCGGGTGCAGCGCAGCGCCAACAGCGCGGCCAGTGCCTCGTGTACGTGGCGGCCGGCAAAGGGGTAGACGAACATGAACTGGCCTTCGCGGCGCCGCACCTCTTCCACCAGCAGGTGCTCTGGGCCGGGAAGCGCCGACAGCTGTTGCTGCAGTGCCAGCAACGGTGACAACCAGCGGGATTCGGCACTGTCGTCGGCGCCGGACAGCACCCACTCCAGCTCACGGCCGAGTGGCATCGACAGCGGCAACTGGCCTCCCTGCCAGCGCGGCACCACACCATCACCGCGCCCTCGTGCCAGCCGCACGAAAGCGGTCATGTCGCGCAGCTGCACCAGTTCCAGCAGGCGCCCGGCGAACTGGAAACGGTCGCCGCGACGCAGGCGGCTGGCGAACTGCTCCTCCACTGCACCAAGCCCGCCACCGCGCAGGAACTGCACGCGCACGCTGCCATCGCTGCTGATGGTGCCGATCGACAGGCGGTGCCGCAGCGCCTGGCGGCGATCGTGCATGCGGTAGCTGCCATCGGCATCGCGCACGACCTTGTGGAAATCGGGGTACTGCGCCAGCGCCTGCCCACCCTGCACGATGAAGTCCAGCACGGCCCGCCATTGTTCATCGCCCAGCGTGGCGAAGGCATGGGTGCGACGCACCTGCGCCAGCAGCGCATCACTGTCAAAGCCGCCTGCGAGGGCGCGGCTGACCGCATGCTGTGCCAGCACGTCCAGTGACAACGTCGGCGGTCGACGCGCTTCGACCACGCCTTCGTGCAGTGCGCGGCGCACCGCTGCATATTCGGCCAGTTCCAGTGCGTGGCTGGGTATGCAGACGATGGCCCCCGCGACGCCGGGACGATGGCGTGCGCGCCCTGCGCGCTGGCGCAGCCGCGCCACGCCCTTGGGGCTGCCCAGCTGCAGTACCTGTTCAACCTCCGGGAAATCCACGCCGAGGTCGAGGCTGGAGGTCGCCACCACGCAGCGCAACGCGCCTGCGCGCAGGCCGTCTTCCACCTGCTGGCGCAGTGCTGGATCCAGCGAGCCATGATGTAGTGCCAGCGTGTCCGCGTCTTCCGGCCATACCGCCGCCAGCGCCTGGTGCCACAGCTCGGCCTGCGCGCGGGTGTTGGTGAACAGCAGGCTGCTGCGTACGGCCATCAGCGCGTCCAGCACGCGCGGCAGCTGCGCCAGGCCGAGATGCCCCGCCCAAGGGAAACGTTCACCGGGTTCCGGCAGCAGGCTGCGCACGCTGATCGCGCGCGGGCGAACGCCCTGTACGATCGGTGCATCCTGTTGGCCAGGCAGCAGCACGTCGCGGGCCTGCGGCAGGTTGCCCAGCGTGGCCGACAGTCCCCAAAGCTGCAGGGAAGGAGCGGCGTCGCGCAGCACCGCCAGGTTCAGCTGCAGCAGGACGCCGCGCTTGTTGCCCAGCAGTTCATGCCATTCGTCCACCACCACGCAGCGCAGCTGGCGCATGCGTGGCAGTGTGTCGGGATAGCTCAGCAGCAGTGCCAGCGATTCCGGCGTGGTCACCAGTACGTCGACGCGGCCTTCGCGGGCCTGCCGGCGCTCGCGGTTGCTGGCATCGCCGCTGCGCAGGCCGACCCGCCAGCCCAAGCCCAGCCCGTCGACCACTGCCTGCAGCGCACGTGCGGTATCACTGGCCAATGCCCGTAGCGGCGTCACCCACAGCACCTGCAGCGGCCGCACCGCGCTGGCCCGGCGCGGTGCCGACGGTGGATCGAGCATCGCCTGCAGCAGCGGGCCGCCGAACATGGCCAGCGTCTTGCCGCTGCCGGTGGGGGTGTGCAGCAGCCCGGAGTCGCCCGCCAGATAGTGCCGCCACATCGCGCGCTGGAACGGCAGTGAGCGCCAGCCGCGCGCAGCGAACCAGTCTTCCAGCCGGCGCAACGCCTGGCGGCGGTTCATCGCGCCAGCGCCTGCAGCGTGGCCAGCTGGTCGGCTTCCGTGGCGGGCTTGTCGTGGCGCCAGCGCAGGATGCGGGGAAAGCGCACGGCGATGCCGGATTTGTGCCGGCTGCTGCGGTTGACTGCCTCGAAGCCCAGTTCAAACACCTGTTCGGCACGCACGCTGCGCACCGGGCCAAACCGTTCACGGGTGTTGGCGCGGATCCAGCGATCGAGGGCCAGGATTTCCTTGTCATCCAGGCCCGAATAGGCCTTGGCCACCGGCACCAGCGTATCGCCGTCCCAGACGCCGAAGGTGTAATCGGTGTACAGCGTGCTGCGCCGTCCATGGCCGGCCTGCGCGTACAGCAGCACGGCATCGATGGTCAGGGGGTCGACCTTCCATTTCCACCAGTCGCCGCGCCGTCGCCCTGACTGGTAGGCGGACGTCCGGCGTTTCAGCATCAACCCTTCGACGCCCCGCTCACGGGCGGCCTCCCGCAACGTGGCCGCCTGCAGCCAGTCTCCAGCGGGTACGTCGGGCGACAGCTGGATGCGTGTGTCGCCGAGGGCACCGATGACCTCGGCCAACTGTGCACGCCGTTGCTGCAGTGGCAGCCCGCGCAGATCCTCGCCATCGCGTTCAAGCAGGTCGTAGGCAAGCACGCGTACCGGGGTGTTGCGCAAGGTCGCTGCACCGGGCTTGCGACGCTGGATGCGGGTCTGCAGCGCGGTGAAGGCGCGCGGCAGGTCGTCGCTCTCGTCCCAGGCCAGCAGTTCTCCGTCCAGCACGCAGCCGTCGGGCAGCGCCATCGCGGCCTGTTCAATTTCCGGGAAGCGGCCATCCAGCCGTTCCTCGCCACGTGACCACAGCGCCACTTCACCGCGTCGGCGCAGCAGCTGCAGACGGATTCCATCCCACTTCCACTCCAGCAGCCAGTCTTCGACCGGACCCAGCCGTTCGCCCGGTTCGCCCTCCAACGGTGAGGCCAGGAAGAACGGGTACGGCTGCTGCCGGTCCAGTGGCAGTTCATCCGGCGACAGCAGCTGCCCCAGCAACGCGGGAGAGGGCACCCACTCGCCGAGCATGCGCTGGGCGATGCGCGCGATGTCCAGGCCGGACCATTCTGCCAGCGCCTGCTGCACCAGCCGTTGCGAGACACCCACGCGCAGCGCGCCGGTGAGCAGCTTGTTGAACACCAGGCGCTCGCCGCTGCACAGCTGCCGCCAGCCGGCGACGACCGCCGCACGGCGCACCACTTCGGGCTGGTTGGCCACCGCCAGCAGATGCTGTTCGATCCAGTCCGACAACGGCCGGTCGGCGGCGGGATGCAAGGGGTCATCCAGCAGCAGTGTCAGTGTTTCGGCCAGATCGCCGACCTGAGCGTAGCTGTCTTCCACCAGCCAGGCGGGCAGTCCGGATTCCTCGGCAATCCAGATGCGCAGCTCACCACTGGCGGCGATCCTGCGGCGTGCGCCGCCGACCTTGCCGCCGCTGAGCAGATACAGCGCCCACGCCGCATCGTGCGCCGCTGCGTGGCGGAAGTAGTCGACCAGTGCGGCGCGCTTGTCCAGCGTCGCAGTACTGCGGTCCAGGCGCTGGTAGAGCGCGGCGAAGGCCTTCATTCCTCGCTCCCGAAGTCGGTGCGAAAGGCTTCAGCCGCCACGCCGCGCTCGCGCAGGAACGGAATCAATGCATCGGTATTGCCATGGGTGGCGATGACCCGCTGCGCGCCGGTCTGTTCGATGGTCTGCAGCAGCGCGGGCCAATCAGCGTGATCGGAAATGACGAAGCCCCGGTCGACGTTGCGGCGTCGCCGGTTGCCGCGCAGCTGCATCCACCCCGAGGCGAACCCCAGTTGATGCGGCCCGAAGCGGCGCATCCACGGCGTGCCTGCGGCCGAGGGTGGGGCCAGGATCAACTGGCCGGCGGCATCGGGTTGACGCCCCTGTTCGGCGACGGTGAGCGTCTCCAGCATCGGGATGTTGGCCTGCCGGTAGACCGACACGCCATTGGCGATGGCGCCGTGCAGCCACGCGGGGCGGTCGTCCAGTGGCAACAACTCGGCCAGCACCCGCTGCGCCTTGCCGAGTGCATAGCACAGCAGGATCGCCGCTTCGCCACGTTGTTCGCATTCGCGGCGCCACGCCACGATCTCTGCGGCGACCGCCGGGGTGTCCGGCCAGCGATAGATCGGCAGCGCGAACGTCGCTTCGGTGATGAACGTATCGCAGGGCACCACTTCGAAGGGCGTGCAGGTCGGGTCGGGTTGGCGCTTGTAGTCGCCGGACGCCACCCACACCCGTTCACCATCGTCGATGCGCACCTGCGACGAACCGAGCACATGACCGGCCGGATGCAGCGATACCTGCACCCGGCCCAAGCGGAACGGCACCCCCTCGGCGTGCGCCTGCACGCCAACATCGCCCAGCCGCCAGCGCAGGATCGGCAGGCTTCCTTCGCTGCAGTGGTATTCGCCCATGCCCGGGCGCGCGTGGTCGCCGTGGCCATGGGTGATGACCGCGCGCGGCACCGGGCGCCAGGGATCGATGTGGAAATCTCCCGCGGCGCAGTACAGCCCCTCCGGACGCAGCACCACCAGATCGTCATTGCCTTCCATGCGGCCACTGTGGCCTGCGCTTCGTGCAGGCGGTGAGAACCGGCCTGAACACGGGCTTGGCGGGGCATGCGGCACAATCGGACCGCATACCTCTTGCCGCCAGGATGGACCGGATGAGTGGACCCAGCTTCAGCAGCAACGCGCCGTTTGAAACCCATGTGGTGCTGAACCAGCCGCCACCGTTCGCGGGCCGCCAGCTGTGGACCGACGATGTGGCGTTGGCGGAGGCGGTGCATCGCGAGGGTGCCGGTGCCTTAGCGCCACGCCTGGCCGTGTACGGGGCCCTGGCCGGCGACGAGTTGTACCGGCTTGGCTTCGATGCCAACCGTGATCGCCCGCGGCTGCGTACGCACGATGCGCAGGGCCACCGCATTGATACGGTCGAGTTCCACCCTGCGTACCACCAGCTGATGTCCGCAGCGAAGCAGCATGGCGTGGCGGGTTTGTCCTGGCACGAGCCGCAGCCCGGCGCACACGTCGCGCGTGCGGCGCTGAGCTACCTGCACCACCAGGCCGAAGCCGGCACCAGTTGCCCCTTGACCATGACCCATGCGGCGGTGGCAGTGTTGCAGTCGCAGCCGCACCTGGCCGAATGGGCGCGCAAGGCCGCCGCGCCGGTCTATGACCCGCGCGACGTGCCGGTGGCGGACAAAAACGGCATCACGCTGGGCATGGGCATGACCGAGAAGCAGGGCGGCTCGGATGTACGTGCGAACAGCACGCGCGCCGAGCCGATCGATGGCGAACGTTACCGCCTGGTCGGCCACAAGTGGTTCTTTTCCGCGCCGATGTGCGATGGCTTCCTGGTGCTGGCGCAGGCGCCGGGCGGGCTGACCTGCCTGCTGATGCCGCGCCGGCTGGCCGATGGCGACCGCAATGCATTCAGGCTGATGCGGCTGAAGGACAAGCTGGGTGACTGGTCCAATGCGTCCAGCGAGGTCGAGTTCTGTGGCGCGCAGGCATGGCGCGTGGGCGAAGAAGGGCGTGGCGTGGCGACCATCATCGGCATGGTGATGATGACCCGCCTGGACTGCATGCTGGGTGCGGCCGCGGAGATGCGCATGGCGCTGGCGCAGGCGCTGCATCATGCACGCCATCGGCGCACCTTCGGCAAGCTGCTGGTGGAGCACTCGCTGATGACCAACGTGCTGGCTGATCTGGCGCTGGAGTCGGAAGCGGCCACGGTGTTGGCGATGCGCATCGCACGCGCGGTGGATCGTGCCGGTGTGGATGCCAATGAAGCGGCGATGGCGCGGTTGGGGACGGCGCTGGGCAAGTACTGGCTGTGCAAGCGTGCGCCGGCCTTCGTCAATGAAGCGCAGGAATGCCTGGGCGGTGCCGGCTACGTGGAGGAGTCGATGCTGCCCCGCCTGTACCGGCAGGCACCGTTGAATTCGATCTGGGAGGGCAGCGGCAACATCCAGTGCCTGGATGTGCTGCGTGCGCTGGCGCGTGAACCGGAGGCGATGGCGGCGTTGCGCGGTGAGCTGGCGTCGGTGGCTGACCGTGATGCGCGCTATGCAGCAGCATTGCAGCGTTGGGCAGCGGCGCCGCCACCGGAGGAAGCGCAGGCGCGGCTGTTCTGCGAGCGCACTGCGCTGCTGCTGCAGGCGGCGCTGCTGCTGCGTGCGCGCAGTCCGATGGCGGAGGCGTTCGTGCGTAGCCGGCTGGAAGGGGAGCATGGGCTGGCGTTCGGGACGCTGCCGGCGGGGCTGGAGCTGACGGCGATGCTGGCGCGCGCGCTGCCGTAGCGGCGGCCCACGCCGGCTCTCGACACCTACGCTGACAGATTTTCATCAGATAAGGCTCGGGCGCGCCATCCATGGCGCTTACGCCCCTGCGCAACCTGCCCGCGCGTCCTTGGACACTTTCCGTGGGCGCACACCACGGAATCAACAGAAGAAGCAGGGAGCGAAAAGCAGAAAAGCCGCGGCAGTGCCGCGGCTTTTCCTGTGGAGCCGAGCCGGTGCTCGGCTGCCGGTAAGGCTTAGTGCTTGGCTTCTTCCTTGGCGGCGTTGGCCTTGGCGTCATTGGCGACATCGCGGGCCTTGTCGGCGACCTTCTGCGCGGCGTCGGCGGTGGCGTCGCTGGCGTGCGCGGCGGCGTCGGTTGCGGCGTCCTTGGCCTTGTCGGCGGCGTTGGCAGTGGCGTCTGCGGCCTTGTCCAGCGCCTGCTGGGTATCGGCGGCGGCCTGCTCGGAAGCGGCGGCGGTCTTGTCGGCGGCTTCGCGGGTGGCGGCAGCAGCCTTGTCGACGGCGTCGCGGGCGGCAGCGCCGGCGCTGTCGGCCGCCTGCTGCGCGTCCTGCTTGGCCTGTTCGGCTTCCGGGCCCTTGCAGGCGGCCAGGGCCAGCAGCAGGGAGGCGGCCAGCAGGGTGGTGGTGATCGGACGAATCTTCATGGCGGTCTCCGGCACTGCAATGGATGGGGACGCCAGCCTATTCATGCCGTTGTGAAGACCGGGTCGCGATGCAGGGGCTTGATCGCCGGCATCCACGCAAAGAAAAAGCCGCTGGCGAACCAGCGGCTTTTCCAGAACAGCGTGAAGAAAGAAGTTATTACTTCTTGGCTTCTTCAGCAGCGTCCTTGGCCTTCTCAGCGGTGCCTTCAGCAGCCTTGGCAGCGTCAGCAGCAGCGCCGGCAGCAGCGTCGGTGGCAGCACCGGCGGTCTGGGCAGCGGCGTCGGTGGCGGCGTCAGCAGCGGTGGCGGCGGTGTCAGCGGCCTGCTGGGCAGCGTCGGCGGTCTGGGCGCCAGCAGCGGCGGCCTGGTCGGCAGCAGCCTGGGCTTCGGTGGCGGCTTCGTTGGCCGAAGCAGCGGCGTCCTGGGCAGCTTCCTGCTTCGAGCAGGCGGCCAGGGCCAGAGCCAGGGACATCGCGACCAGCAGCTTGTTGATGCTCATTGTGTAAATCCTCGTCGTTAGAATTAGGCAACGCGCATGCTGCGCGCCGACAACATGATGACAAGCCAAGATTGGGTGTCAAGCGATCCCGCATTCATTTTTGCGAAATCATCGTTAAATCTTTTTAAATCAATTCGATGGCGATTGCCGTTGCTTCGCCGCCGCCGATGCAGAGGGTGGCAATGCCGCGCTTGCCACCACGCGTGCGCAGAGCGTTGACCAGGGTCACCACAAGACGTGCGCCGGAAGCACCGATGGGGTGACCCAGTGCGCAGGCGCCGCCATTCACGTTGAGCTTGTCGTGAGGGATGCCCAGTTCGCGCATCGGGGCCATCGCCACCACGGCAAAGGCTTCGTTGATTTCGAACAGATCGACCTGGTCCAGCGACCAGCCGGTCTTGCCCAGCAGCTTGTGCAGCGCACCGATCGGCGCGGTGGTGAACCACTCCGGCTCCTGCGAGTGGGTGGCGTGGCCGACGATACGGGCCAGCGGCGTGATGCCTCGCGCGGCGGCGTCCTCTTCGGTCAGCAGCACCACCGCGGCGGCGCCGTCGGAGATGCTGGAGGAACTGGCGGCGGTGACGCTGCCGTCCTTCTTGAAGGCCGGGCGCAGGGTCGGGATCTTGGCGATGTCCGAGCGCCCCGGCTGCTCGTCGATGGCGACCTCGACCTCACCCTTGCGGGTGGCTACCTTCACCGCGACGATCTCGTCGGCGAACGCACCATTGGCCTGGGCAGCCTGCGCGCGCTTGACCGACTCGATCGCATAGGCGTCCTGCTCTTCGCGGCTGAACTGGTACTTGTCCACCGCGCACTCGGCGAATTCGCCCATGGCCTTGCCGTCATAGGCGTTGACCAGGCCATCGTGGGCCATGTGGTCGACCGCCTGGAAGTTGCCGAAACGGTTGCCGGTACGGGAGTTCGGCAGCATGTGCGGGGCGTTGGACATCGATTCCATGCCGCCGGCGACCACGATGCTGGCCGAGCCGGCCTTGATCAGGTCATGGCCGAGCATGATGGTCTTCATGCCCGAGCCGCACACCTTGTTCAGCGTGGTGGCACCGGCCGACAGCGGGATGCCGGCGGCGATCGCCGCCTGGCGGGCGGGCGCCTGGCCGAGGTTGGCCGGCAGCACGCAGCCCATCAGGACTTCGGAAACGTCGCTGGCCGGGACACCCGATTGTTCCAGCGCGGCGGCGATGGCTGCGGCGCCGAGGGTCGGGGTCGGCACGCCGTTGAACTGGCCGAGGAAGGAGCCGATGGCGGTGCGCTTGGCGGCGGCGATGACGATGTTGGACATGGCAATCTCGTTGATGCGTAAGCAATGTTCGGAAAGGAGACCGGAGGCCGTTGGATGCGCCCCGGTTTCCCGGCAGACTGCGTGGGGGTCGGCCCAAGTATAGAGGGTCGGGGAGGGCTGCCGCTGTGCGGCGCCGAACGCCTGCCGGGATGAAGGCAGGCCAACGTTCACGGGAAGGAATCGATGGAGCGAACGATGATGGTGAGGTCTGTGCTGGCAACCGCGCTGGCGATGGCGCTGACGGCCTGTGGTGGAGGCGGCGGAGGCGGCAGCAACGTGCGCGTCGACCCGCCCCCGACCACGCCGACACCTCCAACCACGCCTCCGCCGACGACACCACCGCCGGCCAAGCCGCAGGAGCCGGCCTTTGACGCGCATCTTTCAGTCACCAACGCGCGTGCCGCACAGGCCGCCGGCCTGACCGGGCAGGGCGTGCGCATCGGCATCGTCGATTCGGGCGTGCAGCGCAACGCGGTGGCCTTAAATGGTCGCGTGCTGGCCAACTTCAATTACATCGATCCCGCCAGGAACAACCTGGCGGTTGATGACGTGGTCGGGCATGGCACCGCCGTGGCCAGCCTCGCCGCCGGCGCAGCAGTGGGGACCTGGCCGGGCGGTATCGCGCCAGGCGCCCAGATCGTCTCGGCAAGAATCATTTCCGACAAGCCGCCGACCGATGACGGCAGTGGCCAGGGCAATGCCTTCAGTGGGCCGCTGGGCGTGGCCCAGGTCCACCAGGACCTGATCAGCTACAACGTGAAGGTGATGAACAACTCGTGGGGCGGCCTGTACTGGACCGACCTGCCGACCACCGCGCAGGTAGCCGCCGAATACCGGCCGTTCGTGATCAACCACGGTGGCCTGGTGGTGTTCGCCGCCGGCAATGACGGCCGCAGCGAGCCGAGCAGCCTGGCCGCGCTGCCCAGCCAGAAGGGCGTGGCAGGCACGCTTCCGGCGGCCGATCTGGAGCGCGGCTGGCTGGTGGCCACGGCGGTGGACCCGTTTACGCCGGGCGCGCTGGCCAGCTATTCGAATGCCTGCGGCCAGGCGGCCCGCTACTGCCTGGCAGCGCCGGGCAGCGCGGTCTACCCGGATGCCAACGGTGGCAGCTACTACTGGAACTACGGCACCTCGTTCGCCGCGCCGCTGGTCTCCGGTGCGGCGGCGCTGGTCTGGCAGCGCTTCCCCTACTTCAACAACGATCTGGTGAGGCAGACCCTGCTGGGCACTGCCAAGGACATCGGTGCGCCTGGCGTGGATCCGGTGTTCGGCTATGGCCTGCTCGACATCGGTCGCGCGATCAACGGTCCCGGCCGCTTCGACTGGGGCGATGTGGTTGCCAACGTTGATGCCGGCTCGACCAACTCGATGTGGAGCAACGACATCACCGGCAGCGGTGGCCTGGTCAAGCAGGGCGGAGGCAAGCTGGTACTGGCCGGCAACAACAGCTATTCCGGCGCCACCCGCATCGAGCGCGGCATCCTGACGCTGCAGAACGGTGGCGTGATCCGTTCAAATGTGACGATCCTCGCCCAGCCCGACCCGGACTCCACCGGTCTGCAGTTCAACGGTGGCACGCCGCGGGTGATCGGCAATGTGGTCAACGGCGGCAGCGTGTTCCTCACCACCGGCAACACCACCGGCACCATCGAGGGCAACTACACCCAGCAGCCCGGCGCGCAGCTGATGATCGCGCTCGGTGCCAACGCACTTCAGGTCACCGGCAACGCAACGATCAATGGCGGTGTGCGTGTGCACGGCTTTGTCTCCGGCTATGTGCCGCAGAACGGAACGCGCCAGGACCTCATCCACGCCGCGGGTGGCCTGAACGGTACCTTCAGTACCCAAGCCACTTCCACCGGCCTGCAGGGGCTGACCCTGGTGGCACCCACGTATGGCTACGACAGCAACAACGCCTGGTTGAACGTGAACCAGGTCAGCGTCACCGCCGCAGCCAGTGGCCTGAGCGCCTCCGCACAGGCCGCAGCGCAGCGCCTGGAAGGCGCATTCGCAGTGCTCGACGGCAACACCGGCCTGCAGGGATCGCCCTTCGGTACGGCAGCCGGTGCGCTGCAGTGGGCCGGAGGCGGCCAGCAGGGCCTGGCCGACAGCCTGCAGAGCCTGTCCGGCCAGGCGCATGCCCGCGCCGAGGCTGCCACCTTCGACAGCATCGACATGTCGCGGCGTGCGATTGCCGAGCGCTTCGATCGTGTACAGGCCACCCCGCGCCTGCGCGGGAGCTGGCAGAGCGCGCTGGGTGAGGCGGGGCAGGGCAGCTTCGCCGGCAACGCCGCCGACAGCCGGGGCTGGATGGCCGGCCAGGATCTGCCGCTGGGCGGCAACGGCCTGATGGGCGTCGCCTTCGGCGAGACCCGCAGCAATGGTGGCAGCAGTTTCGGCGGTGATCGCGGCCGTGACCGCCAGGCGCAGGCGCAGTTGTACGCTGGCTGGAGCCTGGGGCGTGGCTATGCGCTGGCCCAGTTCGGCAGTGGCCAGTTCACCCGCGCGCTGGATCGCCAGCTGCTGCTGGGTGCGGGCGCCTACGGTGTCTCGGCGCGTTACGGCGGGCGTTTCAGCAGCGCCAGCGTGGAAGGCGGATATCGCCTGGGCCGCGCAGGCGCTTCGTTGACGCCCTACCTCGGTGCCAGCACCACGCGTGTCGATACCGATGCGTTCAATGAGCTGGGCGGTTTCGGCTTCGGCCTGCGGGGTGATGCCACCCGCGCGCAGCGCAGCCAGATGCTGGCCGGCGTCCGCGGCGAGCGGGGCTGGGGGCGTTGGAACCTGCGCGGACACGCCGAGTGGCAGCAGCGGCTGGACGGCGGTGACGCCGATTGGCAGGCCAGTTTTGTCGGCGTGGATGCCTGGGCGCCGCTGGCAGGCTGGAATGCGCCGCGCGGCAGCGCGCTGATCGGCGTCGCGCTGGAATCGTGGTGGGGCCGCAATGGCCGCTTGAGCCTGGGCTTCGACCAGCGTATCGGTGGCGAGGGCGCGCGGCAGGCTGCGTTGCGCTACAGCACCGGGTTCTGAGCAATCGGTCGCGCCGGGAAGGCTCCCGGCGCGACGTCTGCAGCCTCAGCCGCCGCGCAGGTTGCCCAGGCGAGGAGTGCTGCGGCCCAGCGGCATCTTCAGCTTGCCGATCGACAGGATGCGGCTTTCCGCAATACGATCGGCCGCCCGCTGCGGCGCGATGTTCTCGCGCTGCGACAGTTCGAAGATGCGGGTGAGGTTGTGGTAGATGCTGCGGATCAGGCGCATCGCGCGTTCGCGGTTGTAGCCGTCGATCTCCAGCGACACGTTCATCACACCGCCGGCGTTGACGGCGTAGTCCGGGGCGTAGAGGATGCCGCGCGCATGCAGTTCGTCGCCGATCTCCAGGCTCGACAGCTGGTTGTTGGCAGTGCCGCAGATGATCTTGGCCTTGATCCGCGGCAGCGTGTCGGCGTTGATCGCGCCTTCCAGCGCACACGGTGCGAACACATCGGCGTTCACTTCGTGGATCTCGTCCGGCTTGACCGCCTCGGCGCCGAAATCGCTGACTGCACGATCAACCAGCGCACTGTCCAGGTCGGTGACATACAGCTTGGCGCCGCGGTCACGCAGCAGTTTCACCAGTTCCATGCCGATGTGGCCCAGGCCCTGCACCGCGATGCTGGTCTTGCCTACTTCCTCATGGCCGAACTTGAAGCGCATCGACGCCATCAGTGCCTGCAGTGCGCCGTAGGCCGTGAAAGGCGCCGGATCGCCGGAGCCACCATGGACCTGGTGCACGCCGGTCACGAACTGGCTCTCCAGGTAGATGTTCTCCATGTCGTTGACGTCGGTGCCAACGTCCTCGGCGGTGATGTAGCGGCCGCCCAGCGAATCGACGTAGCGGCCGAAGGCGCGGAACAGTACCTCGGTCTTGTCCGTCTTCGGATCGCCGATGATCACCGCCTTGCCGCCGCCCACGTTGAGCCCGGCCAGCGCATTCTTGTAGGTCATCGTCCGGCTCAGCCGCAGCACATCGGCCAGCGCCTCGTCGGTGCTGGCGTAAGGGCGCATGCGCACGCCGCCCAGGGCGGGGCCCAGGGTGGTGTTGTGGATGGCGATGATCGCCTTCAGGCCGGCATCGTGGTTGTGGCAGAACACCACTTGTTCGTGGCCGGTGGTGGCGAGGGTTTCGAATAGCATGGCGTCTCCGATGGCGCGAACAGCGGCGAACTGCAGCGAACGGCCAGTGAACGGTAGGGTCCCAAAAACAAAAAAAGCGACGTCGTCAGTGCAGGGGGACGGGTCGCGCGGCGCCATTCTAGTCCATTCCCCCGGTCGCTGCCGTCGACATCGGCGCCCTTCCGGTTAAAGAAGATGAAAGTGCGGCCGATGCTGCGACGACGGCGGGTGGCCGGATTCGCGTGAAGAGGCAGGGCGGTCAGTGACGGCAAGGGCACCACAACGACAGGGCAGGCGGCGATGACGCCGGCCTGGTGGCGATCGCTGCGCGGCTGGCTGGCGCGCTCGACCGGGGCGGCTCCGTTGCGCCTGGCGGCCGTATCGCGACAGGCGGTCGCTGCTGCCGCAGCCAGCCTTCAGGGCGAGGCGCTGCAGGCCGGTGAGATCGCCGCCCACCTGCAGCGCGGCCTGCATGCACTTGCCCTGTACCCACGGCTGGCCGGCGAGCCTGCCCCCGTGCAGGATCCGGCACTGGGCGAAGCGGTGGCGCGCGCGCTGCAGGACCGTGACTGGGCCGCCCGGCACCTGCCACGGCGCCCGCAACTGCTGCCGCAGCTGATCCAGACCGTCAACGACGATGCCGCCTCGGCACGGGTGATGGCGGCGATCATCGGCCAGGACCCGGTGCTGACCGGAAATCTGCTGCGCATCGCCAACAGCCCGGCCTACAAGGTGCATGAGCGGCCGGTGGAAAGCCTGCAGCGTGCGGTGACCCTGGTCGGTACCGAGGGCGTGCGCCAGATCATCAGCGCGGTGCTGGTGCAGCCGGTGATGCAGGTGCAGTGCGGCATGTTTCCGCAGTTCAGCACGATCATCTGGGAGCACGCACTGCTGGCTTCGCGTGCGGCCGCCGATCATGCGCGCACGGTCACCTTCGGTGATGCCTTCGCTGCGCAGTGGCTGGGCCTGGTGCAGGGGCTGGGGTCAGCGCTGGTGATGCGCCAGCTGCTGCAGGAAGCGCAGGCACGCGATGAAACCGTGGAGCCGGCGCTGGCCCTGCAACTGCTCCAGCAATGGTCGTTGCCGCTGGCACAACGCGTGGCTGCAGCCTGGGAGCTGCCCGAGCCCGTGCACCAGGCACTGGCGCCGGAGGCCGATGGCCCACTCGCCGACAGCCTGCGTCTGGCCAGCGCTGCGGCGGCAGCCAGCCTGCTGTGCCGGCATGGACATGCCAGCCAGAGCCGCATGCTGGCCCTGCTCGAACAGTTGCCTTCAGCGCCGCCGCATGCCCTGCGTTGGATCTGGCGGCGCCTGCATGGACGCAGCGTGGAAACACGTGATGAGGCCGGACAGGAAGAGGCGGGTCCAACGCCCTGAGCGCTACAGCTGCGATTCGACCGGCAGCCAGCTGATCACCCGCGACAACCAGCGTTTGCGCGCCGTTGCCCCCGGCTCCGCCTCCACCCAGTGCGGTGGCGGTTCGCGCTCCAGCCAGCGCAACCGGCGACGGTCATCCAGCGCCAGCCACCAGCTGTGCCTGGGATCAGCCAGGCGCAGGTACTCGTCCCGCAGCTGTGCGCCCAGCACCGGATCGTCGAACAGCACGCCCATCTCGGTGTTCAGATAGGCCGAGCGCGGGTCGAGGTTGAATGAACCGACAAAACCGCGGCGGTCATCGACCAGGAACGCCTTGGTATGCAGGCTGGCGCCGCTGCTGCCGAACACGCCGGCATCGCCGGACTGCCCTTGTGCCTTCAGTTCGTAAAGGTGGACGCCGGCTTCGAGCAACGGCACGCGGTAGCCCATGTAGCCACCATGTACGGCGGCGACATCATTGGTGGCCAGTGAGTTGGTGACCACGCCGACCTGCACGCCCCGCCCGGACATGGCCGAAAAGCCATCCAGGCCCTCGTTGCCGGGAACGAAGTAGGGCGAGATCAACAGGGCCTTGTGCCTGGCGGCCTGCAGCTCGCTGATCAGGGTCGACACCAGCCAGGCAGCGCGATCGTCCTTGCGGTGCTTCATCGGCGGGTCGGACACGATGCGCACTGCACCGCTCCAGCGCAGCGGCTCGGGGCTCGGGCGCTGCCGCTTGCGCGATTCGGCCACGCGCGCCAGGTACGGCCGGGCCACGTCCCGCTGCGCCTCATGGTCCGATTCGCGCACCAGCAGGCGCAGTTGTGCGTCGGTATGGAAGGCAAGCGCGGATACCGGAATGGCGGTTTCGCTGTTCCAGTAGTCGTCGAAGATGCGGTTGGCCTGCTCCACGGCGGGGCCGGCGACCAGCAGGTCCAGATCCTGGAAGTTCACATCGGTGCGCGCGCTGAAATACTCCTCGCCGATGTTGCGGCCACCGACGATCGCGACGCGGCCATCGGCGATCCAGCTCTTGTTGTGCATGCGGTGGTTCACGCTGAAGAAGCGCTGCACCATCTCCACCATGCGCAGGATGCCGGTCCGGTTGCGGAACGGGTTGTACAGGCGGATCTCGATGTTCGGATGCGCATCGAGCGCCATCATCAGCGCGTCCTTGTCCTTGGCATTCATGTCATCAAGCAGGATGCGCACGCGCACGCCGCGCTCGGCGGCGTCATACAGCGCCTTGGCCATCAGGTGGCCGATCAGGTCGTCGTGCCAGATGTAGTACTGCAGGTCCAGGCTGCGGCCTGCGTGCGTGGTGATCATCGCGCGTGCGGCGAAGGCATCCATGCCATCACTGAGGAAGGCCACGCCGGACTGGCCGGGATGGGCCTCCTGCAATGGCACGATCTGCTGGTCGATGCGGGTCTGCGCCGGCTGCAGTGGCAGCACATGCGAAGGCGCGCCATGCGTCTGCGGCGTGAGGTGGTCGGCCAGCAGCAGGCCGGACAGCACCAGCAGCACCAGCACGGCGAGGATGATTGCAGCGATGCGCAGCAGGCGTCGCCACAGCGGCTTGGGCAGGCTCATGCCCCGATGGTAGAGCCACGCCATGCGTGAAGGAATGCCTGCAGGATCGGCAGGGGGTCAGAGCCCTTGCCTTCGGCACGGGATCCCACCCCGAGGGGGCGTCACTGATGGGGTCGGATCCCTTTCCACAGGAAAGGGCTCTGACCCGCACACCTCAGAACCGCTCGTCGCTGCCCAGGTAGCGCCACTGCCCCGGCGGCAGCGGCCCCAGCGCCACGCGTCCGATACGCAGGCGGCGCACCCCGGTCACCTGCAGCCCGGCGGCTGTCACCGCTGCACGCAGGCCCTTGGCGGTAAGCCCCTTGCCGGCAAAGCGCAGGCGTTGTTCGCTCTGCCAGCTGACCTTGCCGCCGCCGGCCTCCTGCTGCAGACGCGCCATCAGCCATGGCCCACGCTCCGGGCCGCCTTCGGCCACTTCGATCAGGTATTCCTGTTCGGTGCGGCCAAGATTGCGCTGCAGATGGGCCAGCGTGGCCGGATCCTGGCTGACCACCACCAAGCCGCTGTCGCTGGCCGGAAGCGAGGCGGCCAGCTGCAGGCCATGGAAGTGACGCTGCAGCGGACGGATGTCGCTGGCATCGAGTTCGCTGCGGCTGTCACTGCTGACCAGCGCACACAGGGTCTCAGCGGCAACGCCGGCCGGCTTGTTCAACAGCATGCTGACCCGCTCGGCCTTTTCATCGCTGGCCTGTTCGGCCACAACGATCACCGCGCTGTCATCGACCGGGCGCTGCGGCTGCTCCACCACGTCGCCGTTGACCGTGACCCAGCCGCCTTCGATGTAGCGTCGCGCTTCGCCGCGCGGGATGCCGAGCAGGGCGGACAGGCGTTTGTCGAGACGGATCGGTTCCATGGCGGCAAGGTCGGGCAGGGGGCGCGCAGTGTAGCTGCTGCGGCCGGTCAGCGCTGGCCGCGGTTGGCCAGCTCGGTCAGGTACAGGCGGGTATCGAACTCCAGCTGCAGGTACTCCGGCTCCATGTGCTGGCACAGCTGGTAGAAGGCCTTGTTGTGGTCGGCTTCCTTCAGGTGGGCCAGCTCATGTACCACGATCATGCGCAGGAACGCTGCTGGTGCCTGGCGGAACACGGTGGCGATGCGGATCTCGCGGCTGGCCTTGAGGCGGCCGCCGTGCACGCGGGAAATGGCGGTATGAGTGCCCAGCGCGTGCTTGATCACTTCCAGCGTGTTGTCGTAGCAGACCTTGTTGAGCGGCACCGACTTGCGCAGGTAGCGGTCCTTCAGCTCCTGGGTGTAGTCGTACAGCTGGCGGTCGCTGCGCACCTCGTGGGGGTCGGGATAGCGCTGCTGCAGCCAGGGGCCGAGCTTGCCTTGCGCCAGCAGTTCGCTGACCTGGGCGACCAGGGGTTCGGGATAGCCGGTGAGGTACTTCAGGACTGCCATGCAGGGGCGGCGGGGCGTCGGTAGAATGGGGCATCCAAGATTACACGCGGTACGCACCGACCATGGCAAAGCCCAACGCGCTGCAGGAACAATTGCTCAAGGCCGGCCTGGCCAAGAAGTCGCAGGCCAGCGCCGCCGCGCGCGAGCAGGCCAAGGCCCGGCAGGGCAAGGCCGAATCGACCTCGGCCGACGTCCAGCGCGAGGCTGAACGGGCCCGTGCCGAGAAGGTCGAGCGCGACCGCGCGCTGGCCGCCGAGCGCAATGCGCAGGCCAGGCAGGCTGAACAGAAGGCGCAGGCGAAGCAGATCATCGCGGCCCATGCCGTGCCCCACAAGGGCGATGACGAGTACCGCTTCAGCGATGGCGCGGCGATCCGCACCCTGCTGATCGACCCCAAGCTGCGCAAGGCGCTGTCGGTGGGCGTGCTGGTCATCGTTGCCCACGGCGACGGTTACGCGCTGCTGCCACGTGCTGCTGCCGAGAAGGTGCGTGAGCGCGCCCCGGAAGCGATCATCGTCGACCACGGCCAGCCGGGCTCGACCGCGGAGATCTCCACCGGCAACGCCGAGGACGACGCCTACTACGCGCAGTTCCAGGTGCCCGACGACCTGGTCTGGTAAGCAAAAAGGGGACGGAGGGGATTAAGTCGCGATCGACCTGATTGAAGCCCTCCACGTTCTGCTCAGATTGCTGAAGATCAGCCGGGCATGGCTCGGCTCAACACAGGTCTGCTCCTTTGTGCGCGGGTGTATCGTCCCCATATCAGGCGACACACCTGCGGAGGATGGCCATGGCCACCGGTTGGGCGGGAGACGGCGCGGTCCAGGACCAGATCGACGCCACCGTCGACGATGCGATTGCCCGCGCGCGGCGCCAGCTGCGGCAGGGCCCTGGTCTGGAACACTGTGAGGAATGCGACGCACCGATTCCGTTGGCGCGGCGCCGGGCCGTGCCTGGGGTACGGCTGTGCGTGGCGTGCCAGCAGGCGCATGACGACGAAGAGCAGGCGCATGCCGGGTACAACCGGCGTGGCAGCAAGGACAGCCAGCTGAGGTAAGGGGTGTTTTATTGCAGGGCTGCGCCCTGCACCTGCAGAAGCAACGTCAACATCAAAGGCTGGCATTCCGTGGGTTGGCAGGGCGGTGTCGGAGTGCGGGGACGCCGTGAACCCGTCCATGGGGGCTTGGCCGCGGCATCCATGCCGCGGACACCCCGCACTCCGACACCGCCCCGCCTCTGACAGATTTCCGCGATCTGTTGGAACCCGCTGCTGATGCCGACCGTTGGTCGGCACGGGGTCGGATTCAATTTTGACTATCGATATCTGACAGATGTGCCGACCAACGGTCGGCACCCCAACAGCGCGCGGAATCTGTCAGAGGTGGGCGGTGTGGGGGGGCAGGACCGTTGGCGCCATGGATGGCGCCATCGAGCCCCCATGGACGGGTTTACGGCGTGTCCTGACCACCCACACCGCCCCGCCATCCCACGGAATGCCGCTCTTGATCTTGCTTCGGCTTCGGCCTCTGCAGGTGCAGGGCGCAGCCCTGCAAAGGCAAACCCCCTCAGCCGTCGCCCTGGATGCCGCCGGGGGCCTGCGCCGGGTCGCGCCAGCGCCGCACCGTGCGCTGGAAGAACAGGTTGTTCGGCAGCTGCAGCACCGTGCCCTCGTGGCCGTCGCCGGACTCCTGCAGCGTTGTGTAGATCAGGTTCACGTCGATCACCCGGCCCTTCAGGCCCGGTTTCTCGCCGTTCTCCAGCACCTCGATGTAGTCATGCAGGCGGAACGGGCGCGTGGTGAAGATCAGCAGCGTGCAGAAGATGTTGGAGAGCACGCTCCAGGCCGCGAAGAAGGCCACCGCACCCACCGCCGCGAAGCCGGTGAACGCGGTCCACAGTACCGACGGCGATGCGCCGAGCAGGCTGAGGATGTACAGCACTGCGCTGAAATAGACCACGAAACTGGTGATCCGGCGCGCGCCCATCACCATTTCCGGTGGCAGCGTGTAGTGCTCGGCGAAGCGGCGGATCAAGCGCCGTGCCAGCACCCGCAGCAGCCACGCGGCCAGCAGGGTGAGCAGGATCTTCACGGCGATACCCGCGTCGTGGAGCCAAGGGTAGGTCCAGGCCGGCAGGTGATCCTTCAGCGACAACATCATGAGGGCGACGGGTGGCAATAACGGCCCTCGATGTTACCCGGCGCGTGCGGGGGATTCGACCGCCGGGGTCCAAGCCAGGCAGACCAGCTCCTGGCGGTGCTGCTGCAGGCAGGCGCGGCCGTTGTCGGGGCGCAGCTGCAGTGACAGGCCCAGCGCCTGCAGCAGGACGCAGGCAGCGATCACCAGCAGGGCGGCGCAGGAAGGGCTGGACATGGCAGGACTCCCGGACGGCAGATTCGCGAAGGACCTTCCATGGATGCAGCAGCCGTCGAAAAGGTTGCATGGCATCGGCCGTCGATCGGCTCTAAACCTTTTCCCGGGTCGCCGCATCCAAGCGATATGCTCGACACCACCATGCCCGCGCTGCCTGCCGCCAACGACGCCGTCGACGAACCCGCCCTGGTGCGGGCGGCGGCCGCCGGCGACACCGCTGCCTACGAACTGCTGTACCGGCGTCACGCGCCGCGTGTATTCGCTGTCCTGTGGCGGTTGTGTGGCGGCCAGCAGGCACGTGCCGAGGATGCGTTGCAGGAGGCCTTCCTGCAGGCCTGGAAAGCCCTGCCAGGGTTCCGTTTCGAGAGCAGCCTGTCCACCTGGCTGCATCGGCTGGGGGTCAACGCCGCACTGATGGAACTGCGCGGTCGCGCCGCAGGGCAGGATCACGACAGTCTGGAGGATGTCGATGGCGGCCTGCAGGAACTGGCGGTGCATGACCGTTGCGCGGGTACCGAGCGTGACCTGGAGCGCGCATTGTCGACACTGCCACCACGGGCGCGTGCGGTACTGGTGCTGCACGATATCGAAGGCTGGAAACACCAGGAAATCGCCGAGCAGCTGCAGATGGCTGTCGGCAGTTCCAAGGCACAGCTGCATCGTGCGCGCGGCCTGTTGCGCGCACGGCTGGGAGACATGACATGAGTACACACGAACACGATTCCGATCACGACCTGCTGGCCCGGCTGCGCGCGCTGCCGAACGAGCGCGATGTACCCGCCGATGGCTGGGCGCGCCTGTCCGCCCGGCTGCCGGCGCGTGAATCGCAGGCAGCACCCGCGCCAACGGACAACGTGGTGGTCCTGCCGGTGCGTTCGCGGCGCCGCTGGTGGTTGCCGGCCGGCGCTGCCCTGGCTGCCAGCCTGGCACTGTATGCGGTGGCGCCGTGGCGGCATGCGCAGCCGGATACGCCGGCGCCGTCCGCCCTGCAGCTGCAGGCCGCGGCGATGACCGAGCAGTACCAGCAGGCCGTGGCCGCGCTGCCCGATGGACGGGCGCCGGAATGGCAGCCGGCCCTGCATGAACTGGATGAAAGCGCGGCGCAGATCCGTGCCGCCCTGGCGCAGGACCCGCGTGCGCCGCACCTGCTTGGCCAGCTCAAGCGCACCTATGCGCTGCGGCTGGAACTGACCCGGCAGGCGGCCTATGCCGCCGAGTCCGGCTTGACGACCTGAGGAGACCCCCATGACCCGAACCCTGATTTCCTGTTGCGTCGCGCTGCTGTTGGCCCCTGCCGTGGCGCTGGCCGACACGCGCATCGACGAGCGCCACACCTTGGCTGCGGGGGGGCGCATCGAGCTGAGCAACGTGGCCGGCAAGGTGACCGTGCGTGGCTGGGACCGCAATGACGTGCAGCTCACCGGCACGCTCAGCGACGGCCTGCAGTTGCGCCAGGAAAAAAGCGCCAACCGTGTGCGCTGGGAGATCGAGTATCCGCGCCGCAGCAACAACGGCGGTGCAACGCTGGTGCTGAACGTGCCGCGATCGGTGGAGCTGCTGCTGAGCACGGTCAGCGCCAGCCAGGACATCAGTGGTATCGATGTGCGACGGCTGCAGGCCGACACGGTCAGCGGCAGCCTGAGCGCGGCTGGCCGCAGTGGCGACAGCAAGCTCAACACGGTCAGTGGCAGCGTCAGCGCACGCCTGCAGACGCCGAAGCTGGATGTGAACACCGTCAGTGGCCGCATCGAGGCCGGCGGCGGCGTGTCCGGTGATATCGGTGCGCAGACGGTGTCCGGACGGGTCGAGGTCGACGCCGGGCGCGTGCAGCGACTGGCGGTGGAAACCGTCTCTGGCAGCATCGATCTGGCAGCGGCCGGGCTGGCGCCCGGTGGCCGCATCAATGTCGAATCGGTCAGTGCCTCGGTCACGCTGAGCCTGCCACGCACGGTGTCGGCACAGCTGTCGGTGAACAGCTTCAGCGGCTCGATCAACAGCGACGCCGGTCAGGTGGAGCGGCCGCGCTACGGGCCGGGCAGCCATCTCGATATGCGTCTGGGGGGCGGCGATGGAGACATCCGCATCCAGTCGCATTCGGGCAGTGTGCGGGTACGCCTGGATCGCTGAGCACGGTCCGGCAGGCCGCGGCGGCAGCGCCGCCGCGGTCGGTACTGGGTCAGCTGGCTTTCTTCAGCGCCCAGGTGGTGCCGAGGACTTCGATCTTGCCACCGGCCTTGCGGAACGCTGCCAGGTCCGAAGCGATCGAATCGCTGCTGACCACGGTGCTGGCGGCCGCGCCCTTGCGTTCGCTGCGGATGCTGTTGCTGGCCTTCGCGGGGGTCTTTGCCTTGCGGGGCATGGTTGCTCCTGTCAGGTGGAAGGGGAGGAAAGCGCCCAGGCGTCGGCCTGGCGCAGGTAGTCCTGCCGCTCGCGGCGGCAGTCATCGCCGCCCATCGAAAACTGGCGGCAGATCGCCGGGCGCTGCGAATAGATCGTGCAGCGCAGGTGATAGGGATCGATCGCCGCGCACCAGCCTTCCTCGTTGCGCGCCATCACGGCACGGCCGTGGGTGTCGCGTGACAGGAACTGGCCAGGCACGTGGTCGCCGGGCTGCAGCAGCACGGGCAGCCGGCAACAGACCGCGTCACAACGGCGGCAGTCGATGGGTGCAGGTGCTGCGTCAGGTTGTAAGGCCACAGGGGCCTGGCGGGTGCCCAAAGCGGGTCTCGATGGCGGCTCAGGTGCTGCGCGGACCATGAACGAGCCAGGAAGGCATGGCCGCTAGGCCCGCAGGGCGGGCCAGGCTGCACCGTGGACACACACCGGCGTGGCCGGTGGAAGGTGCAGCGGGGTTCTAGCCGACCAAGAGTAACTTAGACCGCGTAACGTTTTGTTAATCCTGGCTGGCTGCCGCCAATGCCAGGCCCTGGACCACGCCCAGCGAGGGCTCGCCGTGGACCATGCGGGCCCCCGGGAAGGCCTCGGCCACGGCCTGGCGCAGGTAGCCGGCACGGGACATGCCGCCGGTCAGGAACACCGCATCCGGGTCGCCCCCGATGTCGCTGCGGACCTGGGCCAGCAGTTCCCGGATCTGCTCCAGGTAGCCGTGGGCGGCGGCGGCCAGGCCATCGGCGCTGCTGTCGGCATGCAGGTCGCGGGCGATGTAGTCCAGCGTGCTGCGGTGCTCGCTGGCGGCGCTGAGGGCGATCTTGGCGCGTTCGACATCGCGGTACAGGCGGGCGGTATTGCCGGTGTCCTGCAGGGCCTGCAGGCGCCCGCCCCACGGCTCGTCGACGTGATCGTATTTGTGCTGGCGGAAGTCGCGCTGGCGCGTCATGTCCTGCACGGTGGCTGCTTCCACATAGTGGTGGGCGGGCACGCGGGTGATGCCGCGGCCGAACAGCGGCATGTAGCTGGACAGGCTCAGCGCCAGATCAATGTCGGTACCGCCGCGGGCGATACCCCACGCGCGGTGGATACGCGGGGCGTCGTCGCCACCGACTTCGGCATGCGCGATATCGGTGGTACCGCCGCCGATGTCGACGATCACCGCCTGGTGCCGCTCGCGGCTTTCGGCGTGGTAGTGCATGGCCGCCGCGGCGGGTTCTTCGAGGAAATCGATCTGGTCGAAGCCGGCCTGGGTGGCGGCCTCGCGCAGGATATCCAGTGCCTGGTCATTGCCGGCCGCGCCGATCGAGCTGCGGAACTGCACCGGGCGGCCGAGCAGAGCGGCACGCAGCGGCTGGCCAAGCTGGGCGCTGGCGGTCAGGCGGATGTGTTCGAGGATGTGCGCGGCGATGCCGGTGATGGTCTGCTTCGCGCGCGGGTGCAGGTTGTAGCCCAGCATCGACTTCGGGCTCTGCACCAGGTTGCCTTCGTGTTCCTCGAAATAGGCTTCCAGCGCGTCGTCGCCGTAGACCGCGTTCTGCAGCAGGTCGCTGGCGCTGCGTTCCTTGCCGGCGCGGGCCTCCATCCATTCACGGCGCAGGGCGCGCAGGGCTTCACGGCGCAGCGCCTGCGGCGTGCGTTCCTGGCCGGCGGCACGGGCTGCACGCGCGGCGCTGTCGATCATCTGCTGCAGCTGGTGTTCCTGGCCGTCGTCGAGCTGGAAGTCGTCCGGGTCGGGCACCACGCCGGGGAAGTACACGCTGGTGCGGAACTGTTCGGCGTCACCGAAACGGATCGGCAGCAGTTTCCCCTCATGCACGATGGCGGCGGCGGAGTTGCTGGTACCGAAGTCGATGCCGAGGCGCATGGGGAGTTCCGGGGGCGGTCAGGGGCCGCGCACTCTGCTGCAGTTCGTCGCCGACTGCAAGTTCCAGCGTCACGGCTGCTCCAGCCGCGGTCATGGCGGCGGCCGGGCACCTGCCAGGGAGCCGGGGCCCCGGACCGGGCGGTTACAATGGCGGCTGTTGATTCACTTTGAGGTACTTGCCGATGTCGTCTGTTCCCGCCTGCCCGCAGTGCACCCTGGAAAACACCTATGCCGATGGCGCGCTGTGGATCTGCGCCGATTGCGGTTTCGAATGGACCGCCGAGGAAAGTGCCGGTTCGACCCTGGTCGTGCGTGACAGCAACGGCAATACCCTGCAGGCCGGCGACACCGTCACCGTGATCAAGGACCTGAAGGTGAAGGGGTCTTCGATCCCGCTGAAGCAGGGCACCGTGATCCGCAACATCCGCCTGGTCGAAGATGATGCCGAGCACATCGAAGGCAACTCGGACAAGATCAAGGGCCTGGTCCTGAAGACCTGCTTCCTCAAGAAGGCCTGATCGGTCTCAGCGCCTGGCCTGCTGCTGCGCGCGCCAGCGGGCCAGGCTGTCGAGCTTGGCCTGGTAGCGTGCCTGCTCCGGTGCACCACCCAGCAGCTGCGCGCGGGTCAGTTCACGGTCGGCGCGCTCAAGCTGCCCGGACAGGAAATACACGCGCGCCAGCCCGAAGTGGAACTGGTGCGCGGTGTCATACAGGCGCACGGCCTGCCGGTAATAGCGGATGGCTTCGGCCAGCTTTCCGGCCTGCTCGGCCTGCGTGCCCAGCATGTACTGCGCGAACGGGTCCTCACGCTGCACCGACTTCAAGCGTCGCTCCAAGGCCTTGGCCTGCGCATCCAGCCCAAGCTGCCGATACAGCGCGCTGGCATTGGTCAGCGCCGCATCCTGGCGACCGTCCAGGCGCAGGGCGCGGTCCAGTGCCTGCCGCGCCGCATCGGTGTTGCCCTCACGGTTGTCGAGCACACCCAGGTTGTTCCAGACCGAGGGGAACGCGCGATCCTGCACGACCGAGGCATCGAAGAACGCGCGGGCGCCGACGAGGTCTCCTTCGGCCATGCGTTCGGCACCTCGATTGTTGTAGAAATGGGCCAGTGCACGCGCGCGGCTGACCGGCTGCGGGCCGTGGCGGTCGTAGAGTACGTTGCGATCGAGGTCGACCGTGGCGTAACGCCCCGCGATCTCCACGCCCGCGTTGACGTGGCCCACACTGTAGACCACGCCGGCGTCCTGGTCCTGGTACCAGGACACGACCTGGCCGACTTCCTGGACGCGGGCCTGGATGCCAGCCTCGCGCGCCAGTGCCACGAACATCAGCGTGAAGGCGAGGCAGTTGGCGCGGCGCTGCTGCCAGACTTCGTCCACGGTGTAGGTCGCGTTCGCGTCGTACTGCAGGTCCAGCCCCTGGCGGCCGAAGATCATTTCCACCAGTGCCTGCAGCCGCTGCTCGCGCGATGAACTGCGGTCGATCACCTGCGCCTGCAGCATCGCGCGCATTGCGGGAGGAATCGCGAAGACCTGTTCCGGTGAGGGGACCTCCACCGGGGTGACGCTTCCGATGGGCGGGAGTGCATCGGTGCGCGGGTGGTCCTGTGCGCAGAGCGGCGCGGCCATCAAAGCGGCCAGGACCACGATGAAGATGCGGGCGGCAGGGCGGTACATGACAGTTCCCGGCAGCGGCGGGCGCTCCCGCCTGCAGCGAGTGTAGACCCGGCGGCGCCGCGCTGCAGTGACCGTTGGTCGGCGCGTGGCCGGTACGGCGTTTCATCCACAACCGATGTGGACCAGCGCTCGACAAAGCTGTGGACAACCGCGTCCAGGCCTCACCGGGCAAGCGTTGTGAGTATGTGGTGAAAAAACCATCAGCTTGCCGCGGGGCTGCGCAGGCGGGATGATCCGGGTATGGATTTCTCTCCGCTGACGCTGGCTCCTGCGCAGTGGCAGGCGCTGCAGGACAGCTACGCAACGCCGCCCCGCGCCTACCACCACTTCGGACACGTACGCGCGGTGCTGCAGCACTGCCAGGACGTGGCTGACGGCCCGGGCTGGCAGAGGCCCGCCGAGGTGTACCTGGCCGTGCTCTACCACGACGCGATCTATGTGGCGGGCCGCAAGGACAACGAAGCGCGTTCGGCGGCGCTGGCCCTGCAGGCAATCGCACGGGCCCCGGAACTGGCCGGCGTCGACGCCGCGCGGGTCGAGCAGTTGATCCTGCTGACAGCCCGCCATGGCGATCTGGGCCCGGACGACGTTGATGCCGAGGCCGCGCTGTTCCTGGACTGCGACATGGCGATCCTGGCCGCGCCCGAGCCGGTGTTCGCCGCCTACGATCGTGGTGTGGCCGAAGAGTACAAAGGGGTCGTGCCGGGCTTCCTGTACCGCGCCGGGCGTCGCCGTTTCCTGCAGGGGCTGCTGCGGGCGCCGCGCATCTTCCTCAGTGACTTCTTCCACCAGCGCCTGGATGCGGCGGCTCGGGAAAACCTGCGTCGACAGCTGGCCCGCTGAGCTGGACCGGTACACTTGGGCCTGCTCTCACCGATTGTCGCTTCCCACTGTGTCCGTCCCTGATCCCGATCCCCGCCCGCTGCCACCGGAAGAGCCCGGTCCCAACGAATGCTGTGGCAGTGGTTGCCCGCTGTGCGTGCTGGATCTGTACGCCGATGAGCTGCAGCGCTATCGCAAGGCGCTGGCCGAGTGGAAGACGCGGCATCCGGAGGCAACGCCATGAGCCGTGCGCGTCCGGCGGCGGTGCTGGCACTGGTGGCGCTGCTGCTGTTCGTGGCCACCGCGCTGTGGACCCAGGTCGCGCGCAGTGATCTGGACTGGGTGCGGGCAACCTTGAGCCTGTACCTGCACGGGCCGTGGGGCCTGGCATTGCGCGCTGCCTACTGCCTGCTGGCGCTGGCCATTGCGGCGCTTGGCATTGCGCTGTATCGCGGCAGCATCGGGCCGCGCCGCAGTGCGGCGGCGCCGCTGTTGTTCACTGTCTCTGCGCTGGGGCTGGCGACGGTCGCCATCGGTGACAGCTGGCTGCCTGAAGCGACCCCGCTGCTTGCACCGTTCATCCATGGACTGGCAGCCAACACCGCGTTCCTGTGTGCCAGCGTCGGCATGCTGCTGCAGGCCTGGTACCTGCGCCGCGAACCGGGTTGGCAGTCCGCCGCGGGCCTGCTCTGGGGCTGGGCATGGCTGGCCTTCGTGCTGCTGTGGCTGCATGTGCTGTGGCGTGGTGGACCACCGCGTGGGCTGGGACAGAAAGTGGTGATCGCGGTGATCGTTGGCTGGCTGCTGTATCTGGCGATGGCCCTGTACCGGCGCAGCCGTCGGGCCGTAGCCCACTGAATCCCCAACGGCCTGCGCCGGTACGTGCCGTGCACGCGGCGGCGGCGTATCGTGTGCGCATTCCATCGGGGATGCGACATGAAGCGTGCAGGGCTGGGCAGGGCAATGGGTGTGGTTCTGGCGTTGGCAGCACTGCCGGCAATGGCGGCGGCCAACGTGCAGCAGTTCAGCCACGGGCGGTTCGAGCAGATTCCGGTGCACATGCCGGCTGGCACGCCGCAGCGTGTGGTGATCTGGTTCCATGAACCCACCGCCGGTGGTGATACCAGCCGCCTTCCGATCGAGGCCCTGCGTGCCGATGGCGCGATGGTCGCTGCCGTGGACATCGCGCATCTGCGCAGCGTGCTCAAGCGCGAGGGGAATCCGACCTGTTCGTTCGGTTCCGGCGACGTCGAGAACTTCTCGCGCTGGTTGCAGGCCTCCCTGCACCTGCCTGGCTACCACCTGCCGCTGGTCGGTGGTGATGGTGAAGGCGCCGAGATGGCCTACACGCTGGCCGCACAGGCCGACACCCAAGTGTTCGCCGGCCTGCTGACCACTGGCTTCTGCCCGGATCGCAGCCACGAGCGCATGGTCTGCGGCGATGGCGTGAAGCACAACAAGCTGCAGCCTGCCGAGTTGAATTCCCCGTGGCTGAGCGCCGCCGGCGACCATGGCTGCAAGGTTGGCGAGGCCAGCCGCTTCGTGCAGCAGGTGGCGATGGCACGCGAGTTCAAGCGCACCGCGCGCGGTGATGCTTCACCCGGCCTGGTGGCGGCGGCGCGGGTGATCGGCGCGCAGGCCGGCGTCAGCCTGGCACCGCCACCAGCCGCGCTGAAGGGCCTGCCGATAGTGGAAGTACCCGCTGCCGGTAATGGCGACACGCTGGCCGTGTTCGTTTCCGGCGATGGCGGCTGGGCCGGCCTGGACAAGGACGTGGCATCGTCGCTCAACGAGCATGGCGTGGCCGTGGTCGGCATCGACTCACTGCGCTACTTCTGGAGCGAACGCACGCCGAAGGGATTTGCCACTGACCTGCAGAAGATCATCGATCACTACCGCCAGCAGTGGCATCGCGACAAGGTGATGCTGATCGGTTTCTCGCAGGGTGCCGACGTGCTGCCGGCCACCATCAACCAGCTCGATGCCGATACCCGCGCAGCGCTGGATCGTATCGTGCTGTTGTCGGTAGGCAGGAAGGCCGACTTTGAATTCCACGTCAGCAACTGGCTGGGTGGTGGCGGCGATGGTCTGCCGATCGCGCCGGAAGTGGCGAAGCTGCCGGCGGCGAAGACCCTCTGCGTGTATGGCGACAAGGATGACGACGCGCTGTGCCCCGGCCTGCCGGCCAACGACGGCGTGCAGAAGGTGAAGCTGCCGGGCGACCATCACTTCAATGGTGATTACGACCGATTGGCCGAAGTGATCCTCAAGGGCGGGGCGTAGCGCCGGGCCACGCCCGAACGCTGTCGCCGCCGTGTCGACCAAGGTCGACACCTACCGGGTGGTTTGCAGCGCCGGGCCATGCCCGGCGGCTCAGGGCTTCAGTTACGCCGCGGGTCCAGCGAGATCAGGCGCGTGGCATCCAGCAACGCGGCCGGCAGATGCATGCCGCCGGGTGCTGCCAGATAGCGCGGTCGCCACTGCGGGTCGAACTTCGACTTGAAGCGGCGCAGGCCACTGAAGCCATAGAAGCGTTCGCCATGCCGCGCGAGCAGGCCGGCCAGTCGGTTCCAGCGACCAGCAAGGCGATGCTGGGCCAGCCCGGACAGCGGCGCCATGCCCAGCGAGAAGCGCGCATAGCCCTGCGCGCGGCCCCACAGGAACAGCTCGATGAACAGGAAGTCCATCGTGCCCTTCGGTGCCTCGTTGACGTGGCGCATGAGGTCCACCGACAGCTCGGCACCGGCCGGTGCCTGCCACAGGTTGGCGAATGCCACGATCTGGCCCTCGGCTTCGACCAGCGCCACCGGGAAGCGCGCCAGGTAATCCGGATCGTAGCTGCCCAGCGAGAAACCCTTCTCGTCGCCGGCCTTGTCTTCCAGCCACGCGTTGGAGATCGCGTGCAGGCGGGGAAGCAGGCTGGGAATCTCTTCCACCGGTGCCACGCGGAACGAAAGGCCCCCGCGCTTGCCACGGTTCCAGGCCTGGCGCAGATCGGCGCGTTCGCGGCCTTCCAGGCCGAAGTCGTGCAATGGCACGATCGCTTCCTCGCCCAGCTTGACCAGGCCCAGGCCCAGGTCGAGATAGGTCTGCCAGTAGGTCTCGCCCACCTGGTAGAACACCGGCCGCAGGCCGAGCCGGTCAGCTTCCTCGCGGAAGCGCCATATCAGCGCGCGCGCCACATCAGGCGGGCCGACCGGATCGCCCATCGCGATCAGCGAACCGCCGTAGCGCTGCATCATCACAAAGCCCTGTTTCGCATCATCGCGCAGCACCGCCTTGTCGGCGGTCAGTACCAGGCAGGCCTGGGTATCGGTGGCACCGGCCAGTACCGGCGCCAATGATTGCAGCGTGGCCTCGTCGGCGGCTGGCAGCGGGCTGCGCGTACTGTGCAGCAGCCGCGCCAGGCCGAACATCACAAGCGCGATCGCCACCACCAGCAGCGCACGCAGCGCACGCGGTGCGTTGCCGGATATCGCAAACTGCCACCACAGCTCGTTCTGGTACTCGACATGGCTGTAGGTGAAGAACAACAGCCAGGTGACCGCCACCAGTACCAGGCCGAGGTTGCGCAGCCATGGCCACGACCATGCTTCATCGAGCAGCGCGCCCTGGCGGTAGAACTCGCGGCGTGCGGCCCACAGCGCCATCGCCACCAGCAGGGCGGAGACCGCGATCAACGGTTGGCCACCGCGCAGCCACAGTGGCAACGGGGTGATCACGCACACGGCCATCGCCAGCATCCATGCGGCATGGCTGCGCCGGGCCAGGCCCTGGCCGATCAGCAGCAGGGCGACGCCGCTGAGGCTGCCGATCAGATGGGACGTTTCCAGGATCGGCAGTGATGCGTTGACCAGGTGACGGCGCGGCGTGGGCAACGTGCCGTCGATGACCAGCGCAGCACCGATGCTGAACACCGCCAGCGCGATGATCTGCGGCAACCATGGGCGCAGCGCGTTCCAGCCGGCACGGGTTGCCCCGGCACTGGCCTGCAGCGGCTGGCGCAGCGCGGGTGCAAGCGCGAGCAGAGTGGCCAGCAGCAGGGGCAGCACGTAGTAGGTGACGCGGTAGATCAACGCCGCCGCCAGCACCGCAGCCGGTGCCACCTGTGGCAGCAGCTTCAGCAGGCTCCATTCGAACACGCCGAGGCCGGCGGGCACGGTCGAAACCAGGCCGGCCAGCACCGCGACCAGGTACAGGCCGACGAAGCCGGGCAGGCCGGTCGGCGTCGAGTCCGGAAGCAGCACATAGAACGCGGCACTGGCCAGCACCAGCTCGATCACGCTGAGCACGGTCACCCCGATCATCGTGCGCCGGTCGGGCAGCCACAGCACATGGCCGAACACGCTGAACTGGCGTCCATCGCGGCCGACCAGCAGCAGGGTGGCCGCATAGGCCAGCAGCGCGACGATGCCGACCACGCGCACCGCATCCGGGTCCAGCGGCAGGGCAAGCGCCGCTGCCGCCGGTTCCATGCACAGCGCCACGCTGATCAGCAGCCACGCACCGAACACGAAGCCGAGCGTGCTCATCAGCACGACCTGGCCGATCTGCGCCAGGTCGAGGCCGGCAGTACGGTAGCCGCGCAGGCGCACCGCACCGCCGGTGAGCGCGGCAAAGCCCACGGTCTGGCCGAGCGTGTGTGCCAGGAACGCGGTGATGCCGATGCGCGCCGGATGCACGCGGATGCCGCTGCGGCGCAGGCCGATGGCATCAAAGCCGATCAGGCAGGCATAGCTGGCCAGGCCCAGCACGACAGTAAGCGCGATCTGCGTGCCACTGAGCTGGTGGAAGGCATGGCGGATGGCGCGGTAGCCGTTCTCATCGAACTCGTTGGCCAGGCCGTGCAGCGCCAACGCAAGGATCAGCAGCGGGATGACGATGGTGAGGACCCGCTTCCATGCCGGGGTGGAGGGAGCGGTGGCGGGGTCGGTGGTTTCGGTCATCGGCGCAAGGGTGCGTCAGGGAGGGCGAGGGCGGTGTCAATGCAGCCGTGGCGCATCGTGCGCCTGTCGCTGGCATTTGACCAGCGTCGCTGTCGGAAGCCGGTAGTGACCGTGTGTGGATGGCTGCCCTGCACCCATCGTTGACCGGTTTGGAGGACAATGCAGGCCTGATCACCCGCAGGAGCCACGCCCATGATGGAGCGTTACGACGTCGGACCGCGCATGTCCGAAATGACCGTGTACAACAAGGTCGCCTACCTTTCCGGCCAGATTCCGGAAGACACCAGCCAGGACATCACCGGGCAGACCCGGCAGGTGCTGGCCGAGATCGACAAGCTGCTGGCGCTGGTGGCCAGTGATCGCCAGCACGTGTTGCGCGCCGAAGTGTTCCTGGCCGACATGGCCGATTTCGACGGTATGAACAAGGCATGGGATGAGTGGGTGGTGGAAGGTGCGACCCCAGCGCGCGCCACGGTCGAGGCCAAGCTGGCCCACGCCGACTGGAAGGTCGAAATCGTGGTGACGGCGGCAGTGCCGTAACGGCGGGGTCACCTCCCAGCAGTGGAGGGGGGGTAGAGTCGACGGTTAGTCGACTGTCGCGCGCAGCGCGGGGTTTTGCGCCGCCGGAACGAAGAGCAGTCGACTAACAGCCGACTCTACCCCGCCGCTCCACCGCCGGTTGGTCTGGTGGCTAGGCCGGCACCAGCTCGATGCAGTCCACCGGGCACGGCGGGATGCACAGCTCGCAGCCGGTGCACAGATCGGCGATCACCGTGTGCATGTACTTGGCGCCGCCGACGATGGCGTCCACCGGGCAGGCCTGGATGCACTTGGTGCAGCCGATGCAGTCGGCTTCCACGATCAACGCCACCTGCGGCGCCTTGTGCTCGCCGCGCGAACGATCAAAAGGAATCGCCGGTACGCGCAGAACCTGGGCCAGCGCGCGTGCACCGGCATCGCCACCGGGTGGGCAGCGGTCGACGCCTGCCTCGCCGCGCGCCATCGCCTGCGCGTACGGTCGGCAACCGTCGTAGCCGCATTGCCCGCATTGGGTCTGCGGCAACAGGCGGTCGAGGCGTTCGGTCAGGGGTGGGATCAGGCTCATGCGTGGCGAAGGCTGCGCGTCGGGTTACTTCAGGGGTTTGCCGCGGAACCAGCGCTCGTGGGCCAGCGCCAGCATCGGCTTGTCTTCGGAACTGTCACCGTAGGCATGGATGCGCACGTAACGCGACAGATCGAACTGGCGACGGATGTGCTCGACCTTGCGCGGGCCACAGTCGCCACCGGCGTAACGGCCGGTCAGGCGTCCGTCCTGACATTCCAGCCGGTTGCAGATCAACTGCAGGCCCAGCTGCTCGCACCACGGCCGCAGGTACAGGTCCAGCGAGCCGGACACGATCACCACGGTGTGCTGCTGTTCCTTGTGCCAGCGGATCTGCTCCAGCATTTCCGGGCGCACCACGTCGGGCAGGAACTCACGCGAGAAGCCGGCGGCCAGGGTGGCGATGTCGTCACTGTGGCGGTCGCTGAAGGTCAGGCGGGTGACGCGCGCGCGGATGCGTTCGGCCGAGATCAGCTTCAGCTTGTACGCGAGCAGCCACGGGCCGACCTTCCACCACGCCTGCGCCAGCTGTTCGGCGGTGGCCACGCGGCGCAGGAAACGGCCATAGGTATCGCAGGTGGTCACGGTGTGGTCGAAGTCGAACAGCGCCAGTTCCATTCCGTTGCCTCCCATCGCGTTGCCTCCGCTGGCCAATGCTGCCGGCGGGCGCGGCCGAGGCCACGCCCGCTGCGGGCATCAGCGGACCGGCATGCCCGGCTGCGCGCCGCTGTCGGCGTCCAGCAACGCCAGCGCACCGCCGTCGAAGCCGGCCGACAGGATCATGCCTTCGCTCAGGCCGAAGCGCATCTTGCGCGGGGCCAGGTTGGCGATGAACACCACGCTGCGGCCGACCAGCTTCTCCGGCTCGCCGTAGCTGCCACGGATACCGGAGAAGATCTGGCGCTTGCCCAGTTCACCTGCATCCAGCTCGAAGCGCAGCAGCTTGTCCGATCCTTCCACGAACTCGCAGACCAGCACCTTGCCGATGCGCAGGTCGAGCTTGGCGAAATCGTCGATGCCGATGTAGGCCGGCGCGTCGGCGCTCTTTGCTTCGTCCTTGGCCGGGGCCGGGGCGGCCGGCTTGGCGGCGGGGGCAGCGGCAGCCGCCGGCTGCAGGGTGTCCTTGGAGGCGTCGATCATGGCGTCAATCTTCTTCGGGTCGATACGGGTGAACAGCGGGGTGTAGTCGGTGATGCGGTGGCCCAGCAGCGGCTGTGCCAGTTCGGTCCAGTCGTTCACCGGCGCGGCCAGGAAGGCTTCGGCCTGCGCGGCGGTGGCCGGCAGCACCGGCTTCAGGGCGGTGACCAGCACGCGGAACAGGTTCAGGCCCTGGCTGCATACGGCCTGCAGTTGCGCATCGGCGCCTTCCTGCTTGGCGATGACCCACGGCTTGACGTCGTCGATGTAGCGGTTGGCTTCGTCGGCCAGGGTCATGGTCAGGCGGATCGCCGCGGCCGGGTCGTTGCGCTCGTAGGCTTCACGGATCGGCGCCAGGCCATCGACGAAGCGCTGGTACTGCGCCGCATCGGGCAGCTGCGCGGCCAGCTGCCCGTCGAAGCGCTTGCTGATGAAGCCGGCGCAGCGGCTGGCCAGGTTGACGAACTTGCCGACCAGGTCGGCGTTGACGCGGGCGATGAAGTCACCCAGGTTCAGGTCGAGATCGTCGACGCCACCGCCGGACTTGGCGGCGTAGTAGTAGCGCAGCGCTTCCGGCTCCAGGCCGACATCGAGGAAGGTACGCGCCATCACGAAGGTGCCGCGCGACTTGCTCATCTTGGCGCCGTCCACGGTCAGGTAGCCGTTGACGTGCAGGCGGGTCGGCGCGCGGTGACCGGTGCCGTGCAGCACCGCCGGCCAGAACAGGCCGTGGAAGTTGACGATGTCCTTGCCGATGAAGTGGTGCAGCTCGGTGCTGGTACCGGCGCGCAGGTGCGCTTCGAAGTCCTCGCCGATCCTGCCGCACAGGGTCTGGAAGCTGGACAGGTAGCCGATCGGCGCGTCCAGCCAGACGTAGAAGTACTTGCCCGGCTGGCCGGGAATCTGGAAGCCGAAGTACGGCGCATCGCGCGAGATGTCCCACGCGCGCAGGCCACCTTCGGCGTTGAGCCACTCGCCGAGCTTGGCCTTCACGCCCGGCAGGGCGACGTCGCCGGCCAGCCATTCGCGCAGGAACGCGTCGAAGTGGCCCACCTCGAAGAAGAAGTGCTCCGAATCGCGCATTTCCGGCGTGGCACCGGAGATGACCGAACGCGGTTCCTTCAGATCGGTCGGCGCATAGGTAGCGCCGCACACTTCGCAGTTGTCGCCGTATTGGTCGGGGCTGCCGCAGTTCGGGCAGATGCCCTTGACGTAGCGGTCGGGCAGGAACATGCCCTTGGCCGGGTCGTAGAACTGCGCCACCGAACGGCGGCTGATGTGGCCGGCCGCTTCCAGCTTCAGGTAGAACTGCTCGGTCAGCGCCTTGTTGGCCGCCGAATTGGTCGAGTCGTAGTGGTCGAAGGCCACGCCGAAGGCGGCGAAGTCACGTTCGTGGCTGGCCTGGATGTTGGCGATGAAGGTTTCCGGGGTGACCCCGGCCTTTTCCGCGGCCAGCATGATCGGCGTGCCATGGGTATCGTCGGCGCAGACAAACCAGGCCTTGCCGCCACTCATTCGCCGCGCACGCACCCAGATGTCGGCCTGGATGTAGCCGACCAGGTGGCCCAGGTGCAGCGGGCCGTTGGCGTAGGGCAGGGCGGTGGTGACGAGCGCGGTACGGGTCATGGTCGCGGGGTGAAGCCGAGGGGAACCGCAGAGTATCGCATGCCCGCAACGAGGTGACCCGGCCGAGGCCGGGTCACGGGGATGAAGCGGGGGCCGGGGCGCTTATTCGCGCTGCCAGGTCTGCGCGCGGCAGATGAAGGCGATGCAGCCGGACACGTCCAGCCGGGTGCCGCCGGGCTGCAGTTCCATCTTCGACTTGTAGGTCTTGCCGTTGGCCGGGTCGAGGATGGTGCCACCGGACCACTTGTTGGCGCCGTCGGCCTTCAGGTTCCAGAGGATGGTCATGCCCTTCACCGGCTTGTTCCTGTTGGCGCCTTCACAGCCGTCACAGACCGGGTTGGGGCCCTTGTCCGAGTGCAGGATGTCGACCACCTTGCCGGTCAGGGTGCCGTTGGCGGCCTGGGTGATCTCGACGATCGACTTCACCTTGCCGGTCTTGTCGTCGATGGTCTTCCAGCGGCCGGCGGCGCCATCGGCGGCCTGCGCCGAGAGCGCGGCCAGGCACAGCGGCAGTGCCAGCAACAGGGTCTTGAAGGTGTTGCGCATGGTCCCCTCCCAGGGTTCATTCCGGCACGGTGCCGGTACGGGTCGACTGTATACCCATTCGGCGGGGTATGGGGAAGAGGGGCGTGGCAGGGCTGCGCCCTGCACCTGCGGTAGTGCCGGCCGCTGGCCGGCAACCTCAAAAGCAAAGGCAGCTATCCGTGGGATGGCGGGGCGGTGTGGGTGGGCAGGACACGCCGTAAACCCATCCATGGGGGCTCGATGGCGCCATCCATGGCGCCAACGGTCCTGCCCACCCACACCGCCCCACCTCTGACAGATTTCTGCGGCTGTGGGTAGGTGTCGACCTTGGTCGACACGGTAGATCCATGCCATGCGTGAATGAGGTTTTGGTTGCGGCGATGGGGTCAGATCCCTTTTCCGTCGGAAAAGGGATCTGACCCCCGGGGACGTCAACCGACTTCGTACAACTCCAGCGGCAGGTCGTCGGGGTCGGCGAAGAAGGTGAAGCGTCGGCCGGTGTATTCGTCCACGCGGATCGGTTCGCAGGCGACACCATGCGCGGCCAGGCGCTGGATGAAGGGTTCCAGTGCAGCCACCCGGAACGCGAGGTGGCGCAGACCCTGGGCCTCCGGGCGGCTGGGACGGGGCGGCGGCGAGGGAAAGGAGAACAGTTCCAGCTGGCCGCCGTCGGGCAGGGCGAGGTCCAGCTTCCAGGAATCGCGTGCGGCGCGGTGGTTCTCGGCCAGCACGCGCAGGCCGAGGATGCGCACGTAGAAGTCCTTCGAGCGTGCGTAGTCGCTGCAGATCAGTGCGGCGTGGTGGATGCCCAGCAGGGCGTCGGAACCGGGGGTCATTGCAGGGTGTCCAGCCAGCGCTGGGCGATCTTCTGCGCCAGCGGATAGGGTTCGGGGTCGTTGCGGTTGGTCAGCACGATCACGGTCAGGTGCTTCTCCGGGTGGCGCACGATCACGTTGCGGAAGCCGATGCTCTCGCCGCTGTGCCATTGCACCGGACCATTCAGCCGCCAGCCGAAGCCGTAATGCGGCACGTCCGGTTCCGATGTGGTCGTCGCCGGGCTGAACATCGCGCGGCGCGAAGCCTTCGACAGCAGGCGGTCGTCGTACAGCGCCGCATCCCAGCGGGCCAGGTCGTCCAGCGAGGAGTAGATCCCGCCGTCTCCCAGTACAGCGCTGGTAGTGCTCTGGTCGGTGCGCTGCCAGCGGCCATCGATCCTGCTGTAGCCATAGGCGCGTGTGGCGACCGTGTCCACGCCGTCCTGGTGGGCCACGGTATGCGCCATGCCCAGCGGGCGGAAGATGCGTTGTTGCAGGAAGGCGGCGAAATCCTGGCCGGATGCGCGGCCCACGATCAGTGCCAGCAGTGCATAGCCGCTGTTGCTGTAGCGGTACTGCGTGCCCGGCGCGAAGTTCAGCCGGTCCTGGCGCGACAGCAGGGCCAGCACATCGGCATCGTGTACCTGCCGCGTGTCTGCCGGGTCCATCAGGTCTTCGTAGTCGAGCAGGCCGCTGGTATGCGAGAGCAGGTGGCGGAGGGTGATGCCCGCTGCAGCCGGTGGCAGCTCGGGCAGCCACTGCCGGGCCGGCTGGTCCAGCCCGAGCCGGCCGTCTTCCACCAGCAGCACCGCCGCAGCGGTGAACTGCTTGCTGACCGAGGCCAGCCGGAAATTGCTGGCGGCTGTGACCGGGGTGCCGTCTTCGACCACCGCAAGGCCGTAGCCACGGCGGAACACTGGCTGCCCGTCATGCAGCACCAGCACTGCGGCGCCGGGCACCTGGCCATCGTAGGCCTGCATCAGGCCGTCGATACCGGCATCCGGTGGGGTCAGCACCGGTGCGGCGGCGCCCGCCAGAGGCAGCAGGCCCAGCACGGCGGCGAACAGGGCGACGGCAGGGCGCATGGTGGCTCCGGAAGCGTCAGGGCGAAGGTGTGGGCGCAGCGCTGGCCGGCTGTGCCATCCAGCGCTCCATCTTGCGGTCCAGCACGTCCAGAGGCATCGAGCCGTCTTTCAGCAGTTCTGCATGGAAGCGGCGCAGATCGAAGGCTGCGCCCTGGCGTGCCTTGGCCTTGTCGCGCAGGGCAACGATGGTGGTCAGGCCGGCGACGTTCGACAGTGCCTGGCCGGGCTGGGCCATGATCCGCTCGACTTCGGCGTTGGCGTCATCGCTGCTCATGTCCACCGTCTTCTGCAGGTAGGCCACGGCCTGCTGCTTGCTCCAGCCCTGTGCATTGACGCCGGTGTCGGCGACGACGCGCGCGGCGCGCAGCAGGCGTGAGTACAGGTAGCCGATACGGTCGTAGGGATCGGTGTAGACGCCGAGGTCTTCACCCAGTGTTTCGGCGTACAGGCCCCAGCCTTCGACGAACGCAAGATCGCCACCGAGGCGACGGAAGCGCGGCAGCTTGGCCAGCTCCTGCTGCAGGCCCAGTTGCACGTGATGGCCGGGAATCGCTTCATGCAGGTACTGCACCGGCACGCTCCAGCGCTTGCGGCTGGGCAGGTCGCGGGTGTTGATGTACAGCACGGCGGGCTGCCCGGGCGGCGACGGCTGGTAGGCGGCAGCGGCGGCGGTCAGCGCCCGTTCCGGTTCCACTGCGCGTACTTCCAGCGCGGACTTCGGCAGCGTATCGAGCACCTGCGGCAGGCGCGCGTTGACCTGCTGCTGCACCTGGCGGTAGCGGCTGATCAGTGCATTGGCATCGCTGTACTGGAACTGGCGATCGTTGCGCATGCTGCGCAGCAGCTTTGCCGGCGTGCCACGCAGCTTGGCGTCCTTCATCACCGTGGCGATCTGTGCCTGCAGTTCCTGCACGCGTTGCTCGCCCAGCGCGTGCAGCTGCGCGGCGGTCTGGTCGCTGGCGGTGGTCTGCACGATCAGGTTGGCGTACCAGGCCTGGCCGTCGGGCAGCGCGCCCATGCCGCTGCTGGCGCGCGTGGCCGGCAGGTACTCGGTGGCGATGAAGCCGCGCAGGGCGCGGTAGGCGGGCATGATGCGCAGTTCGATCATGCGCTTGTACTCGGCACTGATGCGCGCCTTGTCTTCGGCCGCAATCGTGTTCGGCATGGTGCGGATCGGCGACCAGAAGATGCTCTCTTCAGCGGTCGGCTTGATCACCGCATCCAGCTGCGGCAGCACCTTCTCCATCAGGTCGCGCGGCTGCACCACGCCGGCCTTCATGCCCTGGCGCATGTTGTCGATGGCCTGGTCGAACAGTTCGGGAATGCCGAGCGAGCGGCGCGACCAGGTGTCATAGTCCTGCACGGTGTTGAACGGCTGCGCGCCCGCGCCGGAGCCGAGGATCGCCATGATGCTGCCGATGTTGTAGTACTGGCTGATCGGCATCATCCAGCTCGGGTAGCGCTCGGCAGCCAGCGAGGCGCGCGCGTCACGGACGAAGATCTCGTAACTGAGCAGGTCCTGGCCCTGCAGGCCATCGCTGCCGAGTTTTTCGACCTTGCCCAGCCATTGCGTGGTGAAGTCGTGCGACTGCTGGCGCCAGGCGGCGGACAGGATGTTGGGCAGCTGGTCGTTGTAGCGCGGTTCGCCCTGGAACGTGGCCTGCAGCGGGTTCAACCGCATCGAGGCATCCCAGTACTCGTCGTACAGCCGTTCCAGCTGCACCTGCTTGGGCACGGCACGGGCCGGTGCGACCGGACGCGGCGCAGCGCGGCGCGCCGAACTGCCACGGGCCGGTGCGGTGGCACGGGCGGGCCTGGCCTTGGGCTTGGCGGCCTGGCGGGTCTGCGCAGCGGCAGGGCGGCTGGCCTTCTTCTTCGCTGCTTCGGCCGACGGCACGGCACTGAACAGGAACAACGCGGCAATGGCAGCGGCCAGGACGCGGGGGGAATACGGCATCAAGAAGCTTCCGTGGAACACAGATCGTGGAGCTTGCACGATCCGCGCGCGTACGGCCAGCGTGAAGACGCAGTCAGCTTGGTGGCGCTGGGGCTTCAGTCAGCCGCAGCGGCGGCGCGCAGTGCCGCCGCGCGATCGGCGCCCAGATAGCGGGTGATGGCACGCCGCATCAGGTAGAGCAACGGAATCAGGGCAATCGCAAAGCCCATCTTGTACACGTAGTTGACGCTGGCGACCGCAAGGAACAGCGAGGTCGGCCAGTGCTGCGGGCCCAGCACGAAGGCGATCCAGATCACCACGAAGCTGTCCACCACCTGCGAGATCGCAGTCGATCCGGTCGCACGCAGCCACACGTGGCGTTCGCCGGTGGCCTGGCGGATGCGGTGGAACACCGCCACGTCGATCAGCTGGCCGAGCAGGAAGGCCACCAGCGAACCGGCGATGGTCCACATGCCCTGGCCGAACACGGCTGCGAACGCGGCCTGGTAGTCGGGCACACCATGGTCATCCATCGACGTGACCCACCAGCTGGCCGGCGCCAGCGAAATGGCCGCGAAGGCGAACAGGAAACCGTAGCCGATCAGCACCACCGCCAGCCACGAGATGAAGCGCACGCCGCGCTTGCCGAAAAACTCGTTGATGGTGTCGGTCATGATGAACACCACCGGCCACAGCAGGGTACCGGCGGTGAAGCTGAGCGAGCCGGTCTGGCCGAACAGGTTCCAGTTCAGCGGGGCGATGCCCAGCGTGTCTTCCAGCGCGAAGATCTTCACCCCGATCAGCTCGGCCAGCACCGCATTGCCGCAGAAGAACGCGGCCAGCACGATGAACAGCAGGACCGCGCGGTCCTGCAGCGGGCGCTCGATCGGCGCCGGGGTCATTCGGTGCGTTCGCCGGTGCGTTCGCCGGCGCGGGTGAACGGCACGCTGGACGGTGCGACGGCGCCGCCGGAAATGATGAAGCTCATGGCCTGGTCGACGGTCCAGTCAGTCGGGGTCAGCAGTTCCACCGGCACGATTTCCAGGTAGCCCGAGGTCGGGTTCGGCGTGGTCGGTACATACACCGCGGCCAGCTCACGGTCGGTGCCGTGTTCCTTGATCACGCGGGTGACCAGGCCGACCGATTTCATGTCGCGGTGCGGGAAGTCGATCAGCACCACGCGCTGGGTGCTGCCCGGTTCGGTCTGCAGCATGTCCAGCAGCTTCTTTGCGCTGTCGTAGATGATGCTGGCCAGCGGAATGCGCTTGATGACCGCGCCCACCCAGCGCAGCAGGCGCTGGCCGAGCACGCGGCGGCTGGCCACGCCCACCGCCAGGATCACCAGCAGGGTGGCCAGCAGGGCGATGGTGTCCTGGATCCATTCGGCGCGGACCCAGCCGAGGTAGTGCGGAAAGCTTGTCGCGATCTGCTCGGACAGCGGTACCACCAGCGGGCTGGAAATGCCCGACAGCAACACGAACACGAACTTGACCACGACCCAGGTCAGCCAGATCGGCAGCAGGGTCAGCAGGCCGGTCAGGAACAGGCGCTGCAGGGAGGGGCGGGGGACCAGGGCGGGGGCTTCGAGCGACATGTGCGCATTGTAGCGGTCACTGCCGGTCGATTACGCTGGTGGATCGACTGCGGCAACGAGCCATGGAAGGGAAGCTGTGTTGAAGATTCTGCGTGGACTGGGCTGGACCCTGGCGGGCCTGCTGCTGTTGACCATCGTGGTGTGGTGCGCCTCACGCATGTGGCCGGTGCCGGAATCGCGGTTGCAGGCGCAGCAACGGCTGGAAGCGCGGCTGCCGGCGAGCGGGCGCAACGGTTATGCCCTGTTGTGGACGCTGCCGTTCGACGATCTGGATGCCCGCCAGCGCGAGCAGGCGTTGGCCGAGGACGTGCGCCGTTGGGAGGCCGACCTGCGGGGCAGCAGCGGCGGCCAGACACACCTGGTGGCCAACCATGCCGAGCTGCGCTCGCGGCCCGGTGCCAGTTGCGGGCCGGCCGCCCGCGGCTGCCTCGCCCAGGTCCGCGCGGACCCGCAACGCTTCGTGGAGGCCCATGCCGGGCACCAGCAGTTGCACGCGCGGCTGGATCAGCTCGCCGAAGCAGACTACTTCGTATCGCCGTTCCAGCCGAAGGGCGAGGGCATCCTGGTGCCGATGCCGACCTACGGGCTGGTGGTCGATGCCACCAGCGCACGCGCGCTGGCGTTCGTACAGGGTGACATCGACGGTGCCCTGCGCGGCAGCTGCCGGGGAGTGCGGCTGGGCCGGCGGCTGGTGCCCGGTGGCAGCTATCTGGTCGAAAGCATCATCGGCGCCAGCCTGGTACAGGCCAACGCGCAGCTGCTGGCCGACATGCTGGTCGAACTGCCTGCCGATCACCCGCTGCCGGCCGAATGCGAACAGGCCATGCAGCCGATGCGGGCCGACGAGCAGAGCCTGTGCCGTGCGATGCAGGGCGAGTATGCGATGAACCGGGTGGCGATCGAGACCTCGGCGCGGGAATTCGGCGGCGCGCTGGTACTGGACCGCAGCAGCACCCTGGCCCGTGCGGCCGGCAATCTCGGTTGGGCCTGTGGCGCGACGGCGACCGCTGCGCTGGAGGCGGACCGTCCGTTGCCGGCACCGGCGCCGCCGCAGCGTGACTTTGGTTGCCTGTCGAACGTCATGGGTTGCCTGTTGACCGACATTGCGGGTCCGGTCTATCCGGCCTATTCGTCGCGCACCCAGGACGCCGCGGCGATGCTGCGCCTGCTGGGTGCACAGCGCTGGCTGCGGCAGCAGCCGGGGGATCCGGTGGATGCCCTGCAGCGGTTGCCGGCACAGTTCGCCTCGCCGGTGCGGGCGCCGCAGGTGTCGGCGGATGGCCGCCATCTGCAGGTGCCACGCCGCTCGCCGTCCCGCAGCAACGACGAAAGCCCATGGCTGTCGGTGCCGTTGCAGGCGGAGCCAGCTTCGACTGCGTTGGCGCGCGATTGAGGCGCGCTCAGCGTGCGTGTGGCTTCAACCGCAGGTAGACCTGCTTGCGGACCTGTGCGACCACCTCGCCGCTTTCATCGATCACGTCGTTGCTGAACCAGCGCAGCACCTTCTCGCCACTGGCCGCTTCGGCGCGCAGTTCGTCCAGCAGCGCGTCGTCGATGCGGAACGACGTCCGCACGATGCCACGGCCCGGCTTGAGGAAGTCGATGGCGCCGGCGCGGTCCCACACGTAGTAGTCGCGGCCGAGGATGTGCAGCAGGCCGAGCATCCAGAACGGATCGGTCATCGCGAACAGGCTGCCGCCGAAGTGGGTGCCGACGTAGTTGCGGTTCCATGGCCGCAGGCGCAGCTCGACATCGATCTGCCGGTAGTCGGGGGTGATGCGGGTGACGTGGATGCCGGTGAACAGGAAGGGCGGCCAGAGGTTGATGCCGAAGCGGAACAGACGGGCGTTCATGCGGATCCGGGGGCGCTGGGCGAGGTGTCCAGTCTAACCATTCGCATGCGTATGTTGCACCCTGGTGGCACCGGTCACGCGTCGCCGTCGATCACATACCCGTCGCGCCCGTTGGCTTTGGCCTGGTACAGCGCGGTGTCGGCCCCTTCGACGAAATGATGCGGTTGCAGCCCGCCTTCCGGTACCCGGGTAAACACGCCGATGGTGAGCGTCACCCGATCGTCGCTGCCGTCACCGTGTACCGGCAATGCACGTACGCAGTCGATCAGGTCCTGGATGACAAGCCGCGCGCCTTCGGCCGGGGTATCGGGCAATACCAGCGCGAATTCATCGCCACCGTAACGCGCGGCCATGTCGCGCGGCCGCCGCGCATGCGCGCCGATCAACCGGGCGACGTCCCGCAGCACGCGGTCGCCGACCTGGTGGCCATGGCGGTCGTTGTGGCGCTTGAAGTGGTCGACATCAATCAGCGCCAGGCTCAGTGGCTTGCCGTTGCGTCGTGCGGCGTCGCATTCCTGCTGCAGCGCCTGTTCGAAACGCAGGCGATTGCCAAGGCCGGTCAGTGCGTCGCGGTTGGCCTGCCGGTGCCAGGCCGAAATCCGCCAGATCGCCCAGGCCAGCAGGACCAGCAGGACGCCCAGCAGGGCGGTGGCTGGCGCCCACCAGAGGTTGCTGGTGCGCAACAGCAACCAGCTCAGCAGAGGGGCAAGCGGCAGCGAACTCAGCGCCGCCAGCCACGGCAGGCGCAGGCCGAGCAGGATCACGCACAGCGCCACCAGCACAGCGCTGATGGTGTGCTGCCAGAAGCGGGGCAGCACCTCGATCTGCTTGTGCTGCAGCAGCATCGAGGCGATGTTGGCCTGGTACTCGCTGCCGCTCATCCAGAACTCGCGGGTGGTCGGGGTCAGCAGGCGCGGCGCGATGCCGCTGGCGGTCATGCCGACGATGATGCGGCGGCCATGCAGCATCGCCATGTCCACGTGGCCATCGAGCACGTCTGCGTAGGAAACCTGCGGCAACTGCTCGGGAGGTCCGGCATAGCGCACCCGCACGTAGTCGTTGCGCCGCCATTGATAGGGCGAGCCCACCTCGGGATCAGGGTCGGGCAGCCCGCGCACCGCGCCCGCGGGCAGGCCGGTCAGGGCCAGCCCGAGCGCCGGCCAATGCGCCTTGCCGATGCCCGCATGCAGGTAGATGCCGCGGGCGACGCCGTCGCTGTCCACCTCAACGTCGGTGTGGCCGATGGCGGCGGCACTGGCCGCGATCTGCGGAACCGGCAGCATTTCCTCGGCCATGCGATCACCGGCTGCCGGTGCGGCCAGCACCGGCAGCACCACCCGGCCATTGCGACGGATGGCCGCGGCCAGCGCGTCGTCCTGGCGGCTGTCGCGGCGGTCCGGCTCGGACAGCATCAGATCCAGCGCGACCCGTTCGGCACCGGCATCGGTCAGGCGATCCAGCAACCGGGCGTGGACCGAGCGCGGCCACGGCCATTGGCCGATGCGTTGCAGGCTGCCTTCGTCGATGGCCACGATCAGCACGCTCGGGTCGGGTCGATAGTCCCAGTTGCCGACCATCGCGTCGTAGGTGGCCTCGTCCTGCCGCCACAGCCATTGGCCCTGGCTGGCGACGAGGGTCAGTATCCCGGCCAGCATGGCCAGCAGGATCCGCTTCGACCACGGCAGCGGCGAGCGCCTCACAACAGCAGCCACAGCAGCAGGGCACCGCCGCCGGTGCCATAGCAGAGGCGACACGGCAGGGCGATCTGCTGGGCAGGCGAGAACTCGCCGGCATGGCCGTCATCGTCGATGTACTGCACGCGCACATGCAGGGTGCCGCGCCACGGACGCTTGAAGCTGACCTGCGGTTCGGCCACGGTTTCGTCGACCAGGGGTGCCTTGAAGTCGCCGCGGCGGTCGACCTGCACGCGATAGCGCTGGCCTTCGCTGCCGGCCTGCCAACGCAGGGTCAGCTCACCGTGCGCGGCCTCGGGCGGTTGCAGCGCAGGATCCACCGGCTCGTTGCTCAGTTGCAGTGGCAGGGCCTGGCCATAGCGCCCCTGGTGCCCATTGGCGCTGCGGGAGGCGATCCGCCAGAAGTAGTGACCCGGCGGCAATGGCTGCGCCAGGCGCAGGTCGGTGCCGGTGCTGGTCTGTTCCTGCAGTGGCTGTACGAAGGTGGAATCAGCCGCGATCTGCAGCACGCTGCTGCGCGCACCGGGGGCTTGGCTCCAGCGGAAACGCGGGCGGTCGCTGTTGATTGTCTGTCCATGCAGCGGGGCCAGGGTCAGCGGCGGTGGAGGCTGGTCGCTGAGTTCGAAGTCGGCACTGGCGTCGATGCCTTCCACACCCTGCGCATCGACCGCGCGCAGCAGGATGCGCAGCTGGCCCGGCGGCAGATCGCCGATGGCCAGGCGGGTATCGGGGGTGGTGGCAGCGAACAGCAGGATCTCCGGCGTGGCTGCCTCCACCACTTCAACGCGGTAATGCGCGGCGCCGGCGACCGGAGTCCATGCCAGCAGCGTCGGCAACGGGGCCAGGCGCAGTTCATCGTTGCGCAGCTGCGGTGCCGGCAGCAGTACGGAGACTGTGTCCGGAGCGGCGTCTGCGCTGGCGCTGCGGGTGGCCTGTCCGGGCTGGACCATGCGCTGGCCATGGGCGTTGCCGACCTGCACCTTGCCCTGCAGGACCTCGGTGGCCGCGACATCACGACCGTCGCCGGCACTGACCCGGAAGACGGTGCCGCGCACGCTGCTGGTGGCGGTGGGCGCATCGATGATGTAGCGCGATGCCGGGCCGCGCGCGGGCGTCACCCGATTGCTGGCGCGGCCCTGCTGCAGGCGCAGGCGGGTGTCGACCATGCCGGTGTGGCCATAGCGGCTGAGCTGGTCCAGGCGCAGGCGCGAGTACTCACGCAGCTGCAGGCGCGACGCATCGGCAAATTCCAGCGTGACGCTGGATTCGCCCTCGGTCTGTACGGTGTCTCCGATATGCAGCTGCTCGCCGGCCTGGATGGCGCGGCTGGCGCTGCCGTCTCCACTGGACAGTTCGACCTTGCCGCGGACCGAGAGCACCCGCGCCGGTGCCGGTTCGATGCGCAGCCAGCTGATGGGGAAACGCAGCAGCTGGCCGGGCGGCAGCCGGTAGGGATTGTCGATTCGGTTGTGCTGCTGGAGCTGTTGCCAGCGCACCGAGGGTTTCAGATACACGCCACCCAGATCCCACAGGGTGTCGCCGGGGCGGACCCGGTAGTTCCAGTCCTGCGCGGCGGCGATGGCCGGCAGCAGAAGCAGGGCACAGAGCAGGGCGCCCTGGAAGCGCATGGCAAACAACAGCGAGCGGACGAAGGTCACAGTTTTGCAATCCCGGCAATGCGGGGGTGCAGCTGCAAGACCCCATGGCCCCGACCTCATCCCCCCGAACGGATCGTGGCGGCCCTACGGCCGCCATCGTGCGCATTATTGCCCGCGTCCAGTGCAGGGATTCTGAACGAACCCGGCTTCCGTTCAGAACAGCAGGGAGGCCATCCTGCGGCGGTACTGGCCGACCAGGTCCTCGTCGGAGATCACATTGAAGGCATCGATCAGCGCCTTGCGCGGCAGGCCTTCCTCGAAACTCCGGTCGATCCGCAGCATGTCCAGGAACTGCGCCAGCGCGGCTTCGTCATGGCCGCCGAGCAGCAGCTGCACGCCGCGCAGGTGGCGGGCCTTGAGGTCATTGCCGTTGGCGGCGATGCGCGCGTCCAGCACCTCGGCGGCCGGGGCGTCCTTCAGGGCAGCGGCAAAGGACAACCGGGCGCGGGCGCGCACGGCGCGGTCGTCGGTGGCCAGGTTGGCGGGCAGGCCGTCGATCAGCGTACCGGCTTCGTCCACGCCGCCGATCTGCAGCAGGGCCAGGGCCAGGTCGAGCTTCAGCTCGTCCTTGTCCGGCTCGGCGGCGATCTGCGCACGCAGTACATCCACCTGTGCCTGCGGATCCAACGGCGCTTCGTCGTCGGCGGCGGTGTCACCGACGTCGGCCGGCACGATGCCGTGCTGGGCCAGGAACTCACGCAGCTGGCCTTCCGGGATGGCGCCGGGGAAGCCGTCCACCAGCTGGCCGCCCTTGACCAGGAACACGGTCGGCACCGAGCGGATCTGGAAGGCGGCGGCGATCTGCTGTTCCTTGTCGACATCGACCTTGGCCAGCTCAAAGGCGCCGTTGTATTCGGCGGCCAGCTTTTCCAGCATCGGCCCCAGGGTCTTGCAGGGGCCGCACCACGTGGCCCAGAAGTCGACCAGCACCGGCGTCTGCAGCGACTTCTGCAGGACTTCGGCCTCGAAGGTCGCAGTGGTGGCGTCGAATACGTAGGTCGTCTCGGTCATGGGGGAGGCATCGATTGGCATCTGGAGACCGATTCTATGGTGACGATCGATGCCAGTCTCAACCCGGACTGCGGCAAATGCCCGACAATGCGTCGTTCCCGCCGCCGTTGCTCCTGGAGCCTGCATGACCTCCCCGTCTTCCCTGTTGCGTCTGTCCGGCCCCGCCGCCGCACTGCTGTTCGTGCTGGCGGTGCTGGGCTTCGGCACCGGCCTGGAAGGTTATGCACAGGCGCGGCACCCGGTGGCCCTGCTGGGCGCACACGGCGTGCCGCACGCGTTGGCCTTCAATCTGCTGGGCTTCGTACTGCCGGGCCTGTTGGCGGTGGTCGTGGCCGAGTGCCTGCGCCGACAGCTGCCGGCCAGTGCTGGCTGGGCGCCGCGGGTGGGCAGCCAGATGCTGTTGCTGGGCGGACTGGCCTTCACCGCGATGGGCTTGATGCCGCTGGATGTGGACGATCTGCACGGGCCGGCCAGCCAGCTGCACGCCAGTGCCTGGATGATCTGGGTGCTGGGCTTCGTCGCCGGCACCCTGTTGCTGGGCATCTCGCAGCTGCGCCAGACGCACGGGCGCGCCTTGGGCGGGGTGGCGATCGCCTGTGGCGTGCTGGCGGCGCTGGCTGCCTTTGCGCTGCAGGGCGTGCTGCCGGCGCCGCTGGCACAACGGCTTGCATTCGCCTGCTGGGCGGTCTGGCTGGCGCTGGCCCTGCCTCTGTCGCGACCGCGCTGAGACCGGCTCCGGGCGCTGGCGGGGCCGGCGGTCGGCGGGCAGGATTGGAGACGTTTGCCGCACTGCGGTACGCTGTACCGCTTTGCCGCCGCATCCGCGTGTTCCATGACCAGCGCTGAAACCAACGCCTACGACCCGCAGCAGGTTGAATCCGCCGCCCAGAAGTACTGGGACGCCACCCGTGCCTTCGAAGTCGACGAGACTTCGGACAAGCCGAAGTACTACTGCCTGTCGATGCTTCCGTACCCGTCCGGTGCGCTGCACATGGGCCACGTGCGCAATTACACCATCGGCGACGTGATCAGCCGCTACAAGCGCATGACCGGCCACAACGTGCTGCAGCCGATGGGCTGGGACGCGTTCGGCCTGCCGGCGGAGAACGCGGCAATCAAGAACAAGACCGCACCGGCGGCCTGGACCTACAAGAACATCGAGCACATGCGTGGCCAGTTCAAGGCCATGGGCTATGCGGTGGACTGGTCGCGCGAATTCGCCACCTGCCGCCCGGACTACTATGTACACGAACAGCGCATGTTCACGCGCCTGATGCGCAAGGGCCTGGCCTACCGCCGCAATGCGGTGGTGAACTGGGATCCGGTCGACCAGACCGTGCTGGCCAACGAGCAGGTCATCGATGGCCGTGGTTGGCGTTCCGGTGCGCTGGTCGAGAAGCGCGAGATCCCGCAGTGGTTCCTGCGCATCACCGATTACGCCCAGGAACTGCTGGACGGCCTGGATGAACTGGACGGCTGGCCGGATTCGGTCAAGACCATGCAGCGCAACTGGATCGGCCGCTCCGAAGGCCTGGAAATCCAGTTCGACGTGCGTGATGTCGACGGCACTGCGCTGGATCCGCTGCGCGTGTTCACCACCCGTCCGGATACCGTGATGGGCGTGACCTTCGTGTCGATCGCCGCCGAACATCCGCTGGCCCTGCATGCGGCGAAGAACAACCCGGAACTGGCTGCGCTGCTGTCGGAAATGAAGCAGGGTGGCGTGTCCGAGGCCGAGCTGGAAACCCAGGAAAAGCGCGGCATGGACACCGGCCTGCGTGCCATCCATCCGGTCACCGGCGAAAAGGTGCCGGTGTGGGTCGCCAACTTCGTGCTGATGGGCTACGGCACCGGTGCGGTGATGGCTGTTCCGGGCCACGACCAGCGCGACAATGAAGTGGCCAACAAGTACGGCCTGCCGATCAAGCAGGTGATCGCGCTGAAGGATCCGCGCAACGACGACGAGCGCACCTGGGATGGTGCCCGCTGGCAGGACTGGTACAGCGACAAGAACCGTGCCTTCGAGCTGGTCAACTCGGCCGAATTCGATGGGCTGGATTTCCAGGGCGCCTTCGAAGCCCTGGCCGAACGCTTCGAGCGCAAGGCCCAGGGCCAGCGCCGCGTCAACTATCGCCTGCGCGACTGGGGCGTGAGCCGCCAGCGCTACTGGGGTTGCCCGATTCCGGTGATCTACTGCGACAAGTGCGGTGCGGTGCCGGTGCCGGAAGAGCAGCTGCCGGTGGTGCTGCCGGAGGACGTGGCGTTCTCGGGGACTGGTTCGCCGATCAAGACCGATCCGGAATGGCGCAAGACCACCTGCCCGGAATGCGGCGGCGCGGCCGAGCGCGAGACCGACACCTTCGACACCTTCATGGAGTCGAGCTGGTACTACGCCCGCTACACCTCGCCGGGTGCCCGAGATGCGGTCGACAAGCGCGGCAATTACTGGTTGCCGGTCGACCAGTACATCGGCGGCATCGAGCACGCGATCCTGCACCTGATGTATTTCCGCTTCTACCACAAGCTGCTGCGCGACGCGCGGATGGTGGACAGCAACGAACCGGCACGCAACCTGCTGTGCCAGGGCATGGTGATCGCCGAGACCTACTACCGCCCGAACCCGGACGGCTCGAAGGACTGGATCAATCCGGCCGATGTAGAAGTGCAGCGCGACGAGCGCGGCCGCATCACTGGCGCCACGCTGATCGCCGACGGCCAGCCGGTGGTGGTCGGTGGCACTGAAAAGATGTCCAAGTCGAAGAACAACGGCGTGGACCCGCAGGCGATGGTCGACAAGTACGGTGCCGACACCGTGCGCCTGTTCTCGATGTTCGCCGCCCCGCCGGAACAGTCGCTGGAGTGGAACGAAGCCGGCGTGGACGGCATGGCGCGCTTCCTGCGCCGCCTGTGGGCCCAGGTGCAGAAGCACGCCGCCGACGGTGCCGCCCCGGCGCTGGACGTGGCCGCGCTGGACGCCAACCAGAAGGCACTGCGTCGCAAGACCCACGAGACCATCGGCAAGGTCGGTGACGACTATGGCCGTCGCCACAGCTTCAATACCGCCATCGCGGCGGTGATGGAACTGATGAACGCGCTGGCCAAGTTCGAGGACGGCAGCGAGCAGGGCCGTGCGGTGCGCCAGGAAGCGCTGCAGGCCATCGTGCTGCTGCTGAACCCGATCACCCCGCATGCCAGCCACGCCCTGTGGCAGGTGCTGGGCCATGGCGAGACGCTGCTGGAAGACCAGCCGTTCCCGCAGGCCGACGCCGGTGCGCTGGTGCGCGACGCGCTGACCCTGGCCGTGCAGGTCAACGGCAAGCTGCGTGGCACCATCGAGGTGGCCGCCGATGCTGCACGCGAGCAGGTCGAAGCACTGGCTCTGGCCGAGCCGAATGCGGCCAAGTTCATGGAAGGCCTGACCGTGCGCAAGATCATCATCGTGCCGGGCAAGATCGTGAACATCGTCGCTGCCTGATGCATCCTGGGCCGGTCACCCACGCGGTGGCCGGTACCTTCCCGGTGCGGGGCCATGCACTTGATGGCCCTGCATTCACGCGGCTTCGGGCAGGCTGTGTGTTGCCGTGATCGCCCGGCTCCGCCAGACTGTCTCCATGACCCGAATACTGCTTGCCCTCGTTCTTGTCCTCGGCCTTGCCGGCTGCGGTTTCCATCTGCGCAACAAGCTGATGCTGCCGACCGACACGGCGCCGGTGAAGGTGGTCTCCACCGCGCCATACAGCGAACTGGTCAAGCTGCTCAATCGCAGCCTGCTGGCTTCCGGTGCCAAGCTGGCCGACGAGGACAGCAAGGGGCCCAGTACCCAGCTCCAGGTGCTGTCCGAACGCTGGGGCGACCTGCCGATCGCCATCGACTCGCAGGGCCGTGCGCAGGAGTACAGCCTGCGCTATGCGGTGATCTTCATCTTCCGTCGCGAGGATGGCAGCGAGCTGGTGCCGCAGCAGGTGATCGAACTGTCGCGCGACTACGTGTCGCCGCCGACCGACGCCACCGGTACCACCACCGAACGCGAAATCCTGGCCGATGAGCTGCGACGGGAAATGTCCGCGTCGATCATCCGCCGCATCGACAGCGTGGTGCGCGCCGAGATCGAGAAGGGCGGCAGCCTGACGGCGCCGAAGGCCAAGCCGATCGAAGGGGCGGAGCCGGCCGAGCCGGTTCCCGCAGCCAAGCACTGAGTCGCGACGATGGAACTGCGTCCGGAGCAGCTGGCCAGCCAGGGCGCTGACACCCCGCTGGCGCCGGTCTACCTGATTGCCGGCCCGGAAACCCTGCGCGTGCTTGAGGCGGCCGACGCCATCCGTGCACGCGCACGCGCCGCCGGCATCGCCGAGCGGGAAGTGTTCGACGCCGATGGGCGTGATTTCGACTGGAACCAGCTCGACGCCAGCTTCAACGCGCCCAGCCTGTTCAGTGCCCGCCGCCTGGTCGAGGTGCGCCTGCCCAGCGGCAAGCCGGGCAAGGACGGGGCCGAGGTGATCAGCCAGTTCTGCGCCAACCCGGCGCCGGACGTGGTGCTGATGATTACCGCCAGCGAATGGAGCAAGGCCCACCAGGGCAAGTGGGCCGAGGCAGTCAATCGCATCGGCGTGCTGTCGGTGGCGTGGGCGATCAAGCCGCACGAACTGCCGGACTGGATCGAGCGCCGCCTGCGTGGCAAGGGCCTGCGTGCCGATCCGGCCGCCGTGCAGCGCCTGGCCGAGCGGGTCGAGGGCAACCTGCTGGCCGCTGCGCAGGAAATCGACAAGCTGGCGTTGCTGGCCGACGGCCAGCCGCTGGACGTGGAACGGATGGAATCGCTGGTGGCCGACGCCGCCCGCTATGACGTTTTCCGGCTGCTGGAAGCCACGTTCTCCGGCCAGCCGCCGGCGGTGCTGCGCATGCTGGCGGGCCTGCGCGGCGAAGGCGAGGCGGTGGCCGCACTGATGCCAATGGTGATCCGCGAGCTGTTGGCTGGTGCCGGCCTGGCCCGGGTACAGGCGCGTGGCGGCAATCTGGCCGCCGAAATGAAATCGCGCGGCATCTGGGAATCGCGGCAAGCGCCCTACAAGCGTGCGCTGCAGCGGCACCCCGAGGGCAAGCGCTGGGAGCGTTTCGTGGCCGAGGCCGGACTGGTCGACCGCATCGCCAAGGGGCGCGCCGACGGTGATGCCTGGCTGGCGCTGGAGCGCCTGCTGGTGGCCGTGGCCGAACCGCGTGCCGTGCGCCTGCTGGCGCGGGCCTGAGTGATGAGCCTGCGGATCTATTACGGGGGCACCTTCGATCCGGTGCACCTCGGGCACCTCGCCATCGCGCGTGCTGCCCGTGACGAACTGCAGGTCGCTGTGCGCATGCTGCCAGCGGCTGATCCGCCGCATCGCGCGGTGCCGGGCGCAACCGCTGACCAGCGCTTCACCATGCTCTCGCTGGCCATCGGCGATGAGCCAGGCCTGCTGCTGGACCATCGTGAACTGGACCGCGCCATACGCTTTCCCGGCCGCCCGTCCTATACCGTCGACACCCTGCGCGAACTGCGCGGCGAGTTGGGCCCCAGCCGGCCATTGGCCTGGCTGGTCGGGGCCGACAGCCTGCTGGGCCTGACCCGCTGGCATGAATGGGAGGCACTGTTCGGGCTGGCCCATTTCGTGGTGGCCGAGCGCCCGGGCAGTCCCCTTCAGGCCTCGGTGGATGGCGAACTTGGCCGCGCCCTGGAAGGGCGCTGGGCCGACAACGAGCAGGCCCTGTTCGCCAGTCCGGCCGGGCGCATCCTGCGCCTGCATCATCCGCTGCGCGAGGAATCGGCCAGTGCCGTGCGTGCGCAGATCGCCGCCGGCGGCCCCTGGCGGGCGTTGCTGCCGCCGGCCGTGGCCGACTATGTGGCCGCCCATGGCCTGTACCGCTCCCCTACGCCGTGAATGCCGCCGCCCCGGCTTGCCCGTATAATCGCCCCCACGTTTATCGAGTCGATCCACTTTGAGCAACCAGACCCAGCCCCAGACCATCAAGGTCGATCTGCCCAGCCCGCCGCCGTCCGTGCCGGAACTGCTGGCCAGCGTCCGCCAAGCCACCGAAGACCTGAAGGCCAAGGACCTGGTCGAGATCGATGTGCGCGGCCGGTCCAGCGTTGCCGACTACATGATCGTCGTTTCGGGCACCTCGACCCGCCACGTCAAGTCGATCGCCGATGAAGTCGTGCGCTTTGCCAAGAATCTCGACGTGATGCCGCTGGGTGTTGAAGGCGAGCGCGAAGCCGAGTGGGTACTGGTCGACCTGGGCGACGTGATCGTGCATGTGATGCTGCCGCGCGTGCGTGAGTTCTATGCCCTGGAGCGCCTGTGGACCGTTGGTGACCAGCCGCCGTCCAGCGACGACGAAGTGGCCTGAGCCGCACGTTGATGCATCCCTTCGACGGCGCCGATGGCGCCGTCGACGTTTTGGAGGACCGTTGATGAAAGCCCGCCTGATTGCTACCGGCGAACGCGCACCCAGCTGGGTGGCGCAGGGCTTCGCCGAGTACCAGAAGCGGCTGTCGCACTGGCTGCCGTTCGAGCTGGTGGAAATCGAGCCCGGCCTGCGCGGCAAGGGCCGCGATGCGCGCCGCGCCACCGAAGACGAAGGCAGGCGCGTGATCGCCGCACTGCCGAAGAATGCCTATGTGGTGGCGCTGGATGTGCCGGGCCGCCAGCTCAGTTCCGAACAGCTGGCGCAGCGGCTGGAGCATTGGCGTGGGCAGGGCAGGGACCTTGCCTTCCTGATCGGTGGCCCGGAAGGGCATTCGCCGGAAGTTTCCGCGCTGGCCGACGAAAAGTGGTCGATTGGACCATTGACGCTGCCGCACATGCTGGTGCGCCTGGTGGTGGCCGAGCAGTTGTACCGGGCCGCCGCAATGATTGCGAATCACCCCTACCATCGCGCGTGAAGAGTGGTTATACTAGTCGTCTGCCCGAATAGCTCAGCCGGTTAGAGCACTTGACTGTTAATCAGGGGGTCGTTGGTTCGAGTCCAACTTCGGGCGCCACCTTGAAGAGACCTGCATCGCAAGATGCAGGTCTTTTTTTGCGTTGTTGTAGAGCCGAGCCCGCGCTCGATTCTACAGTGCCAGCTCACCTCTGGAGAACGCCACCAGCGTAGCGATGGCCACCACCAGAATGGCGCCGAACAACACCCATTCCCAACGCGTGAATACCTGCTCACCGCGTTGCAGCCGGGTCAGTGCGAACACCACCACGCCGGGCACATACAGCAGCACCGACAGCAGCAGGTTGTCGAGGCCTCCTGCATACACCAGCCACAACGCGTAGGCACTGGCCAGCAGCGCCACCGCGAAATCACGCCAGCGCACGCCCGGTTCACCCGCATAGGCGTCCCCGCGCCACGCCAGCTGCACGCCGAACGCGGTGGACAGGAAGTAGGGCACCAGGCTCATCGAGGCCGCCAGCAGCACCAGGCCCGTGTAGCTGCCGGAGTTGACCAGCACCAGCAGCAGGAACAGCTGGATCAAGCCATTGCTCAGCCACAGCGCGTTGGCGGGCACGCCGCGCGCATTCTCGCGTCCCAGGAAGGCCGGCATGGTGCCGTCGCCTGCAGCGGCGTACAGCACTTCGGCACACAGCAGCACCCAGGCCAGCAGCGCGCCGAGTACCGAAATGATCGAGCCGACGATGATCACCGTCGCGCCCCACTCGCCGACGATGGCGCGCAGCACGTAAGCCATCGACGGATTGGGCAACCCCGCCAGTTCGGCCTGCGACAGCACGCCCATCGACAGCAGGCTGACCAGCACCAGCAGCAGCCAGACGCCGAGGAAGCCGATCACCGTGGCGCGGCCGACATCGGCGCGACGGGCCGCACGCCGCGAGTAGATGCTGGCACCTTCGATGCCGATGAATACCCACACGGTCACCAGCATCATGCCGCGCAGCTGCTGGCCGAGATCGCCGAGTGCGGGCGCGCCCAGGAAATCGGCGCGGAACACATCCATGCGGAAGGCACCGGCGGCCAGGATCAGGAACAACGTGATAGGCAGCAGCTTGGCCACCGTTACCAGGCCGTTGACGATGGCGGCGGTGCGCAGGCCGCGCAGTACCAGCAGGTGCACGGTCCAGAGAAGTAGCGACGAAGCGGCCACGGCGGCCGGGGTATTGCCTTCACCGAAGACCGGCATGAAGTGGCCGAGGCCACTGAAGATCAGCACGAAGAAGCTGGCGTTGCCGAGCACCGAGGCAACCCAGTAGCCCCACGCGGCGGAGAAGCCGATGTAGTTGCCGAAGCCTTCGCGCGCGTATGCGTAGATGCCGGTATCGAGATCCGGCCGGCGGTTGGCCAGGGCCTGGAACACGAAGGCCAGCATCAGCATGCCGGCGCCGCTGACCGCCCAGCCGAGCAGCGCCGCCGCCGGACCGGCGCTGCGCGCCACGTTCTGCGGCAATGAAAAGATGCCGGCACCGACCATCGAGCCGACCACCAGTGCGGTCAACGCGGGCAGCCCGAGGCGTTGTGATGTCGCGGCCATGATGTCCCCTGCGGCGCTGATGCCGCTGACCCACGGTAGCGGTGTGCCCGTGAACATGCACGCAAGGGGCCGCAACGACGAAGGCCCGGGCAGATGCCCGGGCCTTCGAAGGTGGTGCGTTGAACGGTATCACTTGAAGGTGTACTTGGCGCCGACAGTGAAGTAACGGCCGATGGCGCCGCTGAAGTGCAGCGGGTTGTAATTGACACCGCCGTAGGTGGACGGATCCAGCGGCGCGATGCGATCGAACACGTTCTGCACCGAGGCGTTCAGCTCGAAGGCTTCAGTGATGTTCCAGCGGCCCGACAGGTCGAAGGTGGTGAACGAGGAGATCTTCTTGACGTCCGTACCGTCTGCATACGCGAAGAGGTAGGAGCCGTTCGGACCACGGAAGTCCTTGTTGTCCATCTTCGAGATGTAGTTGGCAACGCCGCTGACGCTCCACGGACCCTGCCTCCAGGTGGTGCCGAAGTTGATGCGGTCCTTTGGCGTGCCGATGCAGTTGGTCACGTCGCAGTTGCCGTGGGTACCGGCGTAGTCGACAGTCACGTCGGCATCGGTGCGCTCGAACTTGAGCACATGGCTCCACTGCAGGTCCATCTCCAGCTGACCTGGGCCGATATCGAAGGTCTGGCGGATATCTGTATCGATACCCCGGACCCGGGTCGATGCGGCATTGATGTACTGCGTGTTGACCGCCAGGATGCTGCCGGTACCGGGTACGCCATTTAGCAGGTTGTTGTCACGCAACACGTTGCCGGCGGCAATGGCTTCGGAGGTGCTGCCCTGGGCGATTTCGTTGGTGCGCTTGATCTGCCAGGCATCGATGGTCAGCGAAGTCGTGGACGTGGGCTGCAGGACGATACCCACCGAATAGCTCTTGGACTCTTCCGGTTTCAGGTCCTTGTTCGGGCGGGTGATGATGGCGACCGGCAGAGCGCCACAGTCGTCGTCGTTTGCACCTGGTGCCGGATTGCCGCCCGGGCAACGCACGGGGTCGGACGCATTGGAGAATGCTGCCAGACCACCATCGCCGTTCTCGGCGGGGTTCGGTGCACGGAAGCCTTCCGCATAACTGCCGCGCAGTGCGATCCAATCGGCCGGCGTCCACTTGATGCCGATCTTCGGCGTGGCCTTGCCTTCACCGCTCTCGTACTTGTCGTAGCGCACCGCACCGGACAGTTCCAGGGTTTCCAGCACCGGTGCGGACAGCTCGACGTAACCGGCGTACACGTTCTGGGTGCCGTCGTAGGCCGAGTAGCCCAGGCCGATGATCTGGCCCTGGTCGGTGTAGGTCTGCGGGGTCAGGCTGTTGCTGGTCTTGCGCCATTCAGTACCCAGCGCCAGGCCCAGCGGGCCACCCTTCAGGTCCATCAGGCTGCGCGACACGGTGAAGTCGAACATGTCCAGGCTCGACTTCGCACGTGCGCTGATATCCGGCGAAATGAAGTCGTACAAGGCCTGCGAGTTCATACCGGCATTGTCACCGATGCGCCAAACACCACCAGCGCAGTTTGGGTTGGCCAGTGCACAACGTACATTGTCGTAGTTGAGGAAGCCGGTGCGCTTGTTGACCAGGTCGGTGCCGGAGTGCAGATACGCGGTGTCGTAGCTCCAGTCGCCCCAGTTGCCCTTGACGCCGACCAGGAAGCGGGTGAACTCGTTGGTGTTGTTGGTTACACGCGGGCCGACATCCCAGGCCGAATAGCGCAGGCGCGAGGCCTGGCCCGGAATCGGATTATCTGGATGATTCGGTCCCAGCACCGTAGCGCCGTCGCCACTGTTGGCGTTGACCGGGCCACCCGGATAGCCCCAGCCGCCTGAAACGCCAGACGGGGTGTTGCTGAAGGTGGTTTCCTTCTTTGAGTAGCCGATTTCGGTGTAGATCTCACCACCTTCACCAAAGGCGAAGCTGGCACGTCCAAACACGTTGACGTACTTCTCTTCCGGGGTGAGATCGCGATACAGCTGGTTCGGATCCCACAAGCAGCCCTGCGCCTGCGCGGATGCCTCTGTCTGGCCCGGAATCGTGGTAAGACCAGCACAACCGGGCAAAGCGACCAGGAAGGCCGGATTCTCTTCGGTCACATTGCGATCGTCGTACACCGAACCGTTCGGACCAACACCGCCGCGGGTCTTTCCACTGAGGAAAGCGCCGCCGAGGAACTGGGCGTTGTTGCCATAGCCCCACGGGCGGGTATCGCCGGTACCGATCCACTTGCGGTTCTTGCGATCGCTGATCTTGATCGCGTCGGTCTTTGCGACATCCAGGCTGAAGAAGGCATTCCAGCCGTCGGTGGCCAGATCGCCGGTACCGGCGGTCAGGGTCGCCTTCTTCGCGTCGCCATCGCTGTCGCCGGACAGGCCGTAGGAACCGCGAAGGATCGCGCCCTGGAAATCACTGCGCAGGATGATGTTGACCACGCCGGCGATGGCATCGGAGCCATAGATCGCCGAGGCGCCGTCCTTCAGCACTTCCACGCGTTCAACGGCGTCGAGCGGGATGGTGCTCAGGTCGGTGAAGACCTTCTGGCCGTCATCGGCCAGGCCGTAGGTGGCCATGCGACGACCATTCAACAGGACAAGGGTCGAACCCGCGCCCAGGCCGCGCAGCGAGATGCCGGCACCACCGCCGGCAAAGCCGTTGCCGAAGGTCTTCGGGATCGAGCCGGAACCATCGGCGGTCAGGGTCTGCAGGTATTCGGCGACCGTGGTCTTGCCGGTGCGGTCGATTTCCTGGCGGGTCACCACCTGCACCGGGGACGGTGTTTCGGTGTTGGTGCGCGGAATGTTCGAACCGGTAACCGTGATGCGGTCCAGGTTGGTGGCCTTCTCCTGCGCGAAGGCGGAGGTGGAAGCCGCGGCGCCAACCAGCAGCAATGTGCCGCCGGTAAGGATGTGGGTGATGGACGATGCCAGGGTGCAGCGGCGGCGGCTGGCGGGCCGTTGGATCAGGTGTTTCACAGCTTCTCTCCTAACTGGAAAACCGTAGCGTTGAGGGCTGTCTCCGGAGTATCCGGGACGGGCCAATCTAGGTTTCCGACGGGTGACGAAGTCGTGAAATTTTGCTTAATCCGTAACGTTTGAACTGGAACTTTGCCGAGTTTGGCAGTTCGGTCTCGAAGGCCGGTCCGACAGGCGGTCGGACCGGCCCGGGTCGTCAGTCCGGCAACGAGAACTGCACCGGCACCAAACCGATGGCCGGTACCGCTATACCATCACGCTGGGCCGGTTCAAAGCGCCACCGCTTGAGCACCTGTTGGCGCGCAGCCTGGTCCAGGTGGCGCGAGCCACTGCTGCGCTCGATGCTGACCGCGACCGGCTGGCCGCTGCTGTCGACCTCCACCCGCAGCAGCACCGTGCCCTGCTCATGGTTGCGCAGTGCGGCGACCGGATAGGCCGGTGGCGGGGCACTGCGGTATTGCAGCTGGGCGCCGGCCAGCGGTGCATGGGTGTCGATGCTCGGCGCGAGTTGCGGCGGGGCCGGTTCGGCGGCCGGCAGCATGATGCCCTGCGTTTCCTCCACGGTCGCGGTTGGGGCCGGCAGTGGCGGTGTCGCCGGCTGTGCCTGCGGTTTCGGCACGACCCGGGCGACTTCCTTCGGTTCCTGCAGCACCGGTGGGGGCGGCGTTGGCGGGATCTTCTCGATCAGCCTGACCGTGGTCTTGTCACGCGGGACCTGCACGGCCTGGTAGGTCGCCGGGATCAGCAGCAACAGGAACGCGAGCAGGTGCAGGGCGATGGCCGCGCTCCAGGCGGCAACGCGGGCGGGGTCGAAGTGCGGGGATGCAACGGGATACGTACGAACCATGGTCCACCTCCATGCCAGTGACGAAGTCCTCAACGCACCAGGGCCCGTGGCGGGGTTGCCGCACGCGGCTGGCAGCCAATCATTAACGCCAGGCCCCAGCCACTGCCTAGAGGCAGGGGCAGGACCGTTGGGCTGGCCTTCAGCCAGCCGCCCCGGCCCATGAAAAAGGCGGGCCCCTGCGGGACCCGCCTCTGTCTACCGGAACGGATGGGATCAGCGACCCAGCTCGAACACCACGTCCAGATTGACCGACACAGTGGATTCGCCCGGGGCGACCGGCGTGGCCTTGTCCATCGCCGCGCCGGCGGCCATGGTCCGCATCATCGGCATCGGGCGGTAACCACCCCCGGCATTCTCGGAGATGCTGACGATGCGGCGCACCTGAAGGCCGAGCGACTTGGCATAGGTCTGGGCGCGGGCCTGGGCCTTCTTCAGCGCGGCCAGGCGCGCTTCGTCATAGACCGGTTCCGGCTGGTCGATCTCGAAGCTGGGGCCGTTGATCTGGTTGGCGCCCTGAGCGGCCAGCGCGTCCAGCACCTTGCCGAGCTTGGCGATGTCACGGACCTTCAGGCTGACCGTGTTGCTGGCCTGGTAGCCGGTGATCTTCGGCGCTTCGTTGTCGGCATAGCGGTACTGCGGGTTGAGGCTGACGCCGCTGGTCTGCACGTCGCGCTCGGCGATGCCGGCGGCCTTGATCGCGGCCAGTACCTTGTCCATCTGCTGGGCGTTCTGGCGCATGGCGCTGTTGCCATCGACGGCCTGGGTGACCACGCCGGCCGACAGGGTGGCCACGTCCGGTACGCGGGTGGCTTCGGCATTGGCCGAGATGTTCAGCAGCGTGCCTTCGGCCGCGGCGGCGATCGACGGCGACGACGGGGCGGCATGGGCAGTCATCGAGGTTCCAAGGGCGAGGGACAGGGCAAGCAGCAGCGGGGTGGCGGTCAGGCGCATGGAGAACTCCTTGTTGTGCCGTTGAGGGTGGTGTCGTAGCGATGAACGCGCTGTGAGCCCGTTCGGGGTTCAACGCGTTCCGGGACGGGTTGCCGACGATTCAGGTGGCGGCCTCAGGTTATGCTGTGCCGATGCTCTATCTTGCTTCCCGCTCCCCCCGACGCAACCAGTTGCTGGCCCGACTCGGACGCCCCTTCCAGGCCCTGGACCTGGAGGTCGTCGAGCAGCGCGCGCCCGCTGAAAGCGCCGAACAGTATGTGTGCCGGGTCGCCGCCGACAAGGCGCGCGCCGGCCTGGCCCGGATGCTGGCCGATGATCCGCAGGCGCGGGTGCTCGGCTCGGACACCGAGGTGGTGCTGGACGGTGAAGTGTTCGGCAAGCCGGCCGACGCCGCCGGCGCCCGCGCGATGCTGGCGCGCCTGGCCGGGCGCACCCACCAGGTGATGACTGCGGTGGTGGTGGTCGGCGCCGACGGGCTGGACAGCGAACTGGTCATTTCCGAAGTGACCTTCGCCCCGATCGCCGCCGCCGACATCGCCGCCTATGTCGCCACCGGCGAGCCGTTGGACAAGGCCGGGGCCTACGCCATCCAGGGCGGGGCCGAGCGCTGGATCGAACATCTTTCCGGCAGCTACTCCGGCGTCATGGGGCTGCCATTGCTGCATACCGATCGTCTGCTGGCGCGCTGTGGCGTGCTGGCCCCCACTGCCGATGCCGCCAGGGAGGCTGCCGATGTCTGAGGAAATCCTGGTCAATGTGACCCCGCGCGAGACCCGGGTCGCGGTGATCGAGAACGGCATGCTGCAGGAACTGCACATCGAGCGCGGTTGGCGCCGGGGTGTGGTCGGCAACATCTACAAGGGCAAGGTGCAGCGGGTCATGCCCGGCATGCAGGCCGCGTTCGTCGAGGTAGGCCTGGAGCGCGCCGCGTTCCTGCACGCCAACGACGTGGTGCGCCCGGCCCCGGTGGCCAGTGCAGACACCGAGAACACGACCCTGCCGCCGCCGGCCAGCGTGCCCATTGTCGAGCTGCTGCGTGACGGCCAGGACATCGTGGTGCAGGTGGTGAAGGACCCGATCGGCACCAAGGGCGCACGCCTGACCACCCAGATCAGCATTCCGTCGCGCTACATGGTGCTGCTGCCGCAATCCAAGGTGGTGGGGGTGTCCGCGCGCATCGAGGATGAAGCCGAGCGCGCCCGCCTGAAGGCCCTGGTGACCGAGCTGTCTGCGCAGCATGGCGGCTACGGCTACATCGTGCGTACCAATGCCGAGGGCCAGCCGGCCGAGGCCATCGCCGAGGACATCGCTTACCTGTCGCGGGTCTGGAACGTGGTCGAGCGCCGCGGCCGCGAAGCGGCCTCGTGCAGCAACATCTATGAAGACCTGAGCCTGCCGCTGCGTTCGGTGCGCGACCTGATCCGCAAGGACGTGGACAAGGTGAAGGTGGACTCGAAGGAAACCTTCGCGCAGCTGCAGGCGTTCGTGGCCAAGTACATGCCGGTGCTGGCCGAGAAGCTGGAACTGTATTCAGGCGATCGCCCGATCTTCGACATGTTCGGGGTGGAGGACGAGATCGGCCGTGCGCTGGACAAGCAGGTGCCGCTGAAATCCGGTGGTTACCTGGTGATCGACCAGACCGAGGCGATGACCACCATCGACGTCAATACCGGTTCGTTCCTCGGCCAGCGCAACCTGGAAGAGACGGTGTTCCGCACCAACCTGGAAGCGGCACAGGCGGTGGCCCGCCAGCTGCGCCTGCGCAACCTGGGCGGCATCATCATCATCGACTTCATCGACATGGACGATGCCGAGCATCGCCGCCAGGTGCTGCGCACCCTGGAAAAGGCGCTGGCCCGCGACCATGCCAAGACCACGGTGTACGACTTCTCGCCGCTGGGGCTGGTGGAGATGACGCGCAAGCGCACGGTGGAAAGCCTGGAGCGCCAGCTGTCGGAAACGTGCCCGCAGTGCAGTGGCCGTGGCAGCATCAAGACCACCGAAACGGTGACCTACGAGATCTTCCGCGAGATCACCCGTGCCGTGCGCCAGTTCGATGCCGCACGCCTGCTGGTGATCGCCTCGACCAAGGTGGTCGCGCGCATCACCGACGAGGAATCCTCGGCGGTGGCCGAGCTGGAGGAATTCCTCGGCAAGAGCATCCGCTTCCAGGCGGACGAGCAGTACCTGCAGGAGCAATTCGATGTCGTTCTGCTCTGATCCTCGCCGGCCGCAGGCCGGCGGTGGCCGATGAGCGCGCCGCCGCGCCTGCGACTGCGAAGGATCCGCCGTCATTTCATTGCCGCCTGCGCGGTAGGCCTGGTCGGGCTGGCACTGCTGGTGGGTACCCTCAGCCAGCTGCTGCCGCTGGCCGAGCGTCACCCCGACAGGATTGCCGCCTGGCTGAGTGAGCGTGCCGGCCAGCCGGTGCATTTCGACCAGCTGCAGACGGCCTGGACCCGGCGTGGTCCGCTGCTGCAGCTGAAGGGCCTGCGCATCGGCGCCGGTCAGGGCCTGGCCATCGGCGAGGCCGAAGTGCTGGTGTCAATGTACAGCGGGATGCTGCCTGGTCGCTCGCTGACCGAGCTGCGCCTGCGTGGCCTGGCACTGGACCTGCAGCAGGGCAAGGACGGCCGCTGGTCGGTGCGTGGCCTGCCGAAGTCAGACACGGGCGGTGACCCGCTGGACGCGCTGCGCCGGCTGGGCGAGCTGCAGGTGATCGATGGCCGCTTGGGTGTGCATGCACCGGGACTGGGTATCGATACCACCCTGCCGCGTATCGATCTGCGCCTGCGCGTCAATGGCGACCGCCTGCGTGTGGGCGTGCGTGCCTGGGCGCAGACCGATGCCCTGCCGCTGACCGCAGTGCTGGACGTGGACCGCGCGCGCGGCAACGGGCAGGCCTGGTTGGGTGCCGATCCTGTTGATTTCCATGCCTGGTCGCCGTTGCTGGCAGCTGGTGGCGTGCGCCTGCGCGAAGGCAAGGGTGAGCTGAACCTGTGGCTGACCCTGCGCGACTTCGCGCCGGTGGCGCTGACCACCGATTCGGACCTGCGTGACGTGCGCGTCGACGGTGCACCGATGCCCGACGTGGCAACGCCGCGGTTGCAGCTGCAGCGCTTGCAGGCGCGCCTGCGCTGGCAGCGCCAGGCCGATGGTTGGGCGCTGCAGGTACCGCGCCTTCGTTTGAAGACCGAAGACGGCGAACAACAGCTCGATGGCCTGCAGTTGCAGGTTGGCAGGCAGCTGCGGGTGAGTTCCGGCGAAGTACAGGCCGGTACGGCGCTGCGTGCGCTGGCGCTGAGTGATCGCCTCGAGCCAGGCCTGCGCCATTGGTTGTTCCTGTCCAAACCGCAGCTGGATGTGCGAGAGCTGCAACTGGCCGGCGAACGTGATGGCCCGTTGCGGGCACAGGGCGAGCTGCAGTCGCTGGGCTTTGCCAGCGTTGGCAATTCTCCGGGTCTGCGCGGCCTGGGGGGACATTTCGAGGGCGACGCCGATGGCTTCAGCCTGCAGCTGCAACCGCAACGGCAGCTGCAGTTCGACTGGCCCACCGGCTTCGGCGTGCGGCATGACCTGCACCTGGCGGGCCAGATCGTGGGCTGGCGTGACGAGGCCGGTGGCTGGCGTATCGGCACTGCGGCGATGCGCGTGGAAGGCACCGACTACGCGGCCGATGTGCGCGGTGGTGTCTGGTTCCAGGGCGACGGCACGCGGCCCTGGCTGCAGTTGGCGGCCAAGCTGGACGATGTGCCGATGACGGCGGCCAAGCGCTTCTGGATCCACTCCAAGATGAGCAAGGGCGCCACCGACTGGCTGGACATGGCGCTGGCCGGCGGCCAGGTGCGCAATGGCATCGGCCTGGTCAGCGGTGACCTGGACGACTGGCCGTTCGACAACAACGATGGCCGCTTCGAGGCCACCGGCCATATCGCCAACGGCGACATCCGCTTCCAGCACGACTGGCCGCTGATGCGCCAGGTCGACGCCGATATCGCCTTCATCGGCCCCGGCTTCGACATGCATGGGCGCGGGGACCTGGCCGGTGTAGCGGTGCAGAAATTCGAGGCGGGCATCCAGGACTTCGGGCAGCAGCCGCTGTACGTGCGTGCCGATGCGCAGAGCGAGGCCGGCAGACTGCTGGCAATGCTGCGGCAGAGCCCATTGCACAAGGACTATGGCGACACCCTGGACAACCTCACGGCTGCGGGCCCGGCGCATGTGACCTTCGACCTGCTGCAGCCGCTGCACCACGATGAAGGCGGCGGTCACCTGCAGGGCACGGTCGACCTCAATGGTGTGAAGCTGGTGGACAAGCGCTTCCAGCTGGCCTTCGACAACATGCATGGGCAGGCGCGCTACAGCAATGGTGGCTTCGGTGCCGAGGAACTGGCGGTGCGCCACCTCGGTCAGGACGGCCGCTTGAGCCTGCGTGCCGGCGGCTACGTGCACGACAGCAGGCTGGCGTTCGAGTCGCAGCTGACGGCCAACCTCGATGCCGGTGTGCTGATTGACCGCGCCCCGGAAATGGCGTGGCTCAAGCCCTATATCGCGGGTAACTCGCCCTGGACCATCGCGGTCAACCTGCCCAAAGTCGCACCGGGAGCGCCCGCACCGCCCAGCGAACTGCGCCTGAGTTCGGATCTGGTAGGAACCCGCCTGGACTTGCCGGCACCGCTGGACAAGCCGGCCACCGAGCCGCTGGCGACCACGGTGGCCGCGCAGCTGCCGATGGGCGCTGGTCGCATCGATGTGGCCTTTGGCCAGCGTCTGGCCCTGGCCGCGCGCAGCCACAACAACCGCACCGGTGTGCAGGTCACCCTGGGCAGCGACCATGCCGATCGCGAGCCGCCGCCCAGCGGACTGTCCGTCAATGGCCGCAGCCCGACTCTGGATGCGCTGGAGTGGATCAGTCTGGCCCGTGGTGGCAACGACGATGACGGCATGCCGCTGCGTGCAGTGGACGTGCAGGTCGGCAAGCTGATGCTGATCGGCGGCGTCTTCGAGCAGACCCGGTTGCAGCTGCAGCCGGGACCGCAGGCGCTGGACGTGCGCCTGGAGGGACCTTCGCTGGCCGGTCGCCTGACCGTACCCAACGCCGAAGGAGGCACCATCAGTGGCCGACTCGACCGTGTGCACTGGCAGTCGCTGCCGCCGGCGCCGGGCGCGGCCGCGCCAGCCCGGGTGCAGGCCGGCGCCAACGACATGGACCCGGCCAAGCTGCCGCCGTTCGCGCTGGACATTGCCGACCTGAAGTTCGGCAAGGTGGTGCTGGGCCAGGCGGTGCTGCGTACGCGGCCGCTGGCCAATGGCCTGAACGTGGACGAGCTGCGCTTCCGCGCGCCCGATCAGGAGATCGACATCAGCGGTCGCTGGCTGGGTCGCACCGGTGGTGCCCGCACCGAGCTGACCGCGCAGGTGCGCAGCGAGGACTTGGGCGCCCTGATGCAGAACCTCGACTACGGCGGCCAGCTGCGTGGCGGCTCTGGCCAGGCGCAGCTGCAGGCCTCCTGGAGCGGGGGGCCGTCGGACTTCCAGCTGGCCAATCTGCAGGGCAGCCTTGATCTGCACGCGCGTAATGGCCAGCTGCTGGAGCTGGAGCCGGGCGCTGGCCGTGTGCTGGGCCTGCTCAGCGTGACCCAGCTGCCGCGGCGCCTGATGTTCGACTTCCGCGACTTCTTCTCCAAGGGCTTCGCGTTCAACCAGGTCGACGGCAGCGTGCAGTTCGGGCAGGGCATGGCCCGCACCGACAAGGTACTGATCGAGGGCCCGGCGGCGAACATCACCATCCGCGGCCAGGCCGACCTGCGCAACCAGCGGTTCGACCAGACCATCGATGTCAACCCGCGCGCCGGCAACCTGCTGACGGTGGTCGGCGCGGTGGCCGGTGGCCCGGTGGGCGCGGCGCTCGGCGCGGCCACCAATGCGGTACTGTCCAAACCGCTCGGCGAGATCGGCGCCCGCACCTACAAGGTGACCGGTCCATGGAAGGAGCCGAAGGTGGAAGTGATCGAACGCAGCCGCGACAAGACCCCGCCAGCGCCCGCGCCGCGCCCGGCCCCGGCCGTTCTGCCGCCCGTTACCGACCTGCCACGCTCACGCTGAGCGTGGACCTCCTGTTCACGGGGCTTGCCTGAGCGCCCCAGCACCCCCAGATCGAGAACCATGACTGATATCGCCCTGACGCTTGCCCAAGATCGCCTGCTGCGCCCCGGCGGGCTGGATACCGCTGGCCTGGAGCGCACCTTCGGCCAGCTGCTCGGCCCCGGTGTGGACTTCGGCGACCTCTATTTCCAGCACGCCCGCCGCGAGAGCTGGAGCGTGGAAGACGGCATCGTCAAGGACGGCGCCCATTCCATCGAGCAAGGCGTGGGCGTACGGGCGATGTCCGGCGAGAAGACCGGATTCGCCTACTCCGACGACATCCATGCCGACGCGCTGCTGGCCGCGGCGCAGTCGGCGCGTGCGATTTCGCGCGAGGGTGGCGCGCAGTCCGGGCGCTCGCTGCTGCGCGGTAATTCACGCGCGCTGTATCCGGCGCTGGATCCCATCGATGGCGTCGGCAACGAGGCAAAGGTCGAGGTGCTGAAGCGCCTGGACGGCTACCTGCGTGCCGCCGACCCGCGCGTGAAGCAGGTGATGGTGAGCCTGTCCGGCGGCGTGGACACGGTGCTCATCGCGCGCAGCGACGGCGTGCTGGGCGCTGACGTGCGCCCGCTGGTGCGCCTGAACGTGCAGGTGATCGTCGAACACAACGGCCGCCGCGAGTCCGGCTATGCCGGTGGCGGTGGCCGCTATGGCTACGGGGAACTGTTCGCTGATGGCCGCCCGGAAGCGTTTGCGCGCGAGGCCCTGCGCCAGGCGCTGGTGAACCTGGACGCCGTGCCGGCGCCGGCCGGCGTGATGCCGGTGGTACTGGGACCTGGCTGGCCCGGCGTGCTGCTGCATGAAGCGGTCGGCCACGGCCTGGAAGGCGACTTCAACCGCAAAGGCACCAGCGTGTACGCCGGCCGCATCGGCGAACGCGTGGCGGCACCGGGCGTGACCATCGTCGACGATGGAACCCTGGACGGGCGTCGCGGTTCGCTCAACATCGACGACGAAGGCCACCCGAGCCAGTGCACCACGCTGATCGAGGACGGCATCCTGGTCGGCTACATGCAGGACAGCCTCAACGCACGCCTGATGGGCATGGCACCGACCGGCAACGGGCGTCGCGAATCGTTCGCGCACCTGACCATGCCGCGCATGACCAATACCTACATGCGCGCCGGCCAGCACGACCCGCAGGAAATGATCCGCTCGGTGAAGAAGGGCCTGTATGCAGTGAACTTCGGCGGCGGCCAGGTCGACATCACCAGCGGCAAGTACGTGTTCTCGGCCACCGAGGCCTACCTGATAGAGGATGGCCGCATCACCGCGCCGGTGAAGGGGGCGACCCTGATCGGCAACGGTCCGGAAACCATGCAGAAGGTGCGGATGGTCGGCAACGACCTGGCCCTGGACGAGGGCGTGGGTATCTGTGGCAAGGACGGGCAGAGCGTGCCGGTGGGTGTCGGCCAGCCGTCGCTGTTGATCGAGGGCATCACCGTCGGCGGTACCCAGGCCTGAGCCGGGCGATGGCCAGCGCCACCGCCCCGGCCGGCGTGGACTCAGTCCTCGTCGGCTTCGTCGCTCTCGACGGGGTCGGCGTCTTCGGCGCTGGCCTTCAGGCCCAGCGCGGCCGGCAGCATCAGGGCACGCAGCACCTGGAAGATCTCGCGGTAGGCGCGCGGCGGCTTGTTCTTGGCCTTCTCGGCCTGCGCATTGCGCACCAGCGTGCGCAGCTGCTGGCGGTCGGCCTGCGGGTAGTCGTCCAGCAGTGCAGCCAGCGCCTTGTCACCCTCGGCCAGCAGACGCTCGCGCCAGTCTTCCACGCGGTGCATCATCGCCACTTCGCGGCGGCCGGTTTCGCTGTTGGCATCCAGCGCATCGCGGATCGCATCCAGCGTGGCTTCTTCTTCGCGGCGCATGTGCTTGGCCAGGAACGCCAGCTGGCGCTTGTGGGCGATGTGCGCGGTGATGCGCTTGCACTCGGCGATGTGCGGCAGCAGGTCTTCCGGGATCGGCAGGCGCGCCAGCTGGGCCGGTGTCAGCGACACCAGTTTTTCGCCCAGGGCCAGGACGTCGAGCGCGTCGCGCCGGTTCTGGCTGCGGCTCTTGTCGTGGAATTCACCGGTTTCTTCGTCGCGTCCGCGCATCGTCCATACCTGATTTCAAAAAAAGTCGCCCGGCGTGATGCCGGGCCCAACCCGTACAGGATAAAGCATTGAACGTGATCGCCCCTGAAGCCGCCGTCGGCGACGACAGCCCGGCCCGGCTGGAACGGCTGGCCGACCTCTCCCAGCAGCTGCTCGACCGCGCCCGCGCGCTGGGCGCCAGCCAGGCTGAAGTCAGCTGCAGCGAAGACCGCGGGCTGGAGGTGAATGTCCGCCTCGGCGAGGTCGAAACCGTGCAGTCCACCCGCGACCGCGGCATCGCCGTCACTGTGTATTTCGGCCAACGCAAGGGCAGCGCCAGCACCGGCGACCTGAACGAGGCCAGCCTGGCGGCCACGGTCGAGCAGGCCTGCGCCATCGCCCGGCATACCGAAGATGACGCGGCCGCCGGCCTGGCCGAGGCGGCCCTGATGGCCACCCACTTCCCGGACCTGGACGGCTGGCACCCGTGGGCGCTGCAGGCCGACGAGGCGGTGGACCTGGCCCTGGCTTGCGAAGCCGCAGGCCGTGAGGCCGATGCGCAGATCCGCAATTCCGACGGCGCCTCGGTGTCGAGCATGCAGAGCCTGTCGGTCTATGCCAATTCGCATGGTTTCATCGGCCGTGAGCGCGGCACCCACCATTCGGTCGGTTGTGCGCTGATCGCCGGGCAGGGCGATGGCATGCAGCGTGACGGCTGGTACACCAGTGCGCTGGCTCGCGAGGACCTGGAGGACGTCGACCTGGTCGGACGTCGTGCCGCCGAGCGCACTGTCGCCCGCCTGCAGCCACGATCGCTGGCCACCGGCAGCATGCCGGTGCTGTTCGCCCCGGAAGTGGCGCGCAGCCTGGTCGGGCACCTGCTGTCGGCGGTGTCCGGCGGTGCTCTGTATCGCCAGGCCAGCTTCCTGCTGGACAGCGTTGGCCAGCGCCTGTTCCCGGAATGGATGCAGATCGAGGAGCTGCCGCACCTGCGCCGTGGCCTGCGCTCGGCAGCCTTCGACGGCGACGGCGTGGCCACCCGGGCCTCGGCTCTGGTCCGCGACGGCGTGCTGCAGCGCTATGTGCTGGGCAGCTACTCGGCACGCAAGCTGGGCCTTCAGACCACCGCCAACGCCGGTGGCGTGCACAACCTGCAGTTGGCGGCCAATGCCGGCCCGCTGCAGGACATCGCGCGGCAGATGGGCGATGGCCTGCTGGTGACCGAGCTGATGGGGCAGGGCGTGAACGGCGTGACCGGCGACTATTCGCGTGGCGCGGGTGGCTTCCGGGTCGAGAACGGCGAGATCCAGTACCCGGTGGACGGCATCACCATCGCGGGCAACCTGCGCGAGATGTTCAGCAGCATCGAGGCGGTCGGCAGCGACGTCGATCCCCGTTCGCACATCCGGACCGGTTCGATCCTGTTGGGGCGGATGACCATCGCAGGTAATGATTGATGCCGTCGATGGCGTAAGCTATGCCCGCCTGACGCAATCAGCTGGGTGCTGGTTGGTCAAGACCACCCAATGAAAAGGAGTTTTGTCGTGAGTGAATTCGATAACGTCCCGCCGCCGCCACCGGCCACCGCCGACGTTCCGGCCGACCAGCGCACCATGGCCCTGGCCGCGCACCTGCTGGGCATCTTCACCGGCTTCATCGGCGCGCTGATCATCTGGCTGATCAACAAGGACGATGCTGGCAAGGCCTTCGTGACCGACCAGGCCAAGGAAGCCCTGAACTTCCAGATCACCGTGACCATCGCCATGGTCATCAGCATGATCCTCACCATCGTGATCATCGGCGTGTTCCTGGCCCCGATCGTCGGCATCATCAGCCTGGTGTTCAGCATCATCGCTGCGGTCAAGGCCAACAACGGCGAAGCCTACCGCTACCCGTTCGCGCTGCGCCTGATCAAGTAAGATCGTCTGCACGCGGAACTGAAAACGCCCGGCACTGCCGGGCGTTTTCGTGTGCGGGGAATGCCGGGCCGCGTGCAGCGATCAGTGATCGCGTTCCACCGCCAGCGTCGCCAGCGCGCGCAGCGCGTCGGCTTCCTCGCCATACCTGGCCAGGATCGACTGCATGCGCGCTGCGAGCTCGTGCAGCTGGGCCTTTGCGCCGTCCATGCCAAGCAGGGCGGGGAAGGTGCTCTTGTCCTGCGCCTGGTCCTTGCCGGCAGTCTTGCCCAGCTGTTCGGAACTGGCTTCGACATCGAGGATGTCATCGCGGACCTGGAAGGCCAGGCCGAGTGCATCGGCGAAACTGTCGAGCTGGGCCAGCTGCGGTTCGTGGGCCTGGCCGCACAGCGCGCCCATGCGCACTGCCGCGCGGATCAGCGCGCCGGTCTTCAGCGCGTGCATGCGGGTCAGCGCCGCCAGCGTCTGCTGCTGGCCGGTGGCATCGATGTCCAGCGCCTGGCCGCCACACATGCCGGACGCGCCTGAGGCGTGGGCCAGGGTCTGCAGGCAGGCCACGCGCAACGTGGCCGGCAGCGGCGCATCGGCCAGCAGGCCGAAGGCGCGGGTCTGCAGGGCGTCGCCAGCAAGGATCGCGGTGGCTTCGTCGAAGGCGACGTGGGTGGTGGGCTTGCCGCGACGCAGGGCGTCGTCATCCATCGCCGGAAGGTCGTCATGCACCAGCGAATAGGCATGGATCAGCTCGACGGACATGGCCGCCGCATCCAGGCTTTCCGGCTGCGTACCGAACAGGTGACCACTGGCGTAGACCAGCAGGGGCCGCATGCGCTTGCCGCCACCAAGCACCGAATAGCGCATGGCCTGATGCAGGCGCTGCGGCGCCTCGGCAGGCGAGGGCAGGGCGGCATCGAGCTGGCTTTCGATACGGTCACGCCAGCGCGCGAACAGAACCTCAGCCGTCATGGCTGGGCGGGTCGAAGGGCTCGGAGGCTTCCGGCTGCGCCGGATCACTGAGCAGGCGCACGCGCAGTTCGGCCTGCTCCAGTGCCTGCTGGCACTGGCGGTACAGACCGACACCACGCTCGTAAGCACTGAGCGAAGCTTCCAGGCTCAGCTCGCCGGTTTCCATCTGCTCCACCAGCTGCTCCAGCGATTCGAGCGACTGCTCGAACTGGGCGACGGGGGAGGCGTTTTCGGGGGACTTCTTGGCCATGCGGCAAGTGTGGACGGGCCGCGCGCGGGGGTCAATTCACCAGCCGCCGGGACGCCACCGCAGCTGTGCCTCGTTGGCCTGCAACCAGGCCTGCAAGGGCGCGGCGATGACCACGTCGGCGGCGGCCAGCAACTGCGGGCCATCGAAGATCAACGGCAGCTGCGCGCGTCGCCAGGGGGCGAGGTGCTCGCGCTGCAGGCAGTCCTTCAGCGCGTGCGAATGCTGGCGACCCTGCAGCAGGATGCGCTCGCCGCCCGCGCGTGCACGGACCTGCAGTGGCTGTTCGAAAGCGCCGGCGCCCAGCAGGCTCAGCTGGCCACCGTCGGGCAATGGCAGCGGTGCACGGCCATCCCACTCGGCCTGCCAGTCGAGGGGCAGCGAGGGCAGCCGGGCCGGCAGCAGATAGGCGTGGTCGCGCCATTGCTGGATCACGTGCTGCTGCCAGCGCACACGCGCCTGGCGGTCGGTGTCGGCCGGCAACAGCTCCTCCAGCGCCTGCTGCAACACCGAGGCCGGCAACGGTGCCGCATCATGGCCCAGCACCCACGCGCGCAGCACGCGTGCTGCGCGGCGCGGCGACATCTGGCGCAGCAGTTCCAGTGACAGCACGCGCGGTGCCACTTCCAGATGCGCGATCAGCTCGGCGTCTTCCTCGTCCAGCAGTTCGCGGGTCTGCCGGCAATGCGTCGCGCTGCCCGCCAATGCTGCAGCCGCATGCGGCCAGCGCTGGCGCAGCAACGGCAACACCTGCAGGCGCAGGAAGTTGCGATCGGCGTGGTCTTCCGCGTTGCTGGGGTCTTCGATCCAGCGCAGCGCGTGCTGGCGCGCGTAGTCGAGCAGTGCACTGCGTGGTACCGCCAGCAGCGGGCGCCACAAGGGATGTTCGCCAAGGCGGCTGTGCGTGGACATCGCCGCCAGGCCATCGACGCCAGAAGCGCGCAGGGCGCGCAACAGGAAGGTCTCGGCCTGGTCGTCCTGGTGCTGCGCCAGTGCCAGCGTTTCGCCTTCGCGTAGCTCAGCCGCGAACGCGGCACGTCGTGCCTGTCGCGCGGCACCTTCGGTGCCCAGGCCTGTGCCGTTCTCGACCTGCACGCGGTGCACGGCCAGCTCAATGCCCCAGGCGTCGCATTGCTGCCGGCAGTGCAGCACCCAGTCATCCGCATCGGGTTGCAGGCCGTGATGCACGTGCACCGCGCGCAGGGCGGTGCCGGAAGTCTGCGCGCAGCGCCACAGCCAGTGCAGCAGCACGGTGGAGTCGACGCCACCGCTGTAGCCCACCAGCAGCGGCGCATCCAGCGGAACGAGGGCAGGGAAGGCAGTCACGGTGGCAAGTATAGGGTTGCTCGGCAGGGCTGCGCCCTGCACCCGCTACGATCCAGAGGAACAGCAACAGCAACAGCAGAAGCTGGTTTCCTGAGGGTAGGCGGGGTGGGTCCGGTTGCGGGAGACGCCGTAAACCCGTCCTTGGGGGCTTGGCCGCGGCATCCATGCCGCGGACACTCCCGCAACCGGACCCACCCCGCCTTCGACAGTTTCCTGCGAACTGTCGGGTTGCTCATGGGGTCAGATCCGTTTTCCTGCGGAAAACGGATCTGACCCCGGATTCAATTCGATATCTGACAGATACGATCCACGCAAAGCGTGGATGGTCCAACCGTCACCGGAAAACTGTCGGGGGTGGGGCGGTGTGGGTGGGCAGGACCGTTGGCGCCATGGATGGCGCCATCGAGCCCCCAGGGATGGGTTTACGGCGTGTCCTGCCCACCCACACCGCCCCACCCAACTCACAGGAAACCAGAGCCGCTTTTGATCTTGCTTTGGCGTCTGCAGGTGCAGGGCGCAGCCCTGCCAAAAACCCTACTTCACCCGACGACCCGAACGGTCGATGCGGAACCACTCTCCGCCTTCCATCGGCGTGTGGCCATCGGCATCCGGCGTACCACGACGGCAACCATTGCAGACCTCGGCCACGCCGTCCTGGAACGGCCATGCGAAATCGAAGGTGCCGGGCACCACCTGGCGGAACGTCAGGTCGAAGTAGCCCACGCGGTTGCCGACGCGGGCGCGCAGCAGGCCTTCCTGCGGCGTTTCCGGGCCGTTGTCCCAGGTCAGCACCGGCAGGCTGCGGCCCTTGCGGTCGACGTAGTGGAAACCCTGGTCGGCGTACACCACTGCCAGGCCGTGGTCGTCGTAATTCAGGTCCTTCAGCGTGTCGGCGCTGATCTTCGGCCGGTGATCGATCACCTCGCAGTTGGGCAGTGGCCACAACCCGTGTTCGTCGGTCAGCAGCTTGCATGCCGGTGCCTGTGCCGCTGCAGTGGCGCTGACCAGCACGCCAAGCAGGGCCAGCGACCGCGCGAAGCGGCCGCTGGCAGCGTCAGGGCGGGCCTGCCGTGCGATCACTTGGCCTCGGCCTTGCGCTCGAACGCGGTCGGTGCCGGCAGCTGCACCGGCACGCCCTTGTCATCGCAGGTGCCGGCCTGGCACAGGCGCTCGCGCAGGGCCGGGGTGGCCTGCACGATCATGTGATAGATCGCGTTCTGTTCCAGCGTGCCGCGGATCGCCTTGCTGCCCGGGCCGCGTGCCCAGATGCCGACGTCCTCGCCACCGTGCGATTCGGACTTCATCGGCACCAGTGCTTCCTGCATGTAGTCCGGATGCTCGGTGTCGACCTCGCGCAGATTCGGGCGGCCGTTGGCCGGTTCGAAGCTGCTCGGGTTGTGCGGGTAACGCTTCGGGCCGGCCGGCTGCTGGTTGCTGCTGCCGGTGTGGCCCGGGCCGTTGGCGTAGCTCAGCGTGGTGTACGGCTGGCCGGTGCCGTCCAGCGCGTAGTCCAGCTTGCCGGCGCCGTCTTCGCCGCCCTTGTCCTTCACCTTGCCCAGGATCGGGTTGCCACGTGCCGGGTAGCCGACGAAGTTCAGCGTGTGCGAGTGGTCGGCGGTGACGATGATCAGGGTGTCGTCGGCGGAGGTCAGTTCGTTGGCCACGCGCACTGCGTCGGACAGGGCCACGGTCTCGGTCAGTGCACGGTAGGCATTGCCGCTGTGGTTGGCGTGATCGATGCGCGCGCCTTCGATCATCAGCACGTAGCCTTCCTGGTGCTTGGCCAGATTCTTGATCGCTGCGGCCGTCAGTTCGGCCAGGCTCGGCTCGCCGCCCGGATCCTGCGGGCGCTCGTACTCGTAGCGCATGTGGTCCGGCTCGAACAGGCCAAGGATGGCCGGTGCGTTGGCGGCGGCGGCCAGCTGCTTGCTGTTCCACACGTAGGCACCCTGCGGGTGCGCCTGCTGCCATTCCTGCACCAGGCTGCGGCCATCCAGGCGCTGGCCGACCTTGTCGTCGTATTCCGGATCGCGCTCTTCCACGGTGGTGAATTCACCGCGGCCGCCACCGAGGGCGACCAGGGGGCCGCGGCCATAGCGTGAGGTCGACAGCAGTTGCTGGGCGATGTCCTTGCAGCCGGCCGCCTTGGCCGCTTCGGTCAGGTCGGTGTCGTTTTCCCAGTTGCGCTCGGGCGAGTGCGCGTAGGTGGCGGCCGGGGTGGCATGGGTCAGGCGCGCGGTGGAGACCACGCCGGTAGCCAGACCGGCGCTGTCGGCCAGCTGCAGCCAGGTCAGCAGGCCCTTGGACAGGCTGTCGGCACAGTCGGTGCGGCTGCCGGCGCTGACGCCGATCGCACCCATGTGGGTCTTCACGCCGGTGGTGATGGCGGTCATGGTGCCGGCCGAATCGGGCGTCTGCGAATCGGTGTTGTAGGTCTTGCTGAATGCCGTGGCCGGGAAGCGCTCCCAGGACAACAGGTTCTCTTCACCGGAGCCACCCTTCTGCTGGCCCTCGTAGATGCGCGAGGCGGCCACGGTGGTCAAGCTCATGCCGTCGCCGAGGAACAGGATGACGTTCTTGGCCTTGCCGGACATCGCACCGTTGGCGGCGGCCTGGGCGGCGCCACTGCGGTACCACCACTGCGGGGTCTCGCCGGCCGGGTGGGCGACGGGGTCGACGGCGACCTTGAGGCTGGCCGGGGCAGTGGCGGGGGTGGTGCTGGCGCAGGCGCCCAGCAGCAGGGTGGTGGCGCAGGCGGCCAACAGGGAGACGGAACGGCGCATGGACGCTGGGATCTCACAAACTGTAACGGGACGTTCATTATGCCCGCCCTCGCAAGGCACGCCGATGACACACTGATTTGCCGGTCGGGCGGTCGTTCCCCAGCCGTTGATGGGCTATCGTGCCAGCATCCCTTCCTTCCCTCTGGATTGCCTATGAAGCTGGTCTCTGCCTGGCTGCGGATTCCATTCTGGCAGCGCGTGGTCGGTGGCTTCGTGCTCGGCGCGCTGGCCGGCTGGGCGCTCGGCCCGGCCGCGGAAACGTGGTTCGGCCCGCTTGGCGAGCTGTACGTCACCCTGATCAAGATGATCGCCGTGCCGCTGGTGTTCTTCGCGGTCATCAATGCGATCTCCTCGCTGCACGGCCAGAAGTCGGTTGCCGCGCTCAGTGGCCGCACCTTCCTGTGGTTCGTGATCACTGCTGCGTTGGCGGTGTGCGTCGGACTGGGCGTGGGCACCGTGCTGCAGCCCGGCGCCGGTGGCCTGCAGCTGACGATGGCCAGCAATTACGTGCCGCGCGAAGTGCCCAGTGTGGTGCAGGTGCTGCTGGACGTGGTACCGGCCAATGTCTTCTATGCGCTGTCTGGTATCGGCACAAAGGTCAACGCGGCCGGCGAAACCGTGCTGGCCGCCGGCCGTGGCTCGATCCTGCCGGTGATCTTCTTCGCTGGCCTGGTCGGCTTCGCCATCGTCAAGCTCGGCGAGAAGGTGACCGAGGCGCGCAAGCTGGTCGGCCAGATGAGCGACATCATGATCCAGGTGACCCGCTTCGTGCTGGAAGTCACCCCGATCGGCACCTTTGGCCTGATCGCCGGCCTGGTCGGCAGCTACGGGTTCGAGAAGCTGCTGCCGCTGGGGCATTTCGTGCTGGCCCTGTACGTGGCCTGCGCCCTGCACATCGTGGTGGTCTACAGCGCACTGCTGTTGGCGCACGGACTGAACCCGCTGAAGTTCTTCCGTGGTGCGGCGCCGGGCATGCAGGTTGCGTTCGTCAGCTCTTCCAGCTTCGCGGCGATGCCGGTGGCACTGCGTTCGATCACCCACAACCTGGGCGTGAACAAGGATTACGGTTCGTTTGCGGTGCCGCTGGGCGCCAGCATCAAGATGGACGGCTGCGGTGCCATCTACCCGGCGCTGTGCGCGGTGTTCATCGCGCAGTACAGCGGTGTGCCGCTGACCCCTGAACAGTACGTGGTGGTGCTGATTGCTTCGGTGCTGGGCAGCTTCGGTACGGCCGGTGTTCCGGGTACCGCGGTGATCATGGCTACGGTGGTGCTGAGCGCGGCCAACCTGCCGTTGGAGACGATCGGCTACCTGTATGCCATCGACCGCATCCTCGACATGATGCGCACGATGACGAACGTGACCGGCCAGATGCTGGTGCCGGTGATCGTGGCCAAGGAAACCGGGCTGCTCGACCAGGCGGTGTATGACAATCCGTCCAGCAATGTGGGTGTGGACGACCCCGATCCGACGCCGCCACGCGGCTGAGGTTGCGTGGAGATGAAAGGCCCGCCCTGAACGGCGGGCTTTTTGTCTGGGAGCTGGCTGGCGCGGTGGCGGTCAAGCCGGGTCTGGTAGATCCACGCCACGCGTGGATGGAGGCGGTGCCGACCAAGATCGGCAGCTACCCACCATTGCGCGGGCTTAACAAAAAAGCCGCTGCAGGGCAGCGGCTTTCTCGTGTCAGGCGGCGTGGTAGCGCCAACCGGCCAGATCAGAGATCGACCCGGCGGGCCTGCATGAACTTGTTGCCCCAGTAGCCGCTGAGCAGGGTGTCCACGCGCACGTCCTTGCCCGAGCTCGGTGCGTGCAGGAAGCGGCCATCACCCACATAGATGCCGACGTGATCGACGCGGCCCTTGCGGCCGAAGAACACCAGGTCACCGGCGGCCAGCGCGGTGCGGTCGTCGATCAGTTCGGCGTTGTCGTCATGTGCCATTTCGCGCGAGACGCGCGGCAGCTCAATGCCCAGGGCCGAGCGGAACACGTAGCCGACCAGACCACTGCAGTCGAAGCCGCTGTCCGGGTTGCTGCCGCCCCAACGGTATGGGGTGCCCAGCAGGGTCATCGCGCGACGCAGCAGCGACTGCACCTTGCCATTGTCGGCCGCGGTGCCGACAACGCTGCCATTGGCAGCGCTGCTGGTGTCGTAGTTGGCGAGGAGGCGGCTGAGGTCACCGGCCACCACGGCCGAGCGGTCCATCAGCGGAATGGTGTCGTTGGCGGCCAGGTGAGGCAGCAGGGCGGCCAGGGTAGCGCTGGCGGCGGCGTCGACGCGGCTGCGTTGCGGAGCGGCAGCCTCGGCCTTGGCGGCCGGTCGGGCGGTGCTCTCGGCCACCGGGGCCGGGCTCACATCGGAACGGTTCGGAGCAGTCTGCGACCAGGCCGGAAGGCTGGTCAGACACAGTGCCAGGCCAAGCAACAGCGGGCGGGCACTACGTGAAGATACGGAAGTCTGGCCTTCGCTTTTCAGGTCGTCAGTCGTCACGCGTCGGTCACAGGAAAAAAACGATGGGGCATCATGCCCTGTAAAAGCGCGGATAAGTTAAAAATTCCGTTAGTAATTCGTTAGTTGCATGGTGATGTTCGTCACAGTTTTGAACATATCGCCTGTTCATTTTAGCGAAGGACGCGTTTCGCCCCTGTGTAGTGGTCCTTCCAGTAGGGACCGCTGAGCGAGTCGAGGCGCACGGTGCCGCCGGTGCTCGGCGCATGCACGAAACGCCCTTCACCGACATAGATACCGACATGGGTGACGCTGCCGCGGCTGCCGAAGAACACCAGGTCGCCGGTGGCCAGGCGCTGCGGATCGATCTTCGGACCCTGTACCGCCGCTAGGTCGCGCGAGGTGCGCGGCAGTTTCAGGTCCAGCATCTCGCGATAGACATAGGCCACCAGGCCGCTGCAGTCGAAGCCGGAATCCGGGGTGTTGCCGCCATAGCGGTAGGGGGTGCCGACCAGGCTGATGGCACGCATCAGCACCGAGTTGGCCGCCTCGGGGTTGTCCGGTACGGTCTTCGGCCAGTTCGCGGTCGGCGGGGGCGGAGCGGGGCGGGTGGCCTTGCCGCCGCCGCAGGCGGTCATCAGCACGGGCAGGGCCAGCAGCAGGGCCGGGGCGAGGAGCCGGCGCAGGCCGGACGAAACTGGCGTGATGTGCATGTTCTCCGGATAATGCGCCACCTTGGGATTGGCCGTCATGATGGCGGCGTCCCCGCCGGGCGACAACCCGCCCCAACCCGCCTGCCTCCGGCAGATCCAGACAGAGTTGCGCATGAAGATCGAAAAAGACCGCGTTGTCCGCTTCCACTACACCGTTTCCGAAGTCGGCCAGGAGCCGATCGAATCGTCCAAGGACCGCGGCGAGCCGCTGGCGATCCTGATCGGCCACGGCAACATCATCCCGGGCCTGGAAAACGCCATGATGGACAAGGAAGCCGGCGCGACCTTCAGCGTTGACGTCAACGCAGCCGATGCCTACGGCGAGCGCCGCGAGGGCCTGTCCCAGCGCGTGCCGAAGAAGCATTTCGGCAACACCAAGCTGGCTCCGGGCCAGCAGGTCGTGCTGCAGACCAACTTCGGCCCGCGTGCGGTGACCGTGCAGAAGGTCGGCATGAGCGTCGTCGACGTCGACCTGAACCATCCGATGGCTGGCAAGGACCTGCACTTCGACGTGGAAATCGTCGATGTGCGCGAAGCCGGCAAGGAAGAGATCGACCACGGCCACGTCCACGGCGACGGCGGTCACCACCACTGATCGCAGCGCGATCATGATGGCAGCAACGGCCCGCTTCGGCGGGCCATTGCGTTTCTGGAACACGGCGCGGCCATCCATGGCACGCGGGCCGGCGGCATAATGGCGGACCTGCCCGACGGACGCCCCGTGAACGCCGCTTCTCCTTCCCTGCAGCCGGTGGCTTCCGGCGAACGCATCGCCGTGCTGGACGTGCTGCGCGGTGCTGCGCTGCTGGGCATCCTGCTGATGAACATCGAGGCCTTCAGCGGACCGCTGGACCTGGCCTTCACCGGCATCGACGTGCATTGGCAGGGTATCGACTACTGGGCCGATGCCTTTGTCTACGTATTCGTGCAGGGGAAGTTCTTCACCCTGTTCTCGTTGCTGTTCGGCGCCGGCTTCGCGGTGATGGCGCAGCGCGCCGAGGCGGCCGGGCGTGACTTCACCCCGTTCTACCTGCGCCGCAGCGCTGGCCTGCTGCTGATCGGCCTGTGCCACGCGCTGCTGGTCTGGTCCGGCGACATCCTGGTGATGTACGCGTTGGTCTCGTTGCCGTTGCTGGCCTGCCGCGAGGCGCCGCGCAGCTGGCTGCCGTGGATGGGCGTAACGGTCTATCTCGGCGGTGTGGCGATGATGCTGCTGGTCGGCGCGATGGTGTCGATGGCTTCGGCGGAGGACGTGCGGAAGATGCTCACCGACGCGCAGCAGAGCATCGATCTGCAGCGCCTGGTGTACGGGCAGGGCAGCTGGATGCAGGCCAATGCGCAGCGGCTGAGCGAGTTCGGCACGTCGATGGGGGCGATGCTGATCACCGGCCCGGAGGTGCTGGGCATGTTCCTGATCGGCAGCTGGTTTGCTGGCAGCGGCGCGCTGGCCACGCCGGATCGCTTCCCGCGGCTGTATGCGGTGTTGCGTTGGGGGGCGCTGCCCTTCGGCCTGCTGGTCACGCTGCTGGGTGTTGCCTGGAAGCCGTATCTGGCGCCGGGCGCTTACGATCTGCCGGTTACGGCGGCGATGGCGCTGGTGACGATCGGCGGCCTGCCGATGTGCCTGGGTTACCTGGCCTGGATCGTACACTGCCGCGCGCGGCTGGGCTGGCTGGCGCCGGTCGGGCGCATGGCGTTGACCCATTACCTCGGCCAGTCGCTGCTGTGCACCTGGCTGTTCTACCACTACGGCCTGGGCGCGTTCGAAACGATGCCACGCAGCGTGCAGTTGATGTTCGCGCTGCTGTTGTTCACCGTGCAGGTGGGCATCTCGCACGTATGGCTGCGCCGCTTCCGCTTTGGGCCGATGGAATGGCTGTGGCGCGCGATGACCTATCGGCAGTGGCCGCCGATGCGGCGCGAGGCCGGCCAGGGCTGATCGATGCAGGGCGCGCGCGAGGATGTGATCGTGGTCGGCGCCGGTGCCATTGGACTGGCTGTCGCACTCGCGCTGCGTGCACAGGGCCGGCAGGTACGCGTGATCGACCGTGGGCGTGTCGGCGGCGCGACCTCGCATGGCAACTGCGGCACCATCACCCCCAGCCACGCGCCACCGCTGGCAGCGCCTGGCGTGCCGTTGCGCGCGCTGCGCTGGATGCTCGATCCGCGTGCGCCGCTGTACGTGCGTACACGCCTGGACCCAGCATTGTGGCGCTGGCTGCTGCAGTTCGGGGCGCGCTGCAACGCACGCGACTGGCTGCACGCCACGCGGGCACGCGGCGCATTGTTGAATGATTCACGGCTGCGCCTGGCGCAGTGGGTGCAGACGCATGCGCTGGACTGCGAGTTCGAGGCGCGCGGTCTGGACTATGTGTTCGGTGACGCCCGCAATTTCGATCACCACGCTGCCGATTGTGAGGCGCTGAACGCACAGGGCATTGCCTCGGCGCGCATCGATGGCACCGACTACGCGCGCGACAATCCGGCGTTCCATGATCGCCTTGCCGGTGCGATCCACTTCCCCGGCGATGCCCAGCTGCGTCCGGACCGCTACACCGCCGAACTGGCGCGCGTGCTGCGGGCACAGGGCGTGGTGATCGAAGAGCAGTCGGACGTGGAGGATTTCAGCGCCGACGCGCAGGGTGTGCGCGTGCGTGCCGGTGAACGCATGCTGCAGGCGCGCGAGCTGGTGCTGGCGACCGGGCCGTGGTCACCGCGCTGGGCGCGGCAACTGGATCTGCGCGTGCCGATCCAACCCGGCAAGGGCTACTCGCTGACCTGGTCACGACCGGCGCAGGTGCCGCAGCGTCCAGTCGTGCTGAAGGACCATTCCGTGTTCGTGATCGCCTGGCGCGAAGCGCTGCGGCTGGGCGGCACCATGGAATTCGCCGGTGCCGATCCGCAGCTGCGCACGACCCGCCTGCAGGCCCTGCAGCAGGCCGCCGACCACTACCTGCGCGCGCCACGTGGTGCGCGGCTGCAGGAGCAGTGGTGCGGGTGGCGCCCCATGAGCGTGGACGACGTGCCGTTGATCGGCCGCGCGCCCGCGCATCCTCACGTCTGGCTTGCAGCGGGGCATGGCATGCTCGGCATCAGCATGAGCGCCGGCACCGGCCAGCTGATCGCCGATCTCGTCTGCGGCCGCACGCCAGCGATCGATCCTGCCCCTTACCGACCCGAGCGATTCCGATGAGCACTGCACCCTATGATTACGACCTGATCGTCCTTGGCGGTGGTTCCGCCGGCCTGGCTGGCGCGATCCGCGCCGCGCAGCACGGCAAGCGCGTGGCGCTGCTGGAGCCTGGTGAACTGGGCGGGACCTGCGTCAACGTCGGCTGCGTGCCGAAGAAGGCCATGTGGCTGGCGGCCGACCTGCACGAGCGCATCGGCCTGGCCAGTGCGATGGGTTTCGATGTCAAGGCACGCCCGGCATTGTCGTGGAAAGAGCTGGTGATCCATCGCCAGGCCTACATCAGCAACATCCACACCAGCTACCACAAGCGCCTGGACGAAACCGGCGTGGTGCGCGTTCCGGCGCGCGGTCATCTGCTCGATGCGCATACCGTGGCCTGCAGCGATGGCGTGCGTTACAGCGCTGAACACATCCTGATCGCCACCGGCGCGCACCCGCTGCGGCCTGACATCCCCGGTGCCGAACTGGGCCTGGTCTCCGATGATTTCTTCGATCTGCGCGCGGCACCGGCCGAGGTGGCGATCATCGGTGGCGGTTACATCGCGGTGGAGCTGGCCGGCCTGCTGCAGGCACTGGGCAGCAAGGTGAGCCTGCTGGTGCGTGGCCAGCGGCTGCTGGATCGCTTCGATTACGAGCTGACCGATCAGCTGGCCGAGAACCTGAAGCAGCAGGGCGTGCGCATCCATTTCGGCTATCGCCTGCGCGAACTGCAGCGCGATGGCGAACGCGTACGTGCATTCGGCCATGATGGCCCGCTCGACAGCGTGTTCGACGCGGTGTTCTTTGCCACCGGCCGCCGTGGCAACAGCCGCGATCTGGGCCTGGAAGCGCTCGGCATCGGTATCGGCGAACACCAGCAGGTGCAGGTGGACGAATGGCAGACCACGTGTGTGCCGAGCGTGCACGCGGTGGGCGACATCGCTGGCAAGGTCGGCCTGACCCCGGTGGCGGTGGCCGCTTCGCGGCGGCTGATGGACCGCCTGTTCGGTGGCCGCCCGCAGTCGAAGATGGATTACGAGAACGTGGCCAGCGTGGTGTTCTCGCATCCACCGCTGGGCGCGGTGGGCATGAGCGAAGAAGAGGCGCGCGCGCGGTTCGATCAGGTGAGCGTGTACCACAGCCGTTTCCGTCCGATGCTGCAGGGGCTGGCCAATGGCACCCAGCGCAGCCTGTTCAAGATGGTCTGTGCCGGTCCGGAAGAACGGGTGGTGGGCATCCACCTGCTGGGCGAAGCGGCCGACGAGATCCTGCAGGGCTTTGCGGTGGCGGTGAAGATGGGCGCGACCAAGGCCCAGTTCGACGACACCGTGGCGATCCACCCGACCTCGGCCGAGGAAGTCGTGCTGATGCGCTGAGCTGGACGGTTTTAGAGCCGAGCCTATGCCCGGCTGCGTTCCGTGCAGCCGAGCGCAGGCTCGGCTCTCCAGGTCACCAGGCGCACCCATGCGACAATGGACGCCCTTGCGCCTTCCCTGGCCGCCCCGTGCGGCCCGCCGTCGTCCTGATGTCCAGCCCCGCTTCCCGTATCGCCACCGCTTCCCCACGCATCGCGCTGGGAGGCATCGGCCTGGCCGCGATCGGCGCCATCGCCGCCTCCGGCAAGGCCATCATCGTCAAGCTCGGCCTGCGTCACGGCGTGGATGCCACCACGCTACTCGCCCTGCGCATGCTGATGGCGCTACCGCTGTTCGTGCTGATGGCACTGTGGGCCGCGCGCCGGGCCGAGCCGCTGTCCTGGGCCGACCGTGCCCGCGTGTTGTGGCTGGGCTTCACCGGCTACTACCTGTCCAGTCTGCTCGACTTCCAGGGCCTGCAGTACATCAGCGTGACCCTTGAGCGCCTGATTCTTTACTTGAACCCGACCCTGGTGCTGCTGATCAACGTGCTGCTGACGCGCCAGCGGCCGGGTCGGTGGCAGATCGGCGCGCTGGTGCTGAGTTACCTCGGCGTGCTGCTCGCCTTCGGCCACGATCTGCAGCGCGAGGGCGGGCAGATCATCGTCGGCAGCCTGCTGGTACTGGGCAGTGCGCTCAGCTACGCGCTGTACCTGTTCGGCAGTGGGCAGGTGGTCGCACGCATCGGCGCGGTGCGGTTGACCGCCTATGCCAGCTGCGTGGCCAGCGTGCTGGTCCTGCTGCATTTCGCGGTGACCCATCCGCTGCCGTTGCTGTGGCAGGCACCGGCGCCAGTGCAATGGCTGTCGCTGGTCAATGCCACCGTGTGCACGGTGCTGCCGGTGCTGGCGATCATGCTGGCGGTGCAGCGCGTGGGTTCGTCGCTGGCCGCGCAGGTCGGTATGCTGGGCCCTGTTTCCACCATCGTGATGAGCCTATGGCTGCTCGACGAACCGATGGGGCCGGCGCAGATCGCCGGCACCGTGCTGGTACTGATCGGCGTACTGTTGGTGACCCGCCTGCGGCGCTGACACCCGAGCAGGCGCGTGCGCGCATCCTGGCGGTGATCCGCGCGATCCCCGTAGGGCAGGTGATGGGTTATGGGCAGGTAGCGATGCGCGCGGGCCTGCCCGGGCGTGCGCGGCTGACCGCGCGCATCCTGGGCCAGAACGACGACCCGGACCTGCCCTGGCACCGCGTGCTGCGCTCGGATGGGCGAATTGCCATGGAAGAAGGGTCGGCCGGATGGCGCGAGCAGTCACAGCGGTTGCGCGCGGAGGGCGTGGTGGTGGAGAACGGCCGGGTGCGGATGCCGGCGGCTGATCCGGCAGCGGCACTGGATGCCGCTGTGTGGGGCCCGGGCTGAGCACCGCTGGCGACTGAACAGGCCGGACCTGAGGGCCGCCAACAAGACACGGTGCTGCGGCTATGATGGAGGCCGTTCCATGCCGGTACTCCCATGTTCCCGCGACTGCCAACCGTCACCAAGGCCCTGCTGATCGCCAATGCGATCCTGTTCCTGCTGCAGCAGCCGTTCCTGCTCGGCATGCAGACCTTCGAGCCGTTCATGCTGCAACCGCTGCAGCAGGGCTTCGATGCGTTCTCGCCGGGCGGCAACTTCCAGCCGTGGCAGCTGCTGACCTATGGCTTCCTGCATGGCAGCTTCGGCCACCTGTTCTTCAACATGCTGGCGGTCTTCATGTTCGGCGCGCCGCTGGAGCAGACCTGGGGCGAGAAGCGCTTCCTGCTGTATTACCTGGTGTGCGTGGCTGGTGCAGGCGTCTGCCAGCTGCTGGTGGGCACGCTGCTGGAAAACCCGGCGACGGTGCTGGGCGCCTCCGGTGGCGTGTTTGGCCTGCTGCTGGCCTACGGCATGCTGTTTCCCAACCAGCGGGTGATGCTGCTGTTCCCGCCGATCCCGATGAAGGCGCGGACCTTCGTGATCCTGTTCGGCGTGGGCGAACTGGTGCTGGGCATGACCGGCTGGCAGCCGGGCGTGGCCCATTTCGCGCACCTGGGCGGCATGCTGTTCGGCTGGTTGCTGATCCGTTACTGGCGCGGGCAGCCGCCGTTCAACAAGCGCCGCCCGCCCGGCCCACCGAAGCGCCCGAACCATCTGCGCAGCGTCAAATGATCCGAAGGATCATTTGACACCGTAGGTGCCGACCGTTGGTCGGCACACCGCTACAGGTCCCGCAGCACCACCTGCGCCGCATTGTGCCCCGGTGCACCGGTAACACCACCGCCGGGATGGGTACCCGACCCACACAGATACAGGCCGGGAAGGGCGCCGCGATAGCCCGCCTGGCCGACCATCGGCCGCGCCGAGAACAACTGGTTGGCGCTCAGTGCGCCGTGGAAGATGTCGCCGCCGACCAGGCCGAAGGTGCGTTCCAGATCGAGCGGGGACAGCACCTGACGACCGAGCACGCTGTCAGCGAAGCCGGGCGCATAGCGTTCAACGGTGGCGATCATCAGGTCGGCTACCGTCCCGCGGTGGTCATCCCAGTGACGCCCATCAGTAAGTACCGGCGCCACGTGCTGGCAGAACAGGCTGGCCACATGCTGCCCGGGCGGTGCCAGTGAATCGTCCAGCGTACTGGGTATCAGCATTTCCACGATCGGTTCGCGCGACCAACCGTCGCGGCGCGCATCCAGCCAGGCGCGATCCATGTAGTCCAGGCTGGGTGCCATGATGATGCCGGCACTGAGGTGATCGCCCGGACCGGGCAGGGCGCGGAACTCCGGCAGCCGCGACAGCGCCACGTTCATCCGGAAGGTGCCGGAACCGCAGCGCCAGTTCGTCATGCGTTCGCGTGTGGCAGCCGGTACCTGCGCCGGCTCCAGCAGCTGTTTGTACAGCAGCTTCGGATTGACGTTGGCGACCACCGCGCGTGCACGCAGGGTTTCGCCGTTGGCCAGTTCCACCCCCACGGTGCGGCCCTGTTCGGTCAGTACCCGTCGCACGCCGGCATCCACGCGCAGCTCGGCCCCGGCCTCGCGCGCCGCGCTGGCGATGGCCTGGCTGATCGCGCCCATGCCACCCATCGCATGGCCCCATGCACCCTTCACGCCATTGCACTGGCCGAACACGTGATGCAGCAACACGTAGGCGCTGCCCGGTGTGTATGGACTGGCATAGTTGCCGACGATGCCATCGAAGCCGAACAGCGCCTTGATCGGCTCGCTCTCGAACCAGCGGTCCAGGTATTCCGCCGCCGACAGCGTGAACAGGTCCAGCAGCTCCTGCCGCAGCGGTGCATCCAGCGCCGCCAGTTCGCGGCCGAGCTTCCCCATCTGCCAAAGTGCGGGCAGGCCGCGCCAGCCGCCGGCGACGCCGATGTCCGGTGGCGCGCGGAGAGCCCACGCGCGCAGTACATCGGCGAAGATCTCCAGGCGTGCTTCGTACGCTGGCAGGCGCTGTGCATCCCGAGCGGAGAATCCAGCGACTTCGGCCTGGGTGCGGCCAGGTGCCGACAACAGGTAGCGGTCGTCGGGCAATGGCAGGAAGTTGTTGGCCGGGCGCGTGACAATGCGCAGCCCATGCGCATGCAGTTGCAGGTCTTCGATCACCTTCGGTTGCAACAGCGACACCGTGTACGACGCCACCGAGTTGCGGAAGCCGGGATGGAACTCCTCGGTGACCGCCGCTCCGCCGAGCACGCCGCGCCGTTCAAGGACCAGCACCTTCTTTCCGGCCTTCGCCAGATAGGCCGCACAGACCAGGCCGTTGTGGCCACCACCGATGATGATTGCATCCCAGGACATCAGCACCTCAAAAAAAGGGGACGGAGGGGATTAAGTCGCAATTCGCACAAGGTCGGCAGCGATGGGCAGAAACGACTTAATACCCTCCGTCCCCTTTTTTTATCGCCGCTTCGATGGTGGCGATGTCGATCTTCTTCATCGGCATCATCGCGTTGAAGGCGCGCTTGGCCAGTGCCTTGTCCTTGCTGGTCACCGCTTCGATGAGCATGCGCGGGCTGATCTGCCAGGAGATGCCCCAGCGATCCTTGCACCAGCCGCATTGGCTCTCCTGGCCACCGTTGCCGACGATCGCATTCCACAGGCGGTCGGTCTCGGCCTGGTCCTCGGTCTGGATCTGGAAGGAGAACGCTTCGCTGTGCTTGAACGCGCTGCCGCCGTTGAGGCCGACGCAGGGAATGCCGCAGACGGTGAATTCGACGGTCAGCACATTGCCTTCCTTGCCGTCGGGGTAGTCGCCAGGTGCGTGATGCACGGCGGTCACCGCGCTGTCGGGCAGGAGGCTGGCATAGAAGGTGGCGGCCTCGAGCGCGCCGTTGTCGTACCAGACACAGATGGTGTTCTTGTGTGCCATTTCGGGGCTCCGCGATGGACGAAGCCGCAGCGATAGCACGCCCGGTGTTAAGCCGGGATCGTGCTGCACCCGCAAAAAGAAGGGCGCCCGAAGGCGCCCTCTGCATTGCCAGTTGCAGCAGTTAGCTCAGCGCCAGACCTTGATCTGCTCGGCTTCGCTGCGCTGCATCGGCTGGCCGGCCTTGCAGCTGAAGGTGGCACCGAACGCCGGCAGGTTGGCCAGCGTGCCGTTGCTGCGCCATAGGCCCGGTGCACGGATGTCGGCGGTCAGGCGACGCACGGCCTCGTTCGGCGACAGCTGCTGCGCCCACAACGCCGACCACGCGCGGAAGAAGCCCTGTTGCTGTGCCGGCTTGGCCTTCGGCTCCTGCGCGGTGTACGCGGCCCAAGCCAGTTCCAGGCCGGCGATGTCGGCCAGGTTCTCTTCCTGGGTGAGCGTGCCGTTGACCTTGGCACCCTTCACGCCCGGGAAGTCGTACGCGCTGTACTGCGCGGCCACGCGATTGCCGAGCAGGGTCCAGGCGGTCTTGTCGGCCGGGGTCCACCAGCTGCGCAGTTCGCCCTTGGCGTCGACCAGCGCGCCCTTGGCATCGATCGCGCGGGTCAGCTCGTGGCCGACCAGGCCACCGAAGCTGCCGAACTTGTCGGCAGCGTCGGCCTTGGCGTTGAACACCGGCCCCTGGAGGATCGCAGCGGTGACGATCAGGCGGTTCTGGGCCAGATCGTAGGCCAGCGAAGGCTGCTGCGGCAGCACGTCCCAACGGCGGTCGGCGTTGCCCTTGCCGATGCGCTTCATTTCCTCGCGATGGCGCCAGGTTGAAGCAATCAGCATGTTGCCGCCGAACGAACCACGGCCCATCGGCTGCACGCTGTAGTCGAGATCACGCAGCGGGGTACCGATCTCGATCTTCAGCGCGGCCAGCTTGGCCTGCGCTTCGGTCTTGGCTTCGGCACTCATCCAGCTGCTGTTCTTGACCGCTTCGATCTGCACTTCGCGCACCTTGTCGACGATCCATGCGGCCTGGCGACGGTCTTCGGCCGACAGGTAACGGGCGGCGTATTCGCGACCGAGCATCGGGCCGGCGGCCACGTTGATCGCCTCCAGCACGTCTTCCCAGCGCTGCGGTGGCAGGGTTTCGCCACGCAGCACGCGGCCGCGGAATTCGAATTCGGCGTCGCGGTAGGCCTTGGACAGGTAGGGCGCCATCGAGTCGCCCACGCGCCAGCGCAGGTAGGCCTTCCACTGGTCCGGCTTGAGCTTGGTGACCATGCCATCGAGCTGCTTGAACAGGCCCGGGTCGGCCAGCGAGACCAGATCGTCGTCCACGCCCTGGGCCTTCAGGAAGGCATCCAGCTGCAGGTTGCGGTAGCGGCTGTTGAGCTCCTTGGTGGAGATCGGCGCGTAGTTGTTGAACGGGTTGTTGATGCCGGCCAGCGACTGCGCGTTGCGCGCCAGTTCGGTCTCCAGTGCGATCACCGATTGCGACTCGGCATCCAGCTTCGCGGCCGGAGTGCCGGTCAGTGCCAGGATCTGCTTGACGTAATTGCGGTAGCGGCCCATCAGCGCCACGGTGTCGGCGTCGGTGCGGGTATAGAACGCCGGGTCCGGCAGGCCCATGCCGCCCTGCATGAAGTAACCGATGTGGCGGTCCAGCGCCTTCAGGTCCACGTCCGGGCCGAAGTTGAAGGCCACCGGGATGCCGACCTGGTGCAGCGCGGCGATCGAGGCCGGCACATCCTTGGCCTTCTTGATCGCGTTGATGCGGGTCAGCAGCGGGGCGATCGGATTGGATCCGTCGGCTTCCACGGCGGCTTCGTCCAGGCCGCTGGCCCAGAAGTCGCCCAGCAGTTTCTGCACGTTGCCCTGCGGCGCCTTCATCGCTGCGTCGAGCAGTTCACGCTGCTGCTGACGGCTGCGGTCGACCAGCTGGCCCAGCGCGGTGGTGGCACCGGTCTGTGGCACCGGGTTGGCCTTCAGCCAGCCTGCGTTGGTGGCGTCATAGAAGTCGCTGCACTGGGCGCTGACGGCCGGGGCGCGCGCGGCCTTCTTCTTGGCGACGGCGAACGCATCATGGGTCGGGACCAGGGTCGCCAGGCTGATGCCCAGGGCGATGGCAAGCGGACGGAAATTGGGCATGTGGAACGAATCCGTGATGGATTGAGGGCGCGCGCACTATAGCAAGCCGGGAAGCTGCCCGGGATGAGGGACCGGGAATGCAACCTTCCGGATAAAAAAATCCCCCTGCCGAAGCAGGGGGAGGAGAGATGGCTGGGGGCCGTGCAGACGACCCCACACCCAAGAGTGGAACATTCGCTCGACTTGCTTAGAAGTCGTAACGAGCCGACAGGCGAACCTGACGCGGTGCGGTGTAGCCCAGAGGCTGGTTGTAGCGCTGATCCGGCGTCACGCGATCGGTTGCGTAATTGCTGTAGTAGAACGTCGGCTCCTGGCGATTCAGCACGTTGAGTACGTCGGCTTGGAGGGTCAGCTTCTTGTCAGCCCACAGCGGGGTGTAAGCCAGCGACAGGTTCAGGGTGTAGTTCCACGGCGTGTCACCCTTGCTGCCACGTGCCGAGAAAGCGTAGTCGCTGGACGGCGGGATGTAGCCTGCCGAGCCCGGAGCGGTACCGCTGCCTGCCAGGCCGCAGAAGTGATAGTAGGCGCCGTTGTACAGGCCCTGGTCTGCAGTCGGGTAGAAGCTGGTGCAGGAACGCGGACGACCCGAATCGATCAGCAACGAACCACCCACGCGCCATTCTTCGCTGATCTGGTACGCGCCGAATGCCTTGATCTGGTGTGCACGGTGGTTCGGCAGTCGGCCGTTTGCACCGACCATCAGCTGCGGCAGGTCCCAGTCCTGCGTGGCCGACACGTCGGTCTGGCCACCGGTACCGGTGTCGAGGTCGGAAGCCAGCTGACCTTCAGTGTTGCCGTAGTTGCGCGAGAAGGTGTAGTTGATCTTGCCGTTGAACTTCTCGCCGATCGAGCCTTCCAGGAACAGGTCCAGTGCGTAGTAGCGACGCTTCAGCTTGGGCAGGTTCAGCTCTGCTGCTGAATAGGTCACCTGCTCGAAGCTGCCGTCTGCCTGCTCCTGCCAGAAGGTGTTGGATTCACCCGGATTGAAGATGAAGCAGCCACCGCCCAGCGCCGGTGTGCAGGTATCGTCGATTGCGCTCTTCAGGTCACGGTAGGTGAACTTCGCACCCCAGGTCAGGTTGCTGTTGAGCACCTGCTCCATGCCGATGATGTACTCGTCCTGATAGTGGGACTTCAGGTTCACGGCTGCCACGGTGCGCGGATCCGGAGCGTCACCGCATTCGAGGTTGGACGAGATTGCATTCGGCTTGCCGGGGCAGGTGTAGCCCTTGCTCTGGTCCACGGGCACGTTCACCAGGCCGGTCGGCGTACCATCGGCGGCGACGCCGGTGTAGGTGAAGTACTCCATGGTGTACAGAGAGCCGGAAGCGGCGCGCACGGCGACGTTGTTCGGCAGTGCCAGGTGGTAACGGCCGGCATTGGCAAACAGCTTCAGGGTCGAATCACCATGGACGTCCCAGACAGCGCCCAGGCGCGGAGCCCACTGGTTGTCCTGCTTGACGTACACCTCACCGGCGCTGGTGTAGTTCTTGAAGGTCTCGTTGCGCAGGCCCAGCTGCAGCAACAGGTTGTCGGTAACCTGCCAGCGATCTTCGATGTACTGCGCGCTCTGCTTGGTCTTCACCTGAGCAATCTGGGTGTAGTACTGCTGGCGCACGTAGTAGCCCTGGTTGCCCAGGCCGCCGGCTGCGGCCGGGGAGCCTACGCCATGGGAGGCGTCAATGGCGGCGTTCGGGTTGTTGGTGCGCGAGTAGACCCAGACGAAACCGCCACCGTATTCGCTACCGGTGAACGACTCCGCTTCCATGTTGTCCAGACCCGCGCGAAGGTCGTGGTTGCCCAGACGATAGTTGACGTCGAAGCGGAAGCCCTTGGTTTCGTCATAGGCGCCCGGGACGTTGACGGTAGCCGCAGTCCAGCAACCTGCGTAGTTGGCAGCCGGAATGCCTGGTGCGCGCGTGGTGGCCGAAGACGAGGTGCGCGGGCACGCCGGGTTGTAGCCCCAGGGCGACTGGCTGTGATCGACCTTCTGCGTACCGTACAGGGCCGAGATGGTCAGGTCGTCAGTCAGGTAGCCGGTGTACTTGCCGACGTACAGACGTGCCTTGTCTTCGTTGTAGGTGCCTGCGTTCTGGACGTTGCCCGGGGTTCCGGTGGCGTAGTCGTAGGTGTAGCCATCGCTGTAGTACTTGGTGACGTCGGATACACCGGTCAGCTCAAGGAGATGGTTGTCGGTGATGTTCCAGTCGATCTTCGCAGCCCAGCGGGGGTACTCGTACTCGTACTCCTGCCATGCATTGGTGGTGGTCGCCGCTGCCTGCGATGTGGAGGCCACGCCTTCACCCTGTCGCTTGGTCAGTTCGACGTTTGCGTAGAAGAACAGCTTGTCCTGCACGATCGGGCCGCTGGCATAGATGCCGCTGCTCTGGGTCCAGCTCTGGGACTTCTTGCGGGTCTGGTACAGCTTGCCGTCGGTGCGCTTGGTCGGGTCGGCGTTGTCATCGCCGTAGAAGCCCGTATTCGGGAAGTACAGGTCCTTGGGGTCCGAACGAAGCGATTCCGGGCTCCAGTAGGTGTACGCACCGGCATGGAACTCGTTGGAGCCGCGCTTGGTGACCACGTTCACCACACCACCGGTGGCGCGACCAAACTCGGCACCATAGCCGCCCGTGAGCGTCTGCTGCTGGGCCAGGGCATCGAAGGGCAGCGTGGTGAAGCCGATGGAGGTCAGCGGATTGGTGACCGGATAGCCGTTGATGTAATAGGCATTCTCGGAGGAGGCTGCACCACCGAAGCTCGGTACCGTATTGCCATTGGCGGTATAGGCGGAGTTGGACACCACGCTCGGTGCCAACAGGGCGATGCTGGCAATGTCACGGCCGACGGCGATCTTGTTGATCTGCTCGGCGGTGAACACGGTGCGGGTGTCGATCTGGGTAACGTCCACGCGCGGAACAGCTGCAGCGGTTACTTCCACGCGGTCCAGATTCTGCACATTGCCGCCCGCGCCGAAGGAGACGTCGGTACCGCTGGCAATGATCACCTGCACGGAGTCGCGGGTCGCCACGACCTCGCCGTTCTTCTGCAGGGTGACCTTGTAGTTGCCGTTGGGCAGGTCAGCTGCACGGTAGCGGCCGTTCTTGTCCACGGTCACGGTGCGGCTCAAGCCGGTGCCCAGATTCTGGACGGTCACGGTGCTGCCAGGCTCGCCAGAACCATAGATGTTGCCGGTCACGGATTGGGCGTGTGCGGCGCCCGCCAGGCACAGGCCCAGCGCCACAGTCAGACCCGCGCGACGCAGCTGCTTGGAATGCTTGCTCATCGAGTTCCCCGAAATTGAATATTGAAAATTAACAGGGGTTGAACAGACCCCTGAATCAATGAATAACAGATGAACTCACATGGGCGCAACCGATTCGTAATGTTTTTTTCACAGATCTGCGCTAACCCCTTGTGGCACAAGGGCTTGACGTCGATCACAAAAAAGGCCCGGAACCAGGTCCGGGCCTTCAAGAGCCTTCCGACATCGCCGGATGGCGCCAAAAACTCACATTTTATTCAGGTTGAGTGGACGTTCTGATCGCTCTTCACGGCTTACCAGATCACCACCTGCTGGTCGCCGCTGCGGGCCATCGGCGAACCGGCCTTGCACTGGAACGCGGCGGCGAAGGTCGGCAGGTTCGACGGCGCACCCATGGCGCGGAACTGCGCCGGGGCGTGCGGGTCGGTCGCCAGGCGGACCTTGGCGTTCTCCGGGGTGTACTTGGTGCGCCACACGGTGGCCCAGTTGAAGAAGAAGCGCTGGTCGCGGGTGAAGCCGTCCACCTTCGGGTCTTCCTTGCCGGCGCTGGCCTTCTGCAGGGCATCGTAGGCGGTAGCCAGGCCGCCCAGGTCGGCGATGTTCTCACCCAGGGTCAGGTGGCCGTTCACCGCCTGGCCGTCGACCTTGTACTGGTCGAACTGCTTGACCAGCTTGCCGGTCAGGCCTTCGAAGTTCTTCTTGTCAGCGGCGGTCCACCAGTCTTCCATGTTGCCGGTCGGCCCGAAACGTGCGCCCTGGTCGTCGTAACCGTGGGTCATTTCGTGGCCGATCACCGCGCCGATGCCGCCGTAGTTCAGTGCGTCGTCGGCCTTCGGATCGAAGAACGGCGGCTGCAGGATGGCGGCCGGGAACACGATCTCGTTCTGCAGCGGGTTGTAGTAGGCGTTGACCGTCTGCGGGGTCATGCCCCACTCGGTCTTGTCCACCGGCTTGCCGATCTTGGACAGGTTGAACTTGTAGTTGAACTCGTTGGCCGCGCGCACGTTGCCCAGGAAGCTGTCGCGCTGGGTCTGCAGGCCCGACCAGTCACGCCACTTGTCCGGGTAGCCGATCTTCGGGGTGAAGGTTTCCCACTTGGCGATGGCCTTGGCCTTGGTTTCATCGCTCATCCAGCTCAGGCCCTGGATGCGGTCCTTCAGCGAGGTGGCCAGGTTCTTCACCAGTTCTTCCATCTTCGCCTTGGCTTCCGGCGAGAAGGCCACCTTCACGTACAGCTGGCCAAAGGCTTCACCGGCGTCATTCTCGATGGTGCCCAGCACACGCTTCCAGCGCGGCTTCTGCTCCTTCTGGCCGTTGAGGGTTTTGCCGTAGAACTCGTAGTTCTCCTGCACGAAGGCATCGGCCAGGTACGGCGAGGCGCTGTCCACGGTGTGGAAGCGCAGGTAGGCACGCCACACCGACGGATCGGTGTCGCCCAGCGCCTTGCTCACTTCCTCATGGAAGGCCGGCATGGCCAGCGAGAACTTCTCCGGTGCGGCCACGCCCTGCGACTTGAAGAACTCGGTCCAGCTGAAGTTCGGGGTCAGCTTGTCCGCGTCGGCCACGGTGACCGGGTTGTAGTACAGCTCGACGTTGCGCGAAAGTTCGACACGCGACTTGGACGCCTTGGCCAGGCGGGTCTCGAACTTGACCACGTCCTCGGCCTGCTTGGCAGCGTCGGCAGCGGCGACGCCGGACAGCTCCAGCACCTTGGCGACGTGCGCCTGGTAGGCCTTCAGCTTGTCGGCGTTCTTGGCATCGGTGTAGTAGGTGCTGTCCGGCAGGCCCAGGCCGCCCTGGCTGGCGTAGGCCATGTTCACGGCCGAGTTCTTGAAGTCGGCTTCGGCGCCGAAGCCGAACAGGACGTTGTCACCCTTGGCGGCGCTGGTGCGCAGGTAGTTGGCGATGGCCGCCTTGTCCTGCAGGCCATCGATCGCGGTCAGGTCGGCCTTCAGCGGCTCGATGCCCTGGGCGTTGATCTTGGCCTCGTCCATGCCGGTGGCCCACAGGTCACCGACGATCTTCTCGATGTGGTTCGGGGTCTTCACCTGCGCGACCTGTTCGGCCAGCTGGTGCTGCACGGCCACCGAACGCTCGTCGAGGATGGTGAAGGCGCCCCAGCTGGTGCGGTCGCCCGGGATTTCATTGGCGGCCAGCCACTTGCTGTTGACGTAGTCGCCGAAGGCGCCACAGGCGTCCTTGCTGGTATCGAGGTCGCTGGGCTGGAAGGCGTTGTAGGCCGGCAGCTTGCTCTCGTCCAGCGTGTAGTTTGTGGCTTCGGCGGCAGCCGGCGTGGAGGCGGTGGCATCCTTGGCCGGGGTTTCGTTCTTGCCGCAGCCAACCAGCGCGGCCGAAACGGCCAGGGTCAGCAGCACGATCTTGGGAGTACGGGTCACTTTGATGGCCTCCAGGCCGAGTGAGTCAGTGAAGGGCCGCGGGGACGGCCGTGGGCCGAACGATACGCCGCCGGCCTGGCCTGCAAGGGTGTCGAAGGTCATGGGCGGGCGCAAGGGCCAGAAACGGAAAAGACCCGATGCGGGACATCGGGTCTCAGGGCGGCCTCAGTCATGGGAGGCGCTGTTCAGGGTAACGCTCCAGGTGCGATGAGCAGCACCGATGCCCTTGCGGGCAAGCATCCGGTTTCCGCAGGGAGGCCCCTCGATGAGAGGCTCCCACCATCCTGCGGCTGTGCTTACTTCCTGCCGAAGTCGTACTGGGCCTGGACGTAGATAGCGCGCCCGTAGGCGTTGTAGAGCGAGTTGTTGTACGGCACGTCGATGTTGCCCGCGTAGGAGTGCTGCTGGTTGTCCGGTACCTTGTTGAACAGGTTGTTGACCATCAGCGAGAACGTCAGGTTGTCCATCGCGCGGTAGTTCACGCTCAGGTTGTACGTCGTGTAAGAGCCCCACTTGCCAGCCTTGTAGCCGGACGTCGGATCGACATAGTCATAGCCACGGCCCAGGTAGGACAGGTAGTTCGGCGTGCGGCCGATGTAATTGAAGTACAGCGTGGTGGTGAACTTGTCGATCGCCCAGCCGATCGAGCCGTCAGCCCGGACCTTGGCGTAGGAGTCGTACACCCACATTGCGTACGGGTTGCCCAGCAGATCCAGGAACGGGTCGTTGAGCTGCGGCTGCAGTTCACGCTTGAGCATGTTGGTGTAGTTGCTGGAGAACTGCAGCGAACCGAAGCGACCGATGTCCTGCACGTACTTGAAGCTGGCAGTGACCGCCTCGAGGTTCTGCCGTGCCACGTTCAGCTTCGGCGTGTAGATCTCCTCCAGCGCGCCGGTGGCATCACGGGTGACCCAGTTGGCCACTTCCTCGCAGGTGGCGCCAGCGGTGTTGGTCAGGCCGTTGCGGCAGTAGTACTCGGCCAGCAGCAACTGGTCGGAGCTGAGGGTGTTGACCTCGTTCTTGATCTTCCAGTTGTAGTAGTCCAGGGACACCGACAGGTTGTTGATCGGCGCCCACACCAGGCCCGCGTTCCACACATCGGCGGTAATCGGCTTCAGCTCCGGATTGCCCGACTGGGTGCCGAACACCGACACGCTGCCGTAGCGGCAGTCGACCGTGTTGGACGGATCGAACCCGAGCTGGCCACAGCGGTAGTAATCCTTGGACCCATTGGCGTAGTAGCCGCTCTTGCCCTGGAAGGCATCGGGCAGGGACGGGGCGCGGAACGCGGTGCCGTACTTGCCGCGGACCAGCAGGCTTTCGAAGGGGCGGAACTCGAGGCCGATGCTGTAGGTGGGCTTGTCTACGGTATGGCCGGCGATCTTGAAGTTGTCGTAGCGGCCGGAAGCGGTGACCGTCAGCATGTCATGCAACGGCAGACGCAGTTCGCTGGTGACAGCGTAGTTGCTGCGATGGCCGTTGCCCGCCACCGAGGTGGTACCGAACACCGTGCCGTCGGTCAGGCGCACGTCCGGCGTGTAGTTCCACCCTTCGCTGCCGCCTTCAACCACGGCGGCAAAGCCGGCGTCGCCACCGGGCAGCTTGAACAGCGAGCTGTTGGTGATCTGCGCGCGGGTCTGGGTCTGCCAGGTGCGGCTGCGGCTGGTGGTGAAGCCGGTGAAGCTCTGGAAGGCCCCTTGCGGCAGCTGGGAATAGAAAGCACCCCAGTTCGGGTTGTAGATGTTGTAGCCGTCGTCGGTCTGGCCCAGCACCGGTCCCAGCACGTTGTCGGCAAACCAGTTGTTGATCGGGTCGTTCCAGCGCGCATAGCCACGCTCGTTGAGCTTGTACTCGCCGTGGGTGATGCTGGCCTCGTAGTCCCAGTTGCTGCCGATCGCGCCGCGTGCGCCCAGCGTGACCTGATAGGACTTGCTGCGGTCGGTATTCATGATGTCGCGGTAGCCGATGCCGCCGATGTCTTCGGGTGCGAACACGCGTTGCAGCCCCAGATAGCGACCACTGGACTGATCGAAGAACGGACCCATGCTGATGTCCGTGCCCCAGTAGTTGTAGCCGGCACCGGTGTTGTACTTGACGGTTTCGTAGCTGTAGAGGACATCGCCGAACAGCTGCAGGTTGTCATTCACGTCGTAGGTCAGCGACGAATAGAGCTGGCTGCTTTCCTTGCCGTTCTTGATCGTCTTGTAACCCGCGCCGAACGCGGAGCCGCAGGATTGTCCAGCGCGGCGCGTACCGAGGATGGTGGTGCCGCCGAACTGGCCGGAAACGCCGGCGCAGTTGTTCGGATCCATCATCAGGAAATCATTGGTATCCGCGTCGAAGACCAGGAAGTCGTTCGAGGGCAGCTGGCGCGTGTAGCCATGCGGATTGTTCTGCTTGGTGATGTCGCGCTGGTAACCCCAGATCGGGTTGGTCTTTTCATACTGCACATTGACCAAGGCGCGGAAGCGATCGTCCTTGCTGTTGAAGCCATTGGCGCCGCTCACGCGGAAGCTGGCGCCACCGCCATCGGAATAGGCGCCGCCGCGCACGTTCAGCGTGCCGCCGTCCATGCGTTCCTTGAGGATGATGTTGACCACGCCGGCGATCGCGTCCGAACCGTACAGGGATGACTGGCCACCGGGCAGCACCTCGATGCGGTCGACGATGTCGATGGGGATGCCGCTGATGTTGTTGAACGCGTCGCTGCCGTTGTACAGCGCCGGATACGAGAGCATCGGGCGGCCGTTGATCAGGTACTTGGTGTAGCCCGGGTTCAAGCCGAACATGCCAGCCGCTTCAGCACCCTGGGTGAAGGATGCCGAGGTCTGGCCGCCTTGCAGGCCGCCGGTGGTCAACGAGGACTGCTGCAACACTTCGGCAACGCTGGAGAAACCGCGCGCCTGAATCGCCTCGGCGCTGATGGTCAGCACCGGCGTCTGGTTTTCGATCTGCGTCTGCGGGATCAGCGAGCCGGTGACCGTGACCCGGTCGAGGTTGGTCGCGGCCTTGCTGCTGTCCTGGGCGAGTACGGTGGCGCTGCTGCCGGCCAGCAACAAGCCGCAGGCGACGGCGTGGGTGAGCGGGTGGTGCGAGAATGCGAAGCGACGACGAGACATGCGATTACTCCGTGTGATCGTGATGACGCGTGTATCCCTTTCCTGGGATTTCGATTCTGTTCAGCTGCTTTGCCTATGCGGTTTAGCGGCGTAGCGTCAACGTAACACACGCTTAACGTGCCTTGCGCAGTTCTGTAACGGTCGGTGACGGACGGTTGCGCGCTTCGTGAAAAGCCCCTTCTCCACAGGCATTTCTGCCGTTTTCCGGATTATCGGAAAGCAGGGAAAATGAATATTTGATAAATTCAACTGACATTAACAATCGATACGTCGCGGGCTTTCCCCATGCCGCATAGAAGGAAAAAAAAGGCCCCGCCGAAGCGGGGCCTGGTCCAGACACGAAGTCCGGAAAACGACGGGATCAGAAGTTGTACTTGACCTGGGCCGAGATCTGGCGGCCGTAGACGCTGTAGAAGCCGTCATTGAACGGGGTCGATTCGTTGCCCGGGTAGTTGTAGCGCTGGCCTTCCGGCAGCTTGTTGAACACGTTGTTGACCATCAGCGACAGGACCAGATCGTCCTGTGCCTGGTAGTTCATGCTCAGGTTGTACGTGGTGTACGAACCCCACTTGCCGGCCTTGGCGCCGGAAGAGTGGACATAGCCGTAGCTGCGGCCGGTGTAGGCCAGGTAGTTCGGGGTGCTGCCAACGTAGTTGGCGTACACGGTGGTGGTGAACTTGGCGATGTTCCAGGCCACCGACAGATCGCCACGGACCTTGGCGAAGTTGTCGTAGTACCACATGTTGTACGGATCGCTCAGCAGGTCGAGCTTGGCGGCGCCCGGCATCGGCTGCACTTCACGCTTCAGCATGTTCGTGTAGTTGCCGGAGAACATCAGCGAGCCGAAGCGGCCGATATCCTGCTGGTACTTGGCCGCCACCGTCACCGCTTCCAGGTTCTGGCTGGCGACGTTGAGCTTCGGCGTGTACACCCGGGTCAGGTTGCCGCCGGCATCGCGCGACACCCAGTCGGTGACGTTCTGGCAGCTGGCCGAGGTGTTGTTCGGCAGCCCGTTGTGGCACTGGTACTCGGCCAGCAGCAGCTGGTCGGTGCTGAGGGTCTTGACTTCGTTCTTGATCTTCCAGTTGTAGTAGTCGGCCGACAGCGAGAAGTTGCTCACCGGGGCCCACACCACGCCTGCGCTCCACACGTCGGCGGTGATCGGCTTCAGGTCCGGGTTGCCGGACTTTTCGCTGTACACCGAGGTGTTCTTGTAGAACGAGCAGGCCTCGTCACGCAGGCCGTAGCCCAGCTGGCTGCAGCGGTAGTAGTCATTCTGGCCGGACGAGTACGAGCCGCTCATGCCCTGGAAGGCATCGGACAGGGTCGGTGCACGGAAGGCGGTGCCGTACTTGCCGCGCAGCAGCAGGCTCTCGATCGGACGGAATTCCAGGCCGATGCTGTAAGTGGCCTTGTCGACGGTCTTGTCGGCGATCTTGAAAGCGTCATAACGGCCCGAGGCGCTGACGGTCAGCTTCTCCAGCAGCGGCATGCGCAGTTCGCTGGTGACCGCGTAGTTGCTGCGGTGGCCGGCGCCCGCGACGGCGGTGGTGCCCCACACGTTGCCGTCGACGAAGGCCTGGTCCGGCGAGTAGTCCCAACCTTCGCTGCCACCTTCCAGCACGACGGCCAGGCCGGCGTCACCGCCCGGCAGGCTGAACAGCGAGCCGTTGGTCACCTGCACGCGACCCAGGTTCTGCCAGGTCTTGCTGCGGTGGGTGCCGTAGCCGGTGAAGCTGGCGAACTGGTCCGGGGTGATCGGCGAGTAGAAGGCAGCGTAGTTCGGGTTGTAGATGCCGAACGTGGCGGTCGGGTCCTTCGGGTCGGTGTAGGTGCCCAGGCGCGGGCCCAGCACGGTCTGGCCGAAGAAGTCCTCGATCTTGTCCTTCCAGCGCACGAAGCGGTTCTGGTCCAGGCGGTACTCGCCACGGGTGAAGCTGGCGCTGTAATCCCAGTCGCCGACCATGCCCTTGCCGCCCAGGGTGACCTGGTAGGCGCGGCTCTCATCGGAGTTCAGGATGTTGTTGTAGTCGCCCTCGCCGATCTCCTCCGGCGCGAAGGCGCGCTGCAGGTTCACGACCTTGCCTGCGCCCTGGTCGTAGAAGCCACCCATGACCGACTTCGTGCCCCACCACAGGGCGCTGGAGCCGGAGGTGAACTCGGTCTTTTCCTTGCTGTACAGCACGTCGGCGAACAGCTGGAAGTTGTCGTTCACGTCGAAGGTCATCGACGAGTAGAACTGGCCGCTGTTCTTGCCGTTCTTCAGGGTCTTGTAGCCGGCGCTGTACACCGAACCGCAGGACTCGCCCGACGCGCGCTTGCCGACGACGGTGGTGCCGTCGTACAGGCCTGCCACGTTGGCGCAGCGGCTCGGGTCCATCATCAGCAGCTTGTTGTCTGCATTGGTGATGACGGCGAAGTCGTTCGACGGCACCTGCGCGGTGTAGCCGACCGGGTTGTTCTGCTTGGTGATGTCACGCTGGTAGCCCCAGATCGGGCTGCCGTTCTCGATCTGCACGTTGACCAGCGCGTGGAAGCGGTCGTCGAACGCGTTGAAGCCCTTGGCTGCGCTGAAGCGGATATTGCTGCCGCCGCCTTCGGTGTAGGTGCCGCCACGGACGGTCATCGTACCGCCGTCCATGCGCTCCTTCAGGATGATGTTGACCACACCGGCGATCGCGTCCGAGCCGTACAGCGAGGACTGGCCACCGGGCAGCACTTCGATGCGCTCGACGATGTCGATCGGAATGCCGCTGATGTTGTTGAAGGTGTCGCTACCGTTGTACAGCGCCGGATACGAGAGCATCGGGCGGCCGTTGATCAGGTACTTGGTGTAACCCGGGTTCAGGCCGAACATGCCGGCTGCTTCAGCGCCCTGGGTGAACGAACCCGAGGTCTGGCCACCCTGCAGGCCGCCGGTGGTCAGCGAGGACTGCTGCAGCACTTCAGCAACGCTGCTGAAGCCGCGGGTCTGGATGTCTTCGGCGGTGATGGACATCACCGGGGTCTGGGTTTCAACCTGGGTCTGCGGGATCAGCGAACCGGTGACGGTGATCTTGTCCAGGTTGGTCGCCTTGTCCTGGGCCATTGCCGGGGCGGCGGCCATCAGGGCGGAAATCAGGGCGACGGCGAGCGTGTTGCGACGTGCGGTGTTGCTTGCGTATTTCATGTAGTTCCAATAGAGAGCAAAAACAAAAATCGGCACTGCGCATGCGCCATCGTGCGCGCTGGAAACCAGCTCCGCAGCCCAAAACAGTGCTTCAGGAACGTAACATGAACTTAACAATCTGTGCACGAATCTGTAGCAATCCTGAATTTCAGTCAGGCTACGTCCAGCTTGTATGATGTTGGGTTATTCCCCCTGATACAGCTGGTGCCCGTTGTGAACAGTTCCCCCCGCCGCCCCCATGCCAGCCAGGTCCAGAAGGGACTGACGCCACATGCCCGCATCCGCAATGTCATCGCGGTCGGCTCCGGCAAGGGCGGCGTGGGCAAGTCGACCACCGCGGTCAATCTGGCCGTGGCGCTGCAGCAGCTGGGCGCACGTGTCGGCGTGCTGGACGCGGACATCTACGGCCCCAGCGTGCCCGCCATGCTGGGCTTGTCCGGGCGGCCGGAAAGTCCCGACAACAAGAGCATCGAGCCCCTGCGCGCGTTCGGCGTGGACACGATGTCGATCGGTTACCTGATCGAAGAGGACACGCCGATGATCTGGCGCGGTCCGATGGCCACCTCGGCAATGACCCAGCTGTTCAACGACACGCTGTGGGATGACCTGGATTTCCTGCTGATCGACCTGCCGCCGGGCACCGGCGACATCCAGCTGACTCTGACCCAGAAGATCCCGCTGGCCGGTGCGGTGATCGTCACCACGCCGCAGGACATCGCCACGCTGGATGCGAAGAAGGCGCTGAAGATGTTCGAGAAGGTCGAGGTGCCGGTGCTGGGCATTGTCGAGAACATGGCCGTGCACACCTGCAGCAACTGCGGGCATGTCGAGCATCTGTTCGGCGAGGGCGGTGGCGAGCGCATGGCCGCGCAGTACGGCGTGCCGCTGCTGGGATCGCTGCCGCTGCAGATCGGCATCCGCGAGCAGGGCGATAGCGGTACCCCGATCACCGTGGCGCAGCCCGATTCGGTGCCGGCGCAGGCCTACCGCCATGCCGCGCAGCGCCTGATCGAGGAAGTGGGCAAGCGCCCGCGGGCGTCGATTCCGATCCTGTCGTCGCTGCTGTAAGCACCTCGGCCGGTGCCGTCGGCGATGCCCGGCCCCCTGCTAGAATCCTCGCGCCCCTCGTATCCCCCAGGACAAAGCATGAGCATCAAGAGTGACCGTTGGATCCGCCGCATGTCCGAGCAGCACGGCATGATCGAGCCGTTCGAGGCCGGGCAGGTCAAGCAGGCCAACGGCGAGCGCATCGTCAGCTACGGCACGTCCAGCTATGGCTACGACGTGCGCTGCTCGCGCGAGTTCAAGGTGTTCACCAACATCAACTCGACCATCGTCGATCCCAAGCATTTCGACTCGGGCAGCTTCGTCGACATCACCGCCGACGAGTGCATCATTCCGCCGAACAGCTTCGCGCTGGCGCGTACCGTCGAGTACTTCCGCATCCCCCGCGACACCCTGGTGGTGTGCCTGGGCAAGAGCACCTATGCGCGCTGCGGCATCATCGTCAACGTGACGCCGCTGGAGCCGGAATGGGAAGGCCACGTCACCCTGGAATTCAGCAACACCACGCCGCTGCCGGCGCGCATCTACGCCAACGAAGGCGTTGCACAGATGCTGTTCTTCCAGGCCGCGGCCGATGACATCTGCGAGACGTCGTACCGCGATCGTGGCGGCAAGTACCAGGGCCAGACCGGTGTGACCCTGCCGCGGACCTGAAGATTGCAGGCGGTTTGTGGAGCCGAGCCATGCTCGGCTTCAAGGCGGGGCAGCCGAGCATGGCTCGGCTCTGCATGAACGAGGGCGGCGCAATGCGCCGCCTTCGTTATTTTCCGCGCCCGAACAGCATCGCGATCCCGACACCCACCAGCGCCACCGGCCACCAGGTCAGCAGCAGCTTGGACAGGTTCAGGTGCGTCCAGCCGAGGTTGCTGGCGAGCATGAACAGGCCGATCAGGATCAGCAGGATGGCGGCAACGAGGTTGAATCGCATCGGGTCGGCGAAGGCTCAGGTGTGGGCCGGATATCCTAGCCGTTCCTTCCAGTAGGCGACATGCTGGTCCAGTGCGGCCGCTTCGTAGCGGTGCGCGGGACCGCTGCCCCAGACCGGGCCCGGCCAGGCCGGATCACCGTCATGGCGGCCGATCACGTGGAAGTGCAGCTGGCGCACGATGTTGCCCAACGCGCCGATGTTGATCTTCTCCACCCCGTCGGCGCCCTTCAGGGCCTTGCAGGCGCGGTTGAGCTCGGTGCGCAGCTTGTCCTGCTGCTCGCCGTCCAGCTCGATCCACTCGGTGACCCCGGCCAGGCGCGGTACCAGTACCAGCCACGGGAATCGTTCGTCGTTCATCAGCCGCACTTGCGACAACGGTCCTTCGGCCACCAGCACGCTATCGGTGGCCAGGCGTGAATCGAGTTCGAATTCGCTCATCCAAGATGCTCCGAGAAGAAGTCCAGGGTGCGTTGCAGCGCCAGGGCGGCGCTGTCTGGATCATACGCATGTCCGACCTCCCGGTTGAAGGCGTGGTCGGCCGGATAGACGAAGGTGGCCATCTGCGGCAGCTTCTCGCGATGGGCCTGGACCGCTTCCGGCGGGATGCTGCGGTCCTGGGCGCCGAAGTGGAAGATCACCGGCGCCTTCGGCGTCTCATCGAGGAACTGGACGTTGCGCGCGCCGTAGTAGCTGACGGAGGGCAGGCCCAGGCGCACTGCGGACAGCATCGCTACCGTACCGCCCCAGCAGTAGCCGACGGTGCCGACCTTGCCGTAGGGGGCAAGCCGGGTGGCTGCCGCGCGGACCACTTCCAGCGCCTTCTCCATGCCCAGCGCGCTGACCCGTTCCAGGCCCTGCTTCACGCCGTCGGCGTCGTAGGGCAGGGCGTCCGGGTCGGCATCGGGGCCATCGACCAGGTCGAAGAACGACGGTGCCAGCACCGCATAGCCCTCGGCGGCGAAGCGCTCGGCCACGCCGCGGATGTGCGGGTTGGCGCCGAAGATTTCCTGCACCACCACCAGCCCGCCTCGCGCGGTGCCCTCGGGGAGTGCCTGCCAGGCCCGGACGGGGCCGTGGTGCGTATCCAGGGTGATCCACTCGGCCATCTTCATCTACTCTCGTTGCAGGGACAGGACTGCATTGTCGGTGCTGCGAGGGTTAGCGCGGTGTCAGCGGCTGTGCGCGATCGGGCGGCTGGCCGTTCAGAGCCCGGCCGCCAACCCCGGTATACTGGCGCCCTTTCAGGCCCCGGCCCCCAGGAACCCCTGCCATGCCGGCAGGGGCCCAGGCCCCCAGAGTCCCGCGATTCCATGTCCCAGCTGAACCCCAAAGTCGGCTTCGTCAGCCTTGGCTGCCCGAAGGCCCTTGTCGATTCCGAGCGCATCCTTACCCAGCTCCGCTCGGAGGGCTACGACATCGTCCCGTCCTACGATTCGGCCGACGTGGTGGTGGTCAACACCTGCGGCTTCATCGATTCGGCGGTGACCGAGTCGCTGGACGCGATTGGCGAGGCGATGAACCAGAACGGCAAGGTCATCGTCACCGGCTGCCTGGGCAAGCGCCCGGAGCAGATCCGCGAGGCCTACCCGAACGTGCTGGCGGTGTCCGGCCCGCAGGACTACCAGAGCGTGATGGAAGCGGTGCATGAAGCACTGCCGCCCAAGCACGATCCGTTCGTGGACCTGGTGCCGGACTACGGCATCAAGCTGACCCCGCGCCACTATGCCTACCTGAAGATTTCCGAAGGCTGCAACCACAAGTGCAGCTTCTGCATCATCCCGTCGATGCGCGGCAAGCTGGTTTCGCGCCCGGTCGACGAGGTGCTGCGTGAGGCCGAGCGCCTGGTGCGTGGTGGCGTGCGCGAGCTGCTGGTGGTGTCGCAGGACACCTCGGCCTATGGCGTGGACGTGAAGTACGCCGAGAAGATGTGGCGCAACAAGGCCTACCAGACCCGCCTGAAGGCACTGTGCGAAGGTCTGTCCGAGCTGGATGCGTGGGTTCGCATGCACTACGTCTACCCGTACCCGCACGTGGACGAGGTGGTGCCGCTGATGGCCGAGAACCGCATCCTGCCGTACCTGGACATTCCGTTCCAGCATGCCAGCCCGCGCATCCTGCGCCTGATGAAGCGTCCGGGTGCGGTCGAGAAGACCCTGGAGCGTGTGCAGAACTGGCGCCGCATCGCGCCGGACATCACCGTGCGTTCGACTTTCATCGTCGGCTTCCCGGGCGAGACCGAGGCCGAGTTCGAAGAACTGCTGTCGTTCCTGGACGAGGCACAGCTGGATCGCGTCGGTGCGTTCGCCTACTCGCCGGTCGAGGGCGCCACCGCCAATGACTTGCCCGATGCCGTGCCGGAAGAAGTGAAGCAGGAACGCCTGGCCCGTTTCATGGAGAAGCAGGCGCAGATTTCCGCCGCACGCCTGGAAGCCAAGATCGGTACCGTGCAGCAGTGCCTGGTCGATGCCATCGAAGGTGACATCGCCGTGGCCCGTTCCAAGGCCGATGCGCCGGAGATCGACGGCCTGGTGCACATCCAGAATGCCGACCAGGTGCCGCTGCGCGTGGGTGAGTTCGTCGACGTGGAAATCACCGAGAGCGATGAGCACGACCTGTACGGTGATGCGCTGCCGGCCGCTACCCGCCCGGCATTCGATCTCAAGATGCTGTGACCGCAGCGACGACCGCCGCCGGTGACGGCAGCGGTGTCCGCCGCTTCGTGCCGCCGCCGCGTGCGGCGGTCGATCCGCAGGTGTTCGCGCACCCGGTGTTTGCCGGGTTGCGCGACGTCCATGACCTGCTGGCCAGCCCCGAGTGGCCGTCCATTGCAGCGCTCGAGGCACGCCTCGCGCTGCCCGGCAAGCATCTGGTCGAGCAGGATGCCGCGCTGCTGGCCGACGGCCTGCACTACGAAGCCCGCATCGCACAGGGGCGCATCGCCACCCGCGTCGACAACTGGCATGACCTGTTCAATGCACTGGTGTGGGCCCGTTACCCGCAGCTCAAGCAGGCGCTCAATGTGCAGCAGTGCAGGCATATCGCATCCATGCCGCCGGGCCAGCGCAATCGCGCGCAGGCCGCGCTGACCCAGTTCGACGAAACCGGTGTGATCGTGCGTGTGCGCGATGAGGACGTGTTGGCCGCATGGGACGTGCATGATTGGCCGGCGTTGTTCGAGCCTGCGCGCTGGCAGAGTGGTGACATCGCTATCGCTGCGATATTCGGGCACGCGCTGATGGAGCACGCGCTGCTACCGGGGCGCCTGCTGGTCGGCAAGTGCGTGGTGGTGCACGGCGAAGTCGATGATGCCTGCGTTGACGCAGTGGCTTCGGCCATCGTCGAGGGCAGGGCAGTGACCGATCCCCTGCAGTTGCGTCCGCTGCCGCTGGCGGGAATCCCGGGCTGGCACCAGGGACAGGATGCCGCCTTCTATGCAGATGCCGCGTACTTCCGCCCGCTGCGTGCCGGCCGCCAGTACCCGCCGCCGTTGCACGGGGCTATGTAGAGTCGGCTGTCAGTCGACTGCTCTTCGTTCCGAGGCCGTGAACGCCCGACAGAAGGCTTCGGCGAGTCATCAACCGCGATGAGGAGCACGGTGCGCTTACCGTCCGGCTGCGGAGGTTTGTGCCGCGCTTCGCGCGGTGGTCGACTGACAGTCGACGCTACAGCGGTTCGTATTCCACGCTGATCACCGCGAAGGTGAACTGGCCGCCGGGCAGTTCCACCGAAAATTCATCATCCAGCCGCTTCTTCAGCAGCGCACGCGCCAGGGGGGAATCGATGCTGATCCAACCCAGCCCAGCATCGGTCTCATCCGGCCCGACAATGCGATAGCGGCTGGTCTCACCGCTGTCCACGTTCTCCAGTTCCACCCATGCGCCGAAGAACACCGCCAGCGGATCGGTCGGCGTGGTATCAACCACGCGTAGCGATTCCAACCGCTTGGTCAGGTAGCGCACACGACGGTCGATCTCGCCCAGCTGCTTCTTGCGATAGGTGTACTCGGCGTTTTCCGAACGGTCGCCTTCCGCAGCGGCCGCGGCCAGTGCCTTCACCACCTCGGGGCGGCGCACACGCCATAGGTCATCCAGCTCGGCCTTCAGCCGGGCATGGCCGGAGGCGGTGATCAGGGCGGTACTCTTTTCTGCAGGGGGACGCCAACGCGACATGTGGTGCGACTTCTTTTCAGGGGAACGATGGGGTCGGATCCTTTCCGCAGGAAAGGGATCCGACCCCAGTAGTGGCGGATCAGCGCTTGCCGCCGAAGATGCCACCCAGGATGCCACGCACGATCTGGTTGCCCAGCTTGGTGCCGACGGTGCGCGTGGTCTGCTTGGCCATGGTTTCGATCATGCCCTGGCGGCGCTTGGTGCCGAAGATCGCGTCCTTGATCGCCTGGCCGAAACCGCCTTCCTGCGCTTCGTCCTGCTCGCGGCTGCGCGCGGCCGGTGCCTGCGCCTGTTCGACGGTCTTCTGCGCACGCTGGGCCAGCAGTTCGGCGGCCGATTCGCGGTTGATCGCGGTGTCGTAGCGGCTGCCGACCGGGCTGCCGGCACGCACCTGGGCACGCTCGGCGTCGGTGATCGGCCCCATCCGGCAGCGCGGCGGCGCGATCATCGTCTGCTGCACCGGCATCGGCACACCCTTGTCCTGCAGCGTGGACACCAGCGCTTCGCCGGTACCGAGCTGGCTGAGCACCTTGGCCACGTCCAGCTTCGGGTTCGGCACGAAGGTCTCGGCAGCAGTCTTCACTGCCTTCTGGTCGCGCGGGGTGAATGCACGCAGCGCATGCTGCACGCGGTTGCCGAGCTGGCCGAGGATGTTGCCCGGCACGTCATCAGGGAACTGCGAGCAGAAGTACACGCCCACGCCCTTGGAGCGGATCAGGCGCACCACCTGCTCGATGCGCTGCACCAGCGACGGCGGTGCATCGTCGAACAGCAGGTGCGCTTCGTCGAAGATGAAGACCAGCTTCGGCTTGTCCAGGTCGCCCACCTCCGGCAGCTGCTCGAACAGCTCCGACAGCAGCCACAACAGGAAGGTGGAATACAGCTTCGGCTTGAGCACCAGCTGGTCGGCGGCAAGGATGCCGATCATGCCGCGGCCGTCGTGATTGACCCGCATGATGTCGGCCAGTTCCAGGGCCGGCTCACCGAAGAAGTTCTCGCCGCCATCCTGCGCCAGGCGCAGCACCGACCGCTGGATCGCAGCGATGGACTGCGCGCTGACCAGGCCGTACTCGGTGGAGATGTCCTTGCGCTCCTCGGCCACCAGGCCGAGCAGCGCGCGCAGGTCATCCATGTCCAGCAGCAGCAGGCCACGGTCGTCGGCCAGCTTGAACACGATGTCGAGCACGCCGGACTGGGTGTCGTTCAACTCGAGGATGCGCGCCAGCAGGGTCGGGCCCATCTCGCTGACCGTGGTGCGCACCGGGTGACCCAGCTTGCCGTACAGGTCCCAGAAAATGGTCGGGCTGGCGGCCGGTGCGTAGTCGGCCACGCCGATCTCGGCGGCGCGCTTGAGCAGGTTCTCGGCGCCGGTGCCGGGCACCGCCAGGCCGGACACATCGCCCTTCACATCGGCCAGGAACACCGGCACGCCCAGCCGCGAGAAGCCCTCGGCCAGGGTCATCAGGGTCACCGTCTTGCCGGTACCGGTGGCGCCGGCCACCAGGCCGTGGCGGTTGCCGAGTTTCGGCAGCAGGGTGACGGCCACATCGTCGGTGATGCCTTTGCCGAGCAGAATCGGATCCATGGTCCAGCCCTTGTGGTGAATAGCCCAATGTTAACCGCCGGCGGTGACGGTCCGAAGGTCGGCTTGCCCGGACCTTGGCGGCGCCGCTACTCTGCCTGCCTGTTTCGCACACAGTGCCATCAATGCCCGTTCCTGTCCTGATTTCCCGCGGTTGGCCGCTGCTGGCCCTGGCCGGCCTGGTTTCCCTGGCGCCCGACGCCCATGCGCAGCGGGTTTCGGCCCGGGACAAGGTGAAGGTGGATGCGCTGCAGCAGCGCATGACCGTCGCCGAGAAGCGTTACAGCGATGCGCTGCTGCTGGTCGCCAATGCCGACCCCAAGGGCAGCAACGAAGCCGACGCCGCGCTGGAGGACATGGAAGATGTCCTCAACGACTGCGTGAAGCAGAAGGGCTGCCAGATGGGCACCCTGCTGGCCAGCTACAAGCGCCTGCTCAAGCACGACGCCGACGCGGCCGCCAGCGATGACGTGGCCGACGAGGGCGGTGATCGCCTGGAAGCCGACCCCGACCACATCGGCCCGCTTACCGCCGACGTACCGGAGGCCGCGCGCGCTGCCGCGCTGCTGAACGACAAGCGGCACGCCTTCGACAGCATGGTCGAATACAACCCGGCGGTGCAGGCCGGCATCCGCCGCTGGCTGACCGACATGCGCCCGGCGTTGCTGACCAGCTACGAGAACTACCAGAACCTGCGTGCGGTGATGTGGCCGGAGTGGGAGAAGCGTGGACTGCCCGAAGCGCTGCTGTTCGGCATCATGGCCAAGGAATCCAACGGCCGCGTGCATGCCTCCTCGCGCGCCGGCGCGGCGGGCCTGATGCAGTTCATGCCGGCCACCGGCCGCCGCTTCGGCCTCGGCCCGGACGGCACCGGCTTCGACACCCGCTTTGACGCGCGCAGCGCCGCCGAAGCCAGCGCCAGCTACCTCAACGAACGCCTGCGCGAACTGAACAACAACGTGGAAATGTCGGTGGCCGCCTATAATGGTGGCGAAGGCCGCGCCGCGCGCGTCTTCAAGCAGAGCGCCGGGCAGAGCTTCTGGACCGACAGCGTCTACAACCAGTTCCCCGGCGAGACCAAGGACTACGTGCCGATGGTGATCGCCGCGGCCTGGATCTTCCTGCACCCGCAGCAATACGGCGTGGAGTTCCCGAAGATCAGCGCGCAACCGGCCACGCTGCGCCTGGCCAAGTCGACCACCATCTACGAACTGACCATCTGCCTGGGCAGCCACGGCACCCGCGATGGCTACATGCGCGCGCTGCGCAACCTCAACCCGCGCTATGAGGCCGATGGCTGGATCCCGGCCGGCACGCTGATCAATGCCACCACCCGCATCGCCGGCCTGTACCAGCGCAACTGCGTCAGTGGCCCGCGTGCCGACCTGGCCCGGACGCTGATCACCGCCGATCTGAACGCAGCAATCAAGCGCCCGACCGCGACCAGCTACACCGGGAGCGTGGCCGTGGGCGGCGTGGTGCCGGTGGCCGATGCGGCCGCGTCCACCAGCGTGCCGACCACGCCGGTCGCTCCGGTGGCCACGCCGCGCCCGGCGGCGCGCCCGAAGCCGGTGCGCAGCCACAAGGTGGGCCGGGGTGAAACCCTGGGCGCCATCGCGGCCAAGTTCCAGTGCGACGTGCCCACCCTGGCCCGTGCCAACGGCCTGAAGGCCCCGGCCTACAGCCTGCGCCACGGCCAGACGCTGAAGCTGCAGGGCTGCGACAAGTAATCCCCTACCCTGGAATCCGCATGGACCTCGAAGACACCCGCAACCTGTTCGCCAACCTCCGCGAAAACACCGACTGGGACATCACCGGCCCGTTGCTGTGGGGGTACTTCTTCGTGCACTCCACTGCCGAGCCGTTGCAGGCACTGGCGCAGCACCTGCAGGCGCAGGGTTACACCTTCGTGGAATTGTTCGAACAGGATCCGGAAGAGGGCGACGCGCCGTTCCACGTGCTGCATGTGGAGCGCGTCGAGATCCACGACGAAGCCTCGCTTGACCGCCGCAACCAGGAATTCGCAGCGCTGGCCGCGGAGAAGGGCGTGGAAGACTACGACGGCATGGACGTCGGTCCGGCCCCGTCCCTGCAGTAACGCGCGTACCGGTAGTGCCGGCCGCTGGCCGGCAATGCTCGACGCGTTGGATCAGCGGAGATGCCGGCCAGCGGCCGGCACTACCGAAGCCTCAGCGCAGCCTGGCCAGCGCCTGGCCCAGCTGCACCGGGCTTTCAGCGCCCAACTGCGGGGCGAAGTCAGCCACGCCTGGCGGCAGCAGCACGATCACGGTGGAGCCGTAGTTGAAGCGCGCCATCTCGGCAAAGCGCTCCAGCCTGATGCCCTGGCCGCGGTAGTCCTTGCGGGTGATGCGGTCGCCATAGTGCGGAATCTCCTCGCCGCTCCACACGGTTTCCACCCCGGACACCAGCAGCGCACCGACCATCACGCTGACCATCGGCCCGAAGTTGGTGTCGAAGTGGCAGACCAGGCGCTCGTTGCGGGCGAACAGGCGCGGTACGCCGTTCACTGCCGCCGGACCAACGCTGAACAGGCGCCCCGGCACGTGCACGGTCTCACGCAGGGTGCCGGTCCACGGCATGTGCACGCGGTGGTAATCGCGCGGCGACAGGTACACCGTGGCGTAGAGGCCATCGTTGTATGGCTTGGCGTCCTCGTCACTGCCCAGCAGTTCGGCAGCGGTGAATGACTGGCCCTTGGCCTGGAAGATGCGGCCGGCCTCGATCTTCCCCAGCTGGCTGATGCGGCCGTCGGCCGGCATCACCAGGCTGCGCGGATCGGCGTCAGCCACGCGCGCGCCCGGCTTCAGCGCACGGGTGAAGAACTGGTTGAAGGTCGCATAGCTGCGCGGGTCCGGGTTGGCCGCTTCGTCCAGGTTGACGTTGAACTTGCGGGTGACCGTGTCGATCAGCCAGCGCGATACGCGCGGATCGTCCGAGTACGCCAGCGAACGCGCCATCGAGGACAGCAGGCGGTGTGGCAGGGCGTACGTCAGGGCGGTGGTGAGGCTCATGGGGCGGTTTTCTCGGTCAGCTTCTGCAGGTCGCGGGCAATGGCCGGCGCGTTGAACGGGGGGCGTACCAGGCCGGCAAGGCGGCCCTGCGGGTCGAGCACGGCCAGGCTGGCCGAATGCTCGACGGTGTAATCCTCGGGGTTCTCGTCGAAATGCTTGCCCGGTACCTTCTGGAACACGAAGCCCAACGAGGTGGCGAAGCGCTCCAGCGAGGGAACGTCAGCGGTGGCGGCCAGGGTGTCCTTGTGGAAGCCGTGCACGTACTCGCCGAGGCGGGTGGCGCTGTCGCGGTCGGGGTCGACCGAGATGAACAACACGCGTGGGCGCAGGCTGTCGGGCAGGGCTTCCCACTGGTTCTGCGCGCCGGCCAGCTCGGCCAGGGTGGTCGGGCAGACGTCCGGGCAGAAGGTGAAGCCCAGGAATACCAGGGTCCAGTGGCCCTTCAGTTCGCCCGGGATCAGGCGGGTGCCGTCGGACTGGGCCAGGTTGAAGTCGGGCAGTTCGCGCGGCTGCGGGTACAGCGTGATCGCTTCGGTGGCCGGGGCATTGGCCGGCGGCTTCGGCGCGAACAGCTGCTGGGCGGCCAGCAGACCGAGACCCGCCGCCAGGGCGATCAGCAGGATGATGCCGGCGTTGCGATTGAACATGGGGGCTCCCGCGCGAAGTGGGCCCCATCATACCGGCTGTGGCCCGAATCGTTTCCGCCGCAACGGATGCCGCCACGGGCGCCAGCCCCTATAATCGGGGGCCACTTTGCCCGCAGTACCGCCATGACCGCTGAAACGGCCGCCGAACTCCACACGATCATCGATCTGATCCGCTACGGCACCAGCCGTTTCAACGAAGCCGGACTGACCTTCGGGCACAGCTACGACAACGCGCTGGACGAGGCCACCCAGCTGGTGCTGCACAGCCTGCACCTGCCGCATGACCTCGGCCCGGCCTATGGCCAGGCGCGCCTGCTGCAGGCCGAGAAGCTGCGCGTGCTGGAGCTGTTCCAGCGTCGCATCGACGAACGCATCCCGGCCGCCTACCTGACCGGTGAGGCCTGGTTCGCCGGCCTGAGCTTCAAGAGCGACAAGCGCGCCCTGGTGCCGCGCTCGCCGATCGCCGAACTGATCGAATGCGGCTTCGAGCCGTGGCTGGCCGGCCGCGATGTCAGCCGTGCGCTGGACCTGTGCACCGGCTCGGGCTGCATCGCCATTGCGATGGGTCACTACTATCCGAACTGGGAAGTGGACGGCGTCGACCTGAGCGACGATGCACTGTCGCTGGCCGAAGAAAACAAGGAGCGCCTGCAGGCGCACAACGTCACTCTGCTCAAGTCGGACCTGTTCAACGGCCTGACCGGCCGCCACTACGACCTGATCGTCACCAATCCGCCGTACGTCACCAACGACGAAACCGATGCCCTGCCGCAGGAATACTCCTACGAGCCGGAAATGGGCCTGCGTGCCGGCGACGACGGCCTGGACCTGGTGCTGAAGATCCTGCGTGACGCCCCGCTGCACCTGAGCGAGGACGGCCTGCTGATCTGCGAAGTGGGCGAATCCGAGCAGCACCTGATCAAGCTGCTGCCGGAAGTCGACTTCGCCTGGATCGAGTTCAAGGTCGGCCAGATGGGCATCTTCGCGGTCGAGTGCCGCGAGCTGATCGCCCACAGCGCGCGCATCACCGAACTGGCGGCGCAGCGCCCGTGAGCTCCAATTCGTTCGGCAAGCTGTTCACCGTCACCACGTTCGGTGAGTCGCACGGGCCGGCCATCGGCTGCGTGATCGATGGCTGCCCTCCGGGGCTGGCGCTGGACGCGGCCGAATTCGGCCATGACCTGCAGCGTCGCGCGACCGGCAAGAGCCGGCACACCTCGGCCCGCCGCGAGGCCGATGAGGTCGAGATCCTGTCCGGCGTGTACGAGGGCCTGACCACCGGCACGCCGATCGCGCTGCTGATCCGCAACACCGACCAGCGCAGCAAGGATTACGCGAACATCGGCCAGCAGTTCCGGCCGGGTCATGCCGACTACAGCTACTGGCACAAGTACGGCATCCGCGACCCGCGCGGTGGCGGCCGTTCCTCGGCGCGCGAGACCACCATGCGCGTGGCCGCCGGCGTGGTCGCCAAGAAGTGGCTGGCCGAACGCTTCGGCGTGACCGTGCGCGGCTACCTGTCGCAGCTGGGCGACATCACCCCGGCTGGTTTCGACTGGTCGGCGGTGGAAGACAATCCGTTCTTCTGGCCGCATGCCGCACAGGTGCCCGAGCTGGAGGCGTACATGGATGCGCTGCGCAAGTCCGGTGATTCGGTCGGCGCGCGCGTGGACGTGGTCGCCGACAACGTGCCGCCGGGCTGGGGCGAGCCGATCTACGGCAAGCTCGATGGCGAACTGGCCGCCGCGCTGATGAGCATCAACGCGGTGAAGGGCGTTGAGATCGGCGACGGTTTCGCCAGCGCCGCACAGAAGGGCACCGAACACCGTGACCTGCTGACCCCGCAGGGCTTCGCCAGCAATCACGCCGGCGGCATCCTCGGTGGCATCTCCACCGGCCAGCCGGTGGTCGCCTCGATCGCCCTGAAGCCGACCTCCAGCCTGCGCCTGCCGGGCCCGTCGCTGGACACCGCCGGCAACGTGGTCGAGGTGGTCACCACCGGTCGCCACGATCCCTGCGTCGGCATCCGCGCCACCCCGATCGCCGAGGCGATGGTGGCGATGGTGCTGATGGACCAGGCGCTGCGCCATCGCGCGCAGTGCGGCGATGTCGGCACGATCACCCCGCGCATTCCCGGGCAGATCGATGGCTGACACGCGGCCGACCGTGTGGGTGAGCCAGCCGCTGATCGACGCGGCCATCGCGCCGCTGCGCGATCGCGTGCAGCTGCGCAGCACCGATGCGGTCACCGCCTGGTCGCCCGAGCAGGTCGCCGAACAGCTGGACGGCGTCGACGGCGCGATCATCACCCTCAACGAGCGCATCGGTGCGGCCCAGGTGGCCGACGCCGCGCAGCTGCAGGTGATCGCCAATGTCGGCGTCGGCTACAACAACCTGGATGTCGATGCGCTCAGCGCAGCCGGCATCCTCGCCAGCAACACGCCGGACGTCCTGACCGAAACCACCGCCGATCTCGGTTTCGCCCTGTTGATGGCGACCGCGCGCCGGATCACCGAATCCGAGCGCTGGCTGCGCGAAGGCCAGTGGCAGCAATGGTCGTTCCAGACCATGCTTGGCGCAGACATCCATGGCAGCACGCTGGGCATCCTCGGCATGGGCCGCATCGGCCAGGGCATCGCCCGCCGCGGCGCGCATGGTTTCGGCATGAAGGTGCTGTACCACAACCGTTCGCGCCTTCCGGCCGAGACCGAGGCTGCGCTCGGCGCGACCTACGTCGACCTGGACACGCTGCTGGCGCAGTCCGACCACCTGGTCACCGTGCTGCCCTACACGCCGGCCTCGCATCACATCATCGATGCGGCTGCGCTGGCGAAGATGAGGCCCTCAGCCACCCTGGTGAACATCGCCCGCGGCGGCATCGTCGACGAACTGGCGTTGGCCGACGCGCTTGCCCGAGGCCGTCTGGCCGCTGCCGGCCTGGATGTCTACGAGGGTGAGCCGGCGGTGCGCCCCGAACTGCTGGCGCTGCGCAATGTCGTGCTCACGCCGCACATCGGCAGCGCCTCGCTGGCCACGCGCACGGCGATGGTACAGCTGGCCGTGGATAATCTGGTTGCCGGGCTCGGCCTGGACGGCGGCCCGTCGCGCATGCCGAGCGCGATCAACGCTGATGCGGCGATGGCCGCGCGCGTGACGCTGGGCAAAAAAACCGGGAAACGATAGGGAACCTCCGCGCGCCCCGCTTGAGGAGGTTCCCCGAACCCAGCTGTCGTGCGTGTTTCTTCCCCATTCCCGTTTTCGTGAGAGTTCCCCCATGAGCAATGCACAGCGCAGTTTCCACGTCGCCGTCGTCGGTGCCACCGGTGCGGTCGGCGAGACCATGTTGTCGATCCTGGCCGAGCGTGGTTTCCCGGTCGGTACCCTGAGCGTCCTGGCTTCCGAGCGTTCGGCCGGCGGCGAGATCGAATTCAACGGCCAGAAGGTCACGGTCCAGGACCTGGCCACCTTCGATCCGAGCGGCGTCGAGATCGCGCTGTTCTCGGCCGGTGGCAGTGTGTCCAAGGAATACGCACCGAAGTTCGCCGCTGCCGGTGCGGTGGTGATCGACAACTCTTCGGCCTTCCGTTACGACGATGACGTGCCGCTGGTGGTGTCCGAGGTCAATCCGGAACAGGTGGCCAACCGTCCGCGCGGCATCATCGCCAACCCGAACTGCTCGACCATGCAGATGCTGGTGGCGCTGGCGCCACTGCACCGCAAGTACGGCATCGAGCGTATCAACGTCTCCACCTACCAGTCGGTGTCCGGCGGCGGCCGTTCGGCTACCGAGGAACTGGGCAAGCAGACCGGCCAGCTGCTGAGCTTCCAGGAAATCGATCCGCAGCGCTTCCCGGTGCAGATCGCCTTCAACCTGATCCCGCACATCGACGACTTCCAGGACAATGGCTTCACCAAGGAAGAAATGAAGCTGATCTGGGAAACCCGCAAGATCCTCGGCGACGACAGCATCCTGGTGAACCCGACTGCGGTGCGCGTGCCGGTGTTCTACGGCCACTCCGAGTCGGTGGCGATCGAGACCCGCGACAAGGTCACCGTCGCCGAAGCGCGCGCGCTGCTGGAGCAGTCGCCGGGCATCGAAGTGGTGGATCGTCACGAAGCCGGTGGTTACCCAACCCCGGTCACCCACGCCTCGGGCACGGACGCGGTGTACGTCGGCCGCATCCGCGAGGACCTCTCGCACCCGCGCGGCCTGAACCTGTGGATCGTGTCGGACAACGTGCGCAAGGGCGCGGCGTTGAATGCCGTGCAGCTGGCCGAGCTGGTCGCCGCCGAGCAGCGCTGATCACAGCGGTTGCCTCACCGGTAGTGCCGGCCGCTGGCCGGCATTGCCGTGATCCATGTGCCGGAGTGCATGCCGGCCAGCGGCCGGCACTACCTCAAGGGTCTTTCCGGTGGGTGCGGACCCCGGTCCGCACGCTTTATAGTGTCGCCCATGAATAAACGGGCCAGGGGCGCAAAGCGCCCGCTCCTCTATCTTTCCACCGCGCTGCTGGCCCTGGCCAGCAGTTCGGCACTCGCATTGGGCCTGGGAGACATCCGTGTCCTGTCCAAGCCGGGGCAGCCATTGCTGGCCGAAATCCCGGTGGTGTCGGCGGACCCGTCCGAACTGGAAAACCTGCGCGTGGCGCTGGCCTCGCCGGTCACCTTCGAACGCGTCGGCCTGCAACGGCCGACCGGGCTGGTCAGCGAGCTGCAGTTCGAGCTGACCCGCAATGCGCAGGGCAGGGCGGTGGTGCGCGTCACCTCGCAGGCCCCGGTGGAGACGCCATCGCTGAGCTTCCTGATCGAAGCTGACTGGGGCCAGGGCCGCCTGGTGCGCGAGTACTCCGCGCTGGTCGACGCGCCGTCCAGCGCGCTGGCCGTGGCCGAGCCGGAGATCGTCGCGCCGGCAGGCACGCTCTCCAATACCATCGTGCGCGAACCTGCACCGGCTTCGGCAACGGTGCCAGCGGCAGAGGAGCCCACTACGCCGCCACCTGCGGTGGCGCCTGCACCGGCACGCCCGCGTGCGGCCTCCGCGCCGGTCGCTGCACCGGCGGCCGATGGCAGCGTCACCGTACAGCGCGGTCAGACCCTGTCGCAGATCGCCAGCGCGGTGGCGCGTGGCAACCAGGTCAGCCGCGACCGCGCGATGATCGCCCTGCTGCGCGCCAATCCCGAAGCCTTCATCCGTGGCAACGTCAATCTGCTCAAGCAGGGCGCGGTGCTGCGCGTGCCGGGCAGCGATGCGCTTGCCGCTGTCGATGCCGCCGAGGCCACCGCGCTGGTGCGCGAGCACGCTGCGCAATGGCGGCAGGCGCGTACCGTGCCGCAACCGGCGGGTGCGGTCGCGCCGGCCGCCAAGGCGGCAACCGCGAACGCTTCTTCCCCGGCTGCCGCCAACGGGGCACGACTTGAGATCGCTCCGGCGCTGGCGTCCGACGCCGCGCATGCGGGCACAACCACCGGCACCGCTGCCGGCAGCGAGGGTGACATGCTGGGCAATGAACAACTGCGCCAGGCGCGTGAGGACATCGCCACCCGCGATGCCGAGATCGGTGAACTGAAGCAGCGCGTGGCCGATCTGGAGAAGCTGAAGGAACAGCAGCAGTCGCTGATCGCGATGAAGGACAACGACCTGGCCGCCGCGCAGCAGCGCCTGGCACAGGCGCCGGGTTCCCGTGATGCGGCAACGCCGTGGTACTGGCTGGGGCTGCCGGTGCTGCTGTTGGCGGCGGGCGCGGCCTGGCTGCTGCGTCGTCGCAAGCCGTCGCCGCTGCCGCCGCTGCGTGAGGAAGACGATGCCGCCGGCCTGGCCGCAGCGGTGCCGGCAGGTGCGGCGCTGGATACGCTGGCCGAGCAGTCCTCGTGGTCGTCGGCTGTTGCCGACAATGGCCGCCAGGAACCGGCGATGCCTGCCTGGGCGACCGAAACCGAAGTGCACGACGTGGTGGTCGCCGAACCCGTTGCCGAGCACGCGGTGCGGGCCGAATGGCAGGCCGAGACACTGCGCGACGAGGACGCGGTGGCATTGCCCGAAGCGGTGACCGATCTGCCGCGCTGGGACGATTCCGCAACCACCGGCGACGAGGTTGTCGTCGCCGAGCCGCTGCAGGACGAACGCGTTGTACCGCAGGCGCCGGCCGAAGTGGCGGTGCCGGACTACGCACTGCATGCCGAACAGCAGCCGCAGTTCCGCGGAGTGTTCGATCTGCCGGCTGACGCGCATGAGAACGAGGCTCCGGCGGATACCGTACGTCCGGAAGCCATCGACAGCATCGACCATGGCAGCGTCGAGGCCTCTCATTCCGACGATATCGCGCCGAGCGCGGCCGCGCCCGCCGGCGACGCGGGCTGGTCGCCGCGTGCCGGCCAGGAGCGCCTGGAACTGGCCATTGCCTACCTCGATCTGGGCGACGCGCAGACTGCGCGCACCCTGTTGCTGGAAGTCGCCGAAGGCGGTGACCTGCACAGCCAGGCCCAGGCCCGCGAACTGCTGGCCCGCCTGCCGTGACCGAACCTGCCGACAAGGACCCTGCCATGAGCCGCGAGCGTCGCATCGACTACGTTGAATTCGCTTCCAGCGACCCGGCCGCAAGCCGCGCCTTCTTCGAGAAGGTGTTCGGCTGGTCGTTCGTCGATTACGGCAGCGACTACACGGCGTTCGACGATGGCCGCCTGCAGGGCGGCTTCTTCCGCGGCCAGCCGCAGCGGGCCAGCGACAGCGGCGCACCGCTGCTGGTGCTGTATGCCGACGCACTGGCACCGGTCGAGGCCGCCGTGCGCGACGCCGGCGGCGAGATCGTGCGCCCGGTGTTTTCCTTCCCCGGTGGCAGCCGCTTCCAGTTCGTCGAGCCCGGTGGCAACGAACTGGCGGTCTGGTCCGAACGCGATCCGGCCTGAGCGCCGTCCCATACGCAATATCGAGGTAGCACATGCGTTACGCGCTTGGCGTCGAATACGACGGCAGCGATTTCAGGGGCTGGCAGAACCTGGGCGAGGGCGGTCCCAGCGTGCAGGCCAGCCTTGAGCAGGCCCTGTCGTCGGTTGCCGATTCGCCGCTGCAGGTGGTCTGCGCCGGCCGCACCGATGCCGGCGTGCATGGCCAGTGCCAGGTCGTCCATTTCGATACCGACGTGGTGCGCGACCCGCGCGCCTGGATGCTGGGCACCACCACCCGCCTGCCGCGCTCGATCGCGGTGCGCTGGTGCGTGCCGGTGGCCGACGATTTCCACGCCCGCTTCTCGGCACGCGCGCGCCGCTACCGCTACCGCCTGCTCAACCGCGAGGTGCGGCCGGCGCTGGACCGGCAGACCCTCAGCTGGGAGCGCCGGGCGCTGGACGAGACGCTGATGCACGCCGCCGGCCAGGCCCTGATCGGCGAAAATGACTTCAGCGCGTTCCGCTCCGTGCAGTGCCAGGCGCTGCATGCGCGGCGTGAGCTGCAATCACTGCAGGTCAGCCGCCAGGGCGAAGTGATTGAAGTGGCCGTGCAGGGCAATGCATTCCTTCATCACATGGTCCGCAATATCGTCGGATCGTTGATCCTGGTGGGCAGCGGTGAAAAGCCGGTGGAATGGATCGCCGAACTGCTGGCCGGGCGCGATCGCACCGTAGCCGGTCCCACCGCACCGCCGCAGGGCCTGGTGTTCCTTGGGCCCCTGTACCCCGACAACTGGCATCTGCCCGCCGAGGTCACGCTATGAGCCGCTCCTACTACCGCACGCGCATCAAGTTCTGTGGCATGACCCGTGCCGGCGATGTCCGCCTGGCCGGTGAGCTGGGCGTGGACGCAGTGGGTTTCATCTTTGCCCGCGAGAGCAGCCGCCGGGTTGCGCCTGCCGAAGCACGCGCGATGCGCCAGGCGATCGCGCCGATGGTCGATGTGGTGGCCCTGTTCCGCAACAACAGCAAGGAAGAGGTGCGCGAGGTGCTGCGCACGGTGCGGCCAACCCTGCTGCAGTTCCATGGCGAGGAAGACGAGAGCTTCTGCCGCAGCTTCAACATGCCCTACCTGAAGGCGATCGCCATGGGGGGGCGGGAAGAGGTCAATGCGCGCACGTTGCAGCTGCGTTACCCGAGCGCGGCGGGGTTCCTGTTCGACAGCCACGCTCCCGGCGGCGGCGGCGGTACCGGCGTGGCCTTCGACTGGGGCCGTATCCCGACCGGCCTGCACCGGCCGTTCCTGCTGGCCGGTGGTCTGAACCCGGAAAACGTCTACGACGCTGTGCTGGCCACGCTTCCCTGGGGCGTGGACGTGTCCAGCGGCATCGAACTGGAGCCGGGCATCAAGGACGGCTACAGGATGCGCACCTTCGTCGAGGAAGTGCGCCGCGCGGACTGCACGGTCCTGGAGTGATCCGCGCCCCCTGAGGGCGCACCCGGAACGTCATCGCCGACGGTGCATTCCGCCGGGTCTGTGTTCTTGCCTGTCGCGTGCCGTGCCATGAAGGCGGACGTCTACTGAATGCGGTGAGCATCCCACTTTCGGGTAATTCAGGATCCAGCGCCAGGAAGTCGACACTCCCGAGCATCTGATCGGACACAATGGGCCCGGCCTGACCTGGCTGGGTGCGATGCGGTGTGCGTGTCGCTGGCCGCACCCCTGAGATACGCCTTGGCTTTCGAACGAGGACGCAATGGATATGCGCCATCTCTCTTCCCACCGTATCCACCTGGCCCGCCTGACGATCATGCCCGGCCTGCTGCTTGCATTGGGCGCGTGTGCGGGCGGTGACTCGTCCGCCCCGACTGCATCGGCACCGGCCGCTGCCACACCGGCAGGCGCACCCGCCACAGCACCGGCTGCCGACGGCCTGGCGGCGCTGATCCAGGCCAGTGGCGTGAAATGCAGCAACGCCAGTACGGGCAGCGGCTGCACGGCCGGCGATGTGGACAGCGGTGATTTCTACGATGTCGAACTGTCGCCGGACTGTGGTGACCAGGGCTTCTTCGCGGGCGTAGCCGACGCCAAGGGTGTGGAGACGTTGAATGCGATGCCATCTGCCGGCAGCAAGGCCAGCGTGACCGCAAAGCTGTCGAAGGGGCAGCTGGTCTGCGTGCAGGGCATCGGGCGTACCGGACAGAATCCGCTGTTCTATTACGTCGTGGCGGTTCCCGCAGCAACGGTCGGCAAGTGCAAGGGCAACACGTTGTGTGACACCTATGGCGACAGGCCGATCACTGGCCTGGCGAACACGGGGGGCGAGGCCTGCCATGTGGCGGCGCCGGGACATTACGCCGGGAACTGCGCGCAGGGCTGGGTCAGTGCGGACGTGCTCGACGTGTTTTCCAACGGAATGTAATTACGGTATCGATGCGGCCGACAAGCTGCAGAGCATCACGGCGCAGGATGGCAAGGCGTTCGTGATGGGCACGACGCCGGGCTTCCGCACCGCCATCGATCTGGCTCAGGCGCCACCGCCGCTGGAGCAGACCAGTGCCAAGCTGCTGGCAGATCCGCCGCACCAGCAGCGGGTGCATGAGGAGCAGCAGCGGGTCGCGATGGGCGGTCGCTGAGGCTTGTGTTGCCGACTTCGGGGGCGAACGCCACCCGGAGCCTTGTCTCATCGCAGCTGTGCTGCTGCCCAGTCGGCCAGGGCGTCCACCCGTGCATCGGCCGGGCCATCCGGCCGCGCCAGCACCCAGAAGCCGCCGGTGGCGGTAAATCCCCACGGTGCGACCAGCCGGCCTGCGGCCAGGTCTTCGGCCACCAGCGGTTCCGGTGCGATCGCCGGGCCCAGCCCGGCTACCGCGGCTTCCAGCAGGTAGTACAGGTGCTCGAAGGCGGTGCCCAGCTGCAGCTTCGACACGTCCAGATCGTGCGCCTGTGCCCATGCCGGCCATGCCTGCGGCCGTGAGCTGGTGTGCAGCAGCGTCTCCTGCAGCAGCGCCGACGGCGGTGCATGCCGCAGGCGCTGCGCGGCCGGATGCGACGGCGCCACCACCACGCCGACCCGTTCCGGCGCCAGCTCGCGTACCTGCCAGCCTCGTGGCCACGGGCCCTGCGCCAGCAGCAGCACCGCGTCCAGCGCCGCCTGCGCTTCGGTGAAACTGCCATCCAGTGCCGACCACTGCAGGCGTACGCCGGGCAGGGCAGCCTGCAATGCTGGCAGTCGTGGAATCATCCAGCGCGCCAGCACGCTGCCACTGCAGCCCAGTACCAGCGCCGGGACTGCTGTCGGCCGCCGCAGTTCGCGCACGCAGTCTTCGATGCCGCTGAAGGCCTCGCTGCATGCTGCCTGCAGGCGCGTGCCCGCAGCGGTCAGGCGCAGGCCACGGCCGGCCCGCTGGAACAACGCCAGGCCAAGGTGATCCTCCAGCAGCTTCAACTGCCGGCTGACCGCGCCGTGGGTGACGTGCAGGTCCTGCGCGGCGCGCCCAACGCCGCCAAGGCGGGCCGTCGCTTCGAACGCGCGCAGCGCATTGAGGGGAGGCAGCAGGGAACGGCTCATGTGAGATTTCCTGACGATATGCGCCAGATAATATCCATTTTCCGGTCATGACCCGTGCGCTAGAGTATCCACCTGTCTGAACCACCGGTCGTATCCATGTCTGCCTCCCCCATTGCCGACTATCACGCCTTCCCGGATGCCCAGGGCCACTTCGGCCGCTATGGCGGCAGTTTCGTTGCCGAAACCCTGGTCGGTCCGCTGCAGGAACTGGCCCAAGCCTATGACCAGGCGCGCCAGGATCCCGCATTCCAGCTGGCCTATGACCGCGATCTGGCGCACTACGTGGGCCGGCCGAGCCCGATCTATCACGCCCAGCGCCTGAGCGATCACGTCGGTGGCGCGCAGATCCTGCTCAAGCGCGAGGACCTGAACCACACCGGCGCGCACAAGATCAACAACACCATCGGCCAGGCCTTGCTGGCCGCGCGGATGGGCAAGAAGCGCATCATTGCCGAGACCGGGGCCGGCCAGCATGGCGTGGCCAGTGCCACGGTTGCCGCGCGGCTGGGCCTGGAATGCGTGGTGTACATGGGCGCCACCGACATCGAGCGGCAGAAGATCAATGTTTACCGCATGAAGCTGCTGGGCGCGACGGTGGTGCCGGTCACTTCCGGCTCGGCCACCCTGAAGGACGCACTCAACGAAGCCATGCGCGACTGGGTGACCAACGTGCAGGACACCTTCTACATCATCGGTACGGTCGCCGGTCCGGATCCGTATCCGCGCATGGTCCGTGACTTCAATGCCATCGTCGGCCGTGAGGCGCGCGAGCAGATGCTGGCCGAGTACGGCCGCCTGCCCGATGCGATCACCGCCTGCGTGGGCGGCGGCAGCAATGCGATCGGCCTGTTCCATGCCTTCCTCAACGATCGCCAGGTCGAAATCGTCGGTGCCGAAGCCGCCGGTGACGGCATCAACACCGGCCGTCACGCCGCTTCGATCGCTGCCGGTCGCCCCGGTGTGCTGCACGGCAACCGCACCTATGTGCTGTGCGACGACGACGGCCAGATCATCGAGACCCACTCGGTATCAGCCGGCCTGGACTATCCGGGCGTCGGCCCGGAGCACGCGTTCCTGGCCGATACCGGTCGCGCACGCTACCTCGGCATCACCGACGAGGAAGCGCTGCAGGCTTTCCATCTGCTGGCGCATACCGAAGGCATCCTGCCGGCACTGGAGTCCAGCCATGCGCTGGCGCAGGCGATCAAGCTGGCGCGTGAGCGACCGCGTGACCAGATCGTGCTCTGCAATCTATCCGGCCGTGGCGACAAGGACGTGCACACCATCGCTGCGCGCGAAGGGCTGGTGCTGTGAGCGCGCGGCTGCGGAACAGCGGCGTGCTGCTGCTGGCGCTTGGGCTGGCCGCGTGCCAGCCGCCGGAGCCACCGGTACTGGCGCCGGCCGCCAAGGCCACCACGCAGCCGGCGCAGCAGCCCGCCGCCAATGATGACTTGGATCCGATGGCGCGTACGCCGATCGTCGATCCGCCCCCGATGGACGATACGGACAGCGATGACGCGCCAGCGGTGGCCTCGGTGGCGCTGGACCATGCCGGCGAGGTATTGATCGGGCAGCACATGACCGATCTGAAAGCCTTCGGGCCGTGGACGGCACAAGGGGCTGTCGAAGCCATCGGCGGCAGCTGCGAATACTACGACGGCAAGGGGCTGCCGCCCGGCGTGTCGATGATGACCGATGAAGATCGGGTGGTCCGTTTCGACCTCGGCCTGGATCCGGAAAGTGGGGCGCCGACCCAGCAGCCAGGTCCATTCGGCCTGCGCGTCGGCATGACCCGCGCCCAGGCGATTGCCCGGTTCCCGAAGCCGCCTGTGTCCAGCCCGCATGCCTACGATGGTGAGCAGGGCGAGTATCTCACCTGGCAGGACCCGGGCTCGGCCCTTGGCATCCGGGTGGAACTGTTTGAAGGGAAGGTCATCCAGATGTACTGGGGGACCAGTGATGCGATTGAACTGATTGAAGGATGTGCCTGAGATGCCTGTATCCCGACTCGATGCCTGTTTCCAGCGCCTGCGCGAGCAGCAGCGCAAGGCGCTGATTCCCTTCATCACTGCCGGTGATCCCTCGCTGGAGGCCACCGTGCCGGTCATGCACGCGCTGGTTGAGGCCGGTGCCGATGTGATCGAGCTGGGCGTGCCGTTCTCCGACCCGATGGCCGATGGCCCGACCATCCAGCGCAGCTCCGAGCGCGCGCTGGCACGGGGGGCTGGCAGCCGCTACGTCCTGCAGGCCGTGGCGCAGTTCCGCGAGCGCGACGCGCAGACCCCGGTGGTGCTGATGGGCTACCTCAACCCGGTGGAGATCCATGGCTACGCGGCCTTCGCCAAGGCCGCCGTCGACGCAGGCGTGGACGGCGTACTGCTGGTCGACCTGCCGCCGGAAGAAGCGGGTGAAGCGCAGCAGGCCTTCGATGCAGCCGGCCTGGCACTGGTCCTGCTGGCGTCGCCGACCACCAGCGAAGCGCGGGCCGACAAGCTGCTGGCGCTGGCCCGTGGCTATCTCTACTACGTCAGCTTTGCCGGTGTCACCGGCGCGTCCGAACGCCTGGACAGCGATGCCGCCAGTGCCCGCCTGCAGGCCCTGCGCGCGCGCGCTTCAGTGCCGGTGGTTGCTGGCTTCGGCATCAAGGACGCCGCCAGTGCTGCGGCGATGGCGCGCCAGGCCGATGGCGTGGTGGTTGGCAGTGCACTGGTGGCGGTGCTGGCCGAAGCGGGCTCGGCTGAAGAGGCCGCGCAGCGTGCTGGAGACTTTCTGGCCCCGCTGCGGCAGGCGCTGGACGCGTAACGGTCGTGCCGGCCGCCGGCCGGCATCTGCCTGACGGCCACATGCAAGTGCTGCCGGCCAGCGGCCGGCACTACCCATGGGTCTGCACGTAAGGGGCTGCCGGCCAGCGGCCGGCACTACCCATGGGTCTGCACGTGGGGGCTGCCGGCCAGCGGCCGGCACTACCCATGGGTCTGCACGTAGGGGCTGCCGGCCAGCGGCCGGCACTACCCATGGGTCTGCACGTAGGGGCTGCCGGCCAGCGGCCGGCATGACCCAGCACCTAAACGTACGTCCCAGCATGGTTTTTTCCGGCGGCTCCGTGGCCGGCAAGGGGGTGCACGGGCAGGGAAAGCGGAGCTAGACTGTCCGCCTTTGCGGCCCTCGGGCCGCCCTGAACGGAAGTGTCCTCCCGCATGAGTTGGCTCAGCAAGTTGATGCCGTCCGGCATCCGCACCGACAACACCCCCAGCAAGAAGCGCAGTGTCCCCGAGGGCCTGTGGGAAAAGTGCAGCAACTGCGGCAGCGCGTTGTACCGTCCGGAACTGGAAGAGAACCTGGAGGTCTGCCCGAAGTGCGGCCACCACATGGCGATCCGCGCGCGTGCGCGCCTGGCCGCCCTGTTCGACGCCGACAGCACTACCGAGATCGGTGCGCGCCTGGGGCCGACCGACCTGCTCAAGTTCAAGGACCAGAAGAAGTACAGCGAGCGCATCAAGATCGCGCAGAAGAACACGGGTGAGTACGACGCGCTGATCGCCATGCGCGGTCTGCTCAAGGGCCGTGCACTGGTGGCCTCGTCGTTCGACTTCGCCTTCATGGGCGGCTCGATGGGCTCGGTGGTGGGTGAGCGTTTCGCGCTGGCCGCCGAAACCGCAGTCGAAATCGGTGCCCCCTACGTGTGCTTCTCGCAGAGTGGCGGCGCGCGCATGCAGGAAGGCCTGTTCTCGCTGATGCAGATGGCCAAGACCTCGGCCGCACTGGGCAAGCTGCGTGAAGCGGGCCTGCCGTACATCTCGGTGCTGACCCACCCGACCACCGGTGGCGTGTCGGCCTCGTTCGCGATGCTGGGCGACATCAACATCGCCGAGCCGCAGGCGCTGATCGGCTTCGCGGGTCCGCGCGTGATCGAGCAGACCGTGCGCGAGAAGCTGCCGGAAGGCTTCCAGCGTTCGGAGTTCCTGCTGGAACACGGTGCCATCGACCAGATCTGTGACCGTCGCGAGATGCGCGACCGCCTGTCCGATCTGCTGGCAATGCTGGGCCGTCAGCCGGCGCCGGAGGTGGCTTGATGGGAGGCCGCAAGTACTTCGGTACTGACGGCATCCGTGGGCGGGTCGGCCAGGGCGTGATCTCGGCCGACTTCGTGCTGCGCCTGGGCAACGCCCTGGGCCGTGTCCTGGTCGCCCAGCGCGGCCAGGACGGGCGCCGGCCGATCGTGGTGATCGGCAAGGACACCCGCATTTCCGGCTACATGTTCGAAGCGGCGCTGGAGGCCGGCCTGGTCGCTGCCGGCGCCGACGTGCAGCTGCTGGGGCCGATGCCGACCCCGGCGGTGGCGTTCCTGACCCGCACGCTGGGCGTGGACGCCGGCATCGTCATCAGCGCTTCGCACAACCCGCATTACGACAACGGCATCAAGTTCTTCTCCGCCCAGGGCGAGAAGCTCGACGACGCCACCGAACTGGCCCTGGAAGCGGCGCTGGACGTTCCGTTCACCACCGCCGAATCGGAGAAGCTGGGCAAGGCGTCGCGCGCGCGCGAAGCGGTCGGCCGCTACATCGAGTTCTGCAAGGCCAGCGTGCCGCGCGCGTTCGACCTGCGTGGCGTGCGCCTGGTGCTGGATTGCGCACACGGCGCCACCTACCAGATCGCACCGCTGCTGTTCCGCGAACTGGGCGCCGAGGTGATCGGCATCGGTGCCGAGCCCAACGGCGTCAACATCAACGCCGGTGTGGGTTCCACCCATATCGACAACCTAGCGGCCAAAGTCCGCGAGACCCGCGCCGATCTCGGCATCGCCTTCGATGGTGATGGCGACCGAGTGCTGATGGCCGACGACCAGGGCAACCCGGTCGACGGCGATGACCTGCTGTACATCCTGGCCCGCGCCTGGAAGGACGAAGGCCGCCTGCGCGGCCCGGTGGTCGGCACGCTGATGAGCAACTATGGCGTGGAGAAAGCTTTCGCCGATCTGCAGATCCCGTTCGTGCGCAGCAACGTTGGTGATCGATACGTGCACCAGGCGCTGGTCGAAGGCGGGGGCGTGCTTGGCGGTGAGGCCTCGGGCCACCTGCTGTGCCTGGACCGGGCGACCACCGGCGACGGTATTGTCAGTGCCCTGCAGGTACTGGTGGCACTGCGCAACGGCGGCCAGACCCTGCGCCAGGCGCTGAAGGGTTTGGAGCGGGTGCCGCAGAAAACGGTCAACGTGCGGTTGGGCAATGTCTCGGCCAAGGCCACGGTGCAGGCCGCCAGTGTGCAGGCCGCGCTGGCGGCCGCGCAGCAGTCGGTGGCCGGCCGCGGTCGCGCGTTCCTGCGCCCGTCGGGTACCGAGCCGGTGGTGCGGGTTACCGTCGAAGCCGATGACGCCACGCTGATGCAGGAGACACTCGATCGCTTGTCCGCTGCGGTGCGCGAAGCCGCTGCCTGAGCAGCGTGGCAATACCGCGTGTTGCACCCGACATGGCCGCGTTTGCGGCCATGTTTTTTTCTGGTAGGGGGGGGGACTCAACCGTGCGCGACCCGCGATCGCGTTCAGCTGCGGCTGCGCACCTTGTGACGCGTCGTGTACGGGCGTTTCCGACCGCTGGGTCCTGCCCGCATCAGCGCGCGGGCAGGTGCTCTGGCATTGCACCTTGTGCGGTGCGTGACATCGCCCGCTGCCACTTCCAGGTGTCCCGGCACATGTCGGTGAGATCGTGACGCGCCTTCCAGCCCAGCTCGCGCAGCGCCAGCGAGGCATCGGCGAAGCTGACCGCGATGTCGCCATCGCGCCGCGGTACGATGCGGAACGGAACCCGCACGCCGGTGGTGAGTTCGAAGGCCTGGATCAGTTCCAGCACGCTGTGGCCCTGGCCGGTGCCAAGGTTGAGGGTGATGCTGCGCCGCTGGTCGCGAAGGAACTGCAGGGCCAGTACGTGGGCGCTGGCGACGTCCTGCACATGGATGTAGTCGCGCACGCCGGTACCATCATGGGTCGGATAGTCGTCCCCGAAGACCTGGACCTCCGGCAGCAGCCCGGCGGCGACCTGCGCGATGTAGGGCATCAGGTTGCTCGGCGTGCCATGCGGAAGCTCGCCGATCAGCGCGCTGGCGTGGGCGCCGACCGGGTTGAAGTAGCGCAGCGTCGCGATATGCAGGTCCTGGCCCGTTGCCGCCAGGTCGGCAAGCAGCTGCTCGACCACCAGCTTGGTGCGCCCATAGGGCGTCATCGCACAGGTTGAAGCGGTCTCGGCCACCGGGCAGTGGTCCTGGTTGCCGTACACCGTTGCCGAAGAGCTGAAGACCAGCAACTGCACGCCTGCATCCTGCATGGCACCGAGCAGGGCAATCGAACCGCTGATGTTGCTGTCGAAATACTGCAGTGGAATCTTCTGGGATTCGCCCACGGACTTGAGCGCTGCGAAGTGCAGTACGGCATCGATCGCGTGCTCCTGCATCAAGGCGGCCATGCGCGGCCGGTCCCGGATGTCAGCCTGCACGAACACCGGTGCCGTGCCGGTGATCCGTCCGATGCGCTCGACCACGCTGGCGTCGCTGTTGCACAGCGAGTCCACGATGACCACGCAGTGCCCCTGCTGCTGCAGCTCCACGCATGCATGCGAGCCGATGTAGCCAGCACCGCCGGTCACCAGTACGTTCATTGCCTTCACTGTTCCTTTGAGTCCATTCGAAAAACGGGTGCTGCCGCGATCAAGATGAACGTGGCCTCCTAAGGGCCAGGCACCATCTTCTTCTGCCGCGCCTTGAAGCCGTTGAAGATCGGCGCGATCAACGGGTTGTAGCTCCATGCGATGCGCTTGCGCAGCCAGCTGGCCGGCCGGTTGCGGATCGCGAAGCGATAGATCCGCTCCGGATCGCCGCCAATCACGTTGCGGCCGAAGGGATGGGTGGTGTGCAGGTAGCGGAAGCCCTGTTCGCGTGCCACTTCGATGTAGTCATCGTCGAAGTCACCATAGGGCCAGCACAGCGTATCGGAGACTTCGCCGAGCTTCTCCAGCAGCGTCTGCTTCGCCATGGCCAGGTCGCCGCTGATGCCTTCGCGGCGCTGCGCACGGTCCAGGTCATCGCGCTTGAGCCAACGGGTGTGGCTGTGGGTATGGCAGTGGACCTCGAACGTGCCGGCTTCGATTGCCGCACGCGCTTCGCTCCAGCGCATCATCACTTCGTCGCTGCGGCCCTGCTTGTAGATCAGGTCCTCGCAGGCGCGATGTTCCGGCGTGGCCGGCAGCTCGGCGCCTTCGATGCCTGCATGCGGGCGGATCGGACCTTCGTGCATCCAGCCGGTGACCACGAATACCACCGCATGCATGCCGTATTTCTGCAGGATCGGATGGGCGTAGACCCAGTTGTCCAGGTAGCCGTCGTCGAACGTGATCACGATCGATTTGCGCGGCACCGGCTTCCCGGCGAGAAAGCCGGCGTACTGGTCCAGCGTCAGCGAGGTCCAGCCGGTCCGTGCGAGCCAGGCGATCTGGCTCTCGAAGTTCTCCGGGGATACGGTGATCATTCCCGGCGAGTTGCTGACATGGTGGTGCATCAGCACCGGTACGGTTCTGGCGTTAGCCATGACCCAGCTCCTTCAACCATTGGAGGTAGTAGTTTTCAGTGGCCTCTCCGTGGCCGGCCGCGCTGAACTGCTTGGCGCTGCGGATCCAGTCCCAACCGGCGCGGCCCATCTGCCGGCGACGTTCCTGATCATCCACCAGCAGCCGCAACGCACCAGTGAGGGCGGCGTCATCACCCAGCCGGGTGAGGATGGCATTGCTGCCTTCCACCAGCATTTCAGGCACGCCGCCAACGCGATGCGAGACGATCGGCAGTGCCGCCTGCGCCGCCTCGAGGAACACGGTCCCGGAGGCTTCCTTGTGGGTGGCCAGGGCGAAGATGTCGAAACCGGCCATCAGCCGGTGTGCGTCGCTGCGGAAGCCGAGCAGGTGCACCTGGCGCTCCAGCCCGAGTTCGCTGCGCAGGGCCTGCAGGCGGCCCATGACCGGCTCGCCGTCGCCGACCACGGCCAGGTGCAGGTCGGGATTGGTCTTGCATAGTGGCGCCATGGCGCGCAGCAGCTCGGCATGGCCCTTGGGCTCGCGCAGCACGGCCACGCAGCCGACCACGATGTCGCGCTCGGCGAAACCGAGTTCGGCGCGGACCTGTGCGCGGGTGGCCTGCAGGTTCTCCCAGGGATCGCCCTGCTCGGTCATGCCCCAGCGCGGCGGCGTCGCCATGGGGGGCACGATGCCGATGTGCTCGGCGGCAATGCCGCGGTCGACCAGCAGCCGCTTGACGAAATCGCTGACGGTGATGATCCGGTGCGGAAGACCGGTATAGGTCAGCAACGAATTGACCGGACTCATCAGGTGGCGCGAGCGCACCACCAGTGGCGTGCCGCCCAGGCGTGCGCCAGCCGCGGCGATCAGTGCGTCGCGGCGGCTGGTGGTGTTGACCACGTCGTAGCGCTCGCGGCGTACCAGGCGTGACACCGACCAGATGCCGCGCAGCAGCCGTGCCAGGCCGCCCATGCGCAGGGTATGCACGGTGAAGCCATCGTCGCGTGCGAGTTGGGCCAGGCGGGCATCGGGCTGGCACAGCAGGGACACCTGGTGCCCACGCGCACGCATCACCTGCATGTGGCGGAAGATGTAGATCTCCTGGCCGCCCATTCCCCGGGCAGCTTCGGTATGCAGGATCCGCAGCGAGCGTTTCATGGAATCCATCCTCTGTGGTCAGCGGTTGCGGAAGCGGGTCAGCGCTTCCCATGCGGTACGGACGGCGCCGGCATCCGGGGCCTGGCGCGGGAGCGGGCGGTAATGCAGGTCAAGCGCCGTCGCATTGCCGAACTTGTCGAACACGTAGATGACATTGCCATGGCGGACGGCGCGTTGTGACCAGCTTTCCACCACCAGTGCGCGCTCGCCTGCGGGTTCGGCCAGCAGATCCTGGCCGGTGCTGAAGTCGCTCAGTGCGTTCTCGCAGCCCAGGGCGTGGCGCATCAACGTCGGCACCCAGTCCTCATGTGAACTGGTGCGTGTCTCATGGCCGCTGGCCTGGCCGGGCCAGTGCAGCACGAACGGTACCTGCAGCTGGTAGTCGGAGAAGTTGCCGTTGTGGCCCCAGTAGTTCAGCTTCAGGTCGTTGAACTCCTCGGCGTGGTCGCCGGTGACCAGGACGATGGTGTTCTGATCCAGGCCCTGCGCGCGCAGATCGTCCAGCAGGGTGCCGACGAGGCTGTCGGCGTAATGCACGGCGGTCCGGTAACGGTTCAGTTCCGGGGCCGGGTCGTGGTCCGGACCGAACCTGAGGAAGTCGATTTCCTGCGCCATCGGGGTCGCCAGCGGCGGGTAGCCTGCGGGCATGTGGTAGGGCGCATGGGTGGAATCGAGGAAGACGAAGCCGAACCACGGCGTGTGCGCTGCCTGGCTTGCACGGATGTCCTTCTGAAGCGAGGCTACGATGCTGCTGTCACGGCCTTCCGAACCCAGGCCGGGCGGGCCCTGGTGCAGCTGGTCGCGGACGTCTGCAAATGCAGTGCGGTCGAATTCCGGGCTGTACATCGGCGCGCTGCCGTACAGATGCAGGTCGTACCCCTGCTGGCCCAGCACCTTGAACAGCTGTGAGCCGCGCTGTTCGTCAAGCATGCTTTGCCAGTAGCCGCCCGGCAGGCCGTAGAGCAGGCCGAACAGGCCATAGCGGGTGGCGTTGCCCGTGCTGAAATGGCGGTCGTAGACACGAGCGGAGGCCGCCAGTGCCGAGGTGTTCGGCATGATCTGCGGAGTAAGCGCATCGTGGCGCAGCGATTCCAGCACGACCATCAGTACATTGGGCCGCTGTGGGCTCTGGCAGCGCAGTGGCTGCAGCGGATACAGCAGCTGCGCATGGCGAGGATCGGGCAGGCCGACCTGCTGTTCACTGACCACGCCCAGCCTGCGCATGAAGCTCTTGGCGGTGATCGGCTGGGCCCAGGGCAGGTAGTTCCACTGGGCAATCACGTCACGGTCGCCGCGTGCGTCGTAGTAGGCGGTGGCCACCTGGCCGCTCGCCATCAGCAGGGCGACCACCGCCCAGGCCTGCAGCACCCTGCGCCGGCGGGGCGCGGCCGGCAGCAGCTTCCAGCACGCCCAGGCCAGGATGCCCTCGGCGGTGAAAATGGCCGCCACCAGCAGGCCGACCTGTACCCAGGTCTTCCACGACAACGCAACCTGGTCCTGCAGGGCGCCGCCGAACACCATGTTCAGGACCATGGCATTGAGGTGGAAGCGGTACAGGGTGAACACCTTGGCGTCGACCAGCAGCAGGCACAACCACAAGCCCTGCAGCAGTACCGCACTGATGCTCAGCGTGCGCGCGCTGCGCGGCCACAGGCCCAGCAGCAGTGGCAGCGCGCCGGCCAGCGCGCCGAAGGCGAGCAGGTGCCCGGGCAGGGCAATCGCGAGATAGGCCAGGCCCTGGCGGCCGCCCGGGTTGTCGTACAGCGGCACGTTGCCGAGGGTGATCACCGTCGCCAGCAGCGCATTGCCCAGGACGAACAGGGACCACCACGCAAGCCGGCGCCAGCGAAGGGCAGGGCCCGCAGAGGGAAGGGCGATGGCGGCTGGGGCGTCGGGCATGGTGCGTCGGGTCGGGGAGGCGCGGTCGGGGCTTGCGCTGCCAACGTGATGGATTCGTTAAATTGTGCGCAGGTCGCGCATTGTATCGATTTGTTTCCGAGGATCGAGTAGCGTCCGCCGGGTGATCTGTCACAATGTTCAGGCGGGCCATGAATGCGCAGGCCCCCCAGACCCAATGACAAGCCAGGAATTGCTGTGAGCCAGATCCCCACCCTCGACATCACCCGTTTCGACAGCGACCGCGAGGCCTTCGTGGCCGAGCTGGGCGCGGCCTACCGCCAATGGGGATTCGCGGGCATCCGCAACCATGGCATTCCGCAGGCCGACATCGACGCGGCCTACGATGCCTTCAAGGCCTTCTTCGCCCTGCCGGAAGAGGTCAAGCGCAAGTACCACGTGGCCGGCAGCGGCGGCGCCCGCGGCTATACCCCGTTCGGCGTGGAAACCGCCAAGGGCTCAAAGCACTTCGACCTGAAGGAGTTCTGGCACATCGGTCGTGAAATCGCCGACGACTCCAAGTACCGCGACGTGATGGCGCCGAACCTGTGGCCGACCGAGGTCGAGGGCTTCCGTGAGCGCGGCTACGGCCTGTACCAGGCGCTGGACAACCTGGGTTCGCGCGTGCTGTCCGCGCTGGCCCTGCACATCGGCCTGCCGGAAGACTTCTTCGCCGACAAGACCAACTTCGGCAACTCGATCCTGCGCCCGATCCACTACCCGCCGATCACCACCGACGACATCCCGAACGTGCGTGCCGGCGCGCATGGCGACATCAACTTCATCACCCTGCTGGTCGGCGCCAGCGCCGCGGGCCTGGAGGTGCAGTCGCATGAGGGCGAGTGGGTGCCGTTCACCTCGGACGCGGACACCATCGTGGTCAACATCGGCGACATGCTGCAGCGCCTGACCAACCATGTGTACCCGTCGACGATCCATCGCGTGGTCAACCCCCCGGGCGAGCTGGCCCGCCAGCCGCGCTACTCGGTGCCGTTCTTCCTGCACCCGAACCCGGATTTCCTGATCGACGTGCTGCCCTCGTGCATCACCCCGGAGAACCCGAGCCGGTACCCGGAGCCGATCACCGCCCACGGCTTCCTCGAGGAGCGCCTGCGCGAGATCAAGCTGAAGTAAAGAAAAGTGAGGCCGCCGAAAGGCGGCCTTTGTCTTTGCAGGGTTGCACCCTGCACCCGCGGCAGTGCCGGCCGCTGGCCGGCAAGTCCAAAGCCAAAGCGGCTCTGGGTTTCTGCGTGTTGGGCGGGGCGGTGTGGGTTGGCAGGACACGCCGCGAACCCCCAGGCCGGCCCAGCCGCTGGCGGCTGGGCGTTCGGGCGCTTGCGAAGCGGTGCTTCGCAAGCAAAGCGCCCTCACCCCTGGGGGCTCGATGGCGCCATCCATGGCGCCAACGGTCCTGCCAACCCACACCTCCCCGCCTTCGACAGTTTCCCGGTGACGGTTGGTGGGTGTCGACCTTGGTCGACACGGTAGATCCACGCCTTGCGTGGATGAGATCTGTCGGATCGAAGTGGGGTAGGGGTTGGTCCAGCCGGCAGCAACCCGGAATGCAGCTTTTGCCTTTGCTCTTGCTCTTCTTTTTTCTTTCCGTGGCGGGCGGAACCGCCGGACTGTGTCAGAGGCCGGGCGGGTGGGGCTGCGCAGGGGCGTGAGCCGCATGGATGCGGCGATCGAGCTTACATGGACGTACTTGCAGCGTCCCCTGCGCAGTCCCACCCGCCCGGCCAAGCCCTGGATCTAGCCTGGCTCTCCGCGAGCCACCAAACCCCGCCCCCCCGTCCCCCCCCGCCACGAGGGGCTGCGCCGTTGGCTGAAAATCCATGTAACCGCTTACAAGGAAACGGATTTTTGCCGCAGCGGGTATCATGACCGGCTGACTTCACACAGGAGCCACCCGCTCATGCGCCGCAAGATCGTCGCCGGAAACTGGAAGCTGCATGGCAGCCGTCAATTCGCCAATGAACTGCTGGGGCAGGTGGCTGCCGGGCTGCCGCTGGAGGGGGTGGACGTGGTGATCCTGCCGCCGCTGCCGTACCTGGGCGAGCTGGTCGAGGACTTCGGCGAGACCGGCCTGGCCTTTGGCGCGCAGGACGTGAGCAGCAACGAGAAGGGCGCCTACACCGGCGAGGTCTGCGCGGCCATGCTGGTCGAGGTCGGGGCCCGCTATGGCCTGGTCGGCCATTCCGAGCGCCGCCAGTACCACCACGAGAGCAGCGAGCTGGTCGCGCGCAAGTTCGCCGCCGCCCAGCACGCCGGCCTGGTGCCGGTGCTGTGCGTGGGCGAGACCCTGGAACAGCGCGAGGCCGGGCAGACCGAAGCGGTCATCGCCAGCCAGCTGGCACCGGTGCTGGAGCTGGTTGGCGCGGCCGGTTTCGCCCAGGCTGTGGTCGCCTATGAGCCGGTCTGGGCCATCGGTACCGGCCGTACCGCCACCAAGGAGCAGGCACAGCAGGTGCACGCGTTCATCCGTGGCGAAGTCGCGCGTATCGATGCTAGAATCGCTGATTCACTGCCCATTGTTTACGGCGGTAGCGTGAAGCCCGACAATGCCGGGGAACTGTTCGCGCAGCCGGATGTCGATGGTGGGCTGGTCGGCGGCGCCTCCCTGGTGGCTGCGGACTTCCTGGCCATCGCAAGGGCGGCGGCCGCGAACTAATCCTAGAAGTATTGTCCGAGGGCGGTTTCCAATGCTGATGTTGATCCTCAATGTCGTCTACGTGCTGGTCGCTGTGGCCATGATCGCGCTGATCCTGATGCAGCGTGGCTCGGGTGCGGCGGCGGGTTCGGGCTTTGGTGCCGGCGCCTCGGGTACGGTGTTCGGTGCGCGTGGCGCCTCGAACTTCCTGTCCAAGTCGACCAAGTGGCTGGCCGTCGTGTTCTTCGGCATCAGCCTCTTCATGGCCTGGTATGCCGGTCATGGCAGTCGTCCGGCGGCCGACCAGGATCTGGGCTTGATGTCCGCCCCGGCGGCGGTCGCTCCGGCGGCTCCGGCAGGCGAATTGCCGGCCGTTCCGAAGGCTGATGCGGTCCCGGCCGCCCCGGTTCCGGCCGCGAATGTGCCGGCTCAGGCGGAATCTTCGGTTTCTGGTGAAGAAAAGCCTTCGGAAGGCTCCCAGAAACACTGAAGCCGGTTACAATACGCGGCGCATCGGGAAGATAGTCTGATGTGATCGTTTGCCCAGGTGGCGGAATTGGTAGACGCACTACCTTGAGGTGGTAGCGACTTAGGTCGTAGGGGTTCGAGTCCCCTCTTGGGCACCATTTGTAAGTAAAGCGGGTTCGCCTGGCGCGCAAGGCGCCAGGTAGATTCCCGTCCACTCCCCCATGCCAAAGCGCCTGCAGGCGCAGCGGCAGAGGCAAGAGAGAATCGCTGTGCTGGCCGAATATTTGCCGTCTCTGCTGTTTCTGATCGTTGCCACCGGTATCGGCATTACGCTGATGCTGGTTGGTCGATTCCTCGGTCCCCGCCGCCCCGATCTGGAAAAGCTGTCGCCGTACGAGTGCGGCTTCGAGGCCTTCGAAGACGCGCGCATGAAGTTCGACGTGCGCTACTACCTGATCGCGATCCAGTTCATCGTCTTCGACCTGGAAATCATCTTCATCGTGCCGTGGACCCAGGTCTTCATGGAGCTGGGCGCGCGTTCGCTCGTCACCATGGGCCTGTTCGTCGGCATGCTGTTCCTCGGTTTCATTTACGTCTGGAAGAAGGGAGCGCTGGAATGGGAGTGATTCAGACTCTCGATGGCCTCATGAACAACCCCACGCCGGAAGGCCGGGTTGATGACATCCTGCGGCCGGAAGGCGACAACCCGCTGCTGGAAAAGGGCTTCGTCACCACCAGCGTCGATGCACTGCTGAACTGGGCGCGCACCGGCTCGATGTGGCCGATGACCTTTGGTCTGGCCTGCTGCGCGGTCGAGATGATGCACGCCGGCGCCGCGCGCCTGGACCTTGACCGCTACGGCGTGGTGTTCCGCCCGTCGCCGCGCCAGTCCGACGTGATGATCGTGGCCGGTACCCTGGTCAACAAGATGGCCCCGGCGCTGCGCAAGGTCTACGACCAGATGCCGGACCCGAAGTGGGTCATCTCGATGGGTAGCTGCGCCAATGGTGGCGGCTATTACCACTACTCCTATTCTGTCGTGCGCGGCTGTGATCGCGTGGTGCCGGTGGACGTCTACGTCCCGGGTTGCCCGCCGACCGCCGAGGCGCTGGTGTACGGGATCCTGCAGCTGCAGAAGAAGATCTGGCGTACACAGACCATCGCCCGCTGACCCTTCCACACTACAAGAGCGCGCCAAGCCCCCATGGCAGAGCAAGCATCCTTCATCGACCGACTCTCCGCACGTTTCGCTGGTGCGAAGGTCATCGTGGTCGAACCCCGCGGCGAAGTGACGCTGGAGGTGCCTGCCGCCGAGTGGCATGCCACCGCGCTGGCGCTGCGTGACGAGTTTGGTTTCGAGCAGGCCGTGGATCTCTGCGGCGTCGACTACCTCGGTTATGGCTCCGACGAATGGGACACCGCCGACGTGTCCTCGCAGGGCTTCAGCCGTGGCGTCGAAGGCAAGGCCCAGGGCCGCTTCGCGTGGGGCGAGTTCCCCACCGAGGAAAATGGCGCCGACGGCGCCCGCCCGCAGCACATGCCGACCCAGCGTTTCGCCGTGGTCGCCCAGCTGCGCTCGTACCAGCACAACCTGATGATGCACCTGCGCTGCTTCGCCCCTGACGAAGCACTGCCGGTGGTGTCCTCGCTGACCGGCATCTGGCCGGGCCTGAACTGGTTCGAGCGCGAAGCGTTCGACCTGTACGGCGTGATCTTCGAAGGCCACCCGGACCTGCGCCGGATCCTGACCGACTACGGTTTCGTCGGCCATCCGTTCCGCAAGGACTTCCCGCTGATCGGCAATGTCGAAGTCCGCTACGACGAAGAAAAGAAGCGCGTGATCTACGAACCGGTCACCTCGGTGGAGCCGCGTGTCGGCGTGCCGCGCGTGATCCGCGACGACGCCCGTCTGCAGACCGCAGAAGGTGAGCGCGCGCAGGAGGCAGTGAAGTGAGCCACGTACACCAGGCCGGCGAAGCATTCGCCAGCAACGCCGCCGAAAGTCGGCAGGAAATCCGCAACTACACCATGAACTTCGGCCCGCAGCATCCGGCCGCTCACGGTGTGCTGCGCCTGATCCTGGAAATGGACGGTGAAACCATCATGCGCGCCGACCCGCACGTGGGTCTGCTGCACCGTGGTACCGAAAAGCTGGCCGAGTCCAAGCCGTTCAACCAGTCGATCGGTTACATGGATCGACTGGATTACGTGTCGATGATGTGCAACGAGCACGCCTACGTGCGCGCGATCGAGACCCTGATGGGCATCGAGGCGCCGGAGCGTGCGCAGTACATCCGCACCATGTACGACGAGATCACCCGCATCCTCAACCACCTGATGTGGCTGGGCTCCAACGCGCTCGACCTGGGTGCGATGGCGGTGATGCTGTACGCCTTCCGCGAGCGCGAAGAGCTGATGGATTGCTATGAAGCAGTCTCCGGCGCACGCATGCACGCGGCGTACTACCGTCCGGGCGGTGTCTACCGCGACCTGCCGGACCACATGCCGAAGTACAAGGAGTCGCGCTGGCACAAGGGCAAGGCGCTGAAGCAGCTCAATGCTTCGCGCGAGGGCTCGCTGCTGGACTTCCTGGAGAACTTCACCGTCGAGTTCCCCAAGCGCATCGACGAATACGAAACCCTGCTGACCGACAACCGTATCTGGAAGCAGCGTACCGTCGGCATCGGCGTGGTGACGCCGGAACTGGCGCACCAGTGGGGCATGACCGGCGTGATGCTGCGTGGCTCGGGCGTGGCCTGGGACCTGCGCAAGAAGCGCCCGTACGCCAAGTACGATGCCGTCGATTTCGACATCCCGCTGGGCAAGGAAGGCGACTGCTACGACCGCTACCTGGTCCGCGTTGCCGAAATGCGCGAGTCCAACCGCATCATCAAGCAGTGCGTGGCGTGGCTGAAGGCCAACCCGGGCCCGGTGATGGTGAAGAACTTCAAGGTCGCTCCGCCCAGGCGCGAGGACATGAAGGACGACATGGAAGCGCTGATCCACCACTTCAAGCTGTTCAGCGAAGGCTACTGCGTGCCGGCCGGCGAGACCTACTCGGCGGTGGAAGCCCCGAAGGGCGAATTCGGCTGCTACCTGGTCTCCGATGGCGCCAACAAGCCGTTCCGCGTGCACCTGCGTGCGCCGGGCTTCGCCCACCTGTCCTCGATCGATTCGATCGTGCGCGGCCACATGCTGGCCGACGTGGTGGCGATGATCGGCACCTACGACCTGGTGTTCGGCGAGGTTGACCGGTAATGCCGTCCGCCACGCCAACGCCCGCTGCAGGCAGCCGGCGCAAGCCGGCGCCGCAGTTTCTGGAATTTCACGTTATGCATTTCGCTGAGGTCGGCCGATGAAGGCGACAGGTAATTTCGAGGCGGCGCGCGACGTCGACCCGATGGTGGTGCTGAGCGACAAGACCCGCGCTCACATCGATCACTGGCTGTCCAAGTTCCCGCCGGACCGCAAGCGCTCTGCCGTGCTGCAGGGCCTGCATGCGGCCCAGGAGCAGAACCAGGGCTGGCTGACCGACGAGCTGATCGCCGGCGTGGCCAAGTACCTTGATCTGCCGCCGGTGTGGGCCTACGAGGTCGCCAGCTTCTACTCGATGTTCGAGACCGAGAAGGTCGGCCGCAACAACGTGGCCATCTGCACCAACATCAGCTGCTGGCTCAATGGCGCCGAGGACATCGTGCGCCATTGCGAGAAGAAGCTGGGCATCAAGCACGGTGAATCGACCCCGGACGGCCGCGTCTACCTCAAGCGCGAGGAAGAGTGCCTGGCTGGCTGCGGTGGCGCGCCGATGATGGTCATCAACGGTCACTACCATGAGCGTCTGACCCTGGAAAAGGTCGACGAGCTGCTGGACGGGCTGGAGTAAGGGCATGGCACATCACCACGAATCCAAGGGTCCGGTCGGCCCCGCGCCGCTGCCGCACCAGGTGGTCTATACCACCCTGCATTACGACACCCCGTGGTCGTACGAAAGCTACCTGAAGACCGGTGGCTACGCCGCCCTGCGCAAGATCCTCGAAGAGAAGATCCCGCCGGAGCAGGTCATCGAGATGGTCAAGGCCTCGGGCCTGCGCGGCCGCGGTGGCGCAGGCTTCCCGACCGGCCTGAAGTGGTCCTTCATGCCCAAGGGCAACATGCAGAAGTACATCCTCTGCAACTCGGACGAATCCGAGCCGGGCACCTGCAAGGACCGCGACATCCTGCGCTACAACCCGCATTCGGTGGTGGAAGGCATGGCGATCGCCTGCTACGCCACCGGTTCGACCGTGGGTTACAACTACCTGCGCGGTGAGTTCCACCACGAGCCGTTCGAGCACTTCGAGCAGGCCCTGGCCGACGCCTATGCGAACGGCTGGCTGGGCAAGAACATCCTCGGCAGCGGCGTGGACATCGACATCTACGGCGCGCTGGGCGCCGGCGCGTACATCTGCGGCGAAGAAACCGCGCTGATGGAATCGCTGGAGGGCAAGAAGGGCCAGCCGCGCTACAAGCCGCCGTTCCCGGCCAATTTCGGCCTGTATGGCAAGCCGTCGACGATCAACAACACCGAAACCTATGGTTCGGTGCCGGCGATCATCCGCAACGGTCCGGAGTGGTTCAAGGGCCTGAGCCTGACCGCCAACGGCGGTCCGAAGTGCTTCTCGGTGTCCGGCTGCGTGCAGAATGGCGGCAACTTCGAAGTGCCGCTCGGCACCAAATTCCACGACCTGCTGGAAATGGCCGGTGGCCTGCGTCCGGGCCGCACGCTGAAGGGCGCGATCCCGGGCGGCGTGTCGATGCCGGTGCTGACCGCGGCCGAGCTGAAGGACCTGCCGATGGACTACGACACCATCCGCGCGCTGGGCTCCGGCCTGGGTTCGGGCGCGATCGTGGTGCTCGACGACAGCGTCTGCTGCGTCAAGTTCGCCTGCCGCATCAGCCAGTTCTTCCACAAGGAATCCTGTGGCCAGTGCACCCCGTGCCGTGAGGGCACCGGCTGGATGCACCGCGTGCTGGAGCGCATCGTCGCCGGCAAGGCCACGATGGAAGACCTGCACCAGCTGAAGGCGGTGGCCGGCCAGATCGAAGGCCACACCATCTGTGCGTTCGGTGAAGCGGCTGCATGGCCCATCCAGGGCTTCCTGCGCCAGTTCTGGGACGAATTCGAGTACTACATCGTCAACGGTCATTCGATGGTTGACGGCAAGAAGGTGGAGGCAGCCGCCGCATGAGCGCGCAACCCGTAAACCCGAACGTGCCACCGGATCACGTGACCATCGAAATCGATGGCAAGTCCCTGGTCGTGCCCAAGGGTTCGATGATCATCCAGGCGGCCGACAAGGCCGGCATTTCGATTCCGCGCTTCTGCTACCACGAGAAGCTGCCGATCGCCGCCAACTGCCGCATGTGCCTGGTGGACGTGGAAAAGTCGCCGAAGCCGGCGCCGGCCTGCGCCACTCCGGTGATGGATGGCATGAAGGTCGCCACCCGCAGCGAGAAGGCACTGAAGTTCCAGCGCTCGGTGATGGAGTTCCTGCTCATCAACCACCCCCTCGACTGCCCGATCTGCGATCAGGGCGGCGAGTGCGAGCTGCAGGACGTGTCGCTGGGCTATGGCCGTTCGGTCAGCCGCTTCAACGAGCGCAAGCGCGTGGTGCCGGATGAGGACATGGGCCCGCTGGTCGCCACCGAGATGACCCGCTGCATCCAGTGCACCCGCTGCGTCCGCTTCACCGCCGACGTCGCCGGTACCTACGAACTGGGTGGCATGTACCGCGGTGAGAACCTGCAGATCGGTACCTTCGACGGCAAGCCGCTGACCACCGAACTGTCCGGCAACGTCGTCGACGTCTGCCCGGTCGGCGCACTGACCAACAAGGTGTTCCAGTTCCGCGCCCGCCCGTGGGAACTGACCGCGCGCGAGTCGCTGGGTTACCACGACGCGATGGGTTCGAACCTGTTCCTGCACGTGCGTCGCGGCGAAGTGCTGCGCACCGTGCCGCGCGACAACGAAGCGGTGAACGAGTGCTGGCTGTCCGACCGTGACCGCTACTCGCACCAAGGCCTGTACAGCGAAGACCGTGCGGTCAAGCCGCTGCGCAAGCTCAATGGCGAGTGGAAGGAAGTGAGCTGGGCCGAAGGCCTGGCTGCGGCCGCCGAGATCCTCAAGGCCAACCAGGGCGACAACCTGGGCGTGCTGGTGCACCCGTCCACCTCGAACGAGGAGGGCGCGCTGCTGGCCCGCCTGGCCAAGGGCCTGGGCTCGAGCAACATCGACCACCGCATCAACAACCGCGATTTCTCCGACGCCGCAACCGCCGAAGTGTTCGGCCTGCCGCTGGCCGAGATCGAAGGCGCCGACCGCATCGTCGTTCTGGGCAGCAACATCCGCCACGAACTGCCGCTGCTGCACGCCCGCCTGCGCAAGGCGCAGACCACCAAGGGCGCGAAGATCCACGTCGTCAATCCGGTGGACTTCGACTTCGCTTTCAGCATCGCCGGCAAGCAGATCGTCGCGCCGTCGAAGTTCGTCGACGCGCTGGCCAGCGCCGAGCTGCGTTCGGCCGTGCAGGGCGGCAACAACACCGTGCTGATCGTTGGTGGCATCGCCGAGAACCACCCGCAGGCTGCCGCCATCCGCGCCGCCGCGCGTGACTTCGCCGCCGCCACCGGTGCCAAGCTGTGCCGCATCCCGCAGGGCGCCAACGCCGTGGGCCTGACCCGCGCTGGCGTGCTGCCGGCCGGCAAGGACGTCGCCGCGATGCTGGCGCAGCCGCGCCAGGCCTACGTGGTGTACGGCCTGGAGCCGGGCCTGGATTTCGCCGATGCACCTGCCGCGCGCAAGGCGCTGGCCGGTGCCCAGGTGGTGGCCTTCAGCCAGTTCGCCTGTGCCTCGACCCGCGACGTCGCCGACGTGATCCTGCCGATCGGTGCGCTGCCGGAAATCGACGCCACCCTGACCAACCTCGATGGTCGCGAGCAGTCGGCCCGTGCCGGCGGCAAGCTGCCGGGCGAGGCCCGTGAAGGGTGGCGCGTGCTGCGCGCACTGGGCGGCGACATGGCGCTGGCCGGTTTCGACTTCACCGACCTGGCCGGCCTGCGTGCCAGCCTGGCCCCAGTGTCGGTCACCGTTGCCGCTTCGGCGCAGCCGGTGGTTGCCGGCGAAGGCCTGGAAGTGGCTTCGACCGCCGCGATCTACCGCACCGATGCGGTGGTCCGTCGCGCCCCGGCGCTGCAGTCGCATCCGCTCAACAACGCCCCGCGCATCGTGCTGAACGCTGAAGATGCCGCTCGCCTGCAGCTGCAGGAAGGGCAGATGGCCAAGGTCGGCACCGATGCCGGCAAGGCCACCCTGCCGGTGGTGGTCGACGCCCGCGTCGCTGCGGGTTCGGTCTGGATTGAATCGGGCCACGGCGCGACCGCGCCGCTGGGTGCCGCTCGCGTAACGGTGGTGGCTGCATGAACGAATTGCTGTTGAACGCGGTCGACCCGCTGCACCAGTGGCTGCTGGGCCTCGGTGACATCGGCGCGCTGATCTGGATCATCCTGAAGATCCTGGTGATCACCGTTCCGGTGATCATCTCGGTGGCCTTCTACGTGGTCTGGGAACGCAAGCTGATCGGCTGGATGCACGTCCGCCACGGCCCGATGTACGTGGGCATGGGCATCTTCCAGGCCTTCGCCGACGTCTTCAAGCTGCTGTTCAAGGAAGTGGTCCAGCCGAGCAGCGCCAACAAGGCGATCTACCTGCTGGCACCGCTGATCACCCTGGCCCCGGCCTTCGCGGCCTGGTCGGTGGTCCCCTTCGATTCGCAGATCGTGCTGTCCAATGCCAACGCCGGCCTGCTGTACCTGCTGGCGATGACCTCGCTGGGCATCTACGGCATCATCCTGGCCGGTTGGGCGTCCAACTCGAAGTACGCGTTCCTGGGTGCCATGCGCGCCTCGGCGCAGATGATCAGCTACGAAATCGCCATGGGCTTCGCCCTGGTCGGCGTGATGATCGCCGCTGGCAGCCTGAACCTGAGCAATATCGTGATGGCGCAGGCCGGCAGCTCCGGCTTCTTCGACTGGTTCCTGCTGCCGCTGTTCCCGCTGTTCGTCATCTACTGGGTGTCGGGCGTGGCTGAAACCAACCGCGCGCCGTTCGACGTGGTGGAAGGCGAATCGGAAATCGTCGCCGGCCACATGGTCGAATACTCCGGCGGTGCCTTCGCGCTGTTCTTCCTGGCCGAATACGCGAACATGATCCTGATCAGCTTCCTGATCTCGATCTTCTTCCTCGGCGGCTGGCTGAGCCCGGTCCAGGGCTGGGTCAACTTCGGCGATGTCTCGCCGCTGGTCGACTGGATCTGGAAGGGCGGTGCACCGTGGCTGTTCGTCAAGGTGTTCTTCTTCGCCAGTGCCTACATCTGGTTCCGTGCCAGCTTCCCGCGCTTCCGCTACGACCAGATCATGCGCCTGGGCTGGAAGGTCTTCATCCCGCTGGCCATTCTGTGGATCGCGGTTACCGCCGTCATGGTGTTCTTCGGCGTGATTCAAAAGGGCGTCTAAAGTGATGAACAGGATTACCCATTACTTCAAGAGCCTGCTGCTGCTCGAACTGCTGGCGGGCCTCTGGCTGACGCTGAAGTACAGCTTCAAGCCGAAGTACACGATGATGTACCCGATGGAGAAGTTCCCGCAGTCGCCGCGCTTCCGTGGCCTGCACGCGCTGCGCCGTTACCCCAACGGCGAAGAGCGCTGCATTGCCTGCAAGCTGTGCGAAGCGGTGTGCCCGGCCCTGGCCATCACCATCGACTCGGCCAAGCGCGAGGACGGCACCCGCCGCACCACCCGCTACGACATCGACCTGTTCAAGTGCATCTTCTGCGGCTTCTGCGAAGAAAGCTGCCCGGTGGACTCGATCGTCGAAACCCACATCCTCGAGTACCACTTCGAGAACCGTGGCGAAAACATCGTTACCAAGCCGCAGCTGCTGGCCCTTGGCGATCGTCTCGAAAACGAGATCGCCGAGCGTCGTGCCGCCGATGCCGCTTACCGCTGAGGTCGAGAGATGGATTGGGTAAATATCGCTTTCTGGGTGTTCGCCATCGCGGCAACGGTTTCGGCCGGTGCGGTGATCAGCGTGCGCAACCCGGTGCATGCAGTGCTGTGCCTGGTGCTGACCTTCTTCTCCATTGCCTGCGTGTGGCTGCTGGTGGGCGCCGAGTTCCTCGGCGTGGCGCTGGTGCTGGTCTACGTCGGCGCGGTGATGGTGCTGTTCCTGTTCGTGGTGATGATGCTGGACATCGATCCCACCAAGATGCGTGAGGGCTGGGTGCGCTACCTGCCGGTCGGCCTGATCGTGGCAGTGGCGATGCTGGTGCAGATGCTGATCCTGATCGGCGTGAAGGGCAGGGCGGTCACTCCGTTCCCGGCCGACAACGCCGCTGCGGTCGCTGCCGACAGCTCCAACGTCACCTGGCTGGCGCGCACGCTGTTCACCGAATACCTGCTGCCGTTCGAGTTCGCCGCCGTCATCCTGACCGTGGCCGTGGTCGCCGCCGTGATGCTGACCCTGCGTCGCCGTACCGGCGTGAAGAGCCAGAACCCGGGTGAGCAGACCATGGTCAAGGCCGGCCAGCGCCTGCGCATGGTCAAGATGGGCGCCGAAGCACCGGTCGTGCACAGCAACAGCAAGCCGGCCACCGGCGAGGAGACCCAGCCGTGATTACCCTTGGCCACATGCTTGCGCTTGGCGCGGTGCTGTTCGCCATCAGCCTGGCCGGCATCTTCCTCAACCGGAAGAACGTCATCGTCCTGCTGATGTCGATCGAGCTGATGCTGCTGTCGGTGAACATCAATTTCGTCGGCTTCTCGCGTCAGCTGGGCGATCCGTCCGGCCAGCTGTTCGTGTTCTTCATCCTGACCGTCGCCGCCGCGGAAGCCGCCATCGGCCTGGCGATCCTGGTGACCCTGTTCCGTACCCGCCGCACGATCAATGTCGGCGAAGTCGATTCGTTGAAGGGCTGATCCACAGATGGAAATCACTCTCTCCAAGAGTCTGTTGATCGCAGTGGTGCTTGCACCGCTGTTCGGCAGCATCATCGCCGGCCTGTTCGGTCGCCAGGTCAAGCGCTTCGGCGCGCAGACCATCACCATCCTCGGCGTCGCGGTAGCCTGCGGCCTGTCGATGTACACGTTCTACCAGCTGATGTGGGGCGGCGCGCAGCCGTTCAACCAGAACATCTACACGTTCTTCGAAGTCGGCCAGTATTCGGCGCACGTCGGCTTCATGGTCGACAAGCTGACCGCGATGATGATGGTGGTGGTGACCTTCGTGTCGCTGCTGGTCCACATCTACACGATCGGCTACATGCAGGACGACCCGGGCTACCAGCGGTTCTTCAGCTACATCTCGCTGTTCACCTTCTCGATGCTCACCCTGGTGATGAGCAACAACTTCCTGCAGCTGTTCTTCGGCTGGGAAGCGGTGGGCCTGGTGTCGTACCTGCTGATCGGCTTCTGGTTCAAGCGCCCGACCGCGATCTTCGCCAACATGAAGGCGTTCCTGGTCAACCGCGTCGGTGACTTCGGCTTCCTGCTGGGCATCGCCGGCGTGCTGTGGGTGTTCGGCACCCTGGACTATTCGCAGGTGTTCTCGCAGGCCGGCATGCTGGCTGACCCGCGCGCCCAGCTGCAGATCTGGGACGGCACGATCCTGGGCATGCAGCTGCTGAACGAGCCGGTGATCTGGTCGATCGCCACCGTCATCTGCATCTGCCTGTTCATCGGCGCCATGGGCAAGTCGGCCCAGGTCCCGCTGCACGTGTGGCTGCCGGACTCGATGGAAGGCCCGACCCCGATCTCGGCACTGATCCACGCCGCGACGATGGTGACCGCCGGTATCTTCATGGTCACCCGCATGTCGCCGCTGTTCGAGCTGTCGCAGACGGCGCTGAACTTCGTGCTGTTCATCGGTGCCACCACCGCGTTCTTCACCGGCCTGATCGGCATCGTGCAGAACGACATCAAGCGCGTCGTCGCGTACTCCACGCTGTCGCAGCTGGGCTACATGACCGTCGCCCTGGGCGTGTCGGCCTACTCGGCCGCCGTGTTCCACCTGATGACCCACGCCTTCTTCAAGGCCCTGCTGTTCCTGGGCGCCGGCTCGGTCATCATCGCGATGCACCACGAGCAGGACATGCGCAAGATGGGCGGCCTGCGCAAGTACATGCCGATCACCTTCATCACCATGTGGATCGGTACGCTGGCCCTGGTTGGTACGCCGTTCTTCTCCGGCTTCTACTCGAAGGACACGATCATCGAGGCGGCCGAGATCCACGCCCACATGCAGAACAGCTGGGTGGCCACCTATGGCTACTGGGCGGTGCTGGGTGGCGTGCTGGTGACCAGCTTCTACAGCTTCCGCCTGCTGTTCATGACCTTCCACGGCAAGGAGCGTTTCCGCGACGCGCACGACGATCATGGCCACGGCCATGACGATCACCACGCCGCCGATGCCCACCATGGCGATGCCCATGACGACCACGGCCATGGCCACGGTCCGCATGAACCGCATGAAACCCCGTGGGTGGTGACCCTGCCGCTGATCCTGCTGGCCATCCCGTCGATCGCCATCGGTTTCTTCAGCATCGGTCCGATGCTGCACGGCACCGACTGGGCCGGCAACCATGCGCACGAGGCGATCAAGGGCCAGGCACAGACGTTCTTCACCGGCATCGTCGACTTCTACGATCCGGCCAAGAACACCGTCGCGTTCCTGGGTGAAGAGTTCCATGGCCCGGTCGCGTTCGCGCTGCACGGCATGATGCTGCCGCCGTTCTGGCTGACCCTGGCGGGCTTCCTGCTGGCTGCGCTGTTCTACCTGTGGAAGCCGGACCTCTCGGGCAAGGCACGCAAGACCTTCGCCCCGATCGTTTCGGTGCTGGAAAACAAGTACGGCTTCGACAAGCTGTGGATCGATGGCTTTGCCGGTGGCAGCGTCAAGCTGGGCAAGGTCTCGCGCTGGATCGACAGCAACATCGTCGACGGTGTGGTCAATCTCTCGGCACGTGTTGTGGACGTTGCAGCCGGCGTGCTGCGTCGTACCCAATCCGGTTTCCTCTATCACTACGCCTTCGCGATGATCATCGGCCTGATTGCCCTGCTGGGCGTGCTGATGCATTACCTGCGTTGATGACCTGTACGGAATAAGAAGACGTGTCGAACTGGCCTCTACTCAGTGTCCTCATCTGGCTGCCGATCATCGGTGGCGCCCTGATCCTTGCGATCCGTGATGCACAGACTGCCCGCTGGGCGTCGCTGGGCGTCGCGGTGCTCACCTTCGTTGCAAGCCTCTCGCTGCTGAGCGGCTACAACGCGGGCATCGACGGCCTGCAGTTCGTCGAGACCCATGCCTGGATCCCGGCGTACAAGATCGGCTACAACCTGGGCGTGGACGGCATTGCCGTGGCGCTGATCCTGCTGACGACCCTGGTCAGCGTGCTTGCCCTGATCGGCGCCTGGAGCGCCATCGACAAGCGCGTCAACCAGTACGTGGCGGCCTTCCTGATCCTGGAAGGCGTCACCGTCGGCATCTTCGCCGCGACGGACGCGATGCTGTTCTACGTGTTCTTCGAAGCCATGCTGATCCCGATGTTCCTGATCATCGGTGTCTGGGGTGGCCCGCGCCGCATCTACGCAGCACTGAAGTTCTTCCTGTACACCTTCCTCGGCTCGGTGCTGATGCTGGTGGCGCTGATCTACCTGTACATGAAGGGCGGCAGCTTCCAGCTGGCCGACCTGTACGCGCTGCCGCTGTCGGCCAAAGAACAGACCTGGATCTTCTTCGCCTTCCTGATCGCCTTCGCGGTCAAGGTGCCGATGTTCCCGGTCCACACCTGGCTGCCGGACGCCCACGTGGAAGCGCCGACCGCCGGTTCGGTGATCCTGGCCGCCATCGCCCTGAAGATCGGTGGCTACGGCTTCCTGCGCTTCAACCTGCCGATCGTCCCGGACGCGTCGCAGGAATGGGCCTGGCTGGTGATCGCGCTGTCGCTGATCGCGGTGATCTACGTCGGCCTGGTCGCCCTGGTGCAGGACGACATGAAGAAGCTGATCGCCTATTCGTCGATCGCGCACATGGGCTTCGTCACCCTGGGCACCTTCATCGCCCTGTGGCTGGTGCGTGAAGCCGGCAACGCCGATGCTGCCCGCCTGGGCCTGCAGGGCGCCATGGTGCAGATGATCTCGCACGGCTTCGTGTCCGGTGCGATGTTCTCCTGTGTCGGCGTGCTGTACGACCGCATGCACAGCCGCCGCATCGCCGATTACGGCGGCGTGGTCAATGTGATGCCGTGGTTCGCCACCTTCGCCATGCTGTTCTTCATGGCCAATGCGGGCCTGCCGGGCACCAGCGGTTTCGTCGGCGAGTTCATGGTCATCCTGTCGGCCTTCCAGCGTAATCCGTGGATCGCACTGGGCGCGGCCACCACCCTGATCATCGGCGCCGCCTACACCCTGTGGCTGTACAAGCGCATCTTCTTCGGCGAAGTGGCCAATAGCCACGTGGCCGAACTGAAGGACATCAACGGCCGCGAATGGCTGGTGCTGGGCGTGTTCGCCATCGGCGTGCTGGCCCTGGGCATCTACCCCAAGCCGCTGACCGACCTGATGGAGCCCTCGATCGCGAAGCTGGCGATGCAGATCGCATCCAGCAAGCTGCTGTAATTCCAGGATTTGATGATGACCACCTCGCCGCTGCTGCCATTGACCGCCGCTGACCTGCCACCGCTCGCTCCCGAGCTGGTGCTGATCGGCAGCGCCTTCGCCCTGATGATCCTCGACCTGTTCGTCAGCAACCGGAACAAGATCTTCACCCACCTGTTCTCGCTCGCTGCGCTGGCCGTGGTGCTGTTCATGCTGGCCACCGGCGTGGGCGGGCAGGGCGAGGTCTTCCATGGCATGTTCGTGCGCGATACCGCCGCGGACGTGATGAAGACCGGGATCGTGCTGCTCAGCGGCCTGACCCTGGTCTACGGCTGGCGCTACCTGCGTGACCGCAACCTGTTCCAGGGCGAGATCCCGGTGCTGATCCTGTTCGGCACCGCCGGCATGATGATTCTGGTCTCGGCCGGCAGCCTGCTGATGGTCTACCTGGGCCTGGAACTGCTGGCGCTGTGCTCCTACGCACTGGTTGCCAGCAACCGTGAGAACGGTCTGGCCTCGGAAGCGGCGATGAAGTACATCGTGCTGGGTTCGCTGGCCTCGGGCCTGCTGCTGTACGGCATGTCGCTGATCTACGGCTCCACCGGCAGCCTGCACCTGGACGTCATCCGTGACGCCATCCCGCACTCGGAAGAGCGCGTGCTGCTGATCACCGGTGCGGTGTTCATGATCGCCGGCGTCGCCTTCAAGCTGGGTGCCGCACCGTTCCACATGTGGCTGCCGGACGTGTACCAGGGTGCCCCGGCACCGATCGCGCTGTTCATCAGCTCGGCGCCGAAGCTGGCCGCCTTCGGCATGGCCTACCGCCTGCTGGAAATGGGCGTGGGTCCGCTGTCGACTGAACTGCAGCTGCTGATCGCCGGCCTGGCCGCGGTCTCGCTGGTCATCGGCAACCTGATGGCCATCGCGCAGAGCAACCTCAAGCGCATGCTGGCGTTCTCCACCGTCTCGCACATCGGCTTCCTGCTGATGGGCATCGCCGGTGGTGGCGCGCAGGGCTATGCCGCCGCGCTGTTCTACGCACTGGCCTACGCCATCATGTCCACCGCCGCCTTCGGCGCGATCATCGCGCTGTCGCGTGCCGGTTTCGAAGCCGAGAACATCGAGGACTTCAAGGGCCTCAATGCCCGCAACCCGTGGATGGCCGGCCTGGTGCTGTGCATCATGGCGTCGCTGGCCGGCATTCCGCCGTTCCTGGGCTTCTGGACCAAGCTGGCGGTGCTGGGCGCGGCCGTCAACGGGGGCCTGCTGTGGCTGGCCATCCTCGGCGTGCTGTGTGCAGTGGTCGGCTGCTTCTACTACCTGCGCGTCATCAAGGTCATGTACTTCGATGAGCCGGTGGGCGAGGCCATGCCGCGCAGCAACGACCGCGTGCTGGGCCTGGTGCTGGGCGTGAACGCGCTGGCGCTGCTGGCGCTGGGCCTGGCCTGGAACCCGATCATGGTCTGGTGCCAGCAGGCATTTGCGCATCTTGCATAAAAGTTGACACAAAGCTGCGCGATTCGTGTAATATGCGCAGCCTGAGTTGTCACTGCAGCGGTTCAGCCAGAACATCGTTGCGGTAGCCCTCCTCGAAAGAGAGTAGGGCAACAGTTCAAACACTTCCGGTGCGGGGTGGAGCAGTCTGGCAGCTCGTCGGGCTCATAACCCGAAGGTCGCAGGTTCAAATCCTGCCCCCGCTACCAGCTTCAGATCGGCGCCAACCGGTTTGATGAATGAGGGAAAGCTTGCATTTTTTGGAGCCAACGCTCATAATTCCGCTTCTGATGCGGGGTGGAGCAGTCTGGCAGCTCGTCGGGCTCATAACCCGAAGGTCGCAGGTTCAAATCCTGCCCCCGCTACCAAGTAAAGAGCAAGTAAAGAGATCGCCTTCGAAGTCCTGCTTCGAAGGCGTTTTTCTTTGGGTGGCTGCGTCGTTTCTGCGTGATCGGGGTCAGATCCCTTTTCCGCGGGAAAGGGATCTGACCCCAGGTCCGCACCTTGCACCAGCGCGGTGCAGCCGCTATCATCAGCGGCCTAGCAGTACCCCTGAAGGCGGCCTCCCGGCGGGAGTCCGGACCCGGAAGGAGGGCCGCAACCGGCAGGCACTGCAGGTTGCAACCGGAATCCAGTCACCGGAGTCTTTCCGGAAAAGGGGCCCAGCGGGCCCTTTGTCGTTTCCGGGGCGTCATGTTTTCACGCCGGCCAAAGCCGGCACCCAACCAAGAGATCAAGGCAGGCTGTGAGCGACAAGGCAACCGACATCGCGAATCTGCTCGCCCCGACCGTTGTGTCGCTGGGCCTGGAGCTGCTGGGCGTTGAGTATCTGCCGGCCCCCGGCGGTGCGACCCTGCGCCTTTACATCGACGTGCCGCTGGCTGAACAGCCCGAGCGCATCATCAATGTCGACGACTGCGAGCGGGTCAGCCGCGAAGTGTCGGCGCAGCTGGACGTCGAAGACCCGATCAGCGGCAATTACACGCTGGAAGTGTCCTCGCCGGGCGTGGATCGCCCGCTGTTCAACCTGGAGCAGTTCGCTCGCCACCAGGGTGAATCGGCCAAGGTCACGCTGAAGCTGCCGCAGGACAACCGTCGTCGCCTGCAGGGCCGTATCGAGGCAACCGACGAGGCCGCAGGCACCATCACCTTCATCGTCGACAAGACCGAAGTGGTGGTGTCGGCCGACAACATCGACAAGGCACGGATCATGCCCGACTGGGTGGCGCTGGGGCTGGCCCCGAGCAAGCCGACCGGTCCGGCGCCGAAGCGTCCGAAGCCGAACACGAATTCTTCTTCCAACGAGCCGGCGGCAAAGAAGCCGCGCGCGGAGTGAGCCAATGAGCAAGGAACTGTTGCTGGTAGTCGACGCGGTCGCCAACGAGAAGGGCGTGCCGCGTGAAGTGATCTTCGATGCCATCGAGGCCGCCCTGGCCTCGGCAGCGAAGAAGCGCTATCCCGACGAGGAAGTGCTGACCCGCGTGGTCATCGACCACAAGGATGGCAGCTACGAAACCTTCCGCCGCTGGGAAGTGGTGGCCGACGACGTGGTCATGGAATCGCCGGACCGCCAGATCCGCCTGATGGACGCCGTCGACGAAGCCGAAGGCGTGGACGTCGGCGACTACATCGAAGAGCAGATCGAGAACCCGGACTTCGGCCGCATCGCCGCCCAGGCCGCCAAGCAGGTCATCGTCCAGCGCGTGCGCGAAGCCGAGCGCCAGCAGGTCGTGGATGCGTGGAAGGATCGCGTCGGCGAACTGATCACCGGTGTGGTCAAGCGCGCCGAGCGCGGCAACATCTATGTCGACCTCGGTGGCAATGCCGAAGGCTTCATTCCGAAGGACAAGGGCATTCCGCGCGACGTGCTGCGCGCCGGTGACCGCGTGCGCGGCTACCTGGCCGAAGTCCGTTCGGAACCCCGTGGCCCGCAGCTGTTCATCAGCCGCGCCGCCCCGGAATTCATGATCGAGCTGTTCAAGCTGGAAGTGCCGGAAGTCGGCCAGGGCCTGGTGGAAATCAAGGCCTGCGCCCGTGATCCGGGCGACCGCGCCAAGATCGCCGTGCTCGCCCACGACCAGCGCACCGATCCGATCGGTGCCTGCATCGGCATGCGCGGTTCGCGCGTGCAGGCCGTGTCCAACGAGCTCAATGGCGAGCGCGTGGACATCGTGCTGTGGAACGACAACCCGGCCAACTTCGTCATCAACGCGATGGCGCCGGCCGAAGTGCAGTCGATCATCGTCGATGAAGACAAGCACTCGATGGACCTGGCCGTTGCCGAAGACCGCCTGGCCCAGGCGATCGGCAAGGGCGGCCAGAACGTGCGCCTGGCCAGCCGCCTGACCGGCTGGCAGCTCAACGTGATGACCCAGGACCAGGTCACCGCCAAGTCGGAGGCCGAGCAGGCTTCGGCCCGCCAGCTGTTCATGGACAAGCTGGAAGTGGACGAGGAAATCGCCGGCATCCTGGTCAGCGAAGGCTTCGGCACCGTCGAGGAAATCGCATATGTCCCGGTCGGCGAACTGCTGGCCGTGGAAGGTTTCGACGAAGACATCGTCGAAGAGCTGCGCGCTCGTGCCCGCGATGCGCTGCTCAATGAGGCCCTGGCAGTCGAAGAAGGCCTTGAAGACGGCCAGCCGGCGCAGGACCTGCTGTCCCTGAAGGGCATGGACGAAGCCACCGCATATGCGCTGGCCGGCCACGGCGTGCGTACCAGCGAGGACCTGTCCGACCTGGCCGCCGACGAGGTCATGGACTTCGGCATCGAAGGACTGGATCAGGCGCGCGCCGCTGCGCTGATCCTGGCCGCCCGTGCCGAAGAGATCGCCCGACTGGAACGCGGCGAATGAGCCGGCAATGAACAGGGCCCTGAGCCGCTCAGGGCGTAGAATCCGCGCCACCTCCAGATGCGGGGGGGCGCCCACAAGATCATAGGATCCGAATGTCGCAGCAAACCACCATCCGCAAGCTTGCCGAACTGGTCAACACGCCGGTCGAAAAACTGCTGGAACAGCTGGCCGGTGCCGGCATGAAGTTCAGCGGTCCCGACCAGGTCGTGACCAGCTCCGAGAAGGTGAAGCTCCTGGGCTTCCTTCGTCGTTCGCACGGCAAGCCCGAGCAGGCCCCGGAAGAGAGCGATCAGTCTGCAAAGAAGATCACGCTCAACCGCCGGAAGCAGCAGGAAGTGACGGTCAATTCCGGTCGCAGCAAGACGACCGTGAATGTCGAGGTGCGCCAGAAGCGCACCTACGTCAAGGATGGTGCGCGCGCCATGACGCCGGACGAAGAGCGCGCCGACATCCTGCGCAAGCTGGAAGAGTCGCGCGCCCGCAACCTCGCCGAACAGCAGGCCCTGGCCGAGAAGGATCGTCTGCGCGACGAAGCCATCGTCCGTGCCCGTGAGGAAGAGATTGCGGCCAAGGAACGCGCAGAGGCCGAGAAGAAGGCTGCCGAGGAAGCTGCGGCCGCCGCCAAGGCTGCCGAGGCACTGGCGGCCGCCAAGCCCAAGCGCGCTCCGATCGATGAAACCGCGCCGCGTCCGCCGCGCACGCCGGCCGCCGCTCCGGCTGCGCCGCGCAGTGCGCCGCCGCCGCCGCGCAACGACGACCGCAACAACCGCAGCGCGCCGCGCAACGAGCGTGGCCCGGGCGACCGTTTCGCCGGCCAGATGCACCTGTCGGCTGCCGACCGTGCGCGTCGTGGCAACAGCAACAACAGCAACACCCGTGGTCGGCCGGGCGGCCGTAACCAGGCCGGTGGCCGTCGCGACATGTCGCGCGGTGGCAACAATGCCGGCCCGCACGCCTTCGAGCGTCCGACCGCACCGGTGGTGCGTGAAGTGGCGATCGGCGACACGATCACCGTGGCCGACCTGGCGCAGAAGCTCGCGCTGAAGGGCGGCGAGGTGGTCAAGGCGCTGTTCAAGATGGGCGTGATGGCCACCATCACCCAGTCCATCGACCACGACACCGCCGCGCTGGTGACCGAAGAACTCGGCCACAAGGCGATCCGTGCCAACGACAACGACGCCGAGGACGCACTGCTGGCCTCGACCGGTGAAAACCAGGGCGAAGCCACCCAGCGTCCGCCGGTGGTCACCATCATGGGCCACGTCGACCACGGCAAGACCTCGCTGCTGGATTACATCCGCCGCACCAAGGTCGCCACCGGCGAAGCCGGCGGCATCACCCAGCACATCGGTGCTTACCACGTTGATACGCCGAAGGGCGTGATCAGCTTCCTGGATACCCCGGGCCATGCTGCCTTCACCTCGATGCGTGCCCGCGGCGCCAAGCTGACCGATATCGTGGTGCTGGTCGTGGCCGCCGATGACGGCGTCATGCCGCAGACCAAGGAAGCGATCCAGCACGCCCGTTCGGCGGGTGTGCCGCTGATCGTGGCGATCAACAAGATCGACAAGTCCGACGCCGACCCGATGCGGGTCAAGAACGAACTGCTGTCCGAGCAGGTCGTGGCCGAAGATTTCGGTGGTGACACCCAGATGGTGGAGATCTCGGCCAAGACCGGCCTGGGCATCGACGACTTGCTGGACGCCATCTCGATCCAGGCCGAACTGCTGGAACTGAAGGCCGTCGACGAAGGCCGCGCCTCGGGCGTGGTGATCGAATCGTCGCTGGACAAGGGCCGCGGCCCGGTCGCTACCGTGCTGGTGCAGCAGGGCCGCCTGAAGAAGGGCGACTACCTGGTGTGCGGCATCCAGTACGGCCGCGTGCGTGCACTGTTCGACGAAACCGGCAAGCAGCCGGAATTCGCCGGCCCGTCCATCCCGGTGCAGGTCCTGGGCCTGTCCGGCGTGCCGGAAGCCGGTGACGACTTCGTGGTGGTCGAGGACGAGCGCCTGGCCAAGGACGTTGCCCAGCAGCGTGAGACCAAGCGCCGTGAATCGCGCCTGGTCGCCACCGCCGGCAGCCGCATGGAAGACATCATGGCGACCCTGGGCAAGGGCGAGGGCCAGCAGGTCCTCAACCTGGTCATCAAGGCCGACGTGCAGGGTTCGGTGCAGGCCCTCAGCCAGGCGCTGGTGGCGCTGTCCAACGAAGACATCCGCATCAACGTGATCCACTCCGGCGTGGGCGGCATCACCGAATCGGACGCCAACTCGGCGGCCGCTTCGAAGGCCACCGTCATCGGCTTCAACGTGCGTGCGGATGCTTCGGCCCGTCGCATCATCGAATCCAACGGCGTGGACCTGCGCTACTTCTCGATCATCTATGACGTGATCGATCAGGTGAAGCAGGTGGCCTCCGGTCTGCTGGGCGTGGAGATCCGCGAAGAGATCATCGGTATCGCCGAGGTCCGCGACGTGTTCCGCAGCTCCAAGCTGGGCGCCGTTGCCGGCTCGATGGTCATCGAGGGCGTGGTCAGGCGCAACAAGCCGATCCGCGTGCTGCGCGACAGCGTGGTGATCTTCGAGGGCGAGCTGGAATCGCTGCGTCGCTTCAAGGAGAACGTCGAGGAAGTCCGCAACGGTACCGAGTGCGGTATCGCGGTGAAGGCCTACAACGACGTCAAGCCGGGTGACCAGATCGAGTGCTTCGAGCGTATCGAAGTGCCGCGCACCCTGTAATGCTGCAAGGTGGCCCGACCAACGGTCGGGCCCCACCATGGACCTGTAGCGCCCGACGGTTGGTCGGGCGACAATCGAATCAAAGGTAGCGCCCGACCGTTGGTCGGGCGACAACTGAACGAAGAGCTCCTCGTGCCCAAGACTTTCCATCGAACCGACCGTGTCTCCGCCCAGCTGCGCCGTGAACTCGGCACCCTGGTGCACAACGCCGTGCGCGAGCACGGGTTGCCCTCGGTGAGCGTGTCCGACGTGGAAATCACCCGCGACATGGCCCATGCCAAGGTGTTCGTCACCGCGCTGATGCCGGAACGTTCGGCCGAAGCCGTGGCCGGCCTGAAGGAGCTGGGCTACCGCCTGCGCATGGACCTGGCACGCGCGATGAAGCTGCGCCACGTGCCGGAGCTGCATTTCCACTACGACGACTCGGTCGACCGTGGTGAGCACATCGACAACCTCCTGCGCGACCTGCCCGATACGCTGGCCGCGGAGAAGCGTCGCGAGAGCGACGAAGAATAACCGCGTGGCGCCGGGCATGCCCGGCGTTGTTGCATTCCGGCTGCGCGATGTCTGATGCAGACCGCGCTGCGGCAGTCGAGCATGGCTCGACCCTACAAAATTCTGCCATGACCCGAATTCAGTTCCGCCGCCTGGATGGCATCCTGCTGCTCGACAAGTCGACCGGCATGAGTTCCAACGCCGCCCTGCAGGTAGCCCGCCGCCTGTTCCGCGCAGAGAAAGGGGGGCACACCGGCAGCCTTGACCCGCTGGCCACCGGCCTGCTGCCGCTGTGCTTCGGCGAGGCAACCAAGATCGCCGGCCTGCTGCTCGGCTCGGCCAAGGCCTACGATGCCGAGATCGTGCTGGGCCAGACCACCGATACCGACGATGCCGAAGGCCAGGTGCTGCTCCAGCGCCCGGTGCCGGCCATCAGTGCCGAAGCGCTGCAGGCCGCACTGGCGGCGCTGACCGGCAACATCCGCCAGCGTGCCCCGATCTATTCGGCGCTGAAGCAGGGCGGTGAGCCGCTGTATGTGAAGGCCCGCCGCGGCGATGTCATCGAAGCGCCCGAACGCGAGGTGCAGGTACATGCCATCGAGGTGCTGGAGCAGCAGCCGGAACGGTTGCGGCTGCGCGTGACCTGCGGCTCCGGCACCTACATCCGCAGCCTGGCCCGCGACCTGGGCGAGGCGCTGGGCTGTGGTGCCCACATCAGCGCACTGCGTCGGCTCTGGGTCGAGCCGTTCCGTGAGCCGGCGATGGTCACCCTGGACCAGCTGCGGGCGATGGTCGAGGCGGGTGACGAGGCGGGCATGGACGCGCTGCTGCTGCCGCTGGCGGCCGGCCTGGCCGAGTACCCGCGGGTCGACCTGGATGCCGACCAGGCCCACCGCTTCTGCGTCGGCCAGCGCCAGCGCGATCTGTCCTGGCCGCGTGGCCTGGTGGCGGTGTTTGGTCCGGACGACGCTGTCCAGGGCCTGGGCCAGGTCGACGAGAGCGGCCTGTTGGCCCCGCAGCGTCGTTTCAACCTCTGACCGGGCCCGGGCGGTTCAGCCCCGGTCCTTGTCCCGGAAGCCCCCGACCGTTACAATTTCGCGGCCGTTTTCCGGCAGCCTGCCTGGCGCAGGTTTCATCCTCGTAGTCCACGGCGAGCCTGGCGGTGCGCGAAGCGCGTTCCTGCCGGCCACGCATCACAGAGAAAAAGAAATGTCGATCGACACCCAGAAGGTCATTGAAGACAACAAGCGCAGCTCGGCTGACACCGGCTCCCCGGAAGTCCAGGTTGCGCTGCTGACCGCCCGCATCGAACTGCTGACCGGCCACTTCAAGACCCACAAGAAGGACCACCACAGCCGCCGCGGCCTGCTGCAGATGGTCAACCGCCGTCGCAGCCTGCTCGACTACCTGAAGAAGAAGGACGTCGAGCGCTACAAGGCCCTGATCGAGAAGCTTGGCCTGCGTCGCTAAGCAACGAATCCCCCGCGGCGCAGCGATGCGCCGCGGTTTTGTTTTGTAGTACCGCAATCCCCGATTCAGGCCGGAACGATCCGGCCACCCGCTGGCGGCAAGGGTCGCCGACGGTCCAAATTCGCAGACAGCATCCCCAAGGACACCCTCCGTGGCAAAAATCACCAAAACCTTCCAGTACGGCAAGCACACCGTCACGCTTGAGACCGGCGAAGTCGCCCGTCAGGCCAGCGGCGCCGTCATCGTCAAGATGGACGACACCGTACTGCTGGTCACCGCCGTCGCCGCCAAGAGCGCGCGCGAAGGCCAGGACTTCTTCCCGCTGACCGTCGATTATCAGGAAAAGTTCTACGCCGGCGGCCGTATCCCGGGTGGTTTCTTCAAGCGTGAAGGCCGTGCGACCGAGAAGGAAACCCTGATCTCGCGTCTGATCGACCGTCCGATCCGTCCGCTGTTCCCGGAAGACTACAAGAACGAAGTGCAGATCATCGCCACGGTCATGTCGTTGAACCCGGACGTGGACGGCGACATCCCGGCCCTGATCGGTGCCTCCGCTGCCCTGGCCCTGGCCGGCACCCCGTTCATGGGTCCGATCGGCGCTGCCAAGGTCGGTTACAAGAACGGCGAGTACATCCTGAACCCGACCGTCAGCGAACTGGCTGACTCGCAGCTGGAACTGGTCGTCGCCGGTACCTCCAACGCCGTGCTGATGGTTGAATCCGAAGCCGCGCTGCTGTCCGAGGAAGTGATGCTGGGCGCCGTGACCTTCGGTCACCGCGAGATGCAGAAGGTCATCAACGCGATCAACGAGCTGACCGTCGAAGCCGGCACCAAGCCGTCGACCTGGGAAGCCCCGGCCAAGAACGACGCGCTGATCTCCGCCCTGAAGGAAGCCATCGGCCCGCGCCTGGGCGAAGCCTTCCAGGTGCGTGACAAGCTGCAGCGCCGCGACGCCATCTCGGCAATCAAGAAGGACGTGTTCGAAACCCTGGCTGGCCGCGTGGCCGCCGAAGGCTGGAACCCGGCCGAGCTGTCGAAGGAATTCGGCGAGCTGGAATACCGCACCATGCGTGACTCGGTGCTGGACACCAAGGTCCGTATCGACGGCCGTGCGCTGGACACCGTCCGCCCGATCGCCGTGAAGACCGGCGTGCTGCCGCGTACCCACGGTTCCTCGCTGTTCACCCGTGGCGAAACCCAGGCCATCGTGACCATCACCCTGGGCACCGCCCGTGACGGCCAGGTCATCGACGCCGTTGCCGGTGAGTACAAGGAAAACTTCCTGTTCCACTACAACTTCCCCCCGTTCTCGGTGGGTGAGTGCGGCCGCATGATGGGCCCGAAGCGCCGCGAAATCGGCCACGGTCGCCTGGCCAAGCGCGGCGTGCTGGCTGTCATGCCGTCGCTGGAAGCCTTCCCGTACACCATCCGCGTCGTCTCGGAAATCACCGAGTCGAACGGTTCCTCGTCGATGGCCTCGGTCTGCGGCTCGTCGCTGGCCCTGATGGACGCCGGCGTGCCGGTGAAGGCTCCGGTGGCCGGTATCGCCATGGGCCTGGTCAAGGAAGGCGAGCGCTTCGTCGTCCTGTCCGACATCCTGGGTGACGAAGATCACCTGGGCGACATGGACTTCAAGGTCGCCGGTACCGCTGAGGGCATTTCCGCCCTGCAGATGGACATCAAGATCGAAGGCATCACCGAAGAGATCATGAAGCAGGCCCTGCAGCAGGCCAAGGCTGGCCGTCTGCACATCCTGGGCGAAATGGCCCACGGCCTGACCGCTCCGCGTGAAGAGCTGTCGGACTACGCGCCGCGCCTGCTGACCATCAAGATCCACCCGGACAAGATCCGCGAAGTGATCGGCAAGGGTGGTTCGACCATCCAGGCCATCACCAAGGAAACCGGCACCCAGATCGACATCCAGGACGACGGCACCATCGTCATCGCTTCGGTCAACGCCATCGCTGCGCAGGCCGCCAAGGCCCGCATCGAGCAGATCACCTCGGACGTCGAACCGGGCCGCATCTATGAAGGCAAGGTCGCCAAGATCATGGACTTCGGTGCGTTCGTCACCATCCTGCCGGGCAAGGACGGTCTGGTCCACGTGTCGCAGATCTCCAGCGATCGCGTCGAGAAGGTCGGCGACGTGCTGAAGGAAGGCGATGTGGTCAAGGTCAAGGTGCTGGAAGTCGACAAGCAGGGCCGTATCCGCCTGTCGATGAAGGCCGTGGAAGAAGGCGACGCCGCCAGCGCCGAATAATCGGTATTGCTGATTGTGCGGTGGGTGAGGACCGTTGGTCCTCACGCTTTCGCAAATGAAAAAGCGGGCTTCGGCCCGCTTTTTCTTTGCCTGGAATCCTGTGGATGAGGACCGTTGGTCCTTGCACTTACGCGCCTTCTTCGTCCTCCCCCAGCCACCAGACCTGGCCTGGCTCCGGGGCGCTCATCGGGTGCTCGCGCTGTTCGATGGCCTCCAGCACCCGGCTGGGGGCTGCAGCGCCCCACACCGCCATGAGCTTTTCCACCGCAGCCCGGCCCTGTGCGGCCACGCCGAGGTCACGTTCGCGTCTCCATTGGTCTTCATCTGGCGCCTCATCACCATGCTGGTGCGGCGTGCCGTAGCTGCAGCGGCGGCACAGCCGGCGCACGGTGGCCGTCCAGTCCTCGACCATGCCGATGCCTGGCAGCGTGATGGCCTCCAGGGCAGCGATGTCATCGGCCGAATCACACTGCACGAACACGGTGAAGGTCGTCATGTCCGATGCCTGCAGGCGCTGTATCGCGTTGAACACCGGCACCTGGCGCTCGCCGTAGGTGCGATGGCCGGTTGATGCGCCGTCGTGCAGCACGATGTCGCCGAAGCGGAAGCCGCTTTCGGGCAGCGGTACGTTGTCGATGCGTGCACGCACCGGATCAATGCGGCTCATATACACCACTTCGGCATCGGACCACGGTGCCAAGCGCACACAGGCCACGCCGAAGTTGCCCTCGATCGGACCTTCGCCCTCGGGCAGGGTGATGCCACAGCGGGCCCATTGGCGGCGCGCTTCGGCCCAGTCACCGGCGCCGGTGGCGGCGATACCGGCATTCCACGCGGTGGCTTCATCGAACTCGCCGCGCAGCTGTTCTGATTGCCGGTTGTCCTGCAGCGAGGCAGCCCAGTCGCGCAGGTATTTGTGCGCCAATCCGCGCATGTAATGCAGATACGGCACTTCGGGAGCGAGTGCGATCAGCTCGCCGAACAGCGCCACTGCCTGCTGCAGGTCGCCCTCGCGGAAGACGGCGTAGGCGCGTGCCTCCAGTGCCTGGTGTTCGTCGAGGATTTCGTCGTCCAGCAGGTCGCCGTCGTCAATGTCGTTGTGGTCGGTGCTCATGTCCATGCACGGTTGGAGGTCCGCGGCTACCTTAGCCGATGCATGGGAGACCGGCGTCGGTGTGTGTCCTGCTGCAGTGCATGACGGCAATCGCATGTCTGCCCCGATGTCGTCAAGGGATGCGGCGTGCCTGTCCACTGGACGACATGCCGCGACAACCGTCCCACAGCCCCATCCGTTTGCTAACGTGGCTGCGCCTTCGAACCGGGAGATCCCATGTTCCGCCAGACCGTGGCTGTCCTTGCCGTGCTGATTGCCGGTGCCTTGCCCATTGCCGTGCATGCGGCGCCCGCGCAGCCACCGATCTTCGGTGCCTACTACCCCGGTGGTTCGGCCGAGCGCTACCCGGTGTCGAGCATTCCGGCCGAGCGCCTCACCCATCTGTTCTACGCGTTCTCCACCATCGAGGACGGCCGCTGCACGGTCGGCGCCGAAGCGCCGAAGAATTTTGCTGCGCTGGCCGAGCTGAAGAAGGCGCACCCGCATCTGCGCACGCTGATCTCAATTGGTGGATGGGGCGCAGGTGGATTCTCCGATGCAGCGCTGACCGAGGCCAGCCGCAAGCGCCTGGTCGACTCGTGCATGGCGCTGTTCTTCGACCGCCATGCCGGCAGCTTCGATGGCGTGGACATCGACTGGGAGTTCCCGGTCAGTGGCGGACCGAAGGAGCTGGCGCACCGCCCGCAGGATCGCGCCAACCTGACCCGGCTCGCGCAGGCGTTCCGCGTCGCACTCGACGCGCACGGGCGCAAGGAGCGACAGCCGATGCTGCTGACCGCCGCGCTGGCCGCCGGTCGCCTGCAGACCGATGGCCCCTACGATCCAGCAGCGAGCTACGACCTGCCGGCGTTGGCCAAGGTGTTCGATTTCATCAACCTGATGAGCTACGACATGGGCACCGGTTTCTCGGCGGTGTCGACCTTCAATGCGCCGCTGCATGAAGTGCCGGCCGATCCGCTGGCCCCGGAGCTGCGGCGCTGGAACAACGTGGCCGGCGCGGTGCAGTACTACCGCGAGCACGGCGTGCCGGCCGATAAACTGGTGCTGGGCGTACCGTTCTACGGGCGCGGCTTCAAGGTCACCGGCGATGCAGCGGATGGGCTGTACCAGTCCTACAGTGCGCCGGCCGATGCCGGCGACTGGCGGGTGATCAAGGCGCGCTATCTCGATCAGCCGGGTTGGACGAAACACTGGCAGCCGCAGGCGCAGAGCCCGTGGCTGTACAACGCCGGGCAGAAGATCTTCATCAGCTATGAAGACCCGCGCTCGATCGGCCTGCGTGCGCAGTTCGCCCGCGAGCAGGGCCTGGCCGGGGTGTTCATGTGGGAGCTGACCGGCGACGACGAACAGGCCAGCCTGCTCAACGCCATGCTGGGCCCCTGGCAGAAGGCGCGCATCGGCGATTGAGCTGCATCAGGCGATGCCCGGCGCAATGCCGCAACGCCATTGGCCCAACCCCGCACAGCATCGCCACGCCCGCAGCGTTACGCTGCGGGCATGATCCATCTTGAACGCCTGGACCACCTGGTCCTCACCGTCGCCGACATCGACCGCAGCTGTGATTTCTACCAGCGCGTGCTCGGCATGCAGGTCGTGCGCTTCGGCGCGGGTCGTACCGCGCTGCAGTTCGGCCAGCAGAAGATCAATCTGCATGCGGCCAGTGCTCCGCTGCAGCCGCATGCGCTGCGGCCCACGCCGGGCAGTGCCGACCTGTGCCTGGTCACGCGCATGGCGACAGTCGATGTGCTGTCCCACCTGCAGGCGCAGTCCGTTGCAGTGGAGGAGGGGCCGGTTGCGCGCACCGGCGCGCTGGGGCCGATCGAATCGGTGTATTTCCGCGACCCGGATGGCAACCTGATCGAAGTGAGTCGTTACCCCGGCGAGGCATGATCCTGCTTGGGTAGCGTCGAGCTTGCTCGACGGTGCTTGGCGCGAAATCAACAGCTGTCGAGCAAGCTCGACGCTACAGGGGGCGTTGCGCGCAACGGTAGGTAGCGCCGGGGCATGCCCGGCGAAGGTTCAGTTGGCCCAGACGCTGTTGGGATCGCCGTTGCGGGCGCGGCGCTGGCTGGCCACTGCCAGGCGGGCAAAGCCGAAGGCCATGGCCAGCGCGATGGCGTCGACCCAGAACAGCGGCCAGTGGCCACGCGCGGCGGCGCGCCACAGCCAGTCACCATTGAGTGCGCCGTGCAGCACCGGTACCAGCGCGGTACTGATCGCCGCCGCCCACAGCAACTCGCGTGCGGCCTGCGCCGGGCGTCGCAGCGCGGCCCACAGCGCACAGGCCGCCCAACTGCCGAAGCAGGCCCAGCGGATGCCGCGATCGACCGCTGTCGGCGCCAGCCGCTCCAGCACCAGCGCGGTGACGAACGCGACCGAGATCGCCACGCACAGGCCGATGCACACGCCGACCGTCGCCCGCGCCATGTTCACCCCGGCGCGCGGCTGCTGCGGCTGGCGACGCTTGCGCCGCGACTCGATCCACAGCAGGTTGCCCGAATAGAACAGGAACGCACCGCCAAGGCCGAGCAGGAAGTACAGCCAGACCACCACGCCGTTGCCGAATTCGCCGAAGTGCAGCGCGTAGGCGGCGCTGAGCGTGGCGTGGTTGGCGTCGCGCTGGCCCGGCAGCTGCGAGGCCAGAACGTCGCCGGTGGCCACGTCCAGCGCCACCGCGCCAAGCGGGCCGAGCGTGCCGGTGGATTCGCCGGTGATCTCGATGGTGGCATTGGCATCGCCGGCATTGGCCAGCTTCAGGTAGGCCGGTTCGAAGTTGGCCACGCCCTGTGCGCGGGCGACTTCAAGCGCGCGCGCATGCAGCACGCGCAGGCTGCCCGGCGGTGCCGGAATGCCACTGGCATCGCGCACGGGCGCGGTGTCCATCGCCGTCGGCACCGCCTGCAGCGCCTTGCCGTCGTAGATCAACGGGTTGAGCAGGGCCATCTGCACGAACACCAGGCAGAGCAGGGCACCGGTCACCGCGAACATCAGGTGGAAAGGCAGGCTGAGCACGCCGATCACGTTGTGCGCGTCCTGCCACAGCTGCTTCAGGTTGCGGCCCGGACGCAGCGCGAACAGGTCGCCGAGCAGCTTCGGCAGATGGATCACCAGGCCGCTGAGCAGTGCCATGCCGTACAGCAGGCTGACAATGCCCATCACGTAGATCCCGGCCACGGGCAGGCCGAGGCTGTAATGGAGCTCGTTGACCAGTTCGGCCAGTCCGGTCTGCGGTGGTGTGGGGCTGCCGGCGATCTGGCCGGGCCAGGCATAGCGCCAGCTGCCGTCATCGGCCTGCCAGTACGCAAGCGGCTGCGGGTGTTCGGCGCCGGGGAAGGTCATGCCGACGTGGCGGCGTGCCTCCGGATGCGCAGCCAGCACGTCTTCCAGCAGGTACTGCGCATCGTCCAGCCCGGCGGGCAGTGCGGTGGCGGCTCCCGGGGTCTGCCACAGTGGCAGGTCGTGATGGAACAGGGTCAGCGCACCTGCGTAGAAGGCCACGAACAGGCCGAAGCCGGCCACCAGGCCGACCCAGGTATGCAGGGTGGTGAACGTGCGCAGGGTCTGCGAACTGAACTTCATGGGAGAGGTCTCATTGCACCGCGCCGGTCAGGCGCAGCAGCCCGAGCATGGCGAAGCCGGCAGCGGCGCTGCCACCCAGCACCAGCCAGGCGCGCAGCGCGCTGCGGAAACTGAACGCCCACAGGGCGGCCAGCATCCACAGCGGGATGAAAGCGATCAGGGTCGGCACCAGCGCCCGCTGCCAGGGGCCGGGCGGTACCCATGCCAGCAGGCCGGTCGCGGCTGCGGCCAGGAAGAAGCCGGCCACGACGCCAGCGAAGGCGCGCGGCCACATCAGGGCGACTCCGTGCCGGGACGGTGCCAGGCGGCCAGCGCCGGCAACAGCATCGCGGCCAGCATCCAGGTGCACAACATCGCCACCAGGCCGGCGGCAAAGCCGAGCTCGGCCATCCACAGCCACAGCGCGGCGGCAGCGGCGACCAGGCCGATCTGGCGGCCCAGGCGGCCGGCGCGGCGCAGGCGCGGCCAGCGGCAATGCGGCGAAGTGGCATAGAAGGCCAGCGCCGAGAACATCGCTGCCAGCATGCCCAGGCTGCAGAAGCCGAGCGTGGAAAGGCCGACGGTGATCATTGCGGGCGGCCGGCGCGGCAGCGGGCCGGCGAACGCGGGGCACGGGCGGGGCCGGCGGAAGCCGGTCGGAGCGGGTGGCGCATCACGGGGTCCTGGGGGAAAGCGGGCAGGCTGGCACGGAGCGGCCTGCGCCGACATGGTAATCATTGCAATTTCACGCCGCCAGCGAGGCACATTCAGCCGACCGTACGGTAGTCCTTGGGCTTTCCGGTGCGCTGGTTTAAGATCATCGTAGAACCCTGACTGGAACAAGGTGGCCCGCGTCCAGCGCCGGCCGAGCGTGCGACATGAGCACTACCACCGCCCACTGTTGACCTGCCCCCGAAGGCCCTGTGTTCCAGGCGCCCTCGCGGCGCTTTTTTATTGCCCGGGCGCCGCCCCGGGAACGCTTTCCAGCCCGCCCAGCGGGCCCCGCACGAAGCCACTGCGATGATCAACATTACTCTTCCCGACGGCAGCCGCCGCGAATTTGAAAACCCCGTCAGCGTCATGGAGGTCGCCCAGTCGATTGGCGCCGGCCTGGCCAAGGCCACCATCGCCGGTGCCGTGGATGGCGTGCTGGTCGATGCCAGCGACGTCATCGACCACGATGCCAGCCTGCGCATCATCACCGCCAAGGACGAGGAGGGCGTGGAGATCATCCGCCACTCCTGCGCCCACCTGGTCGGCCACGCCGTCAAGCAGCTCTACCCGGACGTGAAGATGGTGATCGGCCCGGTGATCGCCGAAGGCTTCTATTACGACATCTACTCCGAGCGCCCGTTCACCCCGGACGACATGGCCGCGATCGAGAAGCGCATGGGCGAGCTGATCGCCCAGGACTACGACGTCATCAAGAAGATGACCCCGCGCGCCGAAGTGATCGAGATCTTCAAGGCCCGTGGCGAGGACTACAAGCTGCGCCTGATCGAGGACATGTCCGACGACATCCAGGCGATGGGCATGTACTACCACCAGGAATACGTGGACATGTGCCGTGGCCCGCACGTGCCGAACACGCGCTTCCTGAAGGCCTTCAAGCTGACCCGCATCTCCGGCGCCTACTGGCGCGGCGACGCGCAGAACGAGCAGCTGCAGCGCATCTACGGCACCGCCTGGGCCGACAAGAAGCAGCTCGAGGCGTACATCAAGCGCATCGAAGAAGCTGAAATGCGCGACCACCGCCGCATCGGCAAGCAGCAGGACCTGTTCCACCTGCAGGAAGAAGCACCGGGCCTGGTGTTCTGGCACCCGAAGGGCTGGGCGCTGTGGCAGGTGGTCGAGCAGTACATGCGCAAGGTCTACCGCAACAGCGGCTATGGCGAAGTGCGCTGCCCGCAGATCCTGGACGTGAGCCTGTGGAAGAAGTCCGGTCACTGGGACAACTACCAGGACAACATGTTCTTCACCGAATCGGAGAAGCGCACGTACGCGGTCAAGCCGATGAACTGCCCGGGCCACATCCAGGTGTTCAACCAGGGCCTGCACAGCTACCGCGACCTGCCGATCCGCTATGGTGAGTTCGGTTCGTGCCATCGCAACGAGCCGTCCGGCGCGCTGCACGGCATCCTGCGCGTGCGTGGCTTCACCCAGGACGACGGCCACGTGTTCTGCACGGAAAACCAGATCGAGTCGGAAGTGACGGCCTTCCACCAGCAGGCGCTGGCGGTCTACCAGCACTTCGGTTTCGACGAGATCCAGATCAAGATCGCGCTGCGCCCGGAATCGCGCCTGGGTGACGACGCCACTTGGGACAAGGCCGAAGGCGCGCTGCGCTCGGCGCTGACCGCCTGTGGCGTGGAATGGCAGGAGCTGCCGGGCGAGGGCGCCTTCTACGGCCCGAAGATCGAGTACCACCTGAAGGATGCCATCGGCCGTACCTGGCAGCTGGGCACCATGCAGGTGGACTTCATGATGCCGGGCCGCCTGGGCGCCGAGTACGTGGACGAGAACAGCCAGAAGAAGCACCCGGTCATGCTGCACCGCGCCATCGTCGGCTCGATGGAGCGCTTCCTGGGCATCCTGATCGAGCACCATGCCGGCCAGTTCCCGGCTTGGCTGGCGCCGACCCAGGTGGTGGTGGCCAACATCACCGACGCCCAGGCCGACTACGTCTCGGGCGTGACCAAAACCCTTGCGGAGCAAGGCTTCCGCGTCAGCTCGGATTTGCGTAACGAGAAGATCGGCTATAAAATCCGCGAGCATACGTTGCAGCGCGTGCCCTACCTGCTGGTCATCGGTGACCGCGAGAAGGAAAATGGGGCTGTGGCGGTGCGTACGCGTTCTGGCGAAGACCTGGGCAGCATGAGCCTGCAGGCCTTCATCGAGCGGCTCCACGCCGAGGGCGCGTAAGCAAAGGTCCGGTCCGGGCGCACAGGCACCCGGACCGGTTCGATACCCTTGGGAGAACGTAATATCAGCACCCCTGACAACAAACAGAACCGCAAGAATCAGGAAATCCGTGTGCCGCGCGTCCGCGTGATCGGCAGTGACGGAGAAATGATCGGCGTGTTGTCGCGCGACGAAGCGCTGTCCATGGCCGAAGATGAAGGCCTGGACCTGGTCGAGATCCAGCCGCAGGCCGATCCGCCGGTCTGCAAGATCATGGACTTCGGCAAGTTCAAGTTCGAAGCGCAGAAGAAGGCCAGCGAGGCCAAGAAGAAGACCAAGCAGGTCGAGATCAAGGAAGTGAAGTTCCGTCCGGTCACGGACGAGGGCGACTACCAGATCAAGCTGCGCAAGATGCGCGGGTTCCTCGAAGATGGTGACAAGATCAAGGTCAACATCCGTTTCCGTGGCCGTGAAATGAGCCACCAGGAACTGGGCCGCGAAATGGCCAACCGGATCGAGACCGATCTGGGCGAGGACATCGTCATTGAATCCCGTCCGCGCCTGGAAGGGCGTCAGATGGTCATGATGATCGCGCCGAAGAAGAAGACCTGAGGCCTGACGGGCCGCCTTCCGGGGCGCCTGGCTGAAGGGTTCAGGGTAAGGGGACGCCGCTGGCGTCCCTTTGCTTTTGCAGGACGCCGGTGAATCGCCGGTAAAGGGTTGCAGGGGCTGGTGGCAGGGCGGTTTTGCCTGTATCATGCCCGGCTCGACCCACCCAGGACGGGTCGTACGCCGATCATGGCAGGACGGAAAGAGCGGCCCAGGCCGCCGCCAGATCAGTCAGAAACCAGGGTCATATCCCATCAAGGACATTGCAATGCCCAAGATCAAGACCAACCGGGCAGCGGCCAAGCGTTTCCGCAAGACCGCCTCGGGCAAGTACAAGTGCGGCCACGCCAACCGTAGCCACATCCTCACGAAGAAAGCGACCAAGCGTAAGCGTAATCTGCGTCAGACGGGCCATGTCCGTGCAGAAGACGCAGGCCGTCTGGACCGCATGCTCCCTTACCTCTGAGGAACTGAAAAATGGCACGAGTTAAGCGTGGCGTACAGGCGCGTCGCCGCCACAAGAAAATCCTGGATCTCGCCAAGGGCTATTACAACGCCCGCCGCAAGGTCTTCCGCGTCGCCAAGCAGGCGGTCATCAAGGCACAGCAGTACGCCTACATCGGCCGTAAGCAGAAGAAGCGCAACTTCCGTTCGCTGTGGATCACCCGTATCAATGCGGCTGCCCGCATCAACGGCCTGAGCTACAGCCGCTTCATGAACGGTCTGCTGAAGGCCGGCATCACCCTGGATCGCAAGGTCCTGGCTGACATCGCCGTGCACGACGCAGCCGGTTTTGCTGCGCTGGCCGAAAAGGCCAAGGGCGCGCTGGCGGCATAAGTCCTTCCCGATGCCGTAACCGTTCACTCGGACGGTGTCAGGTCAAGGCAATGCATGGGGAAGGGCGCAAGTCCTTCCCCATTCTTTTTTGGGTCCCGGCGAGGCCACGACGGCAGCGCGGGGACGGCGGTGGCGACAGGGGTCGGCCCTTCGCGCATCGCGATGGCAGATCGACTGGAGTTCCAGCCCCCCATGAGCGACATCCAATCCCTCACCACCCAGGCGCTGGCCGATGTGGCCGCCGCACAGAGCCCCGACGTGCTGGAGCAGCTGCGCGTGGCCCTGCTTGGCAAGAGCGGCAGCATCACCTCGCAGCTCAAGCAGCTCGGTGCCCTGCCGGCCGACGAGCGCAAGGCCGCCGGTGAAGCGATCAACCAGGCCCGCGACGTGCTGACCCGCGCGCTGGGCGAGCGCAAGGCGCTGCTGGAAGACGCGGCACTGGATGCGCGCCTGGCCGCCGAAGCCATCGACATCACCCTGCCGGGCCGCAATGGCGACCGTGCCGGCCTGCACCCGATCACCCGCACCCTGGAGCGCATCACCGGCATCTTCGGCCGGCTGGGCTACGAGCTGTCGGAAGGGCCGGAGATCGAGGACGACTGGCACAACTTCGAGGCGCTGAACTTCCCGCCGCACCACCCGGCGCGCGCCATGCATGACACCTTCTACTTCGGCGACGGCCGCCTGCTGCGTACGCATACCTCCGGTGTGCAGGTGCGCTACATGGGCGACCACGCGCCGCCGCTGCGCATGATCGCCGCCGGCAAGGTGTACCGCAGCGACAGCGACCAGACCCACTCGCCGATGTTCCATCAGGTGGAAGGCCTGCTGGTGGACGAGCATTCGACCTTCGCCGACCTGAAGGGCACGCTGGCCGAGTTCGTGCGTGCGTTCTTCGAGCGCGACTTCGAGATGCGCTTCCGCCCCAGCTACTTCCCGTTCGTTGAACCGGGTGCGGAAGTGGACATCGCCTGGCAGCAGCCCGATGGCAGCACCCGCTGGCTGGAAGTGCTCGGTTGCGGCATGGTCCATCCGAACGTGCTGCGCAATGTCGGCATCGATCCGGAGCGCTACACCGGCTTCGCCTTCGGCATGGGCGTGGAGCGTTTCGCGATGCTGCGCTACGGCGTCAACGACCTGCGCGCGTTCTTCGAGAACGATGTGCGGTTCCTGAAGCAGTTCGCGTAAGCCGCAACCGTGTAGAGCCGAGCCCTGCTCGGCTGCTTTCTGGATGGACGCCTGCTTGCGCATGCGCTGGGCGACCCCAAAAACCGCAACGGGAGGCACGCCTCCCACCAGGGTGACACCATGAAATTCTCCGAAAACTGGCTGCGCAGCCACGTCCCGACCTCCGCCTCGCGCGATGAGCTGAGCGCGGTGCTGACCGCCATCGGCCTGGAAGTGGAAGAAGTAACCGCGCTTGGCGAAGGCCTCGATCACGTGGTCGTGGCACGCATCGTTGAAGCCGTGCGCCATCCGGAAGCCGACCGCCTGCAGGTGTGCAGGGTCGATGCCGGGCAGGGCGAACTGCTGCAGATCGTGTGTGGCGCACCGAACGCACGCCCGGGCCTGGTCGCGCCGCTGGCGATGGTTGGTGCGCAGATCGGCGAGCTGAAGATCAAACCGGCCAAGCTGCGTGGCGTCGAGTCCAACGGCATGCTGTGCTCGGCCAAGGAGCTGGGCCTGGACAGCGATGCGTCCGGCCTGCTGGAACTGCCGGACGATGCCCCGATCGGCCAGACCCTGGTCGAGTACCTGGGCCTGCCGGACGCCAGCATCGAGATCAAGCTGACCCCGAACCGCGCCGACTGCTTCAGCCTGCGCGGCATCGCCTACGACGTCGCCGCCGCCACCCGCAGTGAAGTGCTGGACTTCGCCGCCGATGCCATCGTGCCGGTTGGCAACCGCGAACTGTCGATCCAGCTCGACGCCGGCGCCGAAGCGCCGCGTTACCTGGGCCGTGTCATCGAAGGCGTCAATGCTGCCGCCAGGACCCCGCTGTGGATGGCCGAGCGCCTGCGCCGCAGTGGTGTGCGTCCGGTCTCGCTGCTGGTCGACATCACCCAGTACGTGATGCTGGAGCTGGGCCAGCCGATGCACGCGTACGACCTGGGCACCCTGCAGGGCAGCATCGCCGTGCGCCGTTCGCGCGCGGGCGAGACGCTGAAGCTGCTGGACGGCCGCGATGCTGCGCTGGACGACAGCTTCCTGGTGGTCACCGATGCTGACCGTGCGGTCGGCCTGGCCGGCCTGATGGGCGGCTTCGACACCCGCGTCACCGACGCGACCACCGCCGTGTTCCTGGAAGCCGCGCACTTCGCGCCGGCCGCGATCATGGGCCGTGGCCGCAAGCTGGGCCTGCACACCGATGCCGGCCATCGCTTCGAGCGCGGCGTCGATCCGGCGCTGCCGCGCACCGCGATCGAGTACGCCACCCGCCTGGTGCTGGACCTGGCCGGCGGTACCCCGGCACCGGTCACCGAGGCCGTGCGTGAAGCCGATCTGCCGCAGCCGGCGACCATCGTGCTGCGCCGCGCCCGCATCACCCGCGTGCTCGGCATCAGCATCGACGATGCCGAAGTCGAGCGCATCCTGCGCGCGCTTGGCATGGACGTGGTTGCTACCGCCGAGGGCTGGCAGGTCACGGCGCCGAGCCGCCGCTTCGACATCGCCATCGAAGAAGACCTGATCGAAGAGCTGGCCCGCATCCACGGTTACGAGCAGATCCCGACCACGCTGCCGGGCGGTGCCTCGCGCGTGGCGATGCCGAGCGAGACCCAGCTGGACGCGCTGAGCGTGCGCCGCCAGCTGATCGCCCGTGACCAGCAGGAAACCGTCAACTTCGCCTTCGTCGACGACGCGCTGCTGACCCAGTGGCAGCTGCGCGACGGTCTGGTGCCGCTGGCCAACCCGCTGTCGGCGGAACTGGCGGTGATGCGTCCGTCGCTGCTGCCGGGCCTGGTCGCCACGCTTGGCCGCAATGCCGCGCGCCAGCTGGGCCGCGTGCGCCTGTTCGAGATCGGCCGTGTGTTTGCCCAGCAGGGCGGAGACGGCCAACCGGCGCCGCTGGAAACCCCGCGCGTGGCCGCTGCGGTCTGCGGTGAGGCGCAGGCGGTGCAGTGGGGCCTGCCGACCCGCAAGGTCGATTTCCATGACCTGAAGGGCGACCTGGAATCACTGGCGGCTGCCAGTGGCGCGCAGCTGGAGTTCCGTCCGTCGGCCCGCGCCTACGGCCACCCGGCGCGTTCGGCCGAGGTGTTCCGCGATGGCGTGGCCATCGGCTGGATCGGCCAGATCCATCCGCGCCTGGCGCGGGCGATGGAGATCGAGGCCGACGTGTACGCCTTCGAGCTGGACCTGGAGCCGCTGACCGCCCGTCGCCTGCCGCGTGCCGGCGAGCTGTCGCGCTTCCCGGCGGTGCGCCGCGACCTGGCGTTCCTGGTGCCTGAGCAGGTGGCCTGGGCCGACCTGGCGGCGACCGTCCGCCAGGCCGCCGGCCCGCTGCTGCGCGACCTGAACCTGTTCGACCGCTATGTTGGCCAGGGCGTCGAGCCGGGCTTCAAGAGTCTCGCTATGGGCTTGATTTTGCAGGACAAGTCGCGCACTCTGACGGACCGCGACGTGGATGCGGTGGTGGCCGAGGCGGTCACTGCCATCGAGCGTGAACACCACGCCCGGATCCGCGGCTGAGCGGGCAGCACTCGGGGGTAGCAGGCAATGGCATTGACCAAGGCGGAGATGGCGGAAAAGCTGTTCGACGAAGTCGGTCTGAACAAGCGTGAAGCCAAGGAATTCGTCGACGCGTTTTTCGATGTGCTGCGTGAAGCATTGGAACAGGGACGTCAGGTGAAGCTGTCGGGCTTCGGTAATTTCGATCTGCGGCGCAAGAACCAGCGCCCGGGTCGCAACCCCAAGACCGGCGAGGAAATTCCGATTTCCGCCCGTACGGTGGTCACCTTCCGTCCGGGCCAGAAGCTCAAGGAGAGGGTGGAGGCTTATGCTGGATCCGGGCAGTAACCGCGAACTACCGCCGATCCCGGCCAAGCGCTACTTCACCATTGGTGAGGTCAGCGAGCTGTGCGACGTCAAGCCGCACGTCCTGCGCTACTGGGAAACCGAGTTTCCCAGCCTTGAGCCGGCCAAGCGCCGAGGCAACCGCCGCTACTACCAGCGCCATGACGTGCTGATGGTGCGGCAGATCCGCAGCCTGCTGTACGAACAGGGCTACACCATCGGTGGTGCCCGCCTGCGCCTGGATGGCCCCGATGCCCGCGAGGAATCGGCGCTGAGCAACCAGATCATCAAGCAGGTGCGCATGGAGCTGGAAGAAGTGCTGCAGTTGTTGCGCCGCTGATCCCATTTCCATCGTAATCCGCTATACTTCACGGCCCGCCGCACTGGCGGGCACATCGCAGCATCAGTCGGGGCGTAGCGCAGCCTGGTAGCGCATCTGCCTGGGGGGCAGAGGGTCGTCGGTTCGAATCCGGCCGTCCCGACCACTGTGATGAATCAAGGAGCCTGCGCAGCAATGCGCGGGCTTTTTTGTGCGTTCTGCAGATCTGATCAGTTTTCCGCGAAGCGGTAGATGAGTTCCGGATCGCCTTCATCCAGGCCATGCACGATGCCGCTGCCCACGAAGCCGGCGGCAGCGAGCAGGCGTTGCATGCCCGTGTTGGAGGCATTGGTCGAAGTGAACAGCTTGCCGCCACCGCGCCACCTGATCGCGTGCCGCAGCAGGATGGCGCCGATGCCCTGGCTGCGCTGTTCGCGCGCCACCATCAACATTTCAATGAAGGCTTCGCCAAAGAAGTGGTGATGGATGACCAGGTAGCCGACGATCTTGCCGTCCTGCTCGGCGACCTGCACGACGCCGTGCGCCAGCCAGTCGGCAATCTGCATGATCCGCCGTGGATCAGTGGCTGCCACGCTGTCGAGCGCGATCAAGGCATCTGCGTCCTGCGGAATGCCGTCGCGCAGGTGCGGAGAAGAGGACGCCCGGTTCATCGCGGGCGCAGCTTCAGCAACAGGCCGCCACCCGACACAAAGCAGGCGAGCAGGACGGCAATCGACAGCGGCAGGTGGAATTCACTGCGACCGAACAGGGCAAAGGCCAGATGGATCAGTGCCGTGCCAATGCCGAGTCCCCCGCAAGCCAGTGCATAGCTGCGCGCCGTGGATGTGCCCAGCACGATCTGGCGATAACCCCAAAGCACGGCGCCGACTGCGAACAGGTTGAACAGCAGGAAGCCCTGGATGCCACCGGGGACATGGAACATGGCCCATTCCTGCCAGAACGCAGCGTCGATCTGATGCAGGATCAACGCCAGCAGCGTCGCCAGATACCATCGTTCCATGTCGTGCTCCCTGCCGTGCAGGCCATAGTCTATCGACTCCGCCTGGCACGCACGCCTGCTCGATGCAGCCAGCGCGCGGCCGGCAGTCAATACACACGAAACTCGGCACGGCAGCCGTCGCTGACCCACACCCCACGGCGGTCCCAGCCCCAGTTGCGGTCCTCGATGCAGGCTGTCACCGATTTCTGCCTGACCAGCCGTACCTCATGGCGCACGCGAATCCGGCACTCCTTGTCCTTGTTCTCGTAGGACTCGCAGACCAGGCGTTCGCCCTCGTTGTCGCGATCACGGCTGCGGCCACGTCCCGGCCAGCGGCCGTGTTCGTCGGCGACGAACTCGGCGCGGCAGCCGTCGGTCACCCACAGCATGCGCCGGCTCTGGCCCCAGTTCTGGTCTTCCACGCAACGGGTCACCGACAGCTGCCTGGCCAGGCGCATCGGTCCCTCGATGGGGCATTGCTCGGTCTTGTTGAACTGGGATTCGCAGCGCAGCGCTGGAATGTGATCAGTGTCGTAGTCCTGGGCGGCCACGGCGGTGGCGGTCAGCAGCAGGGCAAGGGCGGCGCCGGTGATCGGCAGCAGCGGGCGAAGGGTCATGGGGGAGCCTCGGGCGGGTATTCGGGCGGCAAGAATGACCCAGCACGGGGCCGTCGGAACGCATCGTTCCGGAAGCGGCTCAGGAGGGATTTAGTAGTGCGCACCAGCCCATGCAGAGGCTTACATCCCGTATCATCGCTGCACATCCGATCGCATCGGTTTACACCTTCTTACATGTCTTCCACGCCTGTCGGCGCAGCCTGTGGCTGCCGTCACTGGTGTGCGGGCGGCCTGCGGGGGAGGATGCGCGGACCACGACGACCACAGGGGGTTGCGTTGATCAGCAGTACCGTCATTCATCGCTCGGCCGACGCAGGTGGCGCCGAGGTGCGGGTCCTGGACACTACGTTCAAGGGCAAGCATGTGTTCGTTGCCTGGGGGCTGCGCGGGCCGGAACTGACCCGCAGCGCGGACCCGGCTGCCACTGTGGCTGCGCGCAAGGCATTGCATGCTGTTGCCGGGCATAGTGAAGGGCCGCGCAGCCCGGAAGTGTTCATCGCCAACCAGTCGGCGGTGGCGATCACGATCTATCGGCTGCTTACCGAAGCACGCTCCGGTGACGCCATCTTCTTCCTGTGCGATTCACCGGCGGTGGTCGAGTGGCTGATCACCGCGCTGGAGGTGCAGGGCGCGGACTGATTCCGCGCTCCTGCGCGCATTGATTCAAGCCAGGGCCGTGTCCACGGCGGCCCGCGCATGCAGGGCGGTGGTATCGAACAGCGGCACTGCACTGTCCTCCGGGCGTACCAGCAGCATGATCTCGGTGCAGCCAAGAATGATTGCTTCGGCACCGCGCGCCACCAGTCGCGCGATCACGCCGGCATAGACCTGCCGTGAGTGCTCGCTGACCACACCAGCGATCAACTCCTGGTAGATGATGTCGTGCACGCTGCGACGATCATCGGCTTCGGGTACCAGCACCTCCAGCCCGAAGCGATCCTGCAGCCGGCCGCGGTAGAAGTCCTGTTCCATGGTGAAGGCGGTGCCGAGCAGGCCCACCTTGCGTGCGCCTGCCTGCACGATGGCCTGGGCGGTGGGGTCGGCGATATGCAGCAGCGGTAGCGTGCAGGCCGCCTCGATGCGATCGGTCAGCTTGTGCATGGTATTGGTGCAGATCAGCAGCAGGTCGGCGCCGCCCGCCTGCAGGCGCCGCGCGCCATCGACCATGTGGTCACCCAGGGTGTCCCAGTCGCCCTCGTGCTGCAGCTGCTTGATGCCGGCGAAATCCACCGACCACAGCAGCAGCTGTGCCGAGTGCGCACCGCCGAGCCGCCGCCGTACCTCCTCGTTGATGAGCCGGTAGTACTGGGCCGAGCTTTCCCAGCTCATGCCACCGATCAGGCCAAGGGTCTTCATGCGCCGCTCCGTGCCAGGAGCCCTCATTGCAGCACAGATGGTGCCCGGTTGCCGATGGCGGCGATCTGTAACCACCACATCCGTGCTGCGCTGTGTGTGCCGCGCCAGGCCCGGCGCACTCTATGCTGGTTGGATCTTCTGAAGTGGATGTGCGCTATGGCCCTGCATACCTGGTGGTGGTTCCTCGCCACGGTGTTCGTTCTGTGTGGTACGCCGGGGCCGAACATGCTGCATATCCTCGGTCGCAGCGTCGGACTGGGGTTCCGTGGCAGTGTGCCGGCGATGGCCGGCTGCCTGCTGGCGATGCTGCTGGTGCTGGCGGCCTCCGCAGCAGGCCTGAGTGCGCTGCTGCATTCCTCGCCGATGCTGTTCGAGGTGCTGCGCTATCTGGGCGTGGCCTATCTGGCCTGGCTGGGCCTGAAGGCATGGCGAGACAGTTGCCGGCCGGCACCGCCGGTGACGGTCGATGCTACGCCGCCGGTTGCGGCCTCGCTGGGCGCGTGGAAGGTGTTCCGTGGTGGCCTTCTGGTGGGCCTGAGCAATCCCAAGCTGCTGCTGTTCGCGGCGGCGTTCCTGCCGCAGTTCGTCGACCCATCACGCGGCCAGGCGCTGCAGTACAGCGTGCTGGTGGCCACCTTCGCCGCGTGCGAACTGTTCTGGTACGTGATGTATGCGGTCGGTGGCCATGGCCTTCGCCGCTGGTTGGCCAAGCCGTTTGCGCGACGCTGGTTCGAGCGCCTGGTGGGCAGCGTGTTCCTGGCGTTTGCCGTCGCGCTGCTGCGCTTCCGTCCGCGCTGATTCACGCCGCGCACGCGGCCTGTTCACGATTGCCGCATCGGCCACGGCCTAGCCTGATCATCCAGTACGCAGTCCCCGCAGGGAAAGGTTTGACATGATCAAGTGGGCCATCATCTTCGCCGTCATCGGTGTGATCGCAGGCGTGCTCGGCTTCGGTGGCATTGCCGGTGCCGCGGTCGGTATCGCCAAGTTCCTGTTCTGGGCCGGCATCATCATCGCCGTGGTGCTGTTCCTGCTCGGCATGACCGTAGCGAAGAAGGTCAGCTAGCGTTGATCGCGCAGCAGCGTGCTCAGTGCGCGCTGCTGCGCGAGAACAGGTTGATCACCAGTACGCCGGCGCAGATCAGGCCGATGCCGATCAACGCCGGTGCATCCAGGCGCTGCTTGAACACCACCAGCCCGATCAGTGAGATCAGCACGATGCCGACGCCGGACCAGATTGCGTAGGCGATGCCGGTCGGGATCGACTTCATGGTCATCGACAGCAGGTAGAAGCACAGCCCGTAGCCGACCAGTGCGCCCAGTGTCGGCGCCAGCCGGCTCATGCCGTCGGATGCCTTCAGCAGTGATGTGGCAATCACTTCCAGCACGATGGCAGCGGCAAGGTAGAGGTAGGGATTCATCGAGCGCTCCAGCTCACTGCGGGTCGCACAGTTTCAGGGCCTGTTCGGCCATGGCCAATGCATTGGCACGTTCTTCCTCGTCCAGCGGACGCCCATAGGCCGTGGCCCAGTAGCCATCGGCAGCGCAGCGCGCCGCGTACAGCCGTGGGTCGCCGGCTTCGCCAGGGAACTCGGCCAGCATCGCGCGCTTCCAGTTGCGCCAGTGCGCAAGCAGGCCCGGTTCCATCAGGTTGCCCAAGGTCAGGCCGATGTCGTTGTCCTGCTCCTGCTGCAGCAGATGCTCGAAGTTGGCCTGCACATAGGCGCGGCTGAAACGGCCATGGCCTTCGGGGTTTTCCTGCAGCAGGGCGCGCACGCGCGCTTCGAATTCTCCAATCAGCGCTCCGATGGCTTCATCCACCAGCACCTGCTTGCTGCTGAAATGATGGAACAACGCACCCTTGCTGACACCGGCGGCCTGCGCGACGTCCTGCACGGTCAGCGCGGCCAGGCCGTTACGGCCGATCACTTCAATGGTGGCCTGCAGCAGTGACTGGCGCACGCTGTCGGGCGCCTTGCGGCGCGAACGGGAGGGGGATGCGGACATGGCGGGAAGAAACCGACTGGACGGTACGATTGTAACGCAGGCCCGCCGCGTTACCGCGCGCTGCCGGCCATGGCCGGCAGCGGAACCCTCATGCGTCGACGCGGGCGAAACGCGGTTGCGGTCCGTGCTCGCCGGGCACCTGCTCGACGAACATGGCGTACGGGCGTACCCACAGGCCACCTTCGCCATACAGCGCGCGGTACAGCACCATCGGCTGCAGGGTCTCGCTGCTGCGGACGATGTCGAGCACTTCGTACTCGCCACCCTTGAAGTGGCGGTAGCGGCCTGTGGCCAGGGTGGGGAGCGGACTCAGCTCAGCCATGGGCGGCGCGACTCACTTGCGCGCCGGGCTGGCCGGCTTCGCGCAGTAGGCATCGATGGCTTCGGCGGTGTTGGCCAGGCCCTGTGCCTGCGCCAGTTCCCACGGACGTTCGCAACGCTGGCTGTGCTCGCACCACTGGTAGCCGGCCGAACCGATGCAACCGTGGGCATCGCGGTCGCCACCGACCTTCGGCGTGGCGGGTGAAGTGGCCGCCGTATCGGCACGCGCAGCGGCCTGATGCTGGTTGGCACAGGCGGAGAGCACCAGCAGGGCTGGAATCAGAAGAAGCGCTTTCATCGGGCGGGCTCCGTGCCTAAAGCGACAGTGTCTGTCGCAAATAGCCCTGCAGCAAGCGCTCAGTGCATGGCGGCGCGGATCAGTTCCTCGATCAGCACGAGGTAGCTGGCCACGAAATAGAACTTCAGCAGCGTCCAACGCTGCTGCGAGAAGAAGGTGCGCATGTGGAAGGGGCCCCTGTTGATGACGGTAGTGTGAAGCCCGGCTGACTCCGTGACAAGAATCACGGAATGAACAGGCTAAATGGACTCAGGGATGTGAGGGCAGGCAAAGGGCTGACCGGAGGGCGCGGCATTTTCGTACAAATCTGATGGGCCACCCCTGAGGTGATCGCTAGCCTGAAGGTGTACCGGCACGTGGACCGTCCGCCTGCCGTCGCATCCTTCCATCCGCAGGAGCCCCTCATGGTCATTACCGTTCAACGCAACGCCCGGCACTGGTCCGTGCTGGATCCGCAGGTGCATGACGCAACCCGATATGCGCGGGGCGCCGAGGCTTTCGATGTCGCCGCGGCGCGGGCCCTCGAGCACCACCGTCGCACCGGCCAGCGCAGCACGGTGCGGGTCGAGGCGCTCGGCAGCGCGGTGGATGCCCTGCATGTAGGAGACTGACGCCGGTCGTTGCGGTGCAGTCAGCTACGGTTGCGTTGCTTGAATGGGGAAAAACCGGCGTCACGCGCCCCCCCTGTGCGCCGTGCCGCGAATCCCGGATGCTTGCGCCATCGTATTCATCTGGAGATCTCGATGGGCAAGGCACTCACCTGGCGTACCCTGGCCTGCACCCTGCTGCCGATGCTGGCGGCGGCGGGTGGCGCCCAGGCGCAGAGCTATGGCTACGGCTATGACGACGACCGCTACGGTGGCCGCGAAGGCAGCGGCATCGTGCGCTGCGAGTCGATCAAGAACCGTAGCAACGAGTGCCGTCTGGAGGGCCGCGCGCGGATGATCCGCCAGTTGTCCGGCTCGCCGTGCGTGGAAGGTGAGACCTGGGGCCAGTCGCGCTATGGCGTCTGGGTGACCCAGGGCTGCCGCGCCGAGTTCGTCGGCGAGTACCGTCGTGGTGGCGGCTGGGGCAATGGGGGTGGCTGGGGCAACGGCAACGGCAACGGTTGGGGCGGCGGTGAGGTGATCACCTGTCATTCCAATGGGCATCGCCAGGAGTACTGCGACGCCCGCATCCGCCGCGGCGTGCGCCTGGTTCGCCAGGATTCGCGCAGTGCCTGCATCGAGGGCCAGACCTGGGGCTGGGATCGTCGTGGCATCTGGGTCAGCGACGGCTGCCGGGCACAGTTCCAGGTGAACTGAGCGTGCCCCTCTAAAATCAGAAAAATCTGATACAGCTCACATTTTGAATTGCCGTATCTTCTGCGATCAGGGCATCTCTGTGTGTCCCTGATCTGTTGCGACGATGCCTGCCGTGATCGGCAGGAATGTCCCGCTACCGTCGATACGCTGCCTCAAGGAGTGAGCCGCATGTTGATCCGCCTGCAATGCGAACAGCGCCAATGGCGCGTGCTGCATCCGGACCGGCCGGAGCCGATCGATTTCCGCGACGGTGCCCGCGCCTTCGACTTCGCTGAAACCCTGGCGCGCCTGCACTTTGTCGATACCGGGCAGCGCGCTGCCGTGCGCGTGGAAGCCAGCGGCGCCTTCGTGGAAGCGGTCAGCTACGGCTGAGGGCGGGGGTTTCCGGCCAGGTCCTGTTTCCGGGCCCCGCTATCCACGCCATGCGCGGATCCACTGGGTGGCAATCGGTCTCAGCCCGCCGCGCTCAGCGGCGGGGTACCTGTGGCCAGCTGCGGCCAACGCTTGAGCACGGCCGCACGGATGCCCGCGGCGTCGATACCTGCTTCGGCCAGCAGGTCCTCGCGGCTGGCATGGTGCTGGTAGCTGTCGGGCAGGCCCAGGTGCAGGATCGGGCGCAGCACGCCTTCGGCATTGAGCAGCTCGCCGACGCCTGAACCGGCGCCACCGGCCACCACGTTGTCTTCGATCGTCACCAGGCCCTCGTGCTGGGCGGCGACAGCCAGCACCAGCTCGCGGTCCAGCGGCTTGATGAAACGCATGTTGACCACGCTCAGGCCGAGTTCGCGGCCGACCTGCTCGGCGGCGGCCACGGTGCTGCCGAAGGCGAGCAGGGCAATGCGGCTGCCCTGCAGGCGCAGTTCGCCCTTGCCGATCGGCAGGGTGGACAGGTCGGTGCCGGCTGCAACGCCGGTGCCGGTGCCGCGCGGGTAGCGCACGGCGGCCGGGCCCGGGTGCTGCAGGCCGGTGCTGAGCATCTGCCGGCACTCGGCTTCGTTGGACGGTGCCATCACCACCAGGTTGGGCACGCAGCGCAGGAAGCTCAGGTCGAGGTTGCCGGCATGGGTCGCACCGTCCGGGCCGACCACGCCGGCGCGATCGATCGCGAACAGCACGTCCAGGTCCTGGATCGCCACGTCATGTACCAGCTGGTCGTACGCGCGCTGCAGGAAGGTCGAGTAGATCGCCACCACCGGCTTGCCACCCTGGGTGGCCATGCCGGCGGCGAGGGTGACCGCATGCTGTTCGGCAATCGCCACGTCGAAATAGCGCTGCGGGTATTCCTTGCTGAAACGCACCAGGCCGGAGCCTTCGCGCATCGCCGGGGTGATGCCGTACAGGCGGGGCTCGGCGGCGGCGGCATCGCACAGCCAGTCGCTGAACACATCGGTATAGGTCGGCTTCTTGGCACCGGCCTTGGCCACCAGGCCCTTGTCCGGATCGAACGGGCCCACGGCGTGGTAACCGATCTGGTCGCCTTCGGCCGGCTCGTAGCCCTTGCCCTTGGTGGTCATCACGTGCAGCAGCTTCGGGCCCTTGGAGGCGCGCAGCGTCTTCAGCGTGGACAGCAGGGCGGGCATGTCGTGGCCGTCGATCGGGCCGGTGTAGTGGAAGCCCATCTCCTCGAACATCGTGGACGGCACGAACATGCCCTTCCAGTGTTCTTCCCAGCGCTTCACGAAACGCGCCGGGTTGTTCTTCTTGTCACCGAGGATCTTCTTGCCGCCTTCGCGCAGCGCATTGAGCGTCCGGCTGCCGGTGGCACGGCCGAGCATCTTGGTCAGGCCGCCGACCGCCTCGGAGATCGACATGTTGTTGTCGTTGAGGATCACCAGCAGGTTCGGTTCCGGGTCCATGCCGCCGGCGTGCATCAGCGCTTCGAAGGCCATGCCGGCGGTCATCGCACCGTCACCGATCACCGCCACGATCTTGCGGTCGTCGCCTTCGGACTGGCGGGCAATGGCCATGCCGAGTGCCGCCGAGATCGAGGTGGAGGAGTGGCCGACGCCAAAGGTGTCGTATTCGCTCTCCTCGCGCTTCGGGAATGGCGCGACGCCGTCCTTCTGCTTGACGGTGTGGATCTGGTCGCGGCGCCCGGTCAGGATCTTGTGCGGGTAGGTCTGGTGACCGACGTCCCAGACCAGCTGGTCGACCGGAGTCTGGTACAGGTAGTGCAGGGCTACGGTGAGTTCGATCACGCCCAGGCCGGCGGCGAAGTGGCCACCGCTCTTGCCCACCGATTCGATGAGGTAGGCGCGCAGTTCGTCGGCAACCGCCCTCAGTTCGGATTCGTCGAACGTGCGCAGGTCATCCGGCGTCTGGATGCGCGCGAGGCGGGGATAGCGGGCAGAGTCGATCATCATGTTCGCACTTTTTCTGAATGCCCATTTTCGCCCTCAAACGGGGGTGGGGCAAGCAAACGCCGCCGTCCGTGACAGGACGGTGAGGGTTGCATTTTCAGGCGTTCAGGTGCTCAGTTTCGACCGCTTGGGCAATTGCGCCTTCAGGAAGGCCATCTGGTCGGCCAGGATGTTGCGGTTGGACAGGATCAGGTGCTCGATCCAGCTGGGCCGGTAGGGCACGGCCAGCAGCGGCATTCCGGCCTGCTGCGGGGTGCGGTCGCTCTTGCGCGAGTTGCAGTGGAAACAGGCGGTGACCACGTTTTCCCAGCAGTCCAGGCCGCCCTTGGACAGTGGCACGACGTGGTCGCGGGTGAGCGTGGGGCGGTTGAACTGCTGGCCGCAGTACATGCACAGGTGGGCGTCGCGGGCGAACAGGGCCGGGTTGGTCAGGTTCGGCGTGGGGTCGATCGCGCGGGAGCGGGCATGGCCGCGCGCGGCGATGATCGGGTGCAGGTCCATGCCGCTCTGCAGGCCGCTGAAGCGATTGGTGCCGCCGTGGATGTGCAGGCAGGGATCGCCCAGCGTCCAGGCCACCGCTTCGCGGGCGTAGAGGCACGCCGCATCCTGCCAGGTGATCCAGTCCAGTACGCGTCCGTGGGCATCAAGCGAGAGCAGCCGGACCGAACCGGGGCGATGCAGCGTCGTGGCGTTGGGCGATGCTTCGGCGCCCGGAGCAGAAAACGGAGCTCCGGCTTCGATCAGACCCAAGCGTGTAGTGTCTGTCTCCATCGGGAGAACAGCTTATACCTGAATGTTGACGATTTGTGTATCGCCTGTCGGCGATACGCAAATCGCAACGATTCAGGTCCGCGCATTCCTCCTATCCCCCGCACCTGTCGGTGCGCCCCCTTTAGCAACCCAGCCCGCCGTTGGCGCGCTGGGTTGCCCGCGCATTCTTCCTAATCCCCCGCACCTGTCGGTGCGCCCCCTTTAGCAACCCAGCCCGCCGTTGGCGCGCTGGGTTGCCCGCGCATTCTTCCTAATCCCCGCGCCTGTCGGCGCGCCCCCTTTAACAAAAGGGGGCTCTTCTCCAGAGGGATTTAGGGGGTTCTCATCCACGCGTGGCGTGGATCTGCAGCAGCGGAAATCTGTCGAAGGCGGGGTGGGTCCGGTTGCGGGGGCGTGAGCGCCATGGATGGCGCGATCGAGGCTAAAGGAACGTATTTGCGCCGTCCCCCGCAATTGGACCCACCTCGCCATCCCGCAGGAAGCCAGCTATTGCGGTTGCCGGCCAGCGGCCGGCACTACCGCGGGTGCCGGGCGGCAGCCCGGCTCAGGCGCCGAAGCGCTCGTCGTCCATCGCCATCAGCGGGGCGGCGCCGGCCTGGATCGCGGCGGCGTGGCTGAGGGTGCGCGGCAGCACACGGGCGAAGTAGAAGCGAGCGGTTTCGCGCTTGCCCTTGGCGAAGGCGGCGCCGTGCGCGCTGGCGTCGGCGGCGGCCACGCTGCGGGCCCACCAGTAGGCCAGTACCACGTAGCCCGAATAGAACAGGTAGTCGTAGCTGGCTGCGCCCAGTTCGTCCGGATTGCCGGCCGCGCGCTGCAGCACGTCCAGGGTCAGCTTGCCCCATTCGGCGGACTTGGCGCGCAGCGGGCCGATGAACTCGGCCAGCGCTTCGTTGCCCTCGTGTTCCTTGGCGAAGGCTTCGATCTCGGCCAGCATCAGCTTCAGGCCGGCGCCCTGGCTGGACGCGGTCTTGCGGCCGATCAGGTCCAGCGCCTGGATGCCGGTGGTGCCTTCATACAGGGTGGTGATGCGAGCGTCGCGGGCCAGCTGTTCCATGCCGTGTTCGCGGATGTAGCCGTGGCCACCGAAGCACTGCAGGGCGTTGTAGGTGTTCTCGATGCCCCATTCGGTCTGGCAGGCCTTGGAGATCGGGGTCAGGAAGCTCACCAGGGTGTCGGCGCGCTCGCGCTCGGCGGCATCCTCGGCATGGTGGGCGATGTCGATCAGGGTGGCGGCGTGCAGGGCCAGCAGGCGGCTGCCCTCGACCAGCGACTTCACCGTCAGCAGCATGCGGCGCACATCCGGGTGCACCAGGATCGGGTCGGCCGGCTTGTCCGGGAATTTCGCACCGCTCAGGGCGCGCGACTGCAGGCGTTCACGGCTGTACTTCAGTGCGTTCTGGTAAGCGCGCTCGGACAGGCCGATGCCCTGAAGGCCGACGCCCAGGCGCGCGGTGTTCATCATGGTGAACATGGCCTGCAGGCCCTTGTGCGGCTGGCCGACCAGGTAACCCTGCGCACCGTCGAAGTTCATCACGCAGGTGACCGAACCCTTGATACCCATCTTGTGCTCGATCGAGCCGCAGCGCAGTGCGTTGCGCTCGCCGACATTGCCATCGCGGTCGACCTTGAACTTGGGCGTGACGAACAGCGAGATGCCCTTGGCGCCCGGAGGGGCGTCGGGCAGCTTGGCCAGCACCAAGTGCACGATGTTTTCGGTCAGGTCGTGCTCGCCGGCGGTGATGAAGATCTTGGTGCCGGTGATCGAGTAGCTGCCATCGGCGTTCGGCTCGGCCTTGGTCTTCAGCAGGCCCAGGTCGGTACCGCAGTGCGGCTCGGTCAGGCACATGGTGCCGGTCCAGCGGCCCTCGATCAGCGGCTTGAGGAAGGCCTCGTGCTGCCAGGCCTCGCCGTGCTGCTTCAGCGCTTCGATGGCGCCGTGCGAGAGCAGCGGGAAGTTGCCCCACGCCAGGTTGGCGGCGTTGATCATTTCGTTGAGCGGCACGCCAAGGGTGTGCGGCAGGCCCTGGCCCCCCAGTTCCGGCGAGGCGGTCAGGCCGGTCCAGCCGCCATTGACGAACTGGTCGTAGGCCTGCTTGAAGCCGGGCGGGGTGGTCACTTCACCGGTTGCCTGGTCGAGCACGCAACCGATCTCGTCGCCAACGCTGTTGAGCGGGGCCAGCACGGTTGCGCTGAAGCGGCCAGCTTCTTCCAGCACGGCATCGACCACGTCGGCGGTGGCGTCGGTGAAGCCCAGGCGGGCGAACAGGGGTTCGACCTTGAGCACGTCGTGCAGGGCGAAACGGAGGTCGGAAAGCGGGGCGGTGTAGCTGCTCATCGGTACGTCTCGATTTGATCAGGGCAGGGGAGAGCGGCGCCAGGCGCCGCGACGGAGGTGGAAATCAGCGCAGCACGCCCGGCAGGCCCGGGGCCTGGTTGAGGGTGCTGCGGCTGCTGATATCGAAGCTGCGCTGCTTCTTTTCCTGCGGCGTGGCCGCGACCGTTCCCTTCAGGCCATAGGCCAGGGTGCGGTTGCCGGCCAGTGCATCGGCCACCACCAGGCGTGCGGCCGAACTGGGCACCAGGTCGACATTGATGACATCCGCGGAGGTGCCGCCGATGGAGATACCGGGCTTGGCCTGCAGGGTGCCGGCGTCGCTGTCGCCGACGGTCAGTGCCAGCGAGACGTCATCGAAGGTCATCGGCATGGAGCTGTAGTTCTGCAGGCGCAGGGCCACGGTCCAGTTGCCGTCGGCGCGTACGGTCAGCTGCTGCAGGCTGGCCGCCGGTTCCGAAACACGCTTGACGATGCCGTTGCCGCAGGCGGCAAGGGCGAGGGTGCTCAGGACGATCAAGGCGATACGGAAACGGTGGAGCATGGGCGCAGGTCCTCTGGAGGCGGTGCGTTGGAATAAGCATACTACGGCGTATGGTCGTTTGGATCGCCTGTGGCGAGCCGTCGCAGAGGGTAGCGCGTGAAGATGGCGGCGGGGCGTGCGCAGCGCTGGATCTTCGGGCGCACGGTGCGCGTACGGATTGAACTGCGGCTCAATCGGCGGGCGTATCGCGAAGCGGGGCCATCAGGCGCAGCGGGCGCAGGTCGTAGCCCATGGCTTCGGCTTTTTCCTTCAACTGCTCGAACCGGGCGCGGTCCATTTCCGGCAGGCGCGAGAGGATCCACAGGTATTTCCGGTCCGGTTCACCAACCAGGGCCCACTGGTAGTCCGGGTCCAGCGCCAGCACCCAGTAGTCGGCCCAGACCAGTGGCACCCAGCTCAGCCAGTCCGGAACGAAGCGCACCTGCAGTTGGCCGGGATGGCCAGCCACCGGGCGTGCAACGCCTTCGGCGATCACGCGTTCTCCGTCGGCTTTGCGGCAGGCATTGGTGACACTGATGCGGCCATCGCGGCGCAGCCCGTAGTTGGCGGTGATCTCGCCGACGCACTGCTTCTGGAATGACACCGGCAGGTGAGCGATCTCGTGCCATTGGCCTGCATAGCGGTCGATGTCCAGCGTGTCGACTGCACGCACCGGTTCGGCGGCGATCACCGGGGCGGCGGCCAGCAGCAGGCAGGCGAGCAGGGTGGGGCGCAATTGCATCGGCAGGCTCCGGCAGGAATCTGCAGCGTAGGTGCCGCGGCGGGTACCGGTGTAAATGTTTCGTCAACCAGACGGCGGTGGCCCGGCATGGATCGAGGCCATGGAAGGGGCCAGCGCCAGGTAGATCCACGCCATGCGTGGATGGCAGGCCGCACGCAAAAAAAAGACCTGCATTTCTGCAGGTCTCTGAAGATGGTGGCCGAAGACGGAATCGAACCGCCGACACGGGGATTTTCAATCCCCTGCTCTACCAACTGAGCTACTCGGCCAAATTGTGTGGCAACCGTGATCAAACCCGGTTTCCGGAAAAAAAAGACCCGCATTTCTGCAGGCCTTCGAAAGTGGTGGCCGAAGACGGAATCGAACCGCCGACACGGGGATTTTCAATCCCCTGCTCTACCAACTGAGCTACTCGGCCACATGTTTCGTTGCAGCGAGGTCGCTGCCAAGGACGCGTATATTACGGAGGTCGGCTGCCTTCGGCAAGCGTTTTGCCAAGATTTCTTCACATTGCCGTCTGCGGGCTCGCAAGTGCTTGATCCTCCGTTGTGGGGCGGGGCGTGGCCAATCGATCATCGTCTGCGGTGGAAATCAGCAGGTCGCCGCAATCGCCAAAGCTGCAAGGGCAAGGGGTGCGCCGGACCCGCGCCGCGCCGGTCCATGGAACGCTGTTTTCATGGCCGTTGCCGGCGATCGTCGCGGCGTAGTGTCGGCATTCCTTTCCTGATGCTGGCAACAGCAGAGCCGGTCACCATGTCCGATTCCCTCGCTACCTCCCGTATCGTGCTGGCCTCGCGTCCGCAGGGCGCACCAAGCGCGGCCAACTTCCGCCTGGAACAGGCTGCGCTGCCGGCATTGGGGGATGGCGAAGTGCTGCTGCGCAACCGCTACCTGTCGCTGGACCCGTACATGCGTGGACGCATGGACGAGGGCCCCTCGTATGCCGCGCCGGTGGCGGTGGGCGCGGTGATGGAAGGGCAGACCGTGGCCGAGGTGCTGCAGTCGCACGCCGAGGGCGTAACCACAGGTGAGCTGCTGCTGGCGCCGGGCGGCTGGCAGACCCATGCGGTGCTGCCGGCCAAGGCATTGGGGCGCCGCCTGGACCCGGCCGGACTGCCGCTGAGTACGGCGCTGGGGGTATATGGCATGCCCGGCTTCACCGCCTATTCCAGCCTGCACGAAATCGCCCGTTTGAAGCCGGGTGAGACGCTGGTGGTGGCTGCCGCGACCGGGCCGGTGGGCGCGACCGTCGCCCAGCTGGCCAAGCTGCAGGGCGCGCGCGTGGTCGCCATCGCCGGTGGTGAAGCCAAGCGTGCCTACCTGCAGACGCTGGGCGTGGACGTGGCGCTGGATCATCGCGCGGCTGATTTTGCCGATCAACTGCGCGCGGCAGTGCCTGCCGGCATCGACGTGTATTTCGAGAACGTGGGCGGGCACGTGCTGGATGCGGTGCTGCCGCTGCTCAATGACTTCGCCCGCATCCCGGTGTGCGGCACCATCGCCACCTACAACGATCGTGGTGTCGAGCAGCCTGGCCCGGATCGGCTGCCGGCACTGTTCAGCCAGATCCTGCGCCAGCGCCTGACCGTGCGCGGTTTCATCGTGCACGACTTCAACCACCTGTGGCCGGACTTCGAGCGCGAGATGCCGCAGTGGCTGCGCGAGGGCCGCATCCAGTACCGCGAGGATGTGGTGGAAGGGCTGGAGAATGCGCCGGAGGCGTTCTTCGGGCTGCTGAAGGGGCAGAACTTCGGCAAGCTGGTGGTGAAGCTGGATTGAGGGCTTGGCGGCGTGCCGACCAAGGTCGGCACCTACCGGAAGCTGAGCGTGCCGATCAAGGTCGGTACCTGCTTCAGGCAGTCGAGGCCTTTTCCCGGCGCAGCAGTTCGCGCTTGCGCGCTACGCCCCACGCATAGCCGGACAGGTCCCCATCGCGGCGCACCACGCGGTGGCAGGGCACCGCCACCGCCAGCGGGTTGCTCGCGCATGCGCGGGCCACCGCGCGGCTCGAGCGCGGGGCGCCGATGCGCGCGGCGACATCCGCATATGACGCGGTCTGCCCGCGCGGAATCTGCTGCAGTGCCTGCCACACCCGTTGCTGGAACGCGGTGCCGCGGATATCCAGCGGCAGCGTGGCGCCGCGCGAAGGATCCTCGACCAGGCCCACCACCTGTGCCACCAGTTGCTCATAGCCCTGGTCGGCACCGACCAGTTCGGCCTGGCGGAAGCGTTGCTGCAATGACTGCAGCAGTGTCTCCGGATCGTCGCCGAGCAGGATCGCAACCACGCCGGTGGCACTGCTGGCCACCAGCACGCTGCCCAGTGAGCTTTCGGCAAGCGCGAAGTGGATGACTTCGCCGCGACCACCTGCGCGCCATTGCTTGGGAGTCATGCCCAGCAATTTCGGTGCGTTCTCGTAGAAGCGCCCACTGGAACCGAAGCCGGCATCGTGGAAGGCATCGGTGATGCGTTCCTGCTGTTGCAGCCCAGTGCGCAGGCGGTCGGCGCGCAGTGCCGCAGCGTACTGCTTCGGGGTCAGCCCGGTTGCCTCCTTGAACAGGCGATGCAGGCGGGTCGGGCTGCAGCCTGCGATGTCGGCCAGTTCCTGCAGCGAGGGTTCGTCGAGGCTGGCCTGCAGATGGCGGCAGACCCGTTCGACGCGGGCATCGAAGGCGGTGGTGGCGGTACTGTCCATGGCCGGATTCTGGCACGTGCCGGTGCTGCGGAAACTCCGTTTCCTGCACCGACGGGCCAGGCCCGGAAACGGAGTGTCGGCAGGGGAGATGCGCGGCATCGTGGCGGCCACTTCACAACCGGTACTGCCACCATGCGCCTGAACAACAAGATCGCCCTCATCACCGGAGCCAGCGCCGGCATCGGCCGCGCCAGCGCGCTGCGCTTCGCCGCCGAAGGGGCGAAGCTGGTGCTCAACGCTCGGCGGCCGGAGCCGCTGCAGGCGCTGGCCGAGCAGATTCGCGCCGCCGGTGGCGAGGTGGTGGTGCATGCCGCCGACGTGGCGGATCCGGCCACGGCCCCGGCACTGGTCGATCTGGCCCGGCAGTCATTTGGTGGCCTGGACATCGCGCTCAACAATGCCGGCATGCTCGGGCCGGGCGTGCCGGCAGCGGAGTTCCCGGTGGACGCCTGGCGCGAGGTGATGGCGACCAATCTGGATGCCGCGTTCCATGCCGCACGTGCGCAGTTGCCGGCACTGCTGGCGCGCGGCGGCGGCTCGCTGGTGTTTGTTGGCACTTTTGTCGGCCACACCGTGGGCTTCCCCGGCATGGCGGCCTATGCGTCGAGCAAGGCCGGGTTGATCGGCCTGAGCCAGGTGATCGCCGCCGAATACGGTGCGCGCGGCGTGCGCAGCAACGTGCTGCTGCCCGGTGGCACCGATACCGAGATGGGCCGGCAGGCGGCACCGACCGGCGATGCGCGCGACTTCGTGCGCTCGCTGCACGCACTGAAGCGCATGGCCGAGCCGGAGGAGATCGCCAACGCGGCGCTGTTCCTGGCCAGCGACGAAAGCAGTTTCGTTACCGGCACCGCGATGCGCGTGGAGGGCGGGGTGTCGATCACGCGGACCTGAGTGCGCGGCTGCACGCGGCGTTGGCGGCAGGTTGACCTGCGGCTTACCCGGCAGTCTCTAGCGTGGAGGCCAGCGCGGGCTTTCCGCCGGCGAGGGAGTGTTCGATGAACGTGCGCAGCAACCGCCAGAACGATCCGAAGCAGGGCGTGCAGGAAAGCCGCCAGGACAGGAAGCAGGACGATGTGGCCAGGCAGCGGCCGGGGCAGCGCGATCAAGAGGTGCGCGATACGCATTCGCGCAGCCCGCAGCGCAAGGATGGCGGCCAGGAGCCTGCCTGAGCCAGCACCCGGAAAAGAAAAAACCCGCAGATCGCGAGGATCTGCGGGTTCTTCTGAAAAGTGGTGGAGCCAAGGAGGATCGAACTCCTGACCTCGTCATTGCGAACGACGCGCTCTCCCAGCTGAGCTATGGCCCCACGGCAGGCTTTCAGTGTAGCGCTGCCTGCCGGGCTTGCCAAGCGTTGGCCCGGGACGGCGGCAGGCGTGGATCTGACGCCGTCCCCAGCCGGTTCAGGACAGGGCCTGGCGCAGCAGATCTCCCGCGCGCTGTGCCGCCACTGCAGTGGCGGTGCTGACCGCCTGCAGGTGGATGCAGGCGTGGATCATCCCCAGCAGCCGCTCCTGCGTGCAATCGACGCCCGCAGCCTGCAGGCGATGCGCGTACTGCTCGGCCTCGTCGCGCAGCGGGTCGTGCTCGCAGCTGAGGATGGTGGCTGGTGCCAGCCCCTGCAGGTCGGTTGCGTGGGCGGGCGAGGCCAGCGCCGACGGTTGGGCCAGACCACCCAGATAGGCCTGCCAGCAGCGCTGCATCAGTTTAGCGCTGAGGTAATAGCCCGTGGCGTAGTCCCGATAGGAATCGCTGCCCATGCCAGCATCCAGCGCCGGGTACAGCAGCAGCTGGTGGCACGGTTGCGGCAGGCCCCGTTCGCGCAGCAGCAGGCAGCAGGCGGCGGCGAGATTGCCACCGGCGCTGTCGCCACCGATTGCCAGGCGCTGTGGGTCCAGGCCGAGGCGATCCGCATTGGCCTGCAACCATCGCCAAGCGTCGGCGACGTCATGTAGTGGAACCGGGAACGGGTGCTCCGGCGCCAGCCGGTAGCCGACCGCGGCGATCACGCAGCCGCTGGCATTGGCCAATGCCCGGCAGGGGCCGTCATAGACCGCCAGCGAGCACTGGAACCAGCCGCCACCGTGGGCGAACAGCAGAGCCGGTACCGGTCCATCGGGCAGCCCTTCCGGCGTGTAGAAACGCAGCTCCAACGCATGCCCGTCGCGCGCGATTACCGTGTGCTCGATCACGTGTGCGACGGCCTGTGGTGCTCCCTGCAACTGTGGCAGCGCGCTCTCGCTGATCACCCGCAGTTCGCGCAGGTCTTCCGGCAGCGCATGGGCGGCGACGGCGTCGACGAACTCCTGCAGCGCCGGTTCAAGCAGCATGGCGTGCCTCCAGCAGGAAGGGCAGCAACTGCGCCAGGAACGCCTGCGGTGCTTCTTCCATGATGAAGTGGCCGCAGCCCGGCACGATGCTGCCGCGCACGTCATCGGCATGTGGCTGCAGGGTGAGCATCGGCGCATCGGCGGTGGCGTGCTCGGCGCCGATGGCCAGCACCGGCATCGCCAGCCGGCGCTGCGCACGTTCCTTGTTCTGGCGGATGGTTTCCGGAATCGCGCGGTACCAGGCGAAGCCGGCCCGCAGTGCGCCGGGGCGGCTGTAGGCGGCGATGTAGGTATCGGCAGCCACCGCGTCGCGGCGGTACGACCAGCGGTCGAACATGAATTCCAGGTAGGCGCGCTCGCGACCGCTGATGAGTGCCTCGGGCAGGTCGGCCACCTGGTTGAACATGAAATGCCAGAGGAAGATGTTGTCGGCCGGTGCGGCGAAGATGCCCGGTTCCGGCGCCAGGCCGGGAATCACCGCTTCGGTGACCGCCAGTTGGCGCACCGCCTGCGGCTGGTCGCTGGCCAGTGCATAGGCGATCCACATGCCGATGTCATGGCCGACCACCTGGTAGCGCTCGTGGCCCAGCGCCCGCATGGTCTGGTGCAGGACGGCGGCGGCACTGCCGGTGTCGTAGCCGTGGGCAGGGCGGTCAGATTCGCCGATGCCCGGCGGATCAACCGCGATGGCTTCGAAACCGGCCTGGGCCAGGGCGTGCAGCACATGGCGCCAGGCATACCAGGTCTGCGGCCAGCCGGGAATCAACAGCACCGGTTCGCCGTGGCCGGCGGAGACGCAATGCACGCGCTGGCCATCGATGCGCAGGTAGTGGTGGCGCAGGGCGTCGTCGCCGGCAGCGCCAGCGGGAAGGGAAGGGGTCATGGGGGAGTGCTCCGTGGGGGCTCAGGCGATGCCGAGCATGTGCTGCATCTGCGCGGTGCTGATCGGAGCACCGGCGAAGTCGTCGAAGATCTTGTCGGTGACCGGAATGATGTGGTCGCGGATGAATGCAGCGCCTTCGCGTGCACCGGCTTCCTGGTCCTTCAGGCAGCACTCCCACTCCAGCGTCGCCCACCCCTGGTAGTCGTACTGGGCCAGCTTGGAGAAGATCGACTTGAAGTCGACCTGGCCATCGCCCAGCGAGCGGAAGCGACCGGCCCGTTCGGTCCAGTCGGCGTAGCCGCCATAGATGCCCTGGCGGCCGCTGGGACGGAACTCCGCATCCTTGACATGGAACATGCGGATCAGCGGGTGATAGATGTCCAGGTACTCCAGGTAGTCCAGCTGCTGCAGCACGAAGTGGCTGGGATCGAACAGGATGCGGCAGCGCTGGTGCTGGCCGACTCGCTCGAAGAATCGCTCGAAGCTGGTGCCGTCATGCAGGTCTTCGCTGGGATGGATCTCGTAACAGAGGTTGATGCCGTTGTCCTCGCAGGTATCGAGGATCGGCCGCCAGCGGCGCGCGAGTTCGTCGAAGGCGGCATCGATCAGGCCCGGCGGGCGCTGCGGGAACGGGAACAGATACGGCCAGGCGAAGGAGCCGGAGAAGGTGCCCATGTCCTGCAGGCCCAGCCGGCGGGAGGCACGGGCGGCCAGGTGCAGTTGCTGCTGCGCCCATTCGCTGCGCGCCTTCGGGTTGCCGCGCAGTGCTTCCGGCGCGAAGCCATCGCAGAGTTCATCGTAGGCCGGATGCACGGCCACCAGCTGGCCGAGGATGTGGGTGGTGAGCTCGCTGACCTGCAGGCCGTGCTCAGCCAGGGTGCCGCGGATGTCGTCGCAGTAGTCCTGGCTGTCGGCAGCGGTGGCCAGGTCGAACAGGCGTGCATCCCAGGCCGGGATCTGCAGTGCCTTGAAACCGTGGCCAGCGGCCCACTCGGCAATGCTGGCAAGTGAGTTGAACGGGGCCTGGTCGCCGGCGAACTGCGCCAGGTGCAGGCTGGGGCCCTTGAGGGTCTGCATGTGTTGCTCCAATTATTTGTCGGTCGACAAAGAATAGGCGCGACCCTCGCGATGGTCAACACCCGCGTTACACTGCGCGCCTCACTGGAGCAGGCAGGCAGATGGCAGGGCGACCGCGCGAATTCGACAGGGACCAGGCGTTGCGCAAGGCGATGCTGCTGTTCTGGCAGCACGGCTACGAAGGCACGTCGATGTCGGCACTGGTCGAAACGCTGGGCATTGCCTCTGCACGCATCTACGCCGCGTTCGGCAGCAAGGAGCAGCTGTTCCGCGAAGCCGTTGCGCTGTACGAAGAGGGCGAGGGTGGTTTCGCGCCGCGCGCGCTGGAGCAGGCCACGCTGCGCGAGGCGATCGGGTCCATGCTGCGCGAGGCGGTGCTGACCTACACCCGCCGTGGGCGTCCGCATGGCTGCCTGGTGGTGTCCTCGGCCAGCAGCGTTTCGCCTGATGGCGAGGGCGTGCGGGACTGGCTGGCCAGCCATCGTCGCCAGCGCACGGCGGCGATCATCGCGCGGCTGCAGCAGGCGCAGGCCGAGGGTGAGCTGGCCGACGACGCGGCGGTGCAGGCGCTGGGTGACCACTTCGCCACGGTGCTGCATGGCATCTCGGTGCAGGCGCGTGACGGCATCAGCCGCGAGCGACTGCTGGCGATGGTCGATGTGGCGTTGGGGCCGCTGCCCTGAGTCAAGCCTTCAGGGCGTGCGGAATGCCCGGCGACTGTGCCGAAACCGCTGGTTTCGCCGGGCTTGGAGGTCGCGCAACGAAATCGTAACAATTTGGGGGATAATGGCGGCTTGCGCAGTTCTCCTCCCTTTTGCCGCCCGGCTCGCGCAGGCCGCACGGACGCCTCCTCAGAGCATTTCATGCCCTCCCATTCCGATTCCCGCCGCCTGTCGGGTATGTCGTCTTCCTTCGTTTCCTTCCGCCGCCATCCGCTGGCCCTGGCCTGTGCCGGCCTGGCTCTGGTCGGCAGCTTCGGTGCCGCCGCGCAGGACAGCGCGCCGACCCCGACCGGGCTGGACACGATCACCGTGACCGCCGAACACCGCGAGCAGAACCTGCAGGAAGTGCCGGTCTCGGTGGGCGTGGTGCAGGGCGAGCGCATGCGCGACTTCACCGCCGGCGGCGATGACACCCTGCTGGCGCTGTCCGGCCGCGTGCCGAGCCTGTATGCGGAAACCACCACCGGCCGCATCTTCCCGCGCTTCTACATCCGTGGCCTGGGCAACATCGACTTCTACCTGGGTGCCTCGCAGCCGGTGTCGATCATCCAGGACGACGTGGTGCTGGAGCACGTGGTGCTGAAGTCCAACCCGGTCTATGACGTCGACCAGGTGGAAGTGCTGCGCGGCCCGCAGGGTTCGCTGTTCGGCCGCAACACCACCGCCGGCATCGTCAAGTTCGACACCCTGAAGCCGACCCAGGATTACACCGGCCGCGTCAGTGCCAGCTATGCGACCTATAACAGCGTGTCGATCGACGGCGGCTTCGGCGGCCCGATCAACGACATCGCCTCGTTCCGCGTGTCGGCCCTGTACCAGCACCGCGACGACTACGTCGACAACACCTACCGCGGCCCGAGCGCCGACGGCACGGTCAGCCCAAAGAAGAACGCCATGGGCGGCTTCGATGACCGCAACGTACGCGCGCAGCTGCTGCTGACCCCGAGCGACCAGTTCTCGATCCTGGCCTCGGCCCACGCCCGTGATTACGAGGGCACCTCGACCCTGTTCCTGCGCGGTGCGCTGACCAAGGGCTCGAACAAGACCGACGTGCCGCGTGACAAGGTCGCCTACGACGAAGCCGACAACAACCCGCAGGCCTACAAGACCTACGGCGGTTCGGTGAAGGCGCGTTATGACTTCGGCGCGATCGACTTCACCTCGATCACCGCCTACGAAACCACCTCCGGCTACAGCCGCGGCGACACCGACGGCGGCGCCGCGGTGAACTTCCCGGTCAACGGCGTGCCGAACGGCTACGGCCAGTCGATGGGCCGCATCCGTGACCTGGACCAGTGGACCCAGGAATTCCGCCTGGCCAGCCATGATGACAGCGCCCTGCAGTGGCAGGCCGGTGCGTTCTACTTCAACGGCAGCGACACCACCGACTTCTACCAGCGCGCGTGGTTCCTGCAGGGCGCGGCCCGCAATCCGAACAACTGGGTGCGCCTGCGCAACAAGAACACCTCGTGGGCCGGTTTCGGCCAGCTGAGCTACGCCTTCACCGACAAGTTCACTGTCACCGCCGGCCTGCGCCAGACCAAGGACGAAAAGCACACCCGCCTGCTGAAGACCGCTGACACTGCCGCTGGCGTGGTCACCTACAAGGGCCGCACCGACGTCAGGATGTCCGACACCACCCCGAGCTGGGATCTGAGCGCGATGTATCAGATCACGCCGGACGTGAGCGTCTACGCCAAGGTCGCGCGTGGCTTCCGCGGCCCGACCATCCAGGGGCGTTCGGCGGTGTTCAACGCCGATTTCACCACCGCCGATTCCGAGACCATCCTGTCCTGGGAAGCGGGTGTGAAGAGCAGCCTGTGGGACAACCGCCTGCGCCTGAACGCTACCGCGTTCACCTACACCGTCAACGACATCCAGCTCAACGGCAACGATTCGGACGGCAATGGCGTGCTGTTCAATGCCGACAAGGCCAAGGCCTACGGTTTCGAAGCGGACATGGAGCTGCGCCCGATCCCGAACCTGACCCTGAGCGCCGGCCTGAGCCTGCTGCACAGCGAGATCAAGGACAAGCGCGTGTATGCGCAGGTCTGCGGCCTCAACGGCCAGGTGGTCTGCACCGTCGGTGACCCGACCATCAAGGTCGGTGCCAACACCTTCGCCCAGATCGACGGCAACCCGCTGCCGAACGCGCCGAAGTACAACGTCAACCTAGCCGCCCGCTACGACTTCCCGGTCAGCGACGCGGGCACCATGTTCGTGTCCACCGACTGGAACAAGCAGGGTTACACCAGCTTCGTGCTGTACGACAGCAAGGAGTTCAACTCCAAGGGTGACTTCGAGGGTGGCCTGAAGATCGGCTACTCGGGCAACTACGGTGCCTACGAAGTGGCGCTGTTCGCGCGCAACATCACCAATGAGAAGAACCTCAAGGGCGTGATCGAGAACTACATGGCCGCGGTCTACAACGAACCGCGTACCGTCGGTGTCTCGCTGAACATGAACTGGTAATGCGCTGTCGCGATGGCGGGGCATCCCGCCATCGCACTGCTGGAATGCAAAGGGCGGCCCGGTGATCCGGGCCGCCCTTTTCGTTGCTTCAGACTGCAGTGAGGTTGCTGTCCTGGCTGCGCTGGCCGAAGGTCAGGGCCCAAGTGGCGCTGTCCACCTGCTGCCGGTCCTGTTCCTGCTGCTTGCGTGCGCGGCTGGCACCGAACCAGCGGCCTTCGCCGTTGATCAGCGGTGCCATGCGTACCACGTCCACATACTCCGGATCGATCTCGCTGGCACGCTGCAGCCAGGTCAGAGCGAGGAATGCATTGGCCGGGACGCCGTTACCGAAGTGGTAGATGTCGGCCAGATAGCCGGCAGCCCACAGCTTGTCGTCGTCGTCGCCGCGCCACCACAGTGGAATCAAGGCGCGTTCGACCGCTTCGCGCTTGTGCGCGTCGTTCCGGCCATCGAATGCCAGGCAGGCCAGGTTGCGGCAGGTTGGGCCCCACACGCGCTCGCCGGCCTCGGCCTCATCCAGGCAGCGCAGGTACAGCTCGCGCGCACGCGCTTCATTCTCCGCGCCGCCTGCGGCGACGAGGCGTACGGCCAGGTTGTAGGTGGCGATCAGGTCGCCGCCTTCCACCGCACGCTCCTGCCAGTAGGCGGCCTTTTCCACATCGGCGAACTGCGGTTGGTCGCGGCCACCGAGGCGGCCCTTGTACAGGTCGCACAGCGCCGACATCGCGCCGGCGTCGCCATCGTCCGCCATGCGCTGCAGCAGCGACAGGCCTGCGGCTTGCGAAACATCACAGAACAGATTGGCGGCGAACGTCACCGCCGAGGTGTCGTCCTGCTGCGCAAGCTTCAACGCGCGCTGCAGCAGGACACTGGCGCGTGTCGGGTCGCTGGCCTGGCCGAGCAGGCCATGCTCGATGGCGGTGGCGGCCCAGAGCAGGCCGATCGCCGAATCGCCTTCGCGCGCGGCATAGTCCACCACCTGTGCGAACAGTGCTTCGGCACCGTCGACATGGGCGAACCAGGTGCAGGCCTCCAGGTTGCTGAGCCCCTCATGCAGGACCACATCGCGGTCCAAGGTCCATGCCTGCTGCAGATCTTCAAGCACCGCCTGCATGTGGTCCGGATCCCACTGCACGACGCCTTCGCTGTCTTCAACGCGGCCAAGCCGGTAGCGCAGCCCGGCGCGCTGGGCCAGCACCTGCGCGCGCAGGTGGCGGTCCAGGTGCCAGTCGAGGATCTGCGTGTAGGCGCGCTCGTGCGCGGCCACGGCCTCAGCATCCTCACGGTGGGGCAGATCGCCCATCCAGTCCTGCTCCTTGTGCCACCGCAGCGCGTTGCTCTGCGCCAGTTCCAGGCCACGGCACCAGCCACCCTCGATGAAGTTCTCCATCGCCTCATGGCTGCCGCCCCAGCGCGGGTACAGGAAGTACAGGGTGTCTTCCAGCGTGGCCAGATCGTCCGGGCGCTGCTCCAGCACCAGGCGCATCCAGTACGCCAGTGGTGCGTCGAAATCGTCCTGGCTGCGCTCGCGCAGCAACGGGGGCAGCGTATCCGGCAGCGTCTGCAACGGCGTGCCGAAGCGCGACAGCAGCTGCAATGCCTTTGGCCAGGCTTGAGGGTAGTGCTCGGCCAGCGTGGCGTCATCGGATGCGGCGGGTTCCCCGGCCTGCAGCGCACGCAGCCAGTTCGGTTCGCGCAGGTAGCTGGTGATGCGCTTGATGCCATCCAGCGCCAACGCAGGTCGTGGCGACAGCGGCATCGCCTGCAGGTAGGCGTGCACGGCATGGTCGCGGGCCAGCTGCGCCGCCAGCCACTGGCTGTCTTCGACCAGTGCGGCAACATCGGCGCTGCGCAGTTCGCCGGCAGCGTCCTGCCAGCAGGCGCCCAGGCAAAGCCAGGCGTAGTAGCTGCCGGGGGCGGCCGAGGCCCACTGCTGGGCCTGTTGCAGGCGGGCTTCCAGCGTCACCGTAGCGTCGTGCAGGTTGCGCAGCCGCCAGCGGATGCCGGGCAGCGCATTCTCTCCCTGCAGCCAGGCCAGCTCATGTGGAGCAAGCAACGCATCCAGTTCGGCATAGCGCCGTTCCTGCAGCGCAGTGCGCGCCTGCACGCGCCAGGCAAGGTCTTCGGGGGAAAGCCCGTCTTTTGCAAATCCGTTTGTCATTGCTGCAATCCGGCGAGTACGAGGCTGGACATTAGAAGCGCGGTCGTTAGAGGCGGCAAGTAGGACATGCGGCTGCCGTGCCGGTGGCATTCAGCAGGAGGCTTGAAGGTGAATCCCGTCACCCGGAACAGGCGTTCGCGTTGGGATCGTCCATGTGCAGCGGAAAGGCAAGCAGCAGCTCGGGCCGGTAGGCGAGTGTGCCCTGGCCCTGTCTCTACGCCTCGATTCCGGGAAATAGCCGTGCATCAGGCGTGCGGATGCAGCCAGGGTTCGAGCTTGTCCTGCTCGCTGGCAGCGGGGGCCTGTTCGATCAGGCGTGCCGAAAGCGCGAGGTAGTGAACCGAACGGGCCAGATCCAGCCCGCCCGTCAATGCCGCGTAGGCGTTGAGCTGGCTGCTGCGATCCATGCAGGGGTGCTGCTGGCCAGCAGCAGCGAGCCGATCATCCATCGTGACATGCAGGAAGAGGGCCATGCAGGCACGCAGCAATGTCCTTGTCGAGCATTGGCAGGGCCGCCCCGTGAGGCGGCCGATGCGGGTTGCTAGTTCCCCGGCAGCAGCGCCTGCAGGCGCGACTCCAGTTCCTGCTGGCGCCAGCCGGCCAGTGCGGCGGGCCACTGGCGACGTTCCAGATAGCTTTCCAGGTGCTTGCGCGAGGCAAGGATGCCATCTGGCAGTCCCAGTTCGCGGCTGCGTTCGGCCACGGCATCCTGCAGTTTCTTCAGCGCCTGCTTGTTGCTGTCGTTGGCCGGCAGCGCCAGCGGCGCGTCGGCTTCGTCGGCCAGCGGCGTGGACAGCGCCTGCCACACGGCGCCGGCCAGTTTGCGCGGTGCCTTTGGGAATTGCTCGAACAGCTTGCCCAGCGCTGCCTCGTCGGCCGGAGGCGTGCGCGCCAGAGTGGCGGCCAGTTCGTTGTCCAGGATCCAGCTTCGCGGGCGGTCGCTGCTGCGTGCCTGCACATCACGCCAGCGCAGCAGGCGCAACAGGCGGTGCTGCGCGGAGGCATCGAGGAACTGTGCCGAGCGCATCGCCAGGTGCGGCCAGCGATCTTCATCGTTGGCGACGCTGGCCAGCAGGCGCTCGCCATCGTCGTGCAACCACTGCTGGCGGCCCAGCGCCTGCAGCCTGGCATCAATGGCGTCGTGCAGTGCGAACAGGTGCTCGACATCGTCGGCGGCGTACTGCAGCTGCGACTCGGACAGCGGGCGGCGCATCCAGTCCGAGCGGGTCTCGCCCTTGGCCAGCGCCACTCCGGTGATCTCCGCCACCAGCTTCTGGTAGCCCATGCCGCCGCCGATGCCGGCCAGCGACGCCCCGATCTGGGTGTCGAACAGCGGTCGCGGCAGCACGCCGCAGGCCCACTTGAAGGCAACCAGGTCTTCGCTGGCGCTGTGCATTACCTTGGTGATGGATTCATCGGCCAGCCAATGCGCAAGCGCCTCGGTCATGCCGGGAATCAGCGGGTCGATGAGCAGGATGTCCTGCCCGACCGCCATCTGCACCAGGGCCAGCTGCGGCCAGAAGGTGCGTTCACGGATGAATTCGGTGTCCAGGCCGATGCGGGTCGGGCGCTGCTGGAAGTACGCATCCAGCTCGGCGGGGGTGGTGATCCAGGTTGCCACGGGTCAGGGCCTACTACTCGGGTTTGCTCAGGCAGGGGAGAATAGCCTAACGTCGGTCCGCGTCTGTGCCGAAGGAGGCTCTGCTTGCGTTTTCCGTTGTCGCCCGTGTTGTGCACCGCCCTGGCCGTGGCCCTGGCCGGCTGCACGCCGTCGCCGTCCGCGCCGGCGGAACGGGCCGCCAGCGAAGAGGCGCGCGCGGCCGAGGGCGCCGACACCGGCGCCAATGCCAGTTCGCAGGCCGGGCAGGGCAGCGTGACCATCGCCGGTGAAGATGCCGCCGAGGACGTACAGCAGTGGACGCCGCCACGGGTGGACCGCCAGGGCCGCAGCCTTGCCCAGTTGCGGCGCGCCGCCGAGCAGGCGTTCGCTGAAGGCCGGCTCTATGAAGATGCGGATGCCGCCATTCCGCTGTGGCTGGCGGTGCAGGAAGAAGACCCGGATGACCGCCAGGCCCGGCTGGGCCTGCAGCGTGCCCGCCAGCGACTGCAGCAGCTGGCCGATGCCCTGCTGGTGCGGCCGCTGAAGCAGCGCGAGGCGCTGGCCGAGGCCAGCCGCCAGGCACTGGTGTTGCTGACCCTGTCGCCGAAGGACGAGCAGGTGCGTGCGCTGCAGGCGCGGGCGGAGCTGGCGCAACGGGTGGTGGCCTACAACCGTGCTGGCGAGGAGGACCTGCGCTCGGACCGTATCGGTGAGGATGGCGACGGTGCCATCGGCAACTTCCGTGAAGCGCTGGCGCTGGATGAAGACAACAGCCGCGCACGGCAGGGCCTGGCCGCAGCCGAGAGCGGGTTGATCCGCCGTGCCGAACAGGCTGCTCGGGCGCGCGATTTTGCCAGTGCGGGTACCTGGCTGGCCGAAGCCAGCAAAGTGCGCGATTCGTCACCGACGATCGCCGATGCCTTCGAACGCATCGAGCAGATCCGCGCCGCCACGCTGCTGCAGCTGCGTGATGACGGACTGCGTGACCTTGCCACGCCACAAGGCCTGAAGCCGGCGCGCGAGAAGCTGGCCGAGGCGCTTCGCATCGCTCTGCCGGGTGATGCAGTGGTGGGACAGCTTCGCGAGCGCATCGACCTGGCCACCCATTACGGGAGCTTCCGGCCGGGACAGGTGTTCAGTGATGCGATGCGCGATGGGGGGCGCGGACCGCAGATGGTGGTGGTGCCCCACGGTGGCTTCCAGATGGGTGCAGGCGATGCCGAGCCGGGCTCGAGTGATGCCGAGCGTCCGTCGCACTACGTGCGCTTCGATCGCGGCTTTGCCATGGCGATCACCGAGATCACCGTCAGCGATTTCGAGCGCTACGTGAAAGCCTCCAATGCGCGCCCGCGCGCGACCCGGCGTGGCCATTCGGTGGTCTACGACGAACGCAGCGGCAATTTCATCCGCCGCAGCGGCGTGGACTGGCGTTCCGACTACGACGGCGGTCGCGCGCTGGGCAACTCGCCGGTGATGCACGTCAGTGTGCGTGATGCCGAGAATTATGCAGCGTGGCTGTCCGAGCAGACTGGCCGCAGCTACCGGCTGCCCAGCGAAGCCGAGTTCGAGTACGCGCTGCGCGCTGGCAGCAGTGGCCGCTATCCGTGGGGCGATGCCGGCGTGCCGCCGCCAGGCAGCGGCAACTTCACCGGCAGCAAGGACGTTTCGCCTTCGGGACGGCACTGGCACAACGCGTTTATCGGGTACGGCGATGGCTGGTGGGGGCCGGCGCCGGTGGCCAGCTTCCAGGCCAATGCCTTCGGTCTGCACGACATGGGCGGCAACCTCAGCGAATGGGTGGCCGACTGCTGGCATGCCAGCTACCGCCGCGCACCGTCCGATGGCGTCGCCTGGTTCAACCCGGGCTGCCGGTCGCGGGTGATCCGCGGTGGCAACTGGGCCAATGCCCCCGAGCAGACCCGCGCGGCCTGGCGGCAATCCCAGGATTCGGATACCACCAACGCCCGCATCGGCTTCCGCCTGGTGCGCGGCATCTGAGCGGCACCCGGCTTCACCCGCTGCGGGCAGCGGCGCACTAAGATTGCGCCGTGCCCGCCAGCCGGCGGGGCCAGCAGGAAGTCCCCCGATGCGCAACGATCCCTTCTCCCGCTCGTCGCAAGGCCCACAGCGGCGTGGCCTGTTCGGCAACATCCGCTGGTGGGTGCTGCTGCTGGCCGCCGGCTATGCGCTGTTCTACTGGTTCTCCAACCGCACGGTCGATCCGTACACCGGCGAGAAGGTGATGATCGACAGCAGCCTGGACGCGCGCCAGGAAACCGCGCTGGGGCTGCAGGCCTACCAGCAGATCCTGTCGCAGGAACGGCCGATGGACCCCAATGCACCGATCGCGCGCGACGTGCGCGATATCGCCCAGCGCCTGATTGCCAAGGTCGATGTGGTGGAGACCGCGCTGGCCCAGGAGCACGGCGTGCAGCCGGCGCATTTCGCGCGGGATTTCCAGTGGGAAGTGAATGTGATTCCGTCCGACCAGGCCAATGCGTTCTGCCTGCCGGGCGGCAAGATGGCGGTCTACACCGGGTTGGTGCCGGTAGCACGCACCCGCGATGCGATGGCGGTGGTGATGGGGCATGAGATCGCCCATGCGCTGCTGCGCCATGGTGCACAGCGCATGGCCCAGCAGAAGCTGACCCAGATCGGGCAGGTGGCCGGCGCCGCCAGCGGCATGGATGCGCAGCAGCAACAGATGATGATGTCGGCGATGGGCTATGGGTATCTGCTGCCGTATGCGCGCAGCCACGAGACACAGGCGGATGAAGTGGGGCTGATGCTGGCCGCAGCGGCGTGCTTCGATCCCCGCGAGGCGGTGCCGCTGTGGCAGCGCATGGGCCAGGCCAGCGGCGGCCAGTCGCCACCGGAGTTTGCCTCCACCCACCCGAACCCGGGCACCCGCATCCAGAACCTGCAGGCGCTGATGCCGAAGGCGCTCGAGTACCGGCAGAAATTCTGCGAGCAGGCAAAGTAAGGGGGGCGGCAGGGCTTGCAGCCCTGCACCCGCGGTAGTGCCGGCCGCTGGCCGGCAGCAGCAACAGCAACAGCGTGCATTCCGTGGGATGGCGGGGTGGGTCCGGTTGCGGGAGGCGCCGCAAGTACGTCCGTGTAGGCTTGGCCGCGGCATCCATGCCGCGGACACTCCCGCAACCGGACCCACCCCGCCTTCGACAGATTCTCGCGATCTGTCGGAATGGCGTGGGGTCAGATCCGTTTTCCTACGGAAAACGGATCTGACCCCGAATTGATTCGATATCTGACAGAGATTCATCCACGCATGGCGTGGATCTACCGACCGTCATCGGGAAACTGTCGAGGGTGGGGCGGTGTGGCTGTGCAGGACCGTTGGCGCCATGGATGGCGCCATCGAGCCCCCAGGGATGGGTTTACGGCGTGTCCTGCACAGCCACACCGCCCCGCCAAACCATCAGCAATCCAGAGCCGCTTTGGCTGTTGCTTCGGCCGTTGCTTGAAGCCTCTGCAGGTGCAGGGCGCAGCCCTGCCGCCCCCCCCTTTACTTGACCTGCACGTCGATCACGCCGTCGCCAACGCGGGCCTGCAGCGCGTCACCTGGCTGCACCTGGTCGACCTTTCGTACCAGCGTGCCATCGTCAGTGCGGGTCAGGATGCTGTAGCCACGGGCCACGGTGGCCAACGGGCTGACCGCTTCCAGTGAACGCGCCAGTCCGCGCAGTCGCAGTGCATCGCGCTCCAGCAGACGCTGCATCGCTGCCTGCGGCCGCCCGCGCAGGGCGGCGAGGCGGCGCTGCATCGCGTCGAGCTGGCGTTGCGGATGGTGCCCGCGCAGTACCGCGGCCGCATGGCGCAGGCGTGCGGCACGGCGCTCCTGCTGCTGGTTGAAGACCGCATGCAGGCGCCGGCCCAGATCGAGCTGGCGGCGGCGCAACAGGTCCAGCCGCGCCTGCGGGCTCTGTGCGTTCAGGCGCAGCAGGGCGCGGTCGGCACGCTGCATCGCCTGCTGCATCGCATGCCGTTGCAGCTGCACCATGCGCGCGGCCGTACGGCGCAGGCGCAGGGCCAGTTCGCGCTGGTCCGGGACCAGCAGTTCGGCCGCCACCGATGGCGTCGGTGCGCGCAGGTCGGCGGCGAAGTCGCTGAGGCTGAAGTCGGTTTCATGGCCCACCGCCGATACCACCGGCGTGCGGCTGGCGGCGATCGCACGGGCCAGGGCTTCGTCATTGAACGCCCACAGGTCTTCCAGCGAGCCGCCGCCGCGGGTCAACAGGATCACGTCATAGCGGCCACTGGCGTCGGCAGCCTGCAACAGCCGGGTGATCTGTGCAGCGGCGCTGCTGCCCTGCACCAGGGTCGGCAGCAGGTCGACCTCCAGCAGCGGGAAGCGGCGGCCGAGCACGCTCAGCACGTCGCGCACGGCGGCGCCGGTGGGCGAGGTGATCACCGCCAGGCGCTGCACGTGCGCCGGCAGCGGCCGTTTGCGTGCCGGGTCGAACAGGCCTTCGGCCTCCAGGCGTGCCTTCAGCTCTTCGAACGCGCGGCGCAGCGCGCCTTCGCCGGCTTCCTCCATGTGGTCCAGCACCATCTGGTACTCGCCACGGGCGTCGTACAGGGTCACCTTGCCGCGCACCAGCACGCGCATGCCTTCGCGCGGCACGAACTTCAGGTACTGCGCCTTCATCCGGAACATTGCCGCGCGCAGCTGCGCACGCGCATCCTTCAGGGTGAAATACAGATGCCCGGAGGCGGGACGCGCCACGCTGCCCAGTTCGGCCTCGACCCAGATCGCCGGGAAGCTGCCTTCCAGCAGGTCGCGGGCCAGGGTGTTGAGCTGGCTGGGGGTGAGGATGTCGTTGTTGCGTGGCTGCATGGGAACGGCGTGCTGCGGGCGGAACGGGGGCTCAGGATCGCACGTCAGCGCACCGTGTGCTGGCCCAGCGCCCACTGCACGTGTTCACGCACCAGCGGCGAGGGATCATCGACGCGGGTATGCAACGCGGCCAACGCTTCGGCCGAGGACGGTGCATTGCCCAGTGCCACGGCGATGTTGCGCAGCCAGCGTTCATGGCCGCTGCGCCGGATCGGGCTGCCTTCGGTACGGCGCAGGAATTCAGCTTCGTCCCAGGCAAACAGCTGGTCCAGACGGGCAGTGTCGAGGTTGTTGCGCGCGCGGAAATCGGCTTCGTCGGTACGCTTGGCGAACTTGTTCCAGGGGCAGACCAGCTGGCAGTCGTCACAGCCGTAGATGCGGTTGCCGATCAACGGCCGCATGTCTTCGGGGATGGCACCGTCGTGCTCGATGGTCAGGTAGGAAATACAGCGCCGCGCGTCCAGCCGCTGCGGGCCGGTGATGGCCTGGGTCGGGCAGATATCGATGCAGCGCGTGCAGGTGCCGCAGTGTGCTGTGGCCGGTGCATCGATCGGCAGCGGGATGTCGATGTAGATCTCGCCGATGAAGAACCAGGAGCCGCCATGGCGGTCGATCAGGCAGGTGTGCTTGCCGATCCAGCCGAGCCCGGCGTTACGCGCCAGTGCGCGTTCCAGCACGGGGGCCGAATCGACGAACACGCGGTAACCCAGCGGTGCCACTTCATCGTTGATCTGCGTGGCCAGCTTCTGCAGGCGGTTGCGCATCAGCTTGTGGTAGTCGCGGCCCAAGGCGTAACGGGCCACGTAGGCGCGGCCCGGGTCGGCCAGGGTTGCCCAGGCTTCGGTGTCGTCCTTGTGGCTGTAGTCCATGCCCACCGAGATCACCCGTACGGTGCCGGGCAGCAGCTCGGCCGGGCGCGCGCGCAGGGTGCCGTGGCGCGCCATCCAGTCCATCGTGCCGTACAGGCCCTGGCCCAGCCAGTCGGCCAGGTGCGCCTCATCCTCGCCCAGCTCGATGCCGGCGATGCCGCAGCGCTGGAAGCCATGCGCACGGGCCAGTTCGCGGATGCGCTGCACGGCCTGGGCCGGATCGACAGGGGCGGGGACGGGGGACATGTGCACCAGTATAAAATCCCCGCATGGCCAACCTTGCCGATCTGTTCGATTCCGCTGCCGCGCGTGCGCTTGATGCGCAGGCCTCGGCGCTGGCCGCCGAGGGCGGTTGGGGCCTGATGGCGCAGGCCGGCCAGGCCGCCTGGCAGTGCCTGCTGCAGCATTGGCCGCAGGCGCAGCGTATCGGCGTGGTGGTCGGAGCAGGCAACAACGGCGGCGACGGCCTGGTGCTGGCCCGCCACGCACGGAAGGCCGGGCGCGCGGTGGCGGTGATCGCCTTGCCGGGCAAGCCACCGGCGACGTCGCTGGCACAGCGTGCAGCATCGGAATTCACGTCCGACGGCGGCACCATCACTGATTTCGACGGCGCGCTGCCCGAGGCCGATATCTGGGTTGATGCCCTGTTCGGTCTGGGCTTCGATCGCGCGCCGGAAGGCGCGGCGCAGGCGCTGATCGCCGCCCTCAACGCGCAGACGGCACCGGTTCTGGCGCTGGACGTCCCCAGTGGCGTCGATGCCGACCAGGGCGCCGTACCGGGCGAGGCGGTGAAGGCTGCTTTGACCCTGCAGTTCATCGTGCCGCATCGCGGGCTGTATACCGGCGATGCGCTGGATCATTGCGGGCGGAAGGCGTTGGCGCCGCTGCAGCTACCCACGGCCGCATGGCAGGGCGTGTCACCCGCCGCAGAGCACTGGACCCAGGCTCGCTTGCCGGCACTGCTGCCGCCGCGTCGTGCTAATACCCACAAGGGCGAATCCGGGCATGTGCTGTGCGTCGGCGGCAACCATGGCAGCGGCGGGGCCATCGCGATGGCGGCCGAAGCGGCACTGCGTGCCGGCGCGGGACTGTTGAGCCTGGCCACCCGGCGCGATCACGTCGGCCCGTTGCTGGCTCGGCTTCCCGAGGCGATGACCCATGCGCTTGAAGATGGCGATGTGCTGCCGGCGTTGCTGGACAAGGCCAGGGTGGTGGCGATCGGCCCCGGCCTGGGCCAGGACGAATGGGCACGCGCAATGTTTGCGCAGGTGCTGGACAGCGACAAACCGCTGGTGGTTGATGCCGATGCACTGAATCTGCTGGCGCAGGATCCGCGCGCGCTGCCGGAGGCGATCCTTACGCCACATCCGGGCGAGGCCGCGCGTCTGCTCGACTGCAGTACCACTGACATCCAGGCCGATCGCTACCGCTGTGCGCAGGCGTTGGCCGAGCGATTCCACGCCGTGGTGGTGCTGAAGGGCGCGGGCAGCGTCGTGACGGCGCCCGGGCAGGTGCCACGGCTGATTGCTGCAGGCAACCCCGGCATGGCCGTGGGGGGCATGGGCGACCTGCTCACCGGCATCATTGCCAGCCTGCGCGCGCAGGGCCTGGCCGCCTTCGACGCTGCCGCCGCTGGCGCACTGCTGCACGCGCTCGCCGGCGACGCTGCGGCCGCCGACGGCGCGCGCGGCATGCTTCCCACTGATCTGCTGGTGCCGCTCCGGCAACTGGCCAACCCGGAACGCTCTTCATGACTGAATTCTTCCTTGCCGACAGCGATGCCACCGAACTGCTCGGGCAATGGCTGGCGGCGACCCGACCGCCGCAGGCGCTGATCGAACTGCGCGGCGACCTGGGCGCCGGCAAATCCACCACCGCACGCGCACTGCTGCGCGCGCTGGGCGTGCAGGGCGCGATCCGCAGCCCCACTTACACCCTGGTCGAGCGCTATCCGCTGGCCAGCGGTGGCGAGGCCTGGCACCTGGACCTGTACCGGATCGGCCAGGCCGGCGAACTCGATTTCCTGGGCCTGGACGAGGGCAGCGCGGTGTTGTGGCTGGTGGAATGGCCGGAACGCGGCGCTGGCGCGCTGCCGCCGACCGACCTGATGGTGGCGTTGGAGATCGAGGGGCAGGGGCGTCGCGCCCGTCTCACCGGAGCCAGCGACGTCGGACATGAGTGGCTGAAGCGGCTTCCGCAAGGGGGCGACTTGCAGGCCATTTCTGTCGGCTGACGAGAACAAAGACCGGCAGGTTACGGATTATTAAGGAAAAAGGTGTTGCATTCCGTTCAGCGCGGTGATTGAATCCTGAGCCATGCGCCTGGGGAACCGTCTCATCGCTATCTGTGCCGCCGTCGGACTGGGTCTGGCGAGCGTCAGCGCGTGGGCCGGTGAAGTCCGCCAGGTCCTGCTGAATACCGGCGCCACCGGCACCCGTGCCGAGATCTCGCTGGTCGGCAGTGGCGGCTACAAGACGCTTTCTCTGGCCGGTCCGAACCGTCTGGTGGTCGACTTCCCTGACTCCAGCGCCATACGCAACCTGAAGATGCCGGCTGCGCAGGGCGTGGTCACGGCGGTGCGTACCGGACAGCCGGTGCCGGGCACCTTCCGTGTCGTTTTCGACCTCGCTGAATCGGTGGCGCCGTTCCGCCCGCAGATGCAGCGCGAGGGCAATGAATCAAAGCTGGTGATCGAATGGCCGGGCGATGGCCCGGCCGTGGCCGCCAGCCGTCCTGCAGTAACGCCGGCGGTGCAGCCGCAGGCACCGGTGGCCACGCCCGCGCCGACCCCGGCTGAAAGCGCACAGTCGCGTTCCGATGCCGCACGTGCGACCGCACTGCTGACCGCGCAGGTGCGGCAGCAGGCCAGTGCCACTGCCGCCGCACCGGCCACGCCGACCCCGGCGCCGTCCACCGCCCCGGCCCAGGTTGCGGCGGCCGGTACCGTGGCCAGCAGCTCACCTTCTTCCTCGCCGGCCGCGATCCTGGCCGGCCAGCGCACCGCCGCAGTGGTGACCACGCCGCCGGCTACCGTGCCTGCACCGGCGCCGACGCCGGTGGAACCGCCGCGCCCGGCCATGCCCAGCGATGCCTCGCGCATCCGCATGCAGGCCGGCATGCGTCATCTGGTGGTCGCCATCGATCCCGGCCATGGTGGCCAGGATCCCGGCGCGATCGGCCCGACCGGCAAGCGCGAAAAGGATGTCACCCTGGCGGTGGCGCGTGAGCTGGCCCGCCAGGTCAACGCGACGCCGGGCCTGAAGGCCTATCTGACCCGCGACAGCGACGTGTTCATCCCGCTGCCGATGCGTGCGCAGAAGGCACGTGCAAACAAGGCCGACATCTTCATTTCGATCCATGCCGACGCGGCCGAAAACCGTTCGGCCACTGGTTCGTCGGTATACGTGCTGTCGACCAAGGGCGCCTCTTCGCAGCGCGCCCGCTGGCTGGCGGACAAGGAAAACGCGGCCGACCTGGTGGGTGGCGTGCGCCTGCAGCAGACCGAAGGCACGCTTGCCAACGTGCTGCTGGACCTTGCCCAGAGCGGTTACATGAAGGCGTCTGAAGATGCCGCCGGCCACGTGCTGGGCGGCCTGAAGCGGATCGGCAACAACCACAAGCCGAACATCGAACGTGCGAACTTCGCCGTGCTGCGCACCTCGGACATGCCGGCGATGCTGGTGGAAACCGCGTTCATCTCCAACCCGGACGAAGAGCGCCGTCTGATCGACCCGGCCTACCAGCGCAAGATCGCCGGCGCCGTGCTCGATGGCGTGCACACCTTCTTCAGCCGCCAGCCACCGCCGGGCACGCTGTACGCAGCCCGTGCCCAGGCCGAGATCGACGCTGCCGGGACCATGGCCGGCGGCAGCAAGTAACCCGCCGAAGGCAGGTTACTGCTTTCTGTAGCGTCGACTGTCAGTCGACTACGCGCGCAGCGCGGGGTTTTCGCCGCCCGGCGGAGGGCAGTCGACTGACAGTCGACTCTACACGGGGCGGCTCCGCTATCATCAACCCATGAAGTCTGCTGCCCATCCTCTCCCATGAGCGCGCCCGGACCGCGCCCGATCCGGCCGTTGCCGGAAATCCTGATCAACCAGATCGCCGCCGGCGAAGTGGTCGAACGTCCTGCGTCAGTGGTCAAGGAGCTGGTCGAGAACGCGATCGATGCCGGTGCCAGCCGCGTTGATATCGATCTTGAAGAGGGCGGTGTCCGCCTCATCCGCATCCGCGACAACGGCAGTGGCATCGCGCCGGAACAGCTGCCGCTGGCGGTCTCGCGCCATGCCACCAGCAAGATCGCCGATCTGGACGATCTTGAATCGGTGGCTACGCTCGGTTTCCGTGGCGAAGCATTACCGTCGATCGCCTCGGTCAGCCGTTTCACCCTGTCCTCGCGTCGCGCACATGACGAACACGGTTCGGCGCTGCAGATCGAAGGCGGCAAGATCGGCGAAGTGACGCCGCGCGCGCACGCGCCGGGCACTACGGTGGAAGTGCGCGAGCTGTTCTACAACGTACCGGCGCGGCGCAAGTTCCTGCGCGCCGAGCGCACCGAGCTGGGCCATATCGAAGAATGGTTGCGTTCGCTGGCGCTGGCGCGGCCGGATGTCGAGCTGCGGGTGTCGCACAACGGCAAGGCCTCGCGCCGCTACAAGCCGGGCGATCTGTATTCCGATGCGCGCCTGGCCGAAACGCTGGGCGAGGATTTCGCCAACCAGGCCGTGCGCGTCGACCACAGTGGTGCCGGCCTGCGCCTGCACGGCTGGATCGCGCAGCCGCATTATTCGCGCGCCAGCGCCGACCAGCAGTACCTGTACGTCAACGGCCGTTCGGTGCGCGACCGCAGCGTCGCCCATGCGGTGAAGATGGCTTACGGCGATGTGCTGTACCACGGCCGCCAGCCAGCCTATGTGCTGTTCCTCGAGCTCGACCCGACCCGCGTTGACGTCAACGTGCACCCGGCCAAGCACGAGGTTCGCTTCCGTGATTCGCGGCTGGTGCACGATTTCGTCTACCGCACGCTGAAGGACGCGCTGGCTGATACCCGCGCCGGCATGTCGGCGCAGGAGATCGGTGCGGGTCCGGTGCATCCGGTGGACGCCGCTGCTGCACCGATGACATCGAGCGCGGGCGCATCGGGTTTCGGGCTGGCGCGTGGACCTGCGCCCGGTGCCGGCTCGGGTGGCGGTGGTGGTGGTTTTTCCGGCTGGCGCCCGCAGCAGCCCCTTGGACTGCAGGTGGCCGATGCACCGGCGGCCTATGCCGCGCTGTATGCCGCACCGGCCGGTGCCGAACGCGGTGCTGCGCTGCCGCCGATGCCGGCCGAGAACGGACTGCCGGTGACCAGTGCCGACGCCGGCGTACCGCCGCTGGGCTACGCGATCGCGCAGCTGCACGGCATCTACATCCTGGCCGAGAACGCAGAAGGCCTGATCGTGGTCGACATGCATGCCGCGCACGAGCGCATCGGCTACGAGCGCCTGAAGAACGCGCACGATGGTATCGGCCTGCAGTCGCAGCCGCTGCTGGTGCCGATCACACTCGCCGTGGGCGAGCGCGAAGCCGACACCGCCGAAAGTGAAGCCGAAACGTTGGCGGCGCTCGGCTTCGAGGTGACCCGTGCCGGTCCCGGATCGCTGCACGTGCGCAGTATTCCAGCGCTGTTGGCGCATGCCGAACCGGAGGGGCTGCTGCGCGATGTGCTGACCGACCTGCGCGAGCACGGCCAGAGCCGCCGCGTGGCCAGCGCACGTGACGAACTGCTGTCGACAATGGCCTGTCACGGTGCGGTGCGTGCCAACCGGCGCCTGACCGTGCCGGAAATGAACGCGCTGCTGCGCGACATGGAAATCACCGAACGGTCTGGCCAGTGCAACCACGGCCGGCCGACCTGGGCCCGTTTTTCGCTGGCGGAGATCGACCGCTGGTTCCTGCGCGGACGTTGAGGGGAGCATCGATGCGTTATCGGGGAATGGGCGGCCTGCTGGCCGCCTTGCTGTTGGCCGCGTGCAGTCCGGCAACACCGCCGGCGCCGAAGGTTACCGAAGATCCGGCCTATGCGGCCGCGCAGCAGCAATGGCGGGTGGCCCGCTACCAGGACCTGACCCGGCCCGATGGCTGGACGGCCCTGGTCGGCCTGCACTGGCTGCAGAACAAATCACACTTCGTCGGCAGTGGTGCCACCAACGGCATCCGCCTGACGGTTGGCCCGGACAAGCTGGGCCTGCTGCGTCGCGAGGGCAGCCAGTGGTGGTTCACGCCCGAAGCCGGTGTGGATGTCAGCCATGATGGCCAGCCGGTGCGCGGCCGCATCCGCATCGACACCGACAAGGATCCGCAGCCAACCCTGTTGGCCTTCGACGGTGGCAAGGGCCAGCTCAGCATCATCCGGCGCGGGCCGCGCGATGCGCTGCGGGTCAAGCATGCCGATGCGCCGGCGCGCCGTGATTTCGCCGGCCTGGAGTACTGGCCGGGTGGCCCGGACTGGCAGGTGCAGGCACGCTTCATCCCGCATCCGGTGGGCAAGACCCTGCCCATTGTCGACATCACCGGCCTGACCACCGAGATGCCCAATGCGGGCGCGGTCGAATTCGAACGCGACGGCCGCACATGGCGGCTGGAGGCGATCGGAGCCACCGGGCAGCCGCTGTTCCTGATCTTTGCCGACCGCACCAGTGGCCGCGGCAGTTATCCGGCCGGGCGCTACCTGGATACCGATGCGCCGGCAGCCGACGGCACGCTACGCATCGATTTCAATCATGCCTACAACCCCCCGTGTGCATTCACCGCCTATGCCACGTGCCCGCTGGCGCCGCCGGAAAACCGGCTGGACCTGCGCATGGAAGCGGGCGAGAAGGCCTACCACCTGTCTGAAGGAGAGGGCTGAGATGCCGTTGAAGGGACTGTTCCGTGCAACGCTGCTGATGGCAGCGTTTGCAATCGCACCGCTGGCACCGGCGCGCAATGCACCGGCCACCGACGCCGCTGCCACGGCGGCGGCCAAGCCGCCGGTGCCGCTGCTGTGGAAGGTGACCGGCCCGGGTGATTCACGCGTATACCTGCTTGGATCATTCCACCTGTTGAAACCGCAGGACTACCCGCTGTCGCCCGATGTCGAGCAGGCCTTCGAGGCCTCGCAGCGGGTCGTGTTCGAACTGTCACCGGAGGACATGCAGTCGCCGCAGCTGGCCAGCCGCATGGTGCAGGCTGCCGTGCGCACCGATGGCAGCGAGCTCAAGCGCGATCTCGACGCGGCCACCTGGCAGAAGCTGCAGGCGTTCGCATCCGAGAACAAGCTTCCGTTGGCACAGATGCAGGGCATGAAGCCCTGGTTCGTCGGCCTGAGCATTTCGGTCGGGCAGATGCAGAAGATGGGCCTGGACCCGGCGTTGGGCCTGGACCGTCATTTCATGGAGCGCGCGCAGAAGACCGGCCGCAGGACCGCTGGGTTGGAAGACATCGATACCCAGATCGGCATGCTCGACGGCATGACCGTGCAGGAGCAGCGACAGATGCTGTCCGAGGCGCTGGATCAGGCGGGCAAGGGCGATGAGCAGGCGCGCCAGCTGCATGATGCCTGGCGGCGAGGCGATGAGCGCGTGTTGTGGACGAAGATGGCCGCGGAAATGCGCCAGCAGTATCCACAGCTTTACCAGCGCATCAACACCGGGCGCAACGACGCGTGGGTACCGAAGCTGCTGCCGTACCTGCAGGCCGGGCAGGGTGGCACGCTGGTGGTGGTCGGTACGCTGCACCTTCTGGGCGGTGACGGCGTGGTCGAGAAGCTGAAGGCGAAGGGCTACAAGGTCGAACGCGTATGCACGGGGTGCAAAGCGAAACGTTGATGCTCCCCCGGGGCACAAAACAAAGCGGCGCGCCATTGGGCGCGCCGTTTTCGTATCCGCCGGTACATCGGCTCAGCGGCGGGTCTTGCCGCCGGTGCCGGTACCGGGTTCGTTGGGCTTGTTGCCGGTGCCGGTACCGGTGCCACCCGGTCGCGGACCACCGAAACCGGTGCCCATGCTGCGCTGGAATTCCTGCCACAGCTCCAGGTTGCGCTCGGTCAGCTGGTTCATCATCGCCCACGGGGTCTGGCCCAGCAGGTTGCCCATCTGCTGGCGGAACTGCTGCTGCTGGTCGAGGAAGACCTGCATGCTGCGCTCCAGGTAGTTGCCCATGAAGCCCTGCAGGGAATCGCCGTAGAAGCGGATCAGCTGGCTCAGCAGCTGGGTGGACAGCATCGGTTCGCCGTCCTGTTCCTGGTCGGCGATGATCTGCAGCAGGACCGAACGGGTGAGGTCGTCGCCGCTCTTGGCGTCACGGACTTCGAAGTCTTCACCGTCCAGGATCAGCTGGCGCACGTCCTCGATGGTGATGTAGCTGGAGATCTCGGTGTCGTAGAGACGGCGGTTCGGATACTTCTTGATGATGCGGGTCGCAGCCATTGAAGCGGTCACTCGTCACAGTAGATGCGAAGCATGGCGCAGTGCAGCAGCCGTTGCAACCGCCTCAGCCCCCGCCAGGCTTGGCTTTCACAGGGGATCATGTTGCGCAACAAGGGTTTGCGTGCTGCGCAGCATGACCATCGGCAGGGGCGGCGGGTGTGCGCCGCCGAGGCCGGCGCGGCTTACCAACCCATATGGTGGCCGCCATTGATGTCCAGGTTGCTGCCGGTGATCCACGAGGCTTCCTCCGCCACCAGGAAGGACACCCCGTAAGCGATTTCCTCCGGCTTGCCGAGGCGCCCGGTGGGAATGTCGGCGACGATCTTGGCGCGCACTTCTTCCGGCACCGCCATCACCATGTCGGTCGCGACGTAGCCGGGCGAAATGGTGTTGACGGTAATGCCGAAGCCGGCGTTCTCGCGTGCCAGCGAGATGGTGAAGCCGTGCATGCCGGCCTTGGCCGCCGCGTAGTTGGCCTGGCCGTACTGGCCCTTCAGGCCGTTGATCGAACTGATCTGGATGACCCGGCCCCAGCCGCGGCGGCGCATGCCCTCGATGACCGGGCGGGTGACGTTGAACACCGAATTGAGGTTGGTGTTGATCACATCGTGCCACTGGTCCGCGCGCATGCGATGGAACGTGGTGTCGCGGGTGATGCCCGCGTTGTTGACCAGGATCTCGACCGGGCCCAGCTCGGCCTCGACGGCGCGCACCAGCGCTTCGGCGCTGCCTGGATCGGAGACATCGCCCGGGAAGATCGACACGCTGTAGCCGCGTTCGGTCATTGCCTGCTGCCAGGCGCGGGCCTTGGCCTCGTCGCGGTAGTTGGTGGCGACCCGGTGGCCCTGGTCGGCCAGGCGTTGGCAGATGGCGGTGCCGATGCCGCCGGTTCCGCCGGTGACCAGTGCGACGCGAGATGTCATGGAGTGTTGTCCGGGTGTCGGGTGGGGGAAGGGGGATTCTGCAACATCGGCGCGGAAAGTGCGCCGGCTGGCAACAGGATGTCGGTCCGCGGCAGTCGTGCCGGGTCGAAGGCCTGCCGAGCGGTGGCCAGCAGCGTATCCAGGTCGTGCGCAGGTTCCAGCGCCCCAGGTGCCTGGCCGAGCAGCTTCCAGAGCTGGCGCAGCACGGGCAGCGGGTGCGAACTGTCCACCGGCAGCGCCGCCAGCGACTTGGACAGTTTGTGGCCCGGCGCATCCAGCAGCAGCGGCAGGTGCCAGTAGCGCGGCACCGCCAGCCCCAATGCCTGCTGCAGCAGGATCTGCCGCGCCGTGGAGTCGAGCAGGTCGGCGCCGCGCACCACTTCGGTCACTCCTTGCGCGGCGTCATCGACCACCACCGCCAACTGGTAGGCCCAGCAGCCATCGGCGCGGCGCAGCACGAAGTCGCCGACTTCGGCGTGCACGTCCTGCTGCTGCGGGCCGCGCAGGCCATCGTCGAAGTGCACGATGCTGCCCGGTGGCACGCGGAAGCGGACGGCAGGGTCCGGTCGAAGTTGCCGGGCGACGCAACGATGGTGGATGCCGCCGTTGGCGGCCAGGTCGCTGCGGCTGCAGTGGCAGACAAAGGCCTGGTCGCTGGCCAGCAGCACGTCCAGCGCGGCCTGGTAGGCCTCGCCGCGGGTGCTCTGCCAGAGGATCGGGCCATCGTGGACCAGGCCGAACGCGGCCAGCGCCCGCAGCTGTGACTCGGCGGCGCCGGGCACGGTGCGTGGTGGATCGACGTCTTCGATGCGCAGCCGCCACAGGCCGCCGTTATGTCGCGCGAGCAGCCAGCTGCCGAAGGCGGCGAGCAGGGATCCGGGATGGAGCAGGCCGGTCGGCGAGGGCGCGAAACGACCGCAGGGAATAGGGGAGGTCATGCTGGCTGAATCGTCGGTCAGGTTGGCGCTTGAATTCAAGCTGACCACACCGCAAATTGACCGGTATCGACCCCTTCCGAGCCGGATTTTCCCATGTTTACCCGCATTGCCCTGTTCCTGGCGACCAACTTCGCGGTCCTGATTCTCGCCAGCATCGTGATGTCGTTGCTCGGGGTCAATCCAAGCCAGATGAGCGGCCTGCTGGTCATGGCCGCGATCTTCGGCTTCGGTGGCTCCTTCATCTCGCTGCTGCTCTCCAAGTGGATGGCCAAGCGCTCCACCGGTGCGGTGGTGATCACCGAGCCGCGCAACCAGACCGAGCGCTGGCTGCTGGCCACCGTCGAGCGCCAGGCCAAGGCGGCCGGTATCGGCATGCCCGAAGTAGCGGTGTACGAAGGCCCGGAGATCAACGCCTTCGCCACTGGCGCCAACCGCAACAACGCGCTGGTGGCGGTGTCCACCGGCCTGCTGCACAACATGAGCGAAGACGAGGCCGAAGCGGTGCTGGGCCACGAGATCGCCCACGTCGCCAACGGTGACATGATCACCATGGCGCTGCTGCAGGGCGTGCTGAACACCTTCGTGATCGTGCTGGCCCGCGTGGTCGGCGGCATCATCGACAGCGCGCTGTCGGGCAACCGCGAAGGCGGCGGCCGTGGCTTCGCCTATTACATCATCGTGTTCGTGCTGGAGATGGTGTTCGGCCTGTTCGCCACCATGATCTCGATGTGGTTCTCGCGCCACCGCGAGTTCCGCGCCGACGCCGGCGGTGCCTCGCTGGCCGGCCGCCAGAAGATGATCGCCGCGTTGGAGCGGCTGCAGCTGAACCACGGCCAGAGCACGCTGCCGACCCAGATTGCCGCTTTCGGTATTGCCGGTTCGACGGCGAAGAAGCTGTTCATGAGCCATCCGCCGCTGGAAGAGCGCATCGCCGCGCTGCGGGCGTCTACGGTGGCGTGAGCTTTCACTTGTAAAGCAGTGCAGGAACGCCTGGCCTCGCGCCGGGCGTTTTTGTTTTGCGCGCGCACGCATTGGTGGCGCCAGGCGATGCCTAGGATCATTTCCGCGACCGCGGAGGGGTGTCACTTTCTTTGCGCGCAAAGAAAGTAACCAAAGAAACGCTCCGCCGGTCGCGAGCCGTCGCTACGCGCCGGTACCCTGCGCTTCTCGGTGAATCAGGGGGCGGCGCCGAACTCGCTGCGCTCAAACACCGGCGCCTCTCCGCCCCTGATTCCCCTGCGATGCTCGGCTCGCTCAAGGCGGACTGGAAGTCAAGTTCAACGGCAAAAGCATCCACGCGTGACGTGGATCTTATCTCTTGCCAATCTGGCACCTTGGGTGCCGAGAGCCCGGCGTGGGCGACCGTGTGGATCCAGGTCTTGCGACCGAGAAGTAGCTTGGGTCCCCACGCCGGATTCTCCCTGAACCGCCCGAACAGTTGGTT